>JBIKYX010000135.1:0-9545 GCA_044355035.1 Pseudanabaena sp. | reverse complement strand
TATGACAAGGGTAGACAGGTTATGGATGGATTCAAGGAAAATCTACCGATTATTTTTGATGAATATCTTCCTAAATGGAACTATAGAGCCATTCCTCAAAACGCATAAGTTATTTATTTTTTATTCCCAAAGACAAAAAGCTAGTGAATCCTGTATCAATGACAGCATCAACAGCTATCTTGGGTGAACCAATACGACCAACTGCAACTTTGATAATTGCTTCACAATCATTATTGACAAAACCGAACATCATACGGGCTTTCTCAGAGTGCGACTGCCAAAACGGAAGACGGCTCTATGTCCGATGCGAATAACCCAAGGTTGAGCATCGGGTTTTCGTTCATAAAGTTTATCAACAGCTAACATGGTTGAATTGGCTACTTCAAAATCTCCAGTTTCAATGTCAATGGCAACTATTTTGCCATGATTACCTGCTTCGACTTGTGGACGAATTTGATTTTGATAAATAAGATCGCCTCGTTGGGCAAATTCTTCTTTGCTGTAGCGGGGTTGACGAATTGCCATGATTTTGGATTTTCTTTGATCGCTGCTTCGTATGGGCATTATAACCGATTAGAAAATGTTCCGAATAGATTGGCTTTGCTAAATCAAAAATAAAGTGCGTTACATTTCATTAACGCACCCGACACGATTCGCAGATGTATTTATCGATGCTTCAGTACAGTTTGATCTGTTCTTAGTTGGCAGTAGTGATGACCTTTTGCTGAGCAGTTTTGATGAGGGTGAGTACTTCAGCAAATTGAGGTTGTAAAGAGTCTGTCATTAAGTGATTTTACTGAAAATGAACTATTTAACAGTACTGTATAAAACATCTCAAATTCAAGCAAAATAAGGTTCGTTACACTTCGTTCACGCATCCTACAAGATCGGAGATCGCACTTAATTGAGGAGTAAGCCATCGCTTATCAATTACTTGGCTTTGTGATCGCCAACAACTTCTCGGAACTTATCATCAAAGTCGTAGATTTTTGCTTGCTCAATCTTGGCTAGAAGCTAGACACTTCAACGGACTTCGCGCTTGAGTAAACGACCAAACTCACACGCCACCAGAAGCCGAAGCGACGGGAGGAACGACCAAAGCGCAGGCTGTAGGCGGTCGAGTGCAGCACCTTGTTCTGTCGCTGTTTAGACGTTTCAATCACCGCACTATCTCCTTGAAAGAATGGCTTAATAATTCGCGAAGGTCAACCTTCGGCTCTTGTGAGCCGACACTCAAAGTATAGGTAACTGGTGCTCCTGTAAGTAAATCTGCAAACTCAACAGCCGCCGCAATAGATTCCGCAAAACCACCTTGGGGATCAATCGGTTCTTTTGCTCCAGCATGAAGATGTGCCAAGTAATAATTTCTCCGATTCACTTTGAGCGGGTTAATCAAATTACGATATTCTGTAAGTTTCTGGTCTATAACCTTCAAATCAGCTTGAGTAATTTGGTTTCTTACGGATTTGAGAGATTCTCGAAAAGAGTGAATACCGCTACCTTTTTCATCCAAACGGCACAATCTCATAGTCAAGTCATGCTCCATCACTCGTAAATAAGTGAACCAAGAGTGCATATCAAACCGTGTTCCCGCGTTGGGAGAATAGGTGTACATCGTCCGCCGATAGGTATAGTAAACGATCAGCAGATTTAAAACTTCAATTTTTACTGCATCAAGTTCCGAGTGATCGCGCATAGTGCTCCTGATTTTACAAGTTCGCCTACTGCATTTTCAACTACTAACGACTGTCAAGCCGCGTGCAGCGACAGAACTCATAATTTTATTGCAGATATGATAGAATTATGCTTATTGTCTAAATTTACTGCATAGCCGTATTTTTTGTCAATAACTTTTCACGCCTAAATTTCTAATTTTGTTCAGAGTGATTTTGTATCAGCAAACACATTGCTTTTATGTCCAATATTACAAATCTTTTTCTTGATAAAGTGCGCCAATTGATACGAATCAAATAGATGGAAGCAATTGCTTATAATTAAATAGGTATTAACTTAGGAGTAATCGTCATGAATCCATTTGGTGGCATCGTCCAAAAAGCATTTTATCTGGGTTTAGGCTTGGCGACTGTCGCGGGGGAAAAGGCTGGCGAAACCCTTGGCGAACTGCGGACTCAAGCTAGTAAACTCGCTGATGAACTAGTCGAACGTGGTGAAATGACCTCTGACGAAGCCAAGAAATTTGTTGATGATATGGTGCGTAATTCCCAAAAGCCTATCGGTGAAAGCTCTCCAAATCCCAGCAGCAAGGATGCCCCACGCACGATCGCGATCGACGATGAAGAAAACGATTCGCCACAACAGGGAGATGTGGACGACCTTAAAAACAAAGTGCAATCCCTGCAAGATGAACTAAGGCGGTTGCAGAAGTAGACTTTTAAAGCACCCAAGAACTCAAGTTCTTGGCTCAAAGCTCAAGTCAGCTAAAGCAGACTAAAAATTTCTTCTAATCAACCCGTTTCAACGGGTTTAAGCTTTCAGCCCGTAATTTATTACAGGGCTACTTTTAATCAAGCTTAAACTGGCGGTAACTCCAAGGCGATCGCCCCTAGCTTACCTTTGCGAAAATCATATAAAATCAACCGCGCTACTTTATCGAGATCACCTTGAAATTTATTTAAAGCCGCGACTTCGTGAATATATTCAATCCCTGAAGTTACGGTTGCGGGATCGACAATATAACGGCTACCCAATTTCACATTTAATCGCATTAACAAATCCACAGCTTCCGCCGCCACTAATACGTTGTCATAGGCAGCCTGTCCGATATCATCACAGATCGCCAACTTCAGCGCTGCATCCTGATCGTGCAGCAAGGGCGGGATTACCCCAGGGGTATCTAACAATTCAATCTCATCGGAAATCCTGATCCAGCGTAACTGGCGTGTCACCCCAGGTTTATTCGCACTAGCCACCACCTTTTTCTTCAGCAATCGATTAATCAGCGCCGACTTACCCACATTTGGGAAACCCACCACCACCGCTCGCACAGGGCGGGGTAACATTCCGCGTCCATGCCGCCGTTCGTTCACCTTCTCCCCAGCCACCTGCGCCGCCTTAAGTAAGTCCACCATGCCTTTACCCGCCTGAGCATCAGTAAAAAAAGCCATGCGATCCTGCTCGGTAAACCATCTTGTCCATTGCGATCGCACAGTTGAAGAAATGGCATCAATGCGATTACAGACCAAAATGTGAGACTTTCCTTCAACCCATTTTTCTATCTTTGGGTGTTTACTAGACATCAAAATGCGCGAATCACGCACTTCAATGACCACATCCACCAATTTTAGTTGTTCTAACAACTGCTTTTCGGCTTTGGCGATATGACCTGGATACCACTGAATCGGGCTTGCCATGAGAAATAATACTTAGAAGGAGTAATTTAACTATATACTGCTAAGATATTAAGAAATATTAAGACTGCTTTTAACATAAAAATTATTAAAAACTTACCCATAAAACTTCATGAATAGCCAATTAATCAGCCGCCTAAAGGATAAATTTCGTCAATTAATAGCCCTAGCGATAGCTTTAATTCTACCTTTAGCGATCGCCTGTACAAATATTCCTGCCGCCTATGCCTTTGACGCGCCAGAATTACTGCCCGAAAAATATACCAATGTTATCGATTTAGGGCGTTTTCTGACTGACTCGGAAGAATTAGCGCTCGATCAAAAACTTACTAAATTTGAAGAGACGACAGGATGGAAATTGCGCGTACTAACTCAAGTTGATCGCACCCCAGGGAGAGCCGTCAAAGATTTTTGGGGACTAGATGATCAGAGTGTGATGTTGGTTGCCGATGCTAGAGGACGGAATTTACTTAACTTTAGTGTCGGTGACTCGATTTACCCTTTGCTATCTCGCGGGTTTTGGATTGAATTGCAATCTCGCTATGGCAATCAGTTCTATGTGCGTGATCAAGGCTACAATCAGTCGATTTTGTCTTCCATTGATGCGATCGTTACCTGCCTAGATCGGGATGGTTGCGCGGTCGTACCTGGTATTCCACAGGAGCAATGGGTTCTTACCTTAATTACTTCCATTGTTGGCGGTATCATCTTTGGATTTGCAGGACATCCTCGCAAAGATGGCGAAATTTTTGCTTGGAAATGGGCGCTAATTTTTACCCCACTTTGGGGGATGTTGTTTATCTCGTTCGGCTTGGGACCTGTTGTGACAAGGACAAGCGAATGGGTTCCTATTGTCCGTAATGTGGCTGGTTTTGTAGGTGGTGCGGTGGTCGCTTATCTAATTCCTACACCACAAAAGATTACTCCATCAACAGAAAGTTAATACTCTATTCCAAGTCACGCATCTCACCCCTTCCATAAGGCACGGCTTTGCCGCGCCTTGTCAACTTATTCTTGATCTAGTCAGCGATCGCCGCTTTCCATGTTCATAGCCCTTTTTTCTCCTTCAGCATCTTGGCATATTCCTGATCTGCCAAATCCTGCTCGGTGGTGTAGGCAAGATTATTTTGATCGATCGCTTCTTGTTTCATCGCAAACATGCTTGCAAAAGCCAACTTTTCGCGCAGAGTCGATGATGGATTTTTTAGTGCTTCGGCGCGAGATGCACGCTGTTGATTGCGATCGCGGATACCGCCATTCAGATATTGCAAAACAAAATAGCGCACCAAAGGTGTAGACAGGAATAGCACGGCGTAACCCAATAAAAATCCATAAGCGGCTTTGATGAAACCTAAGAAGCCGACAAGGGACTTAGCAAGTCGAGGATCGCCGATCAAACTACCGAGGTAGAGCGAGGCGACTAGATAGAAAATACCTAAACCGATCGCTAAGGCAATCTTGCCTTGGGGAGCTTGACTAAATTTCCATATCTTTTCTTGGAGATAATTACTTTTGGATTGAGATTTGCGCTCAGAGGCGACTTTTTGTAATTCAGGGAACTTATAGGCGAGAGTTCCTGCTTCGCTCACTTCGGGGAAGCCGTTAAATTTCGACAGTACGGGAATTACAAAATATTCGTCATTCTCAAGGCGGCTAGTTTCATCGAGATAGGGGGCAATTTGTTCGGCAATGACCACGCCATTGTTACTGCGGATCATCGTGGCGATTTCGCGCCAACGTCGTTCTTCGAGATTAGCATTGGGATCGCCATCACCAAACAAAAATGAAAAGACGCTCTCGAAAAAGTTCATGTCATTGGGATCACGTTCCCGCAACCGTTGCGGTTCGTAATAATCACGATCGAACATGATGAACGGATTGCCAAAGGGGTTGCCCCAGCCGCCCAAGAAAATAAAGCCGCCACCACCACCGCGATCGCTACGGCGATCATCGCGATCGTCATCACTACGACTTTGATTTAAGGCGATCGTCGCGGCAATAATGCCGATCACCACGATCGAGATCGACACGATTAATAAAATCCCAAAGGAAAAGCGAATTCCTAGAAATACCCATTTCCAAACGCCCTTAAGATTTTCCTTGACCTGTAGCCAAAATGAGCGACTGACAAGGACTTGGCGAAAATTGGGCGCAAATTTATAGGCGATTTCACCCGATTCGGCAACTTGGATATTACCGCCCGTTTCTGAGGCGATCGCTAATACTTCACGCTGTGCTGTATTCAGATCAAGTCCAGACTGCGCCGCTACATCGCCTATCGTGACTCGATAGTTGAGCTTTTCGACGGCATCGATTACGGCTGTACGAGATGTCATAGGCTTTTACTAATCTAACTTCTAAACCTATTATGATTGAAATACAGCCTACTGAGTCTATAAGTAGTACAGAAAGATTTATGAAAGTAGCGCAAAGCGTTGCCTTTACAAATTTTTCTCAGTTTTAAGTCAGCGCCAAGCGCTGTAACAACTCACAAGATTAGCCGTTTTAGGATATTTACCATGCAGCAAGAATCAATGGGAGATAATGAGTCAGATTTTTTGTTGACTTCTGAACAGGAAGCGGCAATGCTTTCAGAATATGGTGGTGATGATAATCCACAAGAAAATCTTCAAGATTCTGAACAGCTAGATTTAGTCGTGGGGACAAATGAGCAGAAGCAGGATCTCAAGCCAAATAGTGAATTGACTAATGCTTTTCGTAATCATTATGTTGGCTACATGGACTTGTTTGGCGATCAGCAGACCGTGATGAAATATCTCGATGCTCATCAGGGATGGTTTCGGCGCTGCGCTCATCCTTTTAAAGCCGATCCGATTGGCGAAACGGGTTATGCGATGGGTGTAGGCAAGGTGGGGGCGATGGGTTTTCAGGTTGATGCAAGGGTGGGGCTGAATTTGTTACCGCCTGATGCCAACTCTGTCTATCGGATTACTACGATTCCTATTCCTGAGCAAGTGCCACAGGGATATGAGGTGGATTTTCAGGCGGAGATGCGATTAGAGGAGAAATCGATAGATGTAGCTGGAGATCTAGCGGGACAAAGGGGCGTGATGACTTGTATTGAGTGGGATTTACATCTGACTGTATTTTTGCAATTTCCGCAATTTATTCAGCGCCTATCGCAGGATATGCTCCAAAAAACAGGTGATAGTGTTCTTGGTTTTATCGTGAAGCGTGTTTCTAAGAGTTTGACGGCGAAAGTTCAAGACGACTTCCACAAGACTCATGACATTAAGGTTCCGAAACAGGTTAAGTTGAGAAGATAAATGCTATATACTTTTGCGATTTTCCTTGCACCGATGCCAGCCGATCGCCCGTTGGGGATTACGGGTAAGCCGATTGAATATTGGCAATCCGATCGCCTGATTGCGGCGATTGAGCCAGACATTGATATCGAAGCCTTAAAGCTTTTACCAGAGCAAGCCTTAATGCAGGTCATCGTTCAGCACGATCGCCTCATTTGTGAATTGTTTAATCAATGTACGGTTTTACCTCTGCGATTTGGCACGGCTTTTGTTTCCGTTAGTGCTTTGGAAACTTATTTACAAACAGAAGGAGAAAGACTATTAGCGCGTTTAGAGCGGTTAGATGGTTATGCGGAATTTTTGATTACAGGATCGGCGATCGCGCCTAAAACTGATACGGGAACACAACTTAAGGGCAGAGATTATCTCTTGGCAAAGCGATCGCAATATTTACAACAGGAACAATGGCGATCGCAGTTACAACAGGAAGTTCTCGAATATCGTCAGGTGATTACGGATAGTTTGGAACTCTATCAACCCGAATTTGAACATGTGGAAACTCAAGGCTCTGAAGATGTGCGGGTTTATGCATTACTACCGCGATCGCAGGTTGAGTCTTTACAAGATGGATTGCGATCGTGGCAAGAACAACATTCCCATTGGCAGATCTCTTGGAGCGGTGCTTTGCCGCCTTATCATTTTTTGTCATAATCTCATCCCACTCAAGAATAAGCGGTTTTAAATCAGCGCATCTTTAATCAGTTGCCGAATGCTTGCAAATCCACGTTTGAGGCGTTCAGGCTGATCGTACAGTCGGGCAATTAATAGCACTCCTTCTAGCATGGTCAAAATTTGTTCTGCTAGTAAATCTGGATCAGTGCGATCGCTTAATTGCTCTTTCCCATCCCGCAACATTTGAGCAAACAAGGCTTGCCATTCATCAAAAACCTGTTGGAGATGCGTACGAAAGGTTTCGTTATGTTCGGCTAAATCGACAATTAAGTTCCCCAATAAACATCCAGCACAGTTAATTTCAGCAAGATGTTTTTCTTCGATTTTATCAATTGTCAATATGAGTCGCTGAATCGGATCATTGGTAACTTGAGAAGCTGACAGAAAGGCATTTTCTCTGATTTTGTGCCACTGGAAATCAATCAACGCATGGGCAAATTCATCCTTTGATTGGAAGTAGTTATAGAAACTGCCTGACGAAGCTTGAGTAGCGGCAAACAACTCCTTTAAGCCAGTCGATTGCAAACCCTGACGATGGACAAGATCGATCGCCGAGGTGAGAATATCTTCGCGAGTACGTTTGAGATTTGCCATAAACTAACTGATTTGCATATTAGGCATAGCGATTAACAGGTAAGGCAGGTAAGGGCAATTCATGAATTGCCCTTACTACATTGCATTTACATTTTCGGGAAAAATGTTACCACTTTTTGTAGGCAAGAAACTTGCCGTTCATCGTGACTTTGACGCGATCGCCTTTGGGATCTTCCACTTTGTCGATATCGAGGGTGAAATCGATCGCACTCATAATGCCATCACCAAATTTCTCATGGATAATTTCCTTCATGGGATAGCCATAGACCTGCATGATTTCATAGAAGCGGTAAATCAATGGATCGGTGGGTACTACTGGTCCCAAACCTTTGCTAGGATAGGAACTCAAAGCCGTGATTATATCTTCACCTAGTCCTAGCGCTTCAGCGAGTTTTGTAGCTTGTTCCACACTGGCGCTATTTTGACCATAAAAAAGAGAAGCAATCCAAACTTCATCTTGACCTAATAGTTTTTCGAGGTCAACAAAAGTTAAGCCTTTGGCTTTTTTGGCGGCTAATAAAGTTGGAGTAAAAGATGGAAATTCAACTGTCATAATGTTTTTGGTATTTCTAGGTATTTTGTATTGGGCGTGAAAAAAATTTTGCAAAGCAAAATTTTTTTCGTTATATTTCGTTATATTCTGGCGGCTTCAACAGCACGAGTTTCACGCATGAGATGCTCTTCCATTTCCGCTTTGAGATCATGATATCCCGATTGTTGGTCGAGATTTTCACGCGATCGCGGACGAGGGAAAGGCACATCAAGGATTTCATCAATTCCTGCGGCGGGTCCACGCTTCATCATCACGATTTTATCAGAGAGCAGCAAGGCTTCCTCGATACTATGGGTAATCATCACCACAGTTTTACGTTTCTGTTCCCAAATACGGGCAACTTCATCTTGGAGGAAGCCACGAGTGAGCGCGTCAAGTGCGCCAAAGGGTTCATCCATTAATAGGATTTGGGGATCGATCGCAAGGGCGCGAGCAATACCAACCCTTTGTTTCATCCCACCAGATAGCTCATGGGGATGCTTTTTCTCAGCTCCTCTTAAACCAACTAGTTCAATATATTCATAGACCCGACTTTTGCGATCGGCGAGAGACATTTTAGGATAAACCGTCTCGATCGCAAAGTGTAAGTTCTCGGCAACCGTCAACCAAGGCATCAGTGCATAGTTTTGAAAAACTACTCCGCGATCGGGACCTGGGGCATAAACTTCTTCACCATTGATTAAAATCGCACCACTGGAGGGACTAGTTAAACCTGCAATCAGATTAAGAAGTGTGGATTTACCACAGCCAGAGGGACCAATGATCGAGACAAAGGTATTAGGTGCAATGTCAAAACTAATATTTGCTAAAGCGACATAATCTTTAGAAGTACGGTGAGTGAGCTTATTGATCAAGCCACTTCTGCCACGATAAACCATTGAAACATCGCAGATGGAAATCTGTGTTTGCTGAGTTGCCATATTTGCAGATGCTTTTTCCATAGAAGACACGATCATACTTCTCTCCCAAATGAAACCCAATGTTGCAGCAGTCCAAATAGGCGATCGATGACTAAACCGATCGCGCCAATTA
>JBIKYX010000050.1:0-30598 GCA_044355035.1 Pseudanabaena sp. | reverse complement strand
TATTTTCTTCATGTCTCCATGCTTTGATGCGGGTGTCATTGTAGCTCTCAATTATTGACCAACTATCATCTGATGAACAATTGTCGGCTATCAATATCTCAATGTCATCACCTTTTTGGCTGATCACAGAATCAACACATTAGATAAAATATTTTCATCAAGCATCAACACTGAGTTTTCGAGTCTGCCCGCTACGGCAACCACTCAAATTTAGACGAGACAGTGTAACGCATAGAGTAGCGATAAAGTCTTTGGTTTTATCTTTTGATTGCATTAATTTATGCAAATACAAACTTGTGTAAGTAAAGGAGGTAATGTCCTGAGGACTTTGAACATGAGAAATGGGGGGGGATTTGATGGATATATCTTTTCCCAACTCATCTCTCATAACAGTTTGGACTAATTCAGCCAACCCTTTTACCGAAAGAGTATCTTGACCAAAGACGTGAAGTGTTTCTAAGTCTTCGACATCTACGGCTTTTTCAATTGCTTCACAAATATCTTGGACAGAAACAAAGTTTCGTTCTTGTAACCCAGCAGTTTTCAGGATAATTTTGTTGGTTTCTACCGCTTCTCGACAAAAAGCTAAAGGTATAAGACTCCAGCGATCGCAAGCTTGAAGATTAGCAGGAATGCCAAAAAAATTACTGGGTCTTACTACCAAACCCTTGACTTTTTTAGCCTTATTGTACATTTGTACATATTGTTCAGCTTGTAAATGACTCAGCCCATAATCATTTAATGGACATGGCACAGTAGATTCATCAATTATTCCTTGTGGATTTCCAAACACATGAAAAGTTGAAAGATAGACAAAATGTTGAATATTATTTAGAACACAAAAATCTAATGCAGCTTTTGTGCCTGCGACATTGTAAAAAATACTACGGTAAGGTTGTTCACGACAAGTTACCTCATGGGCAGCGGCAGCGTGAATAAAAACGTCAGCATGGTAATCTGTTTTTGTTGTAGAAAGCTGTTCTGGATGATCTAAGTCACAGTAAATATCAGCGCCTGTTTGACGAGTAGCTTTTAGAACAGACCACCCTTGCTCTTGGAAGTATTGGCTGGCAATTCCTCCAAAATATCCATTTGCACCTGAAATAACAACAGTTTTATTCGGCATAATTTCTGATTAGGGGTTAGGACTAAAATACAAATGGACTCTCAAAGTCGGCAAATTTAACAAACTCGCGATCGCGCTGAGACATAATCGGGTTTTCGCTCTTCCAAGGTATACCAATAGAATTCCACAGCAACCCTGCATCATTCTCTGGAGAATATACCGTAGAAACCTTGTACATCATGATCGCTAAATCGCTAGTAACATAAAAGCCATGCGCTAACCCACGCGGTACATAAACTAAATTAGCTTTTTCGGAGTTCAGGGTGAAGGTTTCAAATTTGCCATAGGTTGGAGAACCAACTCGCAGATCGACCACGACATCCATTACCTCGCCGAAAACACAATAAACCAATTTTGTGTGATCCCTTGGCGGAGTTTGAAAGTGTAAGCCGCGTAAAACATTGTTGTAAGAGTTTGAGTAATATTCTTCAGTGAAGTTGGTATCTAAACCATAATCTTGAAAAATATTTTCATGAAATGTTTTCACAAAGGTTCCGCGAACATCTGTAAAAACCTTGAGCGTTAATTCATAGCATCCTGAAATTTTAGTTTCTCTCAGTTGGGTAGGCACTGGATCTTTTTGTTTTTCAAGTTGTTGTAAATATGCATCAATTGCAATGTATTGATTGTACAAGCTTGGAAACACTAAATGTTGGTTTGTTTAGACACCCAATCTAGTTGTTTACTTACGCCTTGTCGATATGAGACTTGAGGAGTCCAATCTAACTTATGTTTTGCCAAATCAATATTTGCAACAAAAATCTTCTGATCTGAATGTCTGGGCAACAACTGATCAAAACTGAGATTAATCTCTAAAACTTCTTCTAAGTATTTGAATAACTCCAACAAAGAAAGACTGTTGCTTATCCCTCCACCAATGTTAAAAATTGAGCCACTACAAGACCGCCCATTCTCAAAAGCCGAATTATAGAGATTAATTAAATCACTTGCGTATAGCACATCTCTCACTTGTTTTCCATTCCCTGCAATTGTGAAAGGCTTTACTTTTGCCCCACTCTCCAAAGTTTTCTTTTGCTCAAGAGCATTCAAGCAAAACCAACCGATCCAACCCTGATCGAACGTCGAGAACTGGCGACCACCATAAATTGAGGAATGTCTAAATACAATCGTGTTTAGACCAAAGTTTCGATGCCAATCGCGGACATATTGATCGGCGGCTCCTTTAGAACAACCATAGGGACTAGAGAAATCCAGAGGAAAATTTTCCTCAAATCCATTTGGGAAATCAACTGCAACATAGCGAGTCTCAGTCTCGCTCAGGCTTATTTGTTGCATTTCTCCATAAACTTTATTTGTACTTGAATAAACGAATACAGCATCGGGCGAATAAAGGCGTGTTGCCTCTAACAGATTAAAAGTCCCAACAGTATTCGTTAGAAAGTCTCGGCGCGGATCTGCCATAGAAGTCGTCATTGCTACCTGCCCTGACAAATGCGCGATAGCATCAAAGGGTGCATACTTCTCAAAAAAGCAATTGACCCACTCACTGTCAGCCACATCAAAAGTAGCGATCGTCAACTGATTTTCTGCTGCCTGTGATTCTAGCCAAGCTTTATTTTGATCGCTACCCACTCTCACCAAGGCATCAATGATAAAAACTTCGTTACCTTTTTGTAAAGCATCGTGAGCAATATTAGAGCCTAAAAAGCCACATCCACCAGTTATCAATAGTTTCATTGAGAGTAATCCTCTTTAATTAATGTTGAGCGTTTGTTTTAGTGATTTTTCTAAATCAGTGCTAGCAATGTAACCCAAATAACGCAAAGCCTGCGTATCGGCTTCGGAAAACATTATTTCACCATCTCGATAGGGTAAAGCACCAAAATTTAAAATAGTTTTAGACTGAGTTAGTCTATGGATCATTTCAACAAGGTCACGAATGGCGATCGCTTTACCACTGCCAACAGGATATTCTTGATAACAGATCTGATTGCCTGAAACTTTTTTAAGAAGTAGTTGATAGACAGAAACAACCTCATCAATATGAATAAAATCCCTTTTCTGCTCTCCTTTAGTTAAATTTAGTTCATTTACATTATTAAGACAGGAGTTAATAATGTAAGTAACGAATTTGGAGTTGTCATCACCAGCACCGAAAATATGTTCTAGCTTAATGTTAACAAATCTGATAGCTTTCCTCTGAGCAAATTGATTACCCCAATCTAAAAACTGCTTTTTTGAGATTGAATAAGCATTTAGATATGGTGGCAGTACAGTGTCAGTATTAAAAAAAGTATCAGTATTAAAAGAAATAGCAGTTTCTAAAAGGTTTAGGGGGAAAACTACATTTGCCTCAAGCATTTCTACACAAGATTCATTGTTTCTTCCATAGCAGGTAGCTGTGTGGATAACCGTATCGACCTTTTCTAGACTAGCGAAAACATCTGTTAGTGTAACTCGATCTAGATCAAAACTGATTACTCGATCAATTACATCATCAATTCGCCATGTCTTCGAGAAACTACGCTTAAGAATCGCTACACGATAACCATCTGATAGTAAAGCCTTTACTAAATGGCTGCCTAGAAAACCCGTTGCACCCGTAACTAAAACTGTTTTTTCCATTATGATTCAGGTAAATATTGAGGATTTAAAACATCAACTTGAGCAAAGGGACAAATTTCTGGAAAAGCATGAATATCTATCCCTATTTCTTGAGCAGTAATCAACCTTGCATCTTGATAGCACTCAGCAAACACTTGCTCGAAATAAGGCTTAAGACTAGGGCTTTTTTTGAAAGCTTTATTTAAGCGTAAAGAATGCTCAGTAATTGAGGCTTTCCAACTATTAGTGCGTTTTAGTGGCTGATATTTCCACTTGAGTAAATACTGTAAAACCCTAATCAGATTACTCTCTAAAGCATCCTTCCGACTACCCGCCATATCTTCTATTTCTTCAGCCAGATTTTCACAGTCCAACTTTTCCATATCTCCACTGCGTAACAAATTTGCAGTTTCCTGTAGCCAGTGATCGAAATCGGTTTGGTATAGAGTTTGTGTTGAAGTCATAACTGATTTACGATGAATTAAATATCAACATCTAGATTTATACCAAGTGATCGCAGTTTGTCAGCCAATCTGTCAGCACGTTTACGCTCCTGCTCAGCCAATTCATGCCCTGTCAGTAAAACTTCACCCGATAAGGTTGCCCAGCGCAACCACACAGTCGCTACGCCGCAATATGTTCCAGACCAACGTACCAAGGCAAGCCCCAAAGATTGACTAATTAGCCATCCTTGCTCATTAAACACAAGCGGCTGGTAAACGCCACTATTTAAGAAGAAGCCAGCAAAATCTTCTGAGTTAAAAGGGTCATACCAAAAATATTCGCCAACCCGCATTTTATTTTGATAGATTTGCTTTTTCTCAGTCCTATCAAAATTTGCGGTGCTTGGAGAAAGCAACTCAATCACCACATCAGGAGCCTTCTCCTCCTCCCAAACCACCCAAGATTTACGCTCTTTCTTAGAAACTCCCGTGACGGCAAAAAAATCTGGACCTTTAAAATCTTGGTTTTTGAGTTGGGCTTGGCGGAAATAAATAAACATATTTCCGCCCACATAGCCATCTTCACGCTTTTCTAGCCAAGGATCTAAACCTTCGATGAGCAGCTCCATCTGCATTTTATGGCGTTGAGTTTCCATGTTTTCTCCGTCGTCATAGGGAAGTTGATCTTGATTTGGTAAAGTGAGTAACTCAAGCTCAACCGAAGTCCGAGGAAAGGTTGCTAAATTCATTACTTTCTCACGTTAAATGTCGTTTCGGTTATTTTTCATTAATCAATTTTTCAAGTATATTCTCTACTGAGTAGGGACAATCTACTGGCATCTCCACCCTTGTTTCTTTATTAGCATCAAGTCGGGCTGTGCGATACATCTTGTTAACCCATTCTTCACACAAATAACGCTTCAAGCTAGGACTATCTTCCAGATATAATGCGAGATTTTCTCTTTCCCTTTCAATAGTAATTTGCCAACTCCTAGAGCGTTTTTGGGGTTGATAGTCCCATTTAAGCAAATGATGAAGAATTAAACGAACACTACTGAGCAACCTGTCGCGTTCCCGCTTGGACAAATCCCGCACCTCTTCTACTAAATTTTCAATATCCAACTCAGTAAAGTTTCTCGATGAAAGTAAATCCGCCATAGTCTCAGCCCATTGGCTGTAGTCTTGTTCGTATAATTCCTTCATTTATCATTACCTCTGACAAAACTGATGGATCACTGATATCACATAATCTAACATCTCTGCGGTTAGCCCTGGATACAGCCCAATCCAGAAAGTACTTTCCATCACATAATCGGTATTCTTGAGATCGCCGATGACGCGATAGGTTGAGTCTTTGTAGGCTGGTTGTCTGACCATATTGCCGCCAAATAACAGACGCGAACCGATGCGCTTTTCTTCTAAATGCTGTACCAGCTCGTTACGGGTAAATGGTGCATTTTCCTTGACGGACAATAGAAATCCAAACCAACTTGGCTCGGAGTTAGGAGCTGCTTCGGGCAGAAGCAAGACATCTTGTAGGTCTTGTAACCCATTGTGCAGATAGGCAAAATTCTGGCGGCGTTTTGCCACAAATTCGGGGAGCTTGTCTAGCTGAGCGCATCCGACTGCCGCTTGCATATCGGTCATTTTCAAGTTAAAGCCGATGTGGGAATAGGTATATTTATGGTCGTAGCCAAAGGGTAAATCGCCCAATTGCCATGCGTAGCGCTTGTTGCAGGTATTGTCAATACCAGGGGGACACCAGCAATCTCTGCCCCAGTCACGGAAGGATTCAGCAATCTTTTTAAGGCGGGAATCACTGGTGAGGACAGCGCCGCCTTCACCCATAGTCATGTGATGAGCAGGGTAGAAGCTGACCGTGGAAATATGCCCGAAACTGCCTGTTTTACGCCCTTGGTACTCACTGCCTACGGAATCACAGTTATCTTCGATTACCCAGAGATCGTACTTTTCGGCAAAAGCCATGACTGCTTCGAGGTTAAAGGGATTACCGATCGTGTGGGCAATCATGATGGCGCGGGTGCGATCGCTTAAAGCCGCCTCTAGTTGATCGATATCAATGTCATAGCTCGGCAATTTGATATCGAGAAATACTGGCACTAACTGATTTTGAAAAATGGGATTAACCGTAGTCGGAAAACCTGCGGCAACGGTAATGACTTCATCCCCTGGTTTGAGTTGCTTGTCACCAAGTTTAGGAGAGGTCAGGGTTGAGAGAGCTACTAGATTTGCGGAAGAACCTGAGTTGACGAGTAGGCAATGTTTGACACCCATCCATTCGGCAAAGCGTTCTTCAAATTCAGCAGCATAGCGTCCTGTGGTCAACCAAAAATCTAAAGAAGAATCCACTAGTTTTACGAGTTCTTCTTGATCGAATACTTTTCCTGAGACAGGAACGTAGGTTTTTCCAGGGATAAATTGCTTTTGACCAAATTTGAATTGGTGATATTCCAAAACAGTGGCAAAAACCTTATTTCTTAATTCTTGTTCTTGTTCAGCAGCGCTGATTTGTTCTTTAGCGATCGCTTGTGTCATTTTATTCTCCTAACTAAAAAATACGTTCAAAATCTTTAGAAACTATTTACGAATTGTCTAGATCCCCCCAGCCCCCCTTGAAAAGGGGGGAGAATAAAATAAATTATCTTCTTCCCCCTTTCTAAGGGGGATTGAGGGGGATATTGTAGAGTTTGTAACCTAATCCGATTGATAGCCTTCGATTTGTTTAATCGTCAATGCTTGAAATTGACTTAGATCGCCTAGCGAAATTTGATTTGCTTCTCGATACCAAGAAACAGTCTCCTTGATCGTGCGATCAAAATCCCACTTTGGTTGCCAGCCCAGTAAATGAAACGCCTTATCTGTAACTAGATTCAACAAATTTGCCTCATGGACAGCATCAGGATTAGAGCGATCGCTCCAACTGCCTGACCAATTCTGCAAGATCGTCTCGATTAGATCCTTAACAGGACGATTAGAGTCAAGTCTAGGACCAAAATTAAATGCCGAACAAAGTTTTGCTTTATCCAGAGCTTTGCTCTCATAGATTTTTTGAGCTAAGAGCATATAGCCGCCCAATGGCTCCAGAACATGCTGCCAAGGTCTTGTCGCACGCGGATTACGCACAGGAATTGCTTCCCCAAGACTAAGCGATCGCATTGCATCAGGCACAATCCGATCCTCCGCCCAATCACCGCCGCCGATGACATTACCTGCTCTGACGCTGGCGATACTAATATGACTTTTGCTAAAAAAAGAATTACGCCAAGAGGCGATCGCTAGTTCCGCAGCGGCTTTGCTAGAGCTATAGGGATCGTGACCTCCAAGGGGATCATTTTCGCGATAGCCATATAACCATTCACGGTTGTCATAGCATTTATCAGTAGTAATAAATATGGCAACACAAGGATTGGTTAAGTGTTTAAGCGATTCTAAAATATTAATTGTTCCTAGCACATTGGTATCCCATGTCTCCACAGGTTCCACATAGGAGCGCCTCACGAGGGGCTGCGCCGCCAGATGAAAAACAATTTCAGGTTGCCAATCGCTAACTAATCGCTGCATCAACTGGTGTTCGCGAATATCACCAATCTGATGATCGAGATTACTGACTAAATCTAACTGCTCAAATAGGGATGGATTAGTATTTGGAGGTAGACTAATCCCACGCACCTCAGCCCCAAGCTGCAATAACCACTGGCATAGCCAAGCCCCCTTAAAGCCCGTATGACCCGTGACTAAAACCTTTTTTGACTGCCAGAAATTATTCATTTCCATACTTCCCAAGGTGCATTTTGGCGATCGTGCATTTGATTGAGCAACTCTAATTCACGATAGGTATCCATGCATTGCCAGAAGCCTGAATGGTTGTAAACAGCAAGTTCGCCCTGTTCAGAAAGCGCTTTCAATGGCTCCGCTTCAAAAATAGTGTCATCATTTTCAATCAAATCCAAAACCTTGCGATGGAGAACAAAATAACCTCCATTGATCCAACCTTCGCTGACTTGAGGTTTTTCTTTGAAATTAGTAACTAAATTACCTTCAATTATTAACTCACCGAAACGCGATGGTGGACGCACAGCCGTCATAGTGGCAAGTTTGCCGTGACTTTGATGAAAAGCTAATAGATCGGCTATGTTGACATCGGCAACACCATCGCCATAAGTCCCCAAAAACATTTCACTACCATTTTTATCCAGATAGGTCGCCAGCCGCTTTAGCCTTCCTCCCGTCATGGTTTCCTGCCCCGTATCAACCAACCAAATTCGCCAATCTTCTTCGTCATGAGAATTTTGCAACTTGGTAACTTTCTTGCCACCCAACTCGATCATCACATCGCTATGATTCCAGTCGTAGTTAAAGAAGTAGTCGCGGATCATGTCACCCTTGTAACCCAAACAAAGCATAAAATCCTTGAAGCCATAATGGGCATAGGTCTTCATAATGTGCCAAATCATGGGGCGATCGCCTACCAATACCATAGGCTTAGGACGAAACTCGGTTTCTTCCTTGAGACGAGTACCTTTGCCACCACAAAGAATAACCACAGGAATGTTTTTGCTCATTCGTTAAAATCCTTTTAGATCCTGACTGTATAGTTTTGTTACTGCGTCCAAAACCAGTTAAATTCAATTCTGACACTTTGTCAAATTATAAATAAAATGTAGCGGCTTGACTAACGGCGTTGTACATATTCGTAACGACAATCAAGAATATGATGTTGCTTAATAAAGGTTTGAATTGTTCAACACGAAGAAAATGCAATGCCATTTTTCCTTGAGCATTATGAATATGTGCAATGCCTAAGTACGATCCAAGGCTTGTGTTAAGATTTATGTATATAAGTTATAACTTATTGCAATATTTTAAATTTTATTAAGAGATCTTACTAGCCATGAATAACACGATACAGGTTGTTGCATCAATTGGTCGTCTGATTTTGGGTTCAAATAACCTCCCAGTTTCTCTTACTCAAGCATCATTGCTCTTGTTGCGAGTGGTGTTGGGGACGGTGATGGTGCATAACGGGTTAGACAAGTTGGGTGATATTTCGGGATTTGCCGAAGCCTATGTCGAAGCGATCGGGCTGCCCTTTCCGATCTTTTTTGCATATTGCGCGGCTTTTACAGAGGTAATTTGCTCTCCCTTGTTAATTCTGGGATTTTTGACTAGACCCGCAGCATTGGGGCTGTTTATGACCATGTTAGTCGCCAATTATCATCACATTGTCATTGGGGGATTCTCGATACCCACTTTGGAACTATCCTCGATTTACGCGGCTTCCTTTGCATTTTTTACTATTTATGGCGGTGGTAAGTATGCGATCGACTCTTTGTTTGTCAATGTTCTCAGTAAGTTTTTGTCGCCATCCTCTGATGTTGAAATTGCCAGAGCCTCTGTCAAAGTTCCAGTATCGAAATAAATTATGAGAATAGAGTGATTATCCTGTTTTCATAAACAACTTTTGGACAATCAGGTTTATGAATATTAATTAGTTAAGGACAGGTGGCGCAAAGTGCCACCTTTTTTTAATGTAAATTAGCGAGGGAGAATGGGCGATCGCACCAAAACTTGGTGCTAAAGTTGTGTCTATAGGAACATCGGGACTGGGGACAACAACAGCAGGTGGCTCTGGAGTATTAACCTCAGTAACCTCAGGCTCTGGAGTTTCAGAAACAGTCGGAGATGCTGTTACTTCAGGGGTAGGTTTGGTCGCGGTATCTTTAAGTGTCACCAAAACCACCACTGCCAAGAACTTGGACGATCTTGTATCGATTTCTTAGTACTTTACCTAGCAACATAATCGATTTAGAAAAAAGTACCCTATACGCGAAAAGAGTTGAGATTTCGATCTGAAGCTTACAGATTTTTTTGTCCCCAGCGAACGCTAAGTGTGATGCTAGAATGTAGACCAAATGTAAAGATTTGCAAAGCCATATAATTTACCCGAAAATTGATGAACTGGTCGGTGGGTAACACTGATTTTTTCACATTTAAATAATTAACTTTAAATAATTAAACCAAAACGAGTCACATCGATCATGCGTATCATTTTAATGACAGGAAAAGGCGGAGTTGGTAAAACCTCCGTAGCCGCAGCAACAGGTTTACGCTGTGCTGAATTGGGCTATAAGACTTTAGTTTTGAGTACCGATCCTGCTCACTCCCTTGCCGACAGCTTTATGATTGAGTTGGGACATGATCCTAAGGAAGTTCGTCCTAATCTCTGGGGCGCGGAACTCGATGCGTTGCGGGAACTAGAAGGCAATTGGGGCGCGGTCAAACGTTATATTAGTGAAGTTTTACAGGCTAGGGGACTAGAAGGAGTTCAGGCGGAAGAACTGGCGATCCTCCCTGGGATGGATGAAATTTTTGGGTTAGTCCGCGTCAAACGTCACTATGACGAAAAAGAATTTGATGTATTGGTGATTGATTCGGCTCCGACGGGTACGGCGCTTCGCTTGCTTTCGCTTCCTGAAGTGGCGGGTTGGTATATGCGAAAATTTTATAAGCCTTTGCAGGGGATGGCGCAGGTTTTGAATCCTGTATTTGAGCCTATTTTTAAGCGGGTCACGGGTTTTTCTTTGCCAAATAAAGAGGTGATGGATGCTCCCTATGAGTTTTATGAGGAACTGGAAGCTTTAGAGAAAATCCTTACCGACAATACGATTACCACCGTTAGACTGGTGACTAATCCTGAAAAAATGGTGATTAACGAATCCTTGAGAGCGCATTCCTATCTCAGTCTTTATAATGTTGCAACCGATATGGTGATCGCTAATCGGATCATTCCTGAAGAAGTGCAAGATCCATTTTTTAAAGTTTGGAAGGACAATCAGAAGCAATATTGCGAACAAATCCACCGCGATTTTCATCCTCTGCCTATTAAAGAAATTCCTCTTTATGCTGAGGAGATGTGTGGTATTGCGGCGCTAGAAAGATTAAAAGAAACTTTGTATGGCGATGAAGATCCCTCTCAGGTTTATTACAAAGAAAATACGATGCGGGTGGTTGAGGAAAATAAACAATATCGTTTAGAACTTTATCTGCCAGGGGTTCCGAAGGAACAGATTGAACTAACGAAGACGGGTGATGAGCTAAATATTCGGATTGGCAATCATCGCCGTAATCTGGTGTTACCCCAAGCTTTATCGGTTCTCCAAACTGCGGGCGCAAAAATGGAAGATGATTATCTCAAAATCCGTTTTTCAACTCCTACTAAATAGGTTTTAGTGGCGGTACGAAAGCTGAGGCGATCGCTAATCAAGAGCGTCGGCAAAAAGAAAAATTAGAGGCTTATTTGCGATCGCTCGTTATTTGTCTGATCGTATCTAGTAAATATCAAGAGTAAATACAAGAAAAATAAGGTATAGAGGACATTTTGCGTCTACTATGCCTTGCTTTTTTTGCTACACTTGACAGCAGTAATCAAGAATCTCTGAGCATCTACATCCGAGCATCCACAAAAGTAATTAAATAGTAATTAAGATGAGAAGTAACCTGCTACTAACCAAAGAGCTATCAAATCTGGAATATTCCACCGTTGGCGATCGCTTTGATGAAACATGGGAAGCGCCGCTCTCGATCTTGCTAGGTCTGGGGCGAGCCGCAGGTGCAGATTTTGTGGAATTTTTCTTGGAACGCAATAATTACATTAGTTGCTTGGCTGAAGATGACACGATTACTAGCATCTCGCCAAGGCTGTCTACGGGCGCAGGGATTCGCGCCTTTAAAGGTAAAGCTGATTGTTATGTGAGTACCAATGACTTAACTTTCTTAGGGTTAAAATCTGCCCTCGAACGCGCACTTTCGATTTTGGGCTTAACACTTCCTTCGCAAAATTCAGTTATTCCCTCAATTCATCTCGAACTTTTCCGCGACTATGCCACCAAAAAGAATAAGGAATCTTGGATTGCTCAATGCAGCCCCATGCGAGAAATGGGCGATATTTTGCTTGGCGCAAATCAATTAATGAGCCAAAAAGGTAAACATATTCAATCAAGGCGATCGGGGTATTTTCGGGATTGGCAAGAAATTCTAGTTGCCGCGAGTGATGGTACATTTGCACGCGATATTCGCCTCACCCAATCGATTGGCTCCAACCTACTCTGTGCGGATGGTACAAATCGCTCATCGATCGGTAAGCGCGTTGGTGGCACAAGCGATCCCAGCTATCTCCGCAATTGGAACTATGAACCCGTGGTCGATGAAATCGTGGAAGCGGCGGGACAAATGCTCTATGCCGATTATGTTGAGTCTGGCTCCTACCCGATCATCATGGCAAACCAGTTTGGTGGGGTGATCTTCCATGAAGCTTGTGGACATTTGCTAGAAACTACGGGCATCGAAGCCAAAACTACGCCGTTTGCGGAAATGAAAGGAGAAAAAATCGCCCATGAAAATCTGACTGCGTGGGATGAAGGGCGCTCAGAAGAAGCTTTCGGCACAATCGATATGGACGATGAAGGAATGCCCACTCAGCGCACATTACTGATTGAAAATGGCATCCTCAAAAACTTTATTAGCGATCGCGCAGGTGAGTTACGCACAGGACATCCGCGTACAGGTAGCGGTCGCCGTCAGAGCTATGCCTATGCCGCCGCGAGTCGGATGCGAAATACCTATATTGACGCGGGTAATTTTTCGTTAGAAGATTTGTTTGCTTCTGTCGATAAAGGCATCTATTGTAAAAAAATGGGTGGGGGTAGTGTTCTGCCTACAGGGCAATTTAATTTTGCGGTGGATGAAGCTTATTTAATTGAAAAGGGCAAAATTACCAAACCCCTAAAAGGCGCAACCCTGATTGGCGATGCTAAAGAAATTATGAAAGAAATCTCAATGAGTTCCCGTGATCTCGAACTGGCGGCTGGTTTTTGTGGCTCTGTCAGTGGCAGCGTCTATGTCACGGTCGGGCAACCCCATATTAAAGTCGATGGGATCACCGTTGGTGGTCGTTAATATCATTAAAAACCACTATATTAATTACAGACTTTTTAACAAGGTGATCGGGTCGTGCAAGCAAATGAGATCGATGTTTATCAATCAACGGTATTGGTTGTTGACGATGATCCAGATATTCGTCATGAATTCGCATCGGCTTTAGTGGATCAAGGCTATACCGTCAAAACCGCCAGCGATGGTAGTGAAGCTTTGCTATGCGTGCAGTTACATGCGCCCGATCTGATCTTGTTAGATGTGTCGATGCCACTGATGAGCGGCTATGAAGTTTGTCGCATCCTCAAAGCCAATACGATTACCGAAAACATACCGATTATTTTCATTAGTGCCAACGATAGCATTCAAGATAAACTGCAAGCTTTTGCGATCGGTGGTTCCGACTATATTACCAAGCCACCCCAACTAGCAGAGGTCTTTGCGAGAGTACATTTACATTTAGCCTTACGACATTTACAAACAAACCTCGCACAAAAAAATCAAGAACTTTCGCAAGCCGTATTTGACCGCATTAGAATGCTGCGCGATCTGCAACGCACCAATCTGCTGCTCCATGCTCAAAAGGAAGCGGCGATCGATGGTATTTTTGCGGTAGACGAGCAAGGACGGATTGCCAGCTTTAATCGTCGCTTTTGTGAAATGTGGAATATTTCCGATGACCTGCTCTTAGGAAAGGCCGTTGATAGCGAATTTAATGATGGCTCGCCGTTAGGGACATTTTTAATCAAATCTGCGCTTCCGAGTGTGTTGGCAAATTTATTAGAAACTACCTATGATGATCCTGATGTGGTTAGACGGGGAGAAATCGTCTATGGCGATCGCGTGTTTGATTATTACACCAGCCCTGTTAGTTCCGAACAAAATAAGTTCTTTGGGTTGATTTGGTGTTTTCGGGATATCTCTGCCAAAAAACAAACAGAATTGCGGCAGATGCAATTGATGGAAGATCTGCGTAAAGCAAAGGAAGAAGCAGAAGAAGCCGTTCGTACCAAGGCGGCTTTTTTGGCGATGATGAGCCATGAAATCCGCACGCCGATCAATGGTGTGATTGGGATGACCCAACTGCTTGCGGGTACGGATGGCAATCCTGAACAGGCGAAGTATATTCGCACGATTCAAGTTAGTGGCGAAATGCTGCTGTCGGTAATCAATGATATTCTCGATTTTTCTAAAATTGAATCGGGTAAATTGGAATTAGAAAATGCACCCTTAGATGTCCGTGCTGTAGTCCGTGATATTTATGATGTTCAGTTAGCCAAGGCAAAGGAAAAGAAACTCAAATTTGAAGTGAGTATGAATTCCCATGTGCCACCGTTTATCATTGGTGATGTGACTCGCATCCGTCAGATTCTCTTAAATCTGGTATCAAATGCTCTCAAATTCACCGATACAGGAGCCGTAAGAATTGGTGTGCGCCTAGCTGCCGATGAAGTTCCCCTTGCCGATCGCCCTTTTCAATTGTTGTTTTCGGTCAGTGATACGGGTATAGGGATTAGCGATGAGCAGATGCAACGGTTATTTCAGCCCTTTAGTCAAGCGTCAGCTTCGACATCGCGTAAGTATGGTGGTACGGGCTTAGGATTAGTGATCTGCAAAAAATTAGTGGAAACGATGGGAGGTAATATTCAAGCCGAAAGTAAAGCTGATCAAGGTTCTATTTTTTCGTTTACGATTACTACGCAAATTGCCAGAGAGCAACCAGTTTATACGTTACAGGATGCGCTCGATAAAAATAACGAGAAGGTAGGACGACTCGGCGATCGCTTACCGTTAAAAATCCTCATTGCTGAAGATAATTTAATCAACCAAGAACTCGCTATGGCGATGCTGATTAAAATGGGTTATCAACCTGATGTTGTCGATAATGGCTTAGCGGTACTAGAAGCATTACAAGTGGAACATTATGATCTGCTGCTGCTCGATGTGCAGATGCCCGAAATGGATGGATTGGAAACTGCGGATTATCTCGTCAATCATTGGCATGAATTACATACAGGTTATGAACGTCCTACGATTGTTGCGATGACTGCTAGTGCGATGCAGGGCGATCGCGAGATGTGTTTACGCGCTGGTATGGACGACTATATTAGTAAGCCGATTATGATGGATTCTCTCCAACGGACAATCGAGAAATGGGCGGTCAGTAATATTAGTGAGGAAGTTGCCGATGAGCGCATAGTCGTGAAGGTGGAAAAAACTCAGAATTCTTCGGTGATTGATCGAGCCGCGATTCGGAATCTCGAACAAATTAATCCCAAATTAATCGGACGCATGATCCATTTATTTACTGCCGAAGAAGCACCGACTCTATTGCAGAATCTACGACAGGCGATCGCTAATCGCGATTCTAAAGAAGTTAGTTACAATGCCCATACCCTAAAAGGAAGTTCCAATATTTTAGGCGCTAAAGCTCTCGGCAAGTTATGTCTCGAAGTCGAACTCAAGGGCAAAAATGGCGATAATGAAGGTTTATCCGAACTATTTACAGAAATTGAGCATCAGTATGAATTGGCTTGCCAAGAACTTGCTAAACTCGGAGGTTAGAAACCGCACGAGTCTCTCTGTCTACGTTTGAAACTATAGATCCCCCCCAGCCCCCCTTGAAAATGGGGGAGAATTAATTATCTTCTTCCCCATTTTTAAGGGGGATTGAGGGGGATCTCTTAGCTGCTTTCCCGAAATCGTATCCATTAAAATTTCTATGCTCTCCATTCAAAATCTCAGCTATCATCCCCCCGCAACACCCAATGCGATTCTCCAAAATATCTCCTTTGAGTTAAAAGATCGGCAACTGGGTTTAATGGTTGGTCCTAGCGGTTCAGGCAAAAGCACCTTACTCGAAATTTTGGCAGGATTTGTGGAATGGTCTAGTGGTGGTATTTATTGGAAATCACAGGAACTTACTCCAGACCATTTACAGCAAATATGTGGGTTAGTTTTTCAATTTCCAGAGCGCCATTTTTGCGGTAGTACGATTTTAGAAGAATTGAGATTGGGACATATTGATTTAGACGGCGATCGCATTCAAGGCGCATTGAGTTCAGTGGGGTTAAGTCATCTCAATCCCAACACCTCACCCCAGTCGCTCAGTGGTGGTCAACAGCGACGTTTAGCCCTTGCTGTGCAGTTAATCCGTCAACCGAGTTTGCTCTTGCTAGACGAGCCGACCGCAGGGTTAGACTGGTCAATGCGTAAACAAATTTTGGGAATATTGCAAGATCTCAAAAAAGACTGGACAATTCTGGTTGTCACTCACGATCCTGAAGAGTTAGACTCGATGGCAGATCAAACTTGGGCGATCGCGCAGGGAAAAATCGCTAGTTAAAAGGCAATGGGCTTCAACATCTTGGCTATTACGATAAAATGGTTAGTGTGGTATCAAGCACAAAAAATGATGATTTCAAGAATAAAGTTTTCGAGAATGCGATTTTTGCGTGTAGCGATCATCGCGAATATACTCATCTTGTTCTCACTAGATTTTGGCTTTTTGCAACCTAGAGCTTGGGCAAATTCTAGACTAAATTCTGGAGTAAAGGCGCGAGAAACATCCACAAGCCCAACGAAGTTTCTATTCATCGACCTCCAAAATCATTGGGCGCGAAAATTTGTGGAAGGGTTGCTCACCCACCCAGCCTTGAGTGCCGCCCTAGTTTCAGGGGATTTCACAGGGACTTTTCAACCCGATCGCCTGATTACCCGCGCCGAACTTGCTAACTTCTTGGCGATCGCTTTTAGTAATCGCAGTCTTCCTAAAAACTCAACGCGCTCAAATGAACCTGCCACTAAAGCCGAAACCCTAGCGGCGATCGCTACTGCACTTAACCTCAGCGATAAGTCCAACAAAAATCCGCAAACCTATTTATCGTCAATGTATCGTGATAGTGGTCAAATTCCCAAAGATTCGATCAGAGCGATCGCCACAATCACCCAAGCAGGTTTGGTTACTAATTATCCCGATCCGCGCATTCTCTCGCCCAATAATCCCATCTCTAAGAGTGAGTTAGCCGTACTGCTCTATCAAGCCCTTGTCCATCAAAAAAGATTGCCGCCCATACAATCAGCCTATACAACCAATCCCAATCGCAGGTTATTTGAATTTGAACTAAGTCCCGTCACTCGCCTCGAAGTTAGTATTAGCCGCCGTACCGTCACCGCCTTTAACGGAGAAACTCGCTTAAAAACTTACCCTGTGGCAGTAGGTCGCGAAGGCTGGAGCAGCCCCATTGGTGAGCACCGTGTCCTACAGGCGATCGAATATCCCGCTTGGCAAAATCCTTTTACGGGTGATGTGATTCCTAGTAAAGATCCTGAAAATCCATTAGGCGATCGCTGGATTGGCTTTTGGACAGATGGTAAGGATTGGTCTGGCTTTCACGGTACACCAAATCGCAGTTCCGTTGGTACGGCTGCCTCTCACGGCTGTATTCGGATGTATAACGAAGATGTGAGGGAATTATTTAGTCAAGTAAAAGTAGGCACAATCGTCAGAGTTTCGCCTTAGCAACACAACGAATTAACTACATAAAAAACAAGAATGCGACATCCACAGACCTATACAATCATGAACGAATTGCGCGATCACCTGATTGGGACATATAGAGATCGGTTAATAGCGATGATCCTATTTGGTTCACAAGCGCGAGGCGATGCAGCCCCAGATTCAGATTTTGATGTATTAATTGTACTCAAAGATCCAGTAAAAACAGGTAAAGAGATAGAACGTACAGGCTACTTTTTAAGTCCACTTTGTCTAAAATATGCCGTAGTCATCTGCAACCTATTTCTTTCAGTAAATCGCTTTGAAAACGAACAGACAATGCTCATGCAAAATATAACCAAAGAAGGAATCTATTTTTATGATAAAAGAGCAGCAATTTCTAGCGCAAAAAGCTCAAGATAGCTTGCGTGCCGCTAAACTATTAGAAGCCGAAGGACTACCAGATTTTGCTGTTTCCCGTGCTTATTATGCAATGTTTTACATAGCCGAAGCCTTTCTATTAGAAGAAAATCTAAGTTTTAGTAAACACTCCGCCGTAATTAGTAAATTCGGTGAATATTTCGTCCGTACAGATAAAATTTCCAGCAAATATCACCGTTATCTAATTGATGCCGAACAAATGCGACTCAAAGGAGATTATGATCGCACCGAACGACTAGAATCTGAAGATGCAAAATTAGTAATTCAGAGAGCAGAAGAGTTTTTGGAGTTGTTAACGTATTTATAATTTTTCGTTAATTTTCTAGTTGAAATCGATAGGCTTCAAAGCCTGTAAAATTAGCTCTCTTTTCGGAATTGGGAAGGGCGATCGCTACATGCTCAAATGGTGATAGGTGAGCAGGTTTAGAACTCAATAGGCGGTCATGAAGCTTCACATCATCGGCAAGACTGCGATCGCCATCGTGATTGAGATAGCTAACTCTGGCACAGCGCCCGACGGCAACTTTAACTAATTCGGACATATCACTAATTTCATCAATGTCCACCTGTTTAATCAAGGGTAAATGCCATTCACCCTCGGCTAATATTTTCGGCTGACTATCTTTATAGGCGGTTAACATTTTGTGCGCCAAATTCTGGATTTCAGGTTGAGCGTCAGGATGAAAACGCTGTTCAAAAAAGTTCTGATATGTCGTTCCCGAACAAATTACGGTAATTGTTGAAAATGGTTCTAACAAGCGATTGACAACTTGCTTATGAATGCCAATTTCAACTAAATGACGAGCATGACGGAT
Organism: Pseudanabaena sp.; assembly: GCA_044355035.1. Taxonomy (GTDB): domain Bacteria; phylum Cyanobacteriota; class Cyanobacteriia; order Pseudanabaenales; family Pseudanabaenaceae; genus Pseudanabaena. The sequence continues at coordinate 11,758 of JBIKYX010000050.1, read as the reverse complement.
GGCATCATTTTTTGCCTGTAGCCAGACTTCAGAGGCTTGTTTAATTTCGTCTTCAGTGACTTCAGTTTGAGCGGACATTCCCTTTTGATTTTTCCCCCAATGTAAGGGATAAACCTCTTGACTCTCTACCAGTTTAATCATTTTCTCTACAGGAATAGCGCGACTACTACTACTGTTTTTGCTTAACATCCGATGGGTCATGAATTCGGAATGAATCATGCGATGGTAAGTGAGAACAAAAGTAGTCAGGCGATCGCCTGTTTGATTAATGCTATCGGCGATAACTTCAGCTTTAGGTTGAAACATAATTTTAAATTGATTTTCTAAGAATATTTGTAGCTTGTAATTTGTAAGAATAAAAATAGATAGAAGAAGCAATTCACGAACTGCTCTTTCTATCTTAAAAGAAGGTCAAAGACTAAAATCAATAGAAAGGTAGTGGCAATTCATGAATTGCCACTACCTTAACGCTACTTGCTTACTGATACGACCAATGATTCTGCGAGGGATTCTTTCAGAGCGCGGACAGTGGCAATCATTGACACAACATCATTCAATTGATTAACTGCCGAACCAACACCAACTCCCGATGCGCCAGCAGCGATCGCCATTGGGGCAGTGATATTACTCAAACCAGAAGCACAAAGAACGGGAATCGATACAGCGCGACTGATGGCATGGGCGGCGGCGAGGGTGGGGGAAGCCTTTTCGATCGCCCCAAGGATACCTGAATGGGTTGGAGCCGAGCTTGTACCACCTTCAGTTTGGATGATATCAGCACCGATCGCTTCGAGTTTTTCGGCGAGGGCAACTTGCTGATCGAGAGGTAAGGTGTGGGGAACTGTGACCGAGATGGCCGTATGGGGCAACAACGCTCTTGTTTCTGCGGTAAGCGCGATGATTTCATCGGCAGTAAAAATACGACCTTGAGCATAGAAACTGTCGTAGTTACCGATTTCGACTAGATCTGCGCCATTAGCCACAGCCTCAGCCAATTGTTGAGCATTCACTGCCGATACACAAATGGGCAAAGAGCAGTTAGCCTTAGCGATCGCAATGATTTCGGCATCAGCAGCAATGTCCACAAATGTAGCACCGCCATGTTCGGCAGCTTGGACAACCATTTTCACGGAGTTGCGATCGAAGTTTTGGATACCGCTAATAATCTTGAGAGCATTGCGGCGGCTAAAGGCGGCGGCTAAGGAAATTGGTAAACGAGACATAGTTTTTGTCATCCTAATAGACTAAATATTTTAGATGTAGGACTACTTTAACGCGATTTTGTATATTTTTAAGACCCTCACCCTGAGCAGCATCTTCCAAAGAAAATTTGGAGTTTTAGAAAGTAAGCATGATGAAATACACTCATAAATTACACTCGTAAGCATAGCACTCGTAAAATAGTCCTAAGTCCGCCGTCAGTCATTAACTATATGAGCAAAGAATTTGAATCGATCAGCGATCGCTTACCACCCCAAAATATTGAGGCGGAGGAGGCGGTCTTGGGGGGGATCTTGATCGATCCAGAGGCAGTGTCTCGCGTGTTAGATACCTTGCGGGCAGAAATGTTTTATGTGGCGGCGCACCAAGAGATTTTTCGGGCTTGCTTGATGTTGCATAACCAGTCCAATCCCACGGACATGATGAGCTTGACCACATGGCTAAGCGATCGCGATATGCTCGAAAAAATTGGCGGTCAAACCAAAATTGCTCAACTTTGCGATCGCACTGTCAGCGCTGTCAATATTGATTTTTATGCTCAACTGGTTGCCGATAAATATGCGCGGCGCAAACTTGCTGAAGCCGCCAGAGGCGTGGTTGAGATTAGTTATAGCAATGAACTTGAACTAGCACAATTACTCGATCAATCGGAGCAGAAGATCTTTGCGGTGACGCAATCACGGGCGCAGCAGGGATTGGTTCCTGCCAGTGACATTCTCACTAAAACCTTTAGTGAACTAGAAAGCCGATTTAATTCGCTGGGTACTGGCAATAACACTGCCACGGGACTGATTACGGGATTTTATGATTTCGATGCCATGACCAATGGCTTGCAGCGATCGGATCTGATTATCCTCGCAGGTCGTCCGTCAATGGGAAAATGCTTAGCCTTTGATAGTGAATTGGTTTTAGATGATGGCAGTATTAGCACGATCGCCAGAATCTATGAGCAGTACCAACAACATCAAACGAAACCAACTCTTTTAACATTAGGAGACAATTGGCGCTTTGATTCGACGCAACCATCAGCTTTTATTTATGATGGTATCAAACCCGTATTTCGGGTGACAACTGCTTTAGGGCGACAGATTGAAACAACCTTAACCCATCCATTTTTAACGATCGCTGGCTGGCAGCAACTAGGTAAATTATGCGTGGGAGATAAAATCGCCGTTCCGCGTCAGATCGCAGTTTTTGGAAAAGAAGTTTGTCGCCCTTGTGAAATCAAGCTATTAGCCTATCTATTAGGGGATGGTTGTTTAACTAAAACTAGTCCTGAATTTACGAATATAAATCCTAAAATTCAAGATGATTTTATTGGAGCAGTAGAACAATTCTCTCCTAGCTTAAAAGTAAGGAGTGAGAATCATGGCGATCGCGCTACGACGCTTCATGTTGTGGCAAAACAAAGGGGTTTGGGGAATCCTTTAATTAACTGGCTAAGGGATTTAAAAGTTTGGGGTAAAAATTCTCACTGCAAATTTATTCCAGAATTTGTTTTCAGCTTAGAAAGAACTTTAGTTGCAATCTTTTTAAATCGATTATTATCTACTGATGGCTGGATGTCTGTTTTAACTAGCGGTCAAGTACAAGCGGGCTATGCTACTGTCAGCGAAAAGTTAGCACGTCAAGTACAACATCTATTATTACGATTTGGTATTATTGCCAAACTTAAACATAAGTCCGTTAAATACAAAGAAGAAATTCGTTACTGTTGGCAATTAGATATTACTGATGCTTTGTCATTACAAACTTTAATCAATGAAATTGGTATTTTCGGGAAAGAAGACGCTATTAACAAAGCTAAATTAGCTTTAGCCTCTAAGCGCTACCAAACTAACACTGACTTAATACCTGTTGAAGTTTGGCATGATTTGATGATTGCCAAAGGTGAGCGATCTTGGAAAAACTTAGCAGAAACCGCAGGTATTAATGGTTCTAATATCCATGTGGGTAAACGCGCCCCTACTAGAGAGAGATTATTAAAACTAGCTACAGCCGTAAATTGTTTGTCATTACAAAATCTTGCTAGCAGTGATATTTACTGGGACAAAATTACAGCGATCTCGTTTGTCGGTGAGAAGCAAGTTTATGATTTGACAATTCCTGAAACTCACAATTTTGTTGCTAATGATATTTGTGTCCATAACACGGCTTTTGGTCTAGAAATAGCGCGAAAGATGGCGGAAATTCATCGATTACCCGTGGCAATTTTTAGTTTGGAAATGTCCAAAGAACAGTTGGTTTATCGTCTATTGGCGAGTCAGTCAAAGGTGCGTTCTAGTGATATGGGTATAGATAGTAATCGCCTCCGTACTGGACAAATTAGCGAAAATGAATGGGGAACCGTGGCGATGGCAATTAGTGGGTTGTCAGATTTGCCTCTTTTTATCGATGACACTCCCAATCCACCGATTACAGAATTACGTTCTAAGGCGAGACGCTTACAATCTGAAAAAGGCGGTGTACTTGGTTTAATTTTGATTGATTATTTGCAATTAATGGAAGGTTCTGGTTCCGATAATCGTGTTCAAGAAATATCGAGAATTACGCGATCGCTTAAGGCTTTAGCGCGTGAATTGAATGTTCCTGTAATTGCTCTATCCCAATTAAGTCGTGGCGTAGAAGCAAGAACCAATAAGCGTCCTATGCTTTCTGATTTGAGAGAATCGGGAAGCATCGAGCAAGATGCCGATTTGGTAATTAATTTATATCGTGATGAGTATTACAATCCTGAAACTCCCGATCGCGGTGTAGCAGAAATCATCATTGCTAAGCATCGTAATGGACCAGTTGGTACAGTCAAATTACTATTTGAACCACGATTAACCAAGTTTGAGAACATGGCTTCAGGAAGGAGTTAATTGCTAATTATCACCATCTATCGATTTTGCTAATGCTGCGGTCAAGGCGGTGATTAATTTTTGATTTTCACTTTCTAAACGTACAGCTACTCGAAAATAGCGATCGCCTAATTCTGGAAAACTCAAACAATCACGAATTAGGATTTGATCATTTTGTAATAGCTCCTTTTGCAAGAGCGAGCCTGCAATTTCAGTTTGCACTAATAAATAATTGGCTGAATTTGGCAATGGATTTAAGCCTGATATTTGCGCTAAACCTTTAAATAACTGTGGTTTTGCAACGTTTAGCCAATCCCATGTTTGTTGTTGAAAAACAGTATCTTCTAAAATCGCAATTCCCACCGCCGCCGCCAAAGAGTTGACACTCCAAGGATCGCGCCAAGCTTGCCAGCGCTGTAACCTTTCGGGATGGGCGATCGCATAGCCAAGACGCAATCCTGCTAAGCTATAAAACTTGGTAAGCGATCGCAAAATTACTAAGTTAGGATGCGAAGGCACTAAGTCGATGAGGCTTTGTTGGCATTCTGGGGATAGAAAATCCATAAATGCTTCATCAATTACCACCAGCGCAAAGCGATCGAGATAGGGTAATAGGTTCTCTCTAGAAAACAAATGTCCTGTGGGATTATGGGGATTATTGATTAATATTCCTTTTTGGTGAGCATCTTCGATTTCTGGAATTTCTATATTTAAAGCAAATGGTTTTTCTTTCTCTTGACTTAACAGGGAATATTTTTCGACCTTGTTATCAAAGGTTTTCAGTGCGCGATAATAATCTGTAAAAGCGGGTGTAAATATTACTGTTGCTGATAATTGCGACAAATCTCGTCCCACCCAAGTTAATAGCTCGGCAACTCCATTTCCTGCCAAAATCCAATCCGAGGATAGTTGATGAAACTTCCCCAAAGCTTGCCTCAACAATGTGTATTGTGGATCGGGATAATGATTGAGTTCTTTTAAATTAGATTCGATCGCGGCGATCGCTGATTGTGGGGGACCGAGAGGATTGATACTAGCGGAAAAATCCAAAATATTTTCTGGAGTAATTCCAGCCATATTTGCCGCCCATTGACGATTTCCCCCATGTATTGGACGTGAGCGATCAGCTAGTTTCATATTTTTTGTCGTTGTTTCTAGGATTTATAAAGATAGTCGGCAAGCCCCCAATAATTGATTCTTTCTTGAAGCCAGCCATTTTGTCGCCATTTCTGGACAATTGGTAATACCCGATCGCGTAATTCTTGATGCTGTAATCCACGCGGTAAGGCGATCGCTAAGCTATGGAATGCTAAGGGTTGACCAATAATTGCATAATCAGGATGTGCGATTAACCATTGATGGAGATTAGTGCGATCGCCCACAAAGGCGCTGACTTTCCCTGATTGTAGAGCAGCTAAGCCCTCTGCATAGGAATTTGCGCCAACAATTACAGCTTTCGGGAATTTTGATTGGATCGCGGCGATCGCATCGGAATTTTTAATTACAGCAATTGCAGATGGTCGAGCAAGGTCTGATGATGTGGTGGTTCGGTTAGCGATCGCAATCGTGCTGTCGGTGTAATAGGGTAATGAAAAATCAACCAAACGTAAGCGGTTGTTGGTGATGGTAATTTGCGCGATCGCGATATCTAATTGATTACTGGTTAACTGGGATAGGCGATCGCGATTTTTTACAGCTCGTAACTCAAGTTTAATATTTAGCTCTTTTGCTAATTCACGCGCAATATCAATTTCTAAACCAGCCAGATTGCCATCGCGATCGCGAAATCCCAAAGGCGGCAAATTATCTTTGATCCCAATAATTAACTTCCCGCGTTTTTGAATTTCATGGAAATAACTTGATGGGAATGCTTCGGAGGCGATCGCCTGCTGTTGTCCACCACAATTAGCTAAATTGCTGACTAATCCTGATAAAGCGATCGTAAGTAAAAAAGTTTTGAGATTAATCATGTTTAGCATCCAGAATTTTCGCCCTGTAAAGCCACTTACTATAGTTACAGCGCCACTGTAACTACTCAAAAAGCCGATGATGAGATTTGAACTCACGGCCTGCTGATTACGAATCAGCTGCACTACCCCTGTGCTACATCGGCAAACTACATTAACTAAGACGAATTTTATTAATTCATCATTTACACGAAGCAAATACTTTCGCGCAAATAATCATACCATCATTGTAGCTTTACAATCAGGACTTACGCAAAAATGACTCAAATTATCTTCTTCCCCCTTTTTAAGGGGGATTGAGGGGGATCTCTTAGAGTCTCTGATCGTAGAAAGTAATTCTTAAATGGTTTCGCTAAGTGGCGCTTTGTAACGCTTACCCTTTTGGATACAACTTCATCAATGCTTGTACCTGCTCAGCATGATAAGAACTGCGTGTCAAAGGAGAAGAAACTACCTGCAAAAATCCCATCGCTTCACCCGCCACTCGCCACGCCTCAAACTGTTCTGGTGTCACAAACTCATGTAATGTCAAATGCTTAGCGGAAGGTTGCAGATACTGACCGATCGTAATGATGTCGCAATCCACCGATCGCAAGTCGCGCATTACTTCCAAAACTTCTTCATGGGTTTCGCTCATACCCACCATAATCCCTGATTTCGTATACACCCAAGGCGCTATTTCACGCGCACGGCGCAAAAGTTCTAAACTACGTTGATATTCTCCCTGTGGGCGAACTTTGCGATAAAGTCTTGGCACTGTCTCCGTATTGTGATTGAGAACATGGGGACGCGCCGCCAGAATTGTTTCCAAGGCTTCCCAATTGGCACAAAGATCGGGAATGAGCAGTTCAATTGTAGTTTGTGGCATCAATTTACGAATCTCTTCGATGCAACGGACAAATTGCGAAGCACCTCCATCGGGCAGGTCATCACGATTAACGGAAGTAACGACAACATGTTTGAGGTTCATCCGTCTGACCGCTTCACCAAGATTGATTGGTTCCATCGGATCGAGGGCTTGGGGCTTTTTCTCGAAATCAATGTCACAGTAGGGACAGGCGCGGGTACAGGCGGGACCCATGATTAAAAATGTGGCAGTACCTTGGTTGAAGCATTCGCCAATATTCGGACAAGATGCTTCTTCGCAAACGGTGTTTAGTCCCAAGTCGCGCAGGACTTCTGTAACATTGCCAATGCGCTGCCACTGAGGGGCTTTGACTCGCAACCAATCTGGTTTGACTGCCATAAAATTTATATAGATCTAACTTTTGTTGTTTATTCGATTTTACTCCCCTAAGTACCTCAACTTAATTCCTGTTTTTTAAAACATTGCGAATTGTATCAGCTAACGTTTTTAGCCTAATAGGTTTAGTTAAATACTCATTAGCTCCTGCTTCTAGACATTTTTCGCGATCGCCTGCCATCGCAAGAGCCGTGAGAGCAACAATAGGAATATTCACTAAAGTTGGATCAAGACGCATTTGCTTCATGGCAGCGAGCCCATCAAGTACTGGCATCTGGATATCTATCAAAATTAAAGCTGGCTGGCGACTTTTCGCAAGATCGATCGCTTCTTGTCCATTATTGGCAATGAGCATGGTGTAGCCCTTAGCCTCAAGATAACTAGAAAACGTGATGATGTTAGCCTTATTATCGTCAGCTAGTAAGATTAATGGAGATACGGCATTCTCATCATTAACTTGCTGGGAATCATCTGTTCCCAATTCCCCTTGAGATGTAGACTCTAAATCTGGCTCAGCTATATTAAAGGGAAGTTCAACAGTAAACCGACTGCCAACCCCTAGCTCACTAGTCAGTTTCACCTGTCCTCCATGTAATTCAGCAATTCGCTTGACTAGGGCAAGTCCTAACCCTGTGCCTACATACTGACGATTTAGGGCGCTATCAATTTGGATGAAAGGTTGGAATAGTTTGGAAATATTTTCCGCCGCGATCCCGATACCTGTATCAATCACCGCAAAGCTAAGAAAGCTAGTCTGTCCGTCTTTGTCCAATATTCGCGTCACATCTAGCGTGATTTTCCCGCCCTCAGGGGTGAATTTAACGGCATTATTGAGAAGGTTAATTAATACTTGACGAATGCGGCGCTCATCGAGCTTCAATTGGGGTAAATATTGGGGAATGTGGCAAATTACCTGAATTCGTTTGGAGTGAGCTTGTTGTTTGATGAATACTAAGCTTGACTCACAAAGACTGGTAATCCCCGTCGCCGTTAGATCTAGCGTGACTTGTCCAGACTCGATTTTGGAAACATCAAGAATATCATTGATCAAAGCTAATAGGTGGGTTGCACTTCCTTCGACAGTCTGTAAAGCTTTGATTTGACGCTCATTAACCACCCCAAAAACCTGATCCTGTAGAGCTTCATTCATTCCTAAAATGGAATTGAGTGGTGTGCGAAGCTCGTGACTCATATTTGCAAGGAACTCATCCTTCATTTTTGTAGCACGAACTAGCTCATCGTTAGAAACCTCTAGTCTTTGATTAGTTTCGGTTAGTTGGGTTTCAGCATGTTGTCGTTCCTTTAATTCTAACTGTAATTGCATGAAGAGAGTGGATTGCTGAATGGCGATCGCTAATTGATTCGCAATTTGCTGGAGGAGTTGAGCTTCTGACTCTTGCCATTCTCGATGTTCTCCACAGGCATGGACTACCAAAACACCCCATAGTTTTTTAGATCCATCCGTTCCTACCCAGCGATGATTTTCGCTAATATCTGCCTCTTGGAGGATTGGCGCAATAATTTTGGACTTGATCTGACCTTCAGTTGAATATTTCACTAGGCATTCTGTCCAAATGTCATTCATCACATCAGGAACAATGCGAGGTTTACCTTGCCAATAGCAGTTAAGAATTTCCTGTGACCAAACTTCGTTTTCCCAATTAAGGTCTTTGAGTTTAGGAAAGTCACTATCTACGGTTTCTTCGACAATTTGACTATTGCCATTCTCAAACAACTGGAAAACGATCGTGCGATCACCAGACAACATAGCGTTAACCTGTTGAGTCACCAATGCCAGAACCTCTTTGATATTCAGTGATTCGCGAATTTTATTGGTGATTGTCTCCAAGGTTTGCTGTTGTCGCAATTGTTGCGCTATTTGCGATTGAGCTTGCTGACGTATTAATAGTTCCTCTTGAAGTTGCTTATAGAGACTGGCTTGTTGAATGGCGATCGCTAACTGATTAGTAATTTGTTGCAATAAATCGATCTCTATCGCTTCCCAGATCCGAGGACTTGCACATTGATGAATGCAGATTAAGCCCCATAATTGGTTCTCATTGATTAAAGGTAGAACTAGATTAGCCCGAATCTGAAACTGTGATAAAACCTTGATATGGCAATCAGTGAGATTTGCATTGTAGATATCAGAGACATCCTGAATTCGTCCTTGTTCATAAAACGCAGCATATTGATCGCCAAAGCAATGATCATGGACTTTGACTGCGAGGGCTGAAGTGAATTCAGGTAAAACCGACTCGGCAACAAATTCACCATCGTTAAAATTAGAATCAGGATCAAATTTAAAAATACCGACGCGATCGGTATTTAGGGAAAGGCGAATTTCCGTAACCGCATCAGCTAAGATTTCCTCTAAATTAAAAGACTGTCTAATGCGTCGAGTGATTTTTAGTAATAATGACTCACGTTCAGCTTGCTGACGCAGTAATTCTTCCGCTTGTTTTCGCTCGGCAATGTCATTAATCGTTCCAGTTGCTCTAATTGCTTTGCCATTGTCATCAAATACGGTTTGCCCCCGTGATAAAAACCAGTGAGGATTTCCTTGAGCATCAAGCAGGCGATGTTCACAGGCAAATTCAAAGGTTTTGCCATCTAAGTTATTTTGTAATAAATCCTGAAATGTACCGCGATCATCTATATAAATATGACTCAGCCAACCATCAAAGCGATCGGGAATTTGATTCTTATCATAGCCAAGCCAATCTTGAGTACCACATTCTAAAACAAATAGATCCGATTGAATATCCCAGTCCCATACCCATACTTGTGCTGACTGAGTGGCAAGTTCATAGCGTTGGGCGACTTCAGCATACTTGCGTTCGGCAATATTCAATTCCATCTCTCTATAAGCTTTTAATTGCTCAAACGAGGAAACCAAGGCTGTCCCCAAACTGCCAATTTCATTATTAGGTAAAGCGGGTAAATTAATCTCTTGACTACCTTCGCTAATGGCGATCGCTAGTTGTATTTTCGTTAATGGGATTAGTACCAATCGGCGGATCAGCCATACTATACAAATAATAATTAGCGCGGTACTAACTGTACTTACTAAAATAGTAAATATGATATTTCGCAATAATCCACCTTCGATTTCTTGAAGATCCAAGACTGCGATCGCTACGCCATGATACTGCGGTGGGCTTGATGTATTTTGACTTGCTTTTTTAAATAACGTACTACTAAAGGGCAGAAACTGAACTATGACTGGTTTTCCATCAATAACTGTTTTCACATTTATTTCTTTGCCATTTTCAGATGTTTGTTGTAGATATGGCACGAGGTGAGGATGGATATCTCCGTAATTCAGATTACTCTCTTCAGCATTCAAGATGCGACTATGGGCAAGTACTTTGCCATAGGGATCAACAAGGGAAACTTCTAGTACCGTTGGCAAGGTGGAATAATTCTGAACTATCCGTTCTAAGAGAAAGGCTTCTTTGTCTTCAATTAGTCCTTCAGAGGCAAACTCCAGCCCATAAGTAATTGCTATGGCGCGTTGTTGAACCTGTTCCTGTAAATTAGATTTTAGTGATGTATAGATAACGGATACGGCGGCGATCGCCACTACTACCAATGATGTGCCAATCCCAATCAGTAATTGGCTAGAGAGTTTCCGTTTGGATTCTAGGATGAGATTTTTCATAATTGCATGGTATTCCTAAGCTCCCGTATGTAGACAGCACAATTGGGCAGCACTATAGTTAGAATCAAAAATTCGCAGATAATTTATTCATATGGATAATTAAATTATTGTGCCAAGTCATAAGATTTACTTCCCACCCTAAACAAACTAAACAATCAGCACTAAATATAAATATATTATTTAGCAAATTTTATTTTATCACAACACAATTAATCATAATTAATTGTATCTTGTCAATAACATTTTTTGATTTTATAAACTGTTAATTAGACACTTTGTTACAAATCAAACAAATACCGAGTTACTTTTCATAAGTATACAAAACAGTAGCCGCTTTAATTTTTATTGTTATACAAAGTAATAATTGCAGAGATATTTATGATATTTATAGTTAAGACTAAATATAAAATCCAAAATATTTTAGTAATGTATAGCATTTATAAAGGATTTTCTTGTGTTTTTTTTATTATGTCTAGCCTACCTACTTAAACAAGGATTCACTTACTTTTCATTATTATACAAAATAGTAATTAAATGAGCAGACATTTACTTTTCATAGTTATACGGTGAAGTCAACAATTAATCGCCTCCTAAAGCCTCCAAAATTGGGGATTTAGGTTGCTTAGTACAACTATGAATTGGCTGCTCAAATTTAATTTGCAAGAGGTCTATTTATTACCAAATAAATGAATTCCCAAGAAACTTAAAATTAAGGCTCAATAGGCGATGCGGGGAGGTGAGCCAAAGGAAGAAATTGGTAATATTGTATCGAAATCTATAAGCGATGATCGCTATGCTGAGCCTAAACTTAACCCATCTA
>JBIKYX010000049.1:0-30862 GCA_044355035.1 Pseudanabaena sp. | reverse complement strand
AAAGTTACCTTTGTATTTGGGCTTCTTTGAGTTTGTTCATAATGCCAAGAGGAGGGGTAAAGCTTTGCTAAGTGCTTTGTTGGACTCTCTCCTTTCTTTACCTCCCCGAATCACCTATTGAGCCTTACTAATTACCAAATTACCAATGATTACCACTGTTCCTAATGCGCCTGAAATTAATGAAATATCTGATTCAAAACGCGAAATTGTGCGTTTGAATAATGTTTGTAAATATTATGGGAAAGATGACACCTTAGTTAAGGCTCTTGATGATGTTGGTTTTGTCATTAAGGAAGGCGAGTATTGCGCGATTATGGGGGCTTCTGGTTCGGGTAAATCTACTTGTATGAATATTATTGGCTGTCTGGATACCAGTACATCAGGGCAGTATTTTCTGGATGAGCAAGATGTCTCCCACATGGAAGAGGGTGATCTGGCGAAGGTTCGGAATCTTAAACTTGGCTTTGTGTTTCAGCAATACCATCTATTAGCGCAATTATCGGCGATAGAAAATGTGATGTTACCGATGGCTTATGCCAATGTGCGACCTAAAGAACAAAAGGAACGGGCGGCGGCAGCTCTGGAACGGGTGGCGATGGGACATCGATTAAATAATCGTCCTAATCAAATGTCGGGTGGTCAACAGCAACGGGTGGCGATCGCTAGAGCGATCGTTAATGAGCCTGTGATGTTACTTGCTGATGAGCCAACTGGAGCGCTTGATTCCCATACCACTGCGGAAGTAATGGATTTATTTGGTGAATTAAACAGGAGTGGAATCACGGTTGTAATGGTGACTCATGAAGCAGATGTAGCCAGAAATACGCAAAGAATTATTTGGTTTCGCGATGGTCAAATCGTTAACGATCGTCTATCACCATCAGATCTTAATCATGTTATTTAATAAGCCAAAAACAATCATGTAAGGGCAATTCATGAATTGCCTTTACATTCGATTAACGTGCGAGAGCATTAAAAAACTGTTGCAAACTGTCTAAAAATGAACCTGACTGCTTGCCTGTTTTTTGCTTAAACAAACGTTCAATATCATCACTAGATGGACGTTGTGCAACTTCAGCCATCGGTTGCATTCCAGATTCAGTTTCTTGCCATACTTGCCATGTTTGCGGATAACAACGCCATAAAGCGCCAAGCTCTAAAGGTTTGATGTAATAGGCTGTCTCGAAAGTACTTAAGAAGCGATCGCGCATTTGTCTTGCAGCTAATCCTAAACCCACTTCACTATTTTCAAGGCGGGGATTGAGCATCACAAACGGGCGATCGCCTGCTAGCTGCACTAGTTTTTCGACCATCTCGACTTCAACGGAAGTTGGTTCGATCAACAAAAACGCTTTGTCTTCTTCACGAATAGCCCGCCGTCCTTCATTAACTCCACGCACAGACACTTCCAGATCCGCCCATTCGCGTTTGGCAAGCGCCGCCGCCCCTGCATCCGAGAAGATGGCTTGCCATTCTTTTCCATAGATCTGATTAAAACTAGCCGCAAATTCATAGGCGATCGGTAATACTTTTAGTTCAGGAAATCGCAGATCAGCAATTACTCGATTACCACCATCAGCGATCGCTTGATGACTAGCGGCGATCGCCTGTTCAATAGCATCTTCTAAATTATCAGGAAGTAAAATTGGCATTGGTTCAGTTGGTTGTGTCATAAAAAGATTGTTTTAATTTATTTGAGATAGATGTTTTAAGAGATTCCCCTCAATTTCCCTTGCAAAGGGGGAAGAAGAAAATTAATTACTCATGTTACGCAGAACGTTAGTAAAGCCCTCACCCCTAGCCCCTCTCCCGCAGGAGAGGGGAACAAGAAAATAATTAAATCTTTCTCCCCCTCGCCTTGCGGGAGAGGGGGCAGGGGGTGAGGGCAGATCTTCGCTTTGCGTAAGGTGAGTTAATTAAACTGTTCAGCCCAATTGGATATCCAATTGAGAGTTTTATTTACCAGTTCAGGAGTAGATGCTTCGCAATAGAGACGCAGCAATGGCTCCGTACCACTAAATCGAATCAATAGCCAACTACCATCACTCAAACGGAACTTAAATCCATCGGGTTCCTTTGTCTCAATCACCTTCCGTCCCGCGATTTCGGTGAGAGAGAATTGTCGTAAAGTCGATACTAACTTCTCCCGCGCCGCCATTCCTGAGAGCTTTTTGTCGATGCGATCATAATGGGAAACAAAATTAGTTTGCTTTTGCAAATTACTATAGAGCAGACTCAAATCTTTTCCAGACAAAGCGATCGCTTCTAGCACATACAAAGCCGAAAGCAACGCATCACGTTCGGGAATGTGATTGCCATAACCCACGCCACCAGATTCTTCTCCACCTAATAGACAGGGAATTCCAGAGAGCATTCTTTCGGCAATATATTTGTAGCCAACGGGAGTTTCGTAAACTGGCAAATCAAACAGCGCCGCAACTTTGGGCATGAGATCGGAACCACTAATGGTTTTAATCAGTTCGCCTTTAAATCCGCGATGTTTAGCTAGATGCTCTAACAAGATTGGAATCAGAATTTGAGAACTTAAGAAATTCCCTTCGCTATCCACTGATGCAATGCGATCGGCATCGCCATCAAATACAAATCCCACCAAAGTCTTTTCAGGATGGTCGTGATGATAAGTTTTGACCGTGCGGAATAGATCGGCGATATAACGTGGAAGCGGCTCAGGCGCACCACCACCAAAAAGCGGATCGCTATCGCTATTCAGTTCAATTAAGTTGGTTTGATCTACGGGAGGCAATTCTAAAATTTTTGCTAAACCACCTGCGGCGGCTCCATGCATTACATCCACAAAGACCGTCAGCTTTCCCAGCGCGATCGCTTCTTTAATGGATTCAATATTCACCTTACCGCGCAAAGCTTGACAGTAACTCGCCCATGCGTCAAAGGTTTCGATTTTACCTTTCTCAGCGCTGGCATATTCAAAATCGCCCCGTTCTAAAATCTCTTCAACTTTAGCGGTGATATCCTGTGATACAGATCCTCCGAAAGCTCCCTTAATTTTTAAACCCGAATAATTGGCAGGGTTATGACTAGCGGTGATGACCAATGCACCTAAAGCTTTGCGATCGTATGCTGCCCAGCTAAATGCTGGGGTGGGCGCAAAGTCGTCGGCAAGGAGTACATCAAAGCCGATCGCTGCCACAGATTCGGCAGTACGTTTGGCAAAAGCATCAGACATAAAACGGCGATCGTAACCAACAATAATCGTATTACTGCCCGAAGCGTCACCTGAATCGCCAAAGGTTTCTTTTAATATATGCGCTGCGATCGGGGCGACTGCTGCTAAGCGCTCAAAGGTAAAATCGTCTGCAATGATGCCTCTCCAACCATCCGTACCGAAGCGTATGGGGGGATGCAATGGGAATTTGCCGTGCATAAGCCTGTAAAAATTTCTTCTAGATAGAGTTTACCGTATAGTATGATGCTGTCATTTCCAACTAAGCGATCGCACTCATCGACAATATGCGTATAGCCATATTTACCGAGACATTTTTGCCAAAAATAGATGGTATCGTTACCCGCCTCAAATATACCGTTGAGTATCTGGTCAAACTCGGTAATCAAGTGCTGGTCTTTTCCCCTGACGGCGGACTCAAAGAATATTGCGGAGCAGAGATTTATGGTGTATCCGCCTTTGATTTCCCCCTCTATCCCGAATTAAAAGTAGCCTTGCCGCGTCCCTCAATTGGTCACGCCCTCGAAAAATTTAAGCCCGATATTGTGCATATTGTCAATCCTGCGATCTTGGGAATGTCAGGTTTGTATTATGCAAAATCGATGAATTATCCGCTCATGGCTTCCTATCACACCCATCTGCCCCAATATTTACAGCATTACGGTTTGGGTTTCCTTGAGGGCGTGATGTGGGAATTGGTTAAAAATACTCATAATCAAGCGGCGCTTAATCTCTGTACTTCGACAGTGATGATCGATGAACTGCGATCGCATGGTGTTGAGCGACTCGATCTGTGGCAGCGCGGTGTCGATACAGTCCAGTTTCACCCGCGTTTTAAAAATGCCGAAATGCGATCGCGCCTTACCGAAGGACATCCCGAAGATACCTTGTTTCTCTATGTGGGTAGACTGTCAGCCGAGAAAGAAATTCAGAATATTTTACCTGTGCTGCAAGCGATCCCCAATAGCCGCCTTGCCCTCGTTGGCAATGGTCCCTATCGCCAAGAACTAGAGAAAATTTTTGAAGGCACAAATACAAATTTTGTCGGCTATCTGCGTGGCGATGATCTTGCCGCCGCGTTTGCTTCTAGCGATGCATTTCTTTTTCCATCCCGCACTGAAACTCTAGGCTTAGTATTACTGGAGGCAATGGCGGCGGGTTGTCCAGTTGTGGCAGCAAATTCGGGTGGTATTCCTGATATTGTCACTAATGGGATTAATGGCTATTTATTCGATCCCAATCAAAGTAATAGCTTGGTAATCGCGACCCAAGACTTATTGCAAAATCGCAATGAATATATGTGTATTGAAGCGCGTCTGGAAGCAGAAAAATGGGGATGGGATGCAGCGACAAGACAGTTACAAAGTTATTATGAACACACAATTAAAATTAGTAATCCCGTCCTTACTACATAATCAACTACAAGATAATAAAGGTCGGCGCAAAGCCCCACCCATCATTAAGAGTTCACCATAACCTAGATCTAAAATGGCTTATACGATCGCCTCAAATATATGTGAAGGTATTTCTGAATGTGTACCTGCTTGCCCTGTAGCCTGTATCGAACAGGGAGAAGGCGCAAACAGCAAAGGGACGATTTGGTTCAAGATTGATGCGTCCATTTGTATTGACTGTGGGGTTTGTTTACAGGTATGTCCGATTCAGGGTGCGATTTTGCCAGAAGAGCGTCCAGAATTGGTAATACACATATAAAACGGCGCACACGCAGCGTGCGCCATTTTAGGGTTTTATCCAAGCCAAACTTACGATATACATAAACTTAAATTTGATTAATCATGGATGAAGATCAAAATTTAACCGCCTCTGGCAATACAATTCGTAGGGTGGCGATCGCTATTTTGCAATATCAAGACAAATTTTTAATGCAATTGCGTGACGACATCCCCACAATCGTACATCCTGGGGTTTGGACGATGTTTGGTGGACATTTAGAAATAAATGAACAACCTGAAATTGGTGTTTGTCGAGAATTACAGGAAGAAATTGGATATGTACCTCAACAAATTATTTATTTTCAGACTTATGCCGATGATTTGGCTTTAAATAATCGTGTAATTCGCGATGTATTTTATGGTCGTCTGGATGTGGGACTAGATAAGCTCGAATTAAATGAAGGATGGGATATGGATTTTCTATCATGCTCAGAAATCATCAAAGGTTCACATTATTCGGCTCAAGCATTAGAAGAGCGTCCAATTGCGCCCAGTCATCGCCAGATCATGTTAGATTTTCTGTCATCGCCTGAATGTCGTATTAATATATAAATTAATATATAAAAATCAGTTATCACAAATATCACCAAGGTCAGTTTAATCTCATGCAATATCCAAACCCTCTTGCTTTACGGTCTAACAACTCACAAATCATAACTACTAGAGCAAATGTTAATTCGGATGTTAATCTACATGCTAATTTCCATGCTAATTTGAGTATTAATATCCGAACATTCAATAGAATCTCATTCTTTACCTATTTTGTAACCAATATTTTACGGTTGAGGTGATCTGGGCAGCGCGATAAATACGAAGACGTTAAATGCAGAGAGGATTGGATGAGTACTGAAACGGATAAACGAAAATGTCTAGATTGCCTCACATGGGCGATCGCCAAGCTTCAAGGTCACGCTGCTCAAGAACAGTTGATTACAATTTCTGATTTAATTATTCAAACCATGACTGGTCCTTGGCGATCATTTCATACTCCAAATCACATTTTTGAAGTTGGTGCGGGCGGCGATGAGATCGAGGTGATCGCGGCTTTATTTCATGATTTGGTATATGTACAGGTCGATCAGGGGATTAGTGTCAATATTAGCCGTTACATTTCTCCTTATATCAAAGAAGAACAAGAACAACTAGTCATTCTTAATCCACCAGAGTTAAAGGAAGATACCATTTTTAGAATGGTGTTGATGCTATTTGGATTTCATCATGGACAGGCTCTATTGCCAATGTCTGGGCAAAATGAATTTCTTAGTGCGTTGATTGCGGGTAAGGCTCTAGAGAATATATTACCTTTGACCAGCCTCACGGAAATAGCTGCTTGCATTGAGGCGACAATTCCCTTCCGTCCCCAGTTAGATTCTGGTTTAACTTCATCGGATTTACTATTTGGGCGTTTGGTAAATACCAATGATGAATTTAAGTTGGGATGGGATCACCCAGCGATCGCTGAAATCGTCAAACGGTCTGTAAGGTTATCAAATCGTGATGTAGAGAACTTTGCCAGCGCTAATTCTTCTCATTTCTTGAATAATACTTGGAACTTGATTCCCGAAACCAATCACGATCTTAAAAATATTAATTCCTATACTGTTCAAGGTTATCGAATTTCTATGCAGAAAATGGAAGGATTTATGAACTTCCTTTCACCTGAAATCGTATTTCGACGCTATCGCAATGAACCAGATGAGAAGACTTATCAGCAATTACTAAAGCAAACCAGTCAAAATCTGGAAGTGTCGCGCCTATATCTCGGCACAAAGTTAACCTCGATCGCCATATTAGAAGCTCTATCCTTTCGGATTGGGGATGATATTCCGCTCTCGACCATGATGGGAGAGTTACCCAAAGAAGATCGATTAGTCGTAGGGCTAGAACAATTCTTACCCGAAATTTCGCATCCTTACAAACCTGCAACACCGATTGAGACAGAAGTATTAGAATTATTGGACAAAGGACGCACGGTAGATTCTAGTTATGATGTTAAGAATTCACCCGTAGCAACTTTTATGGTGAAGTCGATCGGGTTTGTAGAAATGAAAAGGATGTTGCAACTCTCGAAGGAATTTTTTAAAGGGAAGCTTACCCATGAGGAATTAATTGCTAACTGCGATCCCTATGTGATTAATAGAATCAAAAGTGCTGTGTTGCAACTATTTGACTCGCGAAAATCGGCTCTATCACAATAATCTTTAGGGCATCTCTAAAAAAGAATATCTCTTTAGGGTAATAATGTAGATAAAAAAGCGCCTGCTTAGCAGGCGCTTTTTTTATTGAGGCAAACTTGGTGAAGTTTGAGATTGAATGCTAGCCAAGCGCTTGTTATCGTGCTTATTCGCTAACGTCGGAACCGCATCCCGCAGGACACCCGCCAACTTAGTCGTCGTCGTATCGTAGATTTGAGTGACGATTTTGGGATAGAAACCAATGCCGATAATCGGAATTAATAGACAAGCAATAATGAACACTTCGCGAGGTTCTGCATCAACGAGATCTTGATGAGAAGTGAGATTGGTATTTTCTTTGCCATAAAAGATTTCGCGCAACATCGAAAGCAGATAGACAGGCGTTAAAATCACACCAACTGCCATCAGCAATATGGCGAAAACCTTAAACGTACCGCTATAAGCATCGCTAGTCGCAAATCCGACAAAGATCATTACCTCAGCCACAAATCCACTCATCCCCGGCAGAGCCAGTGAAGCGAGCGAGCAGGTCGTGAACATCGCAAAGATTTTCGGCATCTGTTGACCGACTCCACCCATCTCATCAAGGATCAGGGTATGGGTGCGATCGTAGGTTGCGCCCACAAGGAAAAATAAGCTTGCGCCGATCAATCCGTGAGAGATCATTTGCAACATTGCCCCACTTGTACCGAGATCGGTAAATGAAGCTAAGCCGATCAAGACAAATCCCATGTGAGAAATTGATGAATAGGCAATTTTACGTTTGAGGCTACGCTGAGCAAAGGAGGTGAGTGCCGCGTAGATGATATTGACAATCCCCAAAATCACTAGGATTGGGGCAAAGTAAGCATGGGCTTCAGGAAGCATTCCCGCATTCATCCGCATTAAGGCATAACCGCCCATTTTCAGGAGGATACCAGCCAGCAACATGTGAACAGGTGCAGTAGCTTCACCATGCGCGTCGGGTAGCCAAGTATGTAAGGGGAAAATTGGTAACTTGACACCATAGGAAATCAAGAACGCACCGTAGGCTAATAGCTGGAAGGTGAGGGGATAGTCTTTATTGGCGAGGTCGGTCATGTCAAAGGAGACAGTATCACCATAGAAAGCCATTGCTAGTCCCGCAACAAGGATAAACAGTGAACCGATCGCCGTATACAAAATAAACTTGGTAGCGGCGTAAAGACGCTTGTAACCGCCCCAGATCGAAAGCAATAGGTAGACGGGGATTAGCTCTAATTCCCATGTTAGGAAAAATAGCAGCATGTCTTGTACGGCGAATACAGCGATCTGTGCGCCATACATCGACAGCAGTAAAAAATAAAATAAGCGCGGCTTGAGTGTGACTGGCCAAGCTGCCAAGGTTGCTAGTGTGGTGATAAATCCAGTCAGCAAGACCAAGGGCATCGAGAGTCCATCAACGCCAACTGACCAATTTAGACCCAGTTGGGGAACCCATGAGTATTTCTCAACGAGTTGCAGCCCAGGATTGCTGTAGTCATATTGTGTACAGAAGGCATAGGCGATCGCGGCAAAGTCAATCAGACCGACTACGAGCGCAAACCAACGGATGTTCTTGCCATCACCTTTGTCTGGGACAAAAGTAACCACAAGGGACATCAGAATGGGAAAGGCGATGATAAACGTGAGCCAAGGGAAGTTTTCGAGATTTAACATATGCAAAAGTAACCGTGTAATTACCCACCCATTTTCATGAGAGTCATTGTACCTAGCCCCAATTACAGACCCTCAATTTATTTATGAATATTTCAACTGAGGCGATCGCTATCAACCTTAATTTTGCAACTGGGATCATCACATCGCATGGTCTTCAAGGAATAAATGAGATTGAGAACTTTTTGAGGCTATTGTAACGATTGGTTAACAAATAGAGACAATAGTTTACATATCCTCTGTGTAAGGCGCGTTTTGTAAAACGTGAGGGTCGGGGTTTCCACTTTTCTGCTAATCTCGAAAGTGAATAAATTATTTTTTTAAATGAGAGATTTTAGGCATGAAAGCACTTATACGCTTTTCTGTTTTATTAGTGGCGATCGCGTCAATTTGGACAACGTGCCTTATGGGTTCTTTTGGCAGTAGCGCTGCATTTGCCGAAGATTTGCCTGCAACCAGTTTTTATACCCAAGACCTTAGCAAGATCGATTTGAACAATTCCAACATCAACACTTTCCGTCAAGTGCGTGGAATGTATCCCACGCTGGGACGACTGATCATTGATAATGCTCCTTACCGCACCTTAGATGATGTGTTGAATATCACGGGATTGACTGCTTCTCAAAAAGAACTAATCACAGCCAATGCTGACAAGTTCGTTCTCAAAAAGCCCGATGAGTCAATGGGACGCGAACGTATTAATAACGCAAACTACAGACTATAGATAAATATTGGGCGCAAAGCGCCCAGTATTTATATTGGGGTTTAATGGTTATGGCGATATAGAGTGGAATTTCAAAAATTTGATGCAATTGTAATAGGAGGAGGAGCCGCAGGTTTATATACGGCTCTTTCTTTGTCTGAATATTTATCCGATGAGCAATTAAAACTTCAGTTGAAGGCGCAATCACAGGCTGCGAGTGAGTCAACAAAGTCAGACTGGCGAATTGCCTTGATCACCAAAGACAATTTGACCATTTCCGCCAGTGACTGGGCGCAAGGTGGGATTGCCACCGTAATGGATCGCAATGACTCGATCGCTCTGCATGTTGAAGACACTTTAAAAGCTGGGGTTGGGCTATGCGATCCCGAAGCTGTAGAGGTATTGGTTAGTGAAGCCAAGCCGCAAATTCATAAGCTGTTAGAGTTTGGTGTCGATTTCGATCGCTTACAAGATAAATCCTTAGCCTTGACCTTAGAAGCAGCGCACTCAAGGCGGCGAGTACTCCATGCCGCCGATGCTACGGGACATGAATTAGTCAGTACCCTTGCAAGGCGAGTAGTTGATCGTCCTAATATTCAAACCTTAGAAGGTTTGTTAGTTTTAGATTTATTGTTAGAGCCAGATGCTGAGGGCGATCGCTGTGTGGGTGTGTCTTGCATTGATCTAAATCAAGAAGCTCATCAAGTGACAGCGCTATTTGCCCCTGTAATCGTTTTGGCTACGGGTGGTGGTTCGCAAGTTTTTTCACAAAATACAAATCCTCCCGCCAGTACAGGCGATGGTGTAGCTCTGGCTTGGCGGGCAGGAGCAGAAGTGCGGGATCTCGAATTTGTGCAGTTTCATCCGACCGCTCTAGCGATCGCGGGTGCGCCAAGATTTTTGATTAGTGAGGCGGTGCGTGGCGAGGGCGCACATTTAATCGATCACAATGGCGATCGCTTTGTATTTAACTATCATCCCCAAGGCGAGCTTGCGCCACGAGATGTGGTCAGCCGCGCTGTATTTCAACATTTACAAAAGACTGGTGAACCCACCGTATTTTTGGATCTATCGCCCATAGATCGAGATCGCATCGCCTATCGTTTCCCTAACATAATTAAAATTTGCCAAAAATGGCAGATTGATCTATTCTCGCAACCGATCCCCGTCACCCCTGCGGCGCATTACTGCATGGGCGGGATCATCACTGATACATGGGGTGCGACCTCACTGCGGGGTTTGTATGCTGTCGGTGAAAGTTCTAGTACAGGAGTGCATGGCGCAAATCGTTTGGCAAGTAACTCTCTCTTAGAGTGTTTTGTGTTTGGGGTCAGGCTGGCTAAACGGGTGGCTGATACTTTAATTAATAATCGTAATTCCATTGCAGAGGAGCAATCTCTCAAACCCAACTTCTCTTTTCCATTTCATGACGACTTGGTTTTGGCTGTTGAGACTTACGAAGAGAATCAAACTAGAATTGCCACGATTCGTCAAGAATTGCGAGAGTTAACATGGCGATCGGCGGGAATTTGTCGCAATGCTGAAGATTTACAACAGGCGATCGCGCAGATCCAAGATTTTCAGCAAGAAATTGTGAATTTGCGTAGCCAAACTCGGATCTGGGTAGAAACCCGCAACTTGATCGACTTTGCCTATTTGCTTGTCAAGTCAGCGCTATTTCGGACCGAAAGCCGAGGCGCTCATTATCGTCTGGACTATCCGAATCCAGAAATAGATTGGCAAGTGCATACTGTCATTCAAGGTCAGGATATTCGAGATAGCCTGTAATTAAAAAATCTGTCCCGATTTGTTGGAACTTTGGTCTTAATAGATCAATGGCATTGGTCATAAAATCTAAACCAAGGTCATCAATCGGACTAGGAGCCGCAAAGCCCCCGATCAATTTTGGCGCAATAAAGGCATAAACCTTTTGAACCATCTGGGCTTTGATGGCTGCTGCACTTAATCGACCGCCACATTCCCACAAGACCGTATTACAGCCCCGTTTTCCTAATTCCTGCATCACAATTCGAGGTGAGATATCCTCCAATTCAAGAATCTCCACACCGCGATCGCGTAATTTTTGTTTTAGCTCTAGATTGCGATCGGGAACTGTCACCACCAAAGTTTTTGTATTATCCGTAATCTTCCATAAATTCGCATCTTCAGGTAGATCGCAACTTTTAGTAATCACAACCCGTAAAGGTGAATGCTGACTTAGCCCGTGGGTAGTCAGGTGCGGATTATCTAGCCTGACTGTGTTTCCGCCTGTAATGATCGCATCGCAGCCAACTCGTAAATCATGGACTATTTGTCGAGATTCTTTACCCGTAATCCAATAGCTATGTCCTGTAGTCGTGGCGATTTTGCCATCAAGAGTCATCGCATATTTAAAAATGCCAAAGGGTAAATTAGTTTTGATCCGATGAAAGAAAGCCTCATTTAACTCCAAACATTCATCTTCTAAAATACCAGTTGTCACTTTAATCCCCGCAGATCGAAGGCGATCGCATCCAGTTCCAGCTACCAACGGATTCGCATCGATCGCCCCAATGACAACTTCCCCAATTCCCGCTTGCACAATCGCTTCTGAACAAGGCGGTGTACGCCCATAGTGATTGCAAGGCTCAAGATTGACATAGAGAGTACTATCACGCAAATCTTCCCCCATTTTCTGAGCATTGTTCTGAGCATTTTTTTGAGCATCTCGAATGGCAAATATTTCCGCATGAGGTTCTCCAGCTTTTGGATGAAACCCTTCGCCAATAATCACTCCATTTTTAACAATCACACTGCCTACCATCGGATTAGGGGCTGTTTGTCCTCGCGCTTGCCGAGCTAATTCAATACATCGCTGCATATAGCGATCATGCTGCTGATCAAGTTGTAAAATCATATTTAGATAGTGTTACTTCAGGCTGGTCGTTATTATGTATCAACCCATCCCACCGCGATCGCCATTAGAAACAATGCCGACAATGTACGATCTGCCCAGTGAGTTGATAGGAGAATCTGGTTTGCCCGATGAATTTCATTGTATACAGGCGGCTTTGCTGACTGAGACTTGCCAGCCTGTTAATTATTCACCCGAAGAAGTTTTACTGGCAAGCGATCTCAATCTTTATTACAATCCCAGACATCCTAATTGGTATAAGTGTCCAGACTGGTATATGGTTTTGGGCGTACCACGAGCGATGCAACAGCAAGAATTAAGACTTAGTTACTTAATCTGGCAAGAGGGGGTTGCGCCTTTTTTGGTGGTTGAATTGCTTTCTCCGGGGACTGAATCTGAAGATTTAGGACAGAGATTGCGAGAAATTAATCAGCCGCCAACTAAGTGGCAGGTGTATGAGCGCATTTTGCGGATTCCCTACTATGTTGTATACGATCGCTACGAAAATAATCTTCGTGCTTTTGGACTTGTTAATGGCAGCTATCAGGCAATTGCCCTGCCCGAAAATCGTCTGTGGCTAGACGAGATCCGCATAGGTTTAGGTTTATGGCAAGGAGTTTATCAACAAGCAGCAGGTTTGTGGTTACGATGGTACGACCAGTCAGGTTGGCTACCAAATCCAGCGGAAAAAGCTAAGGCTGAAAGTCAACGTGCCGAAGCTGAAAGCCAAAGGGCTGACAAGTTGGCGGCATACCTGCGATCGCAAGGTATCGATCCTAATAATTTACCTTAAATCACGGTGATTAATCATCAACAGGTTATGGATTTTGAATGGGATGAGGATAAGAGTGAGATTTGTTTCAGGGATAGAGGATTTGACTTTGCCTATGCTGTGAGTGTATTTTTTGACTCTGATAGAATAGCTCGACCTGACAAAAGATATAGTTATGGTGAGGATCGATATCAAGTCATAGGGATGATTGAAGGTCGTTTATTTTTCGTAGTCTATACTTTGCGTGGTGACGTAATCCGTCTTATTTCGGCGCGTAAAGCCAACCAGAGAGAGGTTAAACAATATGACAATAGTAAAAATAAAGATTAATCCTGACGAGGCTAATTTTTTGAGACTCGGACGTATTGATACTATGACTGTTGATAGTACTACGGAACAGGATATTGCCGTCCATGAGGCTATTGATACATCTGAAGCTATGCAAGATATGTCTACATTTGTCAGGAGAGTCAGAACGAGTCTTGGGTTAAACCAATCGGAGTTCTCAAGACTTCTAAATGTTTCCTTTGACACTGTTAGTAAATGGGAACAAGGCAAAAGATCTCCAAGGGGCGCTGCAAAAGTCCTGCTCAAAATCATTGATAAATTTCCAGAATCAACTTTTGCAGCTTTGCAATGACACTTTAAAAATTCAAAATATACCTTATGCAAATTGCGACTTGGAATGTAAACTCAGTACGAACAAGAATTGTTCATGTTTGTGATTGGTTACAAGCAAATCCTGATGTCGATGTACTTTGTTTGCAAGAGACAAAGGTTGTTGATGCCGACTTTCCCCATACACCATTTACGGATTTGGGCTACCACACCTACATCTATGGACAGAAGTCCTATAACGGTGTAGCGATGATTGCGCGATCGCCGCTTCAAGATATTCAAACTGGTTTTGCGTCGGTCTTAGGTGCGATCGACGATCCCAGTTTAGATGACCAAAAGCGCCTAATCACTGGGAAAATCGCAGGTGAGTTTGGTGATGTTCAAATTGTAAATATGTACGTCCCTAATGGTTCGGAAGTGGGGAGTGAAAAATATGCCTACAAATTACGCTGGTTAAAGTTGTTGCGCGAATATTTGGAAGTGTTGCTTGCTAAAAATCCGAATGTCTTAATTTGCGGTGATTTTAATGTGGCGATCGCCGACATTGACATTTATGATCCCAAGGGAAGAGAAAACAAGGTAATGTCTACGGATATTGAGCGTGAGACTCTTGCTGGGGTTTTAAATCTGGGATTTAAGGATATATTTCGGAAGTTTGAAACTGATGGCGGGTACTATAGTTGGTGGGATTATCGTTCGGGCGGTTTTCAGCGTAACCGTGGCTGGCGGATTGATTACCATTTCTTGACTGATCCCCTTTACGCAAGAGCTACGGCTTGTGTAATCGATCCCGAACCGCGCAAACTTACCCAACCTAGTGATCATACGCCCGTGATTGTGACCATTGATTAATTAAGCCTTCACTATGAAATACCGCATTTTTTTGGCGATCGCGCTACTCATAATCATGCTCTGGTTCCCAGTACCTGCATTGGCAGCAAATCCTAGCCAAGTTGTGCAGTTACAAACCAACAAAAGTTGTCAATTTTGCAATTTATCTGGTGCGTATTTGCCAGTTAGCAATTTTGACTATACCTTTCTACTTGGTTCCGATCTGAGTAGGGCAAATTTGATCGGTTCAAGTATCAATTTTTCTAATCTCAGTCGCGCTAATTTAAATGGAGCGAATCTGCGATTTGTCAACTTTAAGCATACAAAAATGCCCCTCGCTGATTTTACCAACGCTACTTTTGATAAGACAGATTTAACCGACGCGGATTTGACTAGTGCCATAATTTCCGA
This sequence comes from Pseudanabaena sp., assembly GCA_044355035.1. GTDB lineage: Bacteria > Cyanobacteriota > Cyanobacteriia > Pseudanabaenales > Pseudanabaenaceae > Pseudanabaena. The sequence goes on along the minus strand of JBIKYX010000049.1, from coordinate 15,830 downwards.
AGCTCAGTTGGGTAAAGCAAAACTATGCCGAACAGTTTTACCAAATGGATTAAGCTCTAATCGTGATTGTTAAAAAATCTAGTAAATAGGTAGAGCTTTGCCCTATCTATTTACTGAATGTTCCGTAAAGCTGTCCCAGTGACTCGACAAATTCGCCAATCGGGAAGAACCTCTGCACCAATACGTTTATAAAAAGCGATCGCAGGTTCATTCCAATCTAAAACCGACCATTCAAAACGACCGTAACCTCTAGCGATCGCAGTTTGAGCAAGATTCGTAATTAGGGCTTTGCCAATTCCCAATCCACGATAATCTGCAAGCACAAATAAATCTTCCAGATAGATACCCCTACGGGTTAAGAAAGTAGAGTAGTTGGTAAAAAACAGAGCGAAACCCACGATTTGATTAGAAGGAGTTTCCGCAACAATTGCTTCGATGCAAGGTTTATCACCAAACATATCTTCATGCAAGGATTCGATATTGCCTGTAACTTTGTCGGAGAGTTGTTCATATTCGGCAAGGGCAAGAATTAGCGAGAAAATGGCAGGAATGTCAGCAGCGATCGCTGGGCGAATTGTAAATTCGGTTTGAGTCATGACCTTACAAAAATAATCCGAAAGATTGAACGTTCTCAGAGCAAAGCTCTACCTTTCCTATGCAACATTCTGTAAATCTGCTTCTGGCAAAACGACCTCCAACTTAGGAGCATGTCCCCAGAAAGCTTCTAGATCATAATATTCGCGCTCTTGAGCCATCATCGCATGGACAATCAAATCGCCGTAATCTAGCAATACCCATGTGCCATCTTGTTCACCCGCAATATTTCTGGGCTTACGTCCAAACTCGATCTCGATCGCATCTTCCGCAGAACTAGCGATCGCCCTTACTTGCGCTTTAGAAAATCCTGTGGCAATTACAAAATACTCCGCCAAAGTCGAGACTTCACCGATCGCTAGCAAAACGATATTTTCTCCCTTGCGATCATCCGCAGCGATCGCGGCTGCTTGTGCCATTTGATAGCTTTGGTTATTGGCTCTGTCAACGAGATTGAGATCTGCGGGGGATGCGATATCGGTTGCGATGGTCATAGTTGGCGGGTGTACTCCTGATAAATTTATGTCAACACATCAACATTGTAACCTGAAGCTTGCGAAGCTGTGGCGATCGCCCGATTAACATCATATTTTCTGTAACTTCACCATAAAAAAGCCATCCATATCATGCTCATGGGGCAGAACTTTCACCCAACCCCGATCGCTTACAAAGTGAGCCGCAGGATTATCAGCATTGGGCGGGACAATTTGCCAATCAGGATGATTTGCTAAAAACTGCGTAATTACTTCCTCATTTTCGGCAGGATGCAAAGTGCAAGTACTGTACACAATTACACCTTCAGGTTTTACCCATGTCGTAGCGTGATCGAGAATTTCTGCTTGAGTTTTGGCTAATTTATAGGGTTCATCAGGAGTTTGTCGCCAACGCGCATCAGCGTGACGATGTAATGTTCCTAAGCCAGAGCAAGGCACATCTAATAAGACGCGATCGCATTTTGCCTCTAACACTTTTTCTGCATCAAATTCACGCGCATCAACTTCAATGGTTGTGACATTAGTGATCCCCAACCTTGCAGTATTTTGATCAACTTTTTTGAGGCGACTGGCTAGGCGATCTAAAGCGTATACTCTGCCCGTATTTTTTAAGCGATCGCTGATATGCGTAGTCTTTCCCCCTGGGGCGGCGCAAGCATCAATAATGATGTCATTGGGCTGGGGATCAAGTAAATAGGTAACTAATTGAGCGCTTGCATCTTGGACTGACCACCAACCCTCTTTAAATTTCGGTAATTTACTCACATCACCCGCACCTTGCCCCACACGAATACCCTCTGGTAAATGGGGAATTGGCGCAGCTTCTATTTCAGCTTCAGCAAAAGCAGTCAGAACTTGATCTCGCGTTGCCTGTAAAAGATTTACTCGTAAATCGAGGTGGGGTGTTTGATTAAACCAATTACAAATATCAGCGATCGCCTCTTGTCCAAATTCTTTTTCCCATAGCTCGATTAACCATTCTGGATAACTGTAAAGGCTAGCGGGATCGGTAATATTTGCGAGAATATCTCCTTTGTCTTTGGCTCTGAGTATGGATCGCATTACTCCATTTGCAAATCCAGATAAACCTGCTAAATTATTATGTTTAACCAATTCCACGGTGGTATGCACGATCGCTGATGGTTTAATGCGATCAAGAAAACATAGCTGATAGATCCCAATCTGTAGGATTATTAGTAGATCTGGCGGTAGCTTAGAAATGGGTTTTTGGGAGAAGTTTTGCAAAACTGCTTCTAAGGTTTTCTGGCGGCGCGTACATCCGTAGACTAATTCGGTGATCAGACGGCGATCGCTTTCTGGGAGAATATGGTCATCTTGTCGCGATCGTGAAAGCGTACAGTCAAGTGCAACGTCCGCATAAGCCTTGCGCCTTTGAATCAAACGAAGAGCTTCTAAGGCAATTTGTCGAGAATTTTTATTGGTCATCGGCGATTTTCTTTAATGTGAACTTAATGTTAGTTAGCATAGCTACATAGTAAAATTAACTGAAACAATCATTGAATTAATAAAATTCTGTGACTGCCCAGTAGACAAGTGCGACCATTATTTGGTATCTAAGAGCGTAGATTGAGATGATTTTTAATCATCTGTTACAAAGCTGTAAAAAAGCTTGCTATCTAAAATAAGTGTGGTGATTATCGTGGGTGTGAGGAGCGGCAATGGTTGATACTGGTGTGAGAGTCAGAAAAGCGAAATTCTCGTCTGGGAGTACCCTAGCACTTGGGTTAGCGATCAGTTTAATAAGTTTAATAGTTGGTGTCGATCTTTTTCTACATCCGACTATAAGTTCTACTTTATTGTTGCCATTCACTTTTGGGGGCGGCGGCGTAGCTCTACTGGGAACTTTTGCAGTACCAGTTTTACGGCGGCTTAAGGCTGGACAGATCATCCGTGAAGATGGTCCGCAAGCTCATCTCAAGAAGCAAGGCACACCAACGATGGGGGGAATATTTATTATACCTGTCGGGATCATGCTCGCGCTTGTCTGGTCGGGATTTAACGACAAAGTCGTTGCCTGTAGTTTACTGACTCTCTCCTTTGCCTTTATCGGTTGGCTAGACGACTGGAAAATTTTGCGCCGTCATTCCAATAAAGGCTTGTCTCCTCGCTCTAAAATCCTACTTCAAGCTTTATTCTCAGCAGCTTTTTGTGGTTGGTTAGCTTTAACCCAAAATTGGCAAGCGATCGCTACCGTAAATTTGCCATTAAATTTTGCGCTCCCCCTTGGTTTATTATTTTTTCCCCTTGCCCTGTTTGTCTTCCTCGGCAGCAGCAATGCTACTAATCTCACCGATGGTTTAGATGGTCTAGCAGGTGGGACTGGCGCGATCGCCCTATTTGGGATGGCGATATTACTATTCCCAAAAAACAAAGAATTAGCTATTTTCTGTATGTGTCTCAGTGGTAGCTATTTAGGTTTCCTTTGGCACAATCGCTATCCTGCGCGAGTATTTATGGGTGACACGGGATCGCTAGCTTTAGGAGGAGCGCTTGCATCCACCGCGCTTCTTGGTAATCTGCTCTGGGCTTTTGCAATTGTTGGGGCAATCTTTATCTGGGAATCGATTTCGGTAATTGCACAGGTGAGCTATTACAAGGCAACTAAAGACGAAACAGGTATGGGTAAACGTCTTTTTCGTATGGCTCCTTTTCACCACCATTTAGAGTTAAGCGGCTGGCACGAGTTGAATGTGGTCAGGGCTTTTTATCTAACGGGTGGTTTTTTAGTAGGGCTTACGATTTTGATTAGTAAGCTGTAGATTTTGCTTCTAATTTTTCTTTAATTAAGTCATGCTACTATTATCGCGGTTTTCTAATTGTCAATGACATTCGGAAAGCCGCGATAATGCTATAAACACAACAAGCGTTTCCAGATGCAATCTAGTTTTAAAGTTAACTTTGCGAATGGTGGTGTGGCTCAAGCCATAGAAATTTTGTCTGAGGACGATCTGCCGATCGCTTTTGCAGAAATGGGATTGCAGGGGAAGCGACCAGTATTAGTGGCGATCGGTGGGGCGAGTTTAATTTCGGAGACAGATTTTGCGAGATTACAAAGATTGTTTGTGGAAGTCCTAGCGCCTCTGGCTAAGGATTTAGGTTGTTATGTGGTCGATGGTGGGACTGATGCGGGGGTGATGAAGTTAATGGGAAATGCAAGAGAGCAGAACGGGTCTGCTTTTCCGTTGATTGGGGTTTCACCGATCGGACTGGTACAGTTACCTAATGCAGCCAATCCATCTCCAGATTCTGCAACTCTAGAGCCGCACCATACGCATTTCTTTTTCATCTCTGGTAATAATTGGGGAGATGAGTCACCTTGGTTAGCGAACATTGCGAGTTTATTGGCTGGTGATCATCCATCGGTGACGGTGCTGATTAATGGTGGGGCGATCGCTTTGGTTGATGCGAAAGAGAGTACTAAGGTTGATCGTCCGATCATAGCGATCGCGGGTAGTGGGCGATTAGCTGATGAAATAGCAAATGCGGCTTTGCATCCCGATTGGGAGCGGCGTGAGGAAATAGGATTGTTATTGGAACAGGGAAAAATCCATTTATTCGATCTTGATGAACCGATTGCTGAGCTAGAAACAGTTTTGAGAGAGAAGCTATCGGGAGAGAAGTTGTAATGACAGATCCATCTCAGTCAAATGGACTCAACCCAAATTTATTAGAAAAGGCATGGGAACTTTTTGAGATTTACGATCGCACGGCGATCGCGACTCAGAAGCGGTTTTTAAACTTTCGGATTGCGATTTTGCTTGTTGGTGTAGTTTCCACAGTGCTGGTTGTGATCAAGTCGCAGTACCCACTAAATAACAGTGACAACCAAGTTGTAAATATTTTAGGGATGGGGTTGAATGGGTTGGTGATTCTTGCACCGATCACGGTCAGTGTTTTGTTAGCCGCCTCGGTGAAGTTGGATCGCGGTATGAATTGGATTTTATTGAGGGCTAGTGCAGAAATAATCAAGAAAGAAATCTATCTGTATCGAGTCGGTTTTTACGATCCCAAGGATGCTGATAGGTTTTTAGCAAAAGAAATTCAGGTGGTTGGCGATCGCTTGATGAAAACACAGGTAAATCGATCGGGCTTGGTGATATCGGCTAGTAAGTCAAAAAAGTCGCAACCTGTGGATCGAGAGGCACTTTTTTCACCGTTGACGGTTGAGCAGTATTTAGAATATCGGTTGATCGATCAGCTTAGTTGGTATCGCAGTAAAACTGTGAAGCTGGATAGTCAATGGCAATTTCTCCAATGGGCGATTTATGTTTGGGGTGGCTTGGGAACTTTTTTCGCAGCGATTAATAAGGAGATTTGGGTTGCGATTACTAATGCGATTGCGACGGCGATCGCTAGTTTTTTGGATTTTAAGCAGTTGGATAGTACGCTTGTGTGTTACAACCAAGCAGCTTGTAATCTAGAAAATTTGCTATGTTGGTGGCACGCGCTGACGGATGAGGAGATGGCTAATCCAAATAACATCAAGAAGTTGGTGGAGAATACGGAGAAGGTGATTCAGGCGGCGACGAGTAGTTGGGTGGCGGAGATGAGCGATGCGTTGTCGGGACTGTATAAGGAGAATAAAGACCCCAAAGATAAGCCATCAGATGAATCTAATTAGGAGACTATATGGCTAAGGTTTTTATTTCTTACTCTCGCTTGGAGCAACCTTTTGTAAGGGAACTTAATGAGGCTTTAAAAAATAGCGCGCAAGACCCTTGGGTAGATTGGCAAAAAATTGAGATTGGGACTAAATGGTGGTCAGAGATTCAAAAGGGAATTGAGTCCGCAGATACTTTTGTATTTGTGGTCAGCCCTAACTCTGTGGCATCAAAAGTATGTGGAGATGAAGTTAAACACGCCTTAAGACATGGAAAACGTTTTATTCCTATTCTTCGGAAGGAAGTTCCCAGAGAATTGTTTGACCAAGAAGATGCTGCCCATCAAGCTATCAATGCTCACAATTGGCTACAGTTCCGAGAACAGGATGACTTTGCCGATAATTTCCAGAAATTAATTAATGCGATTTCTCATAATTGGGAATATACCAAGCAACATACTAAGCTCGAAATTAAAGCGATCGATTGGTATGAGAATAGTAGCAAAGAGGCTTTTTTATTACGGTCTGAAGAACTGCAATATTGGGTAACATGGTTGGCGGAGAGTGAGACAAAATCACCGCAGCCAACTGAACTTCAAAGGAAATATATCAAAATCAGTCTTGAAGTTGAAGTTGCAAACCAGCAAGCAACAGCAATTTTACAAAAAGCAGTAAAGGCGGCATCTCAAAAAACAAAAATCGGGTTAGTCATTTTAGGGATGACATTAGTAACTTCCGTATTATCAGTTTTATGGATATATGTTGCTTCTGAGAAGAAGCTGGCTGAAGCACAAGCTGATGTAGAGAGGGCAAAAATACAGATTGCTAAAGCGAAAGATGAGACTGATGAAGCTAGCCGACAAATGGCGATCGCTCGGCAAATACAAGATGACGCTAAGCAAAAAATAACTGAAGCAAAAAATAATGTTAAACAGGCTCAGGATGACTTTGCATCAATTAAGAAAGAAAAACAGAATGAAGTTAGTACATTCAATATTTTTTCTGCACAGAAAGTTGTTGAAGCACAAAGTGAAAGTGAAAATGGATTGGTTTATATTCAAGTGCCATCAGATGCTGTAAAAAGTAGAATTCAAAATCTCTCTACTAGTCTCAAAAGTGGAGGATATAAGTCTTGGATAGGAGTGGTTGGTAAGTCGCTATCTCCGAATGTATCTCAGATTAGATATTTTCATCGGGATCAAGAAGGTCGTGTTAAAAAACTGAAAGAAGATCTGATTAAGATTAATTCTGAATACAAAGATTTTAAACTGCAATATGTTCCAAATTTTGAGAACAAAACAAAACCAGAAATGATGGAGATTTGGTTTGGGAAGGACTCTAAATAATGGCGTTATGCTTTGCTCCGTTGGCTTTGGCTAATCCATGTTTTATCCACAAGGCAGTATTCATTTTTTGACTTACCGATCGCCAATATCGCTAATATAGATTAAGCTATCACTAAAAAACTATGCAAAAACTGACATTAGAGTTACCTGAGCCACTTTTTCAACAGTTGACTCGCATTGCCAACTTAACCACTCAACCCTTAGAATCCCTAGCTTTACAAAGTATTACTGGTAATTTGCCCCCCTCGGTCGAGAACTTGCCACTAGAAATGCAAGCTGAGTTATCCAAAATGCAGTTATTAACAATCAATCAATTATTAGAAATTGCCCATAGTCAAGTCTCAGATATACATAGCGATCGCCACCAGTATTTGCTTGAAAAAAATCAACGGTCTCAACTTTCAGAAATAGAATATCAAGAACTCCAAAACTTAAGAGAGGCAGTTGATCGAATGATGTTGACCAAAGCTCATGCATGGGCAATCTTACGATGGCGCGGATATCCAATCCCAACACTAGATGAGTTACCAGCAGCAGCATAATGTCATCTATTCCAAAGGCTATTCGCCAACAAGTTATTTCTGAAGCTGAGCATCGCTGTGAATACTGTCTCACCTCTAGTCGGCTAATCGGTATGCCATTGGTTATCGACCATATTATTCCAAGATCGTTAGGTGGCGGGGATGAACGCGAAAATTTAGCGGCTTCTTGCTATCGCTGTAATGAGTTTAAAGGTGCGAGAATTGAAGGAATCGATCCTGCAACAGATAAGTTGACAATGTTTTTTAATCCGCGAAAACAATTATGGATACAACATTTTGCTTGGGTAAATGGAGCAACTCAGGTTATTGGTGTCACAGCAATTGGGCGCGTGACAGTCGGAGCTTTGCGAATTAACAACGAATATATTGTGGCAACAAGAGGTATTTGGGTCGCTAGAGGCTGGCATCCACCTTATTAGTTTATGGCTCAATACTGCTGACTATTGAGGCTTCAAGTAGCCAGAGAAAAGTTTAAAGTAAAAAGCTCAACGCAAGGACGATCAAACAACGGTTGCTTAGCAAATCGTGATAATCTAATTTTCAGTCGAGTTAGGCGGCATACCGAGACATTTTATGACTGACGTTTTTATTTCGTATTCGCGTAAAGACAAGGAATTTGTCACCACCTTATATGCCGCCTTTGAACGCAGCAAAAAAAATATTTGGGTGGATTGGAATGATATTCCCCTTACTTCTGATTGGTGGTTAGAAATAGAAAAAGGCATTGAAGCCGCAGATACGTTTCTATTTGTAATTAGCCCAGATTCGGTTGCTTCTAATGTATGTGCAAGAGAAATTCATCATGCTGTAAAAAATAATAAACGTTTGTTTCCGATTGTTAGGCGAGATGTAACCCAATTTGAGGAAGGGAATGTGGCTCATGCGACGTTACAAAGACATAACTGGCTATTGTTTAGAGAAGAGGATGCTTTTAATGATGCATTCGAGAGACTAACAAAAGCAATTTCCCAAGATTTAGATTATATACGAAAGCACAAGCAACTATTGGTCAAAGCGATCGAGTGGAATGAAAGTCTTAGGACTGATAGTTTATTGTTGCGCGAAGATGCTCTTTACGATGCTGAAATATGGTTGTTAGAGAGTAAAACTAAAGAGCCTAAACCGACAGAATTACAGGAAGAATTTATCATAAGGAGTCGCCATATTGAGGAGGAAGAAAACCGCGAAAAAATTGTATTTCTTGAAAATGCATTGGCAATGGGAAATATGCGAGCCAAAATTGGTTCGGCAGTTTTTGTTGTTACTATTTTGTTAGCAGTAGGAGCATGGATATGGACATATAAATCACTTAACGGAGCGAGCATTGCATCAAATGTGCGCTTAAACGCCTTAGATGCTAAGACAGATTTCAACAACAGAGGCACAAAACTTGATGCTTTATTGAAAGCCGTCAAGGCAGGGCAAGAACTCAAAAAGTTGTTAGATCGATCTGACAGGGAAATAGAAGACACTAAAGCAATATTGACATCAAATTTGTCTCAATTTGTTTATGGGGTAAACGAAAAGAATCGATTCGTTCATAGTTCTAATGTCACCAGTGTGGCTTTTAGTCCTGATGGCAAAACCATTGTCTCAGGCACTAAGGAAGGAATTTTGAAATTGTGGAATCTGGCAGGAAAGGAAATAAAATCATTTAATCATTCTGCCAAAGTTACAAGCGTTACCTTTATTCCTGATGGCACAACTGTTGCTTCGGGTGGAGAGGATAATACAGTGAAGCTATGGCATTTAAATGGGAAAGAACTTCTTCAAACATGTAAAGGGCATACCGATTATGTAACTAGCCTCGCTGTTAGTCCTGATGGGAAAACCATTGCATCAGGAAGCAGAGATAAAACAGTCAGATTATGGAGTTGGGATGGTAAAGAATGTCGTCAGAAGATGAAAATTTTAGCGCATGACAATGGTGTTACTAGCATCGCTTTTAGTCCAAATGGCAAGATCATTGCCTCAGGCAGTTCGGATAATAATGTGAAACTCTGGAGATCTGAGGATGGAAAGATTCAGATAACTTTCAAGGAAACTGGTAAGACTACAAGTCATGACTCCAGTGTTAAAAGTATAGCATTTAGTCCTGATGGCAGAACTATTGCTTCTAGTAGTCGAGATAAGTCTATTAAATTGTGGTCAATAAATGGAAAATTGATTGGTTTTAGGTCTCCAATTTATCGCTTAAATATTGCTAATAGCCTAGCCTTTAGTCGAAAAGGGAATTACCTTTTCGCAGGGACTGATGATAGATCAATCGTATTATTCAATATTGACAGAAATGATTCGATTAACTTTTTGAAGTATAAAACAGTTTTTAAAGGTCATGATTCTCCTATCAGCAGTGTTGTTTTTAGTTTTGACAACAAAACTATTGCTACCGCGAGTTTGGACAACACAGTCAGATTGTGGAGTTTTGCACCAGAACCTCGAAAAATCCTAAAATCGCATAACTCTTATGTTAGTAGTGTTGCCTTTAGTTCAGACGGTAAATATATTGCTACTGGTAGTTGGGATAACACCGTAAAATTGTGGAATAAAGACGGTCAGCATTTAAAAACTTTTAAGGAACATACCTATAACGTCATGAGTGTTGCCTTTAGTCCCGACAGCAAAAGCATAGCATCAGCTAGTCAGGATTTCACTGTAAAATTGTGGAATCTAGAAGAAGTACAAGCAAAAACATTGAGTAGAGATGGATCTGCTTTTCCTGCTGTTGCCTTTAGTCCTGATGGCAAGACAATTGCGACAGGTGGTTGGGATAATACTGTAAAATTACGGGGTCTGGATGGCAAGATGATCCAGAAAACATTTTTAGGTAATGACCTTTTATATATTAACAGCCTTGCCTTTAGTTCGGATGGCAAAACTATCGCCTCAGCAAGTCAGGATAGAACTATAAGATTATGGAGTTTAGATGGGAGTGAACCTAAAAAACTTACTGGAGATGGAACTTCTATTAATAGCGTTGCCTTTAGTCCTGATGGTAAATATGTTGCCGCAGGAACCGACGGAGGCGTTGTCAAACTATGGAACATTCATGGGGCAGAACTAAACACATTTAATGGGCATAGCTCCATTGTTTCCAGTGTCGCATTTAGTCATGACAGTAGAACCATTGCCTCTGGTAGTTTCGACAATACCGTAAAATTATGGAACCTAGAAGGAAAAGAACTGCAAACATTTAAAGGTCATACTAGTCAAGTCTATAGCGTTGCCTTTAGTCCAGATGGTAAGACGTTGGCTTCTGGAAGTGCCGATCAAACTGTAATTTTATGGAATTTGGATTTTGACGACCTGATGGCGAAGGGTTGCGCGTGGCTCCAAGACTATCTGGTTCATAATCCTAATGCGACTGATGAAGAAAGACAGATGTGTGGCATTGAGCCAAGGCAAAAGTAAAAAATTCATTATGCAAGCACAATTAGAACGGTTATTCAGCCAGAAAACAGTGCAATGGTCAAGAAAGGTCAAAATCGACTATCAGGACTAGAAGAGAAGATCATAGCCCTGTGTGCAGGCAGGGCTGTTTCAATTAACCACAGCCAAAAACTAACTGTCAACAACAAAAATATGCATCAAACTTGTTTGCTTTATCAATTCGATCGCCCTATCCCCTATCTCACTGCTTGGGAATGGCAAAAACAATTAGTTGAGGAGCGAAAACAAGCAAGACGTGTCGGGCAAGATCTACCTGATGTATTGCTACTAGTCGAGCATCCTGCGGTTTATACATTAGGGCAGGGTTCGAGTCTAGAATTTTTAAAATTTAGTCTAGAAGATGCTGGTATCGAATGTCATCGTATTGAACGGGGCGGCGAAGTAACTCACCATGCGATCGGGCAGTTAGTTGCCTATCCCATTCTCAATCTCGATCGCCATCAACGTGATTTGCATTGGTACTTGAGACAACTTGAAGAGGTGATTATTCAAGTTTTGGCTAAATTTGGTGTAGATTCGCAACGCATTCAAGGGTTAACAGGTGTGTGGATCGATGTTGATGGAGAAAAGCAAAAAATTGCTCAAGTCGGCATTAAAGTTAGTCAATGGATTACGATGCATGGATTTGCCTTAAACATCAATATGGACTTATCAGGATTTGAGCGAATTGTTCCCTGTGGTATCAGCGATTGCCAAGTTTGTAATCTCAATCAATTTTTGCCTGATACTGGGCTGGAAAACCAAAATAAAAACTTATTTATAGAAGTAAGAAAAGCGATCGCACAGACCTTTGCCAAGATTTTTGATTTAGAATTACTTGTCAAGACGAACGACATACCATTGCCATCGACCGCGATCGCCACAGTCGAGATCGCAAGCAGTTTTAACTAAACGCGCTACCTGTTGATTAATATCATCAAGATTTTGCAAATCATAGGGCAGCGCATCTTGGATATCGCTTAATAAATCATGCAAAATTTGTTCTAATTCTGGCTGAGTGACAAACTGCTCTTGCATATCTGGAGGCATTACTACATAAGTGTCTTCGTAGTACATCATGCTACTGGGCATATATTTCGGTTTCTCAGCTAATAAAAAATTTAATCAATTTAACTAATTAAAAGCATTGCATTGCGCCGCCTCTACTCGGCTAAAATTTTAGCATGACAAATGATTTAGCTTTTGAACAACCAGAATTACCGATCGCCAATTCGCTTAAGCAAAAAGTAGAAGCGGTTTTGTACTTAAAGGGGCAACCGATGAATTTGGCGGCGATCGCTGCGGCTTTAGGTTGCGAAATTGAAGATGCGGAAATGGGGATAATCGATCTAATTTCTGAATATGCCCATCGCGATAGTGCTTTAGAAATAGTAGAAACCGATATGGGCTTCTCATTACGACTGCGATCGGAGTTTGAGGATTTGGTCAATAAATTAATTCCTGTGGATTTGGGGCGTGCTGCTTTACGAACTCTGGCAGCGATCGCCCTCAAAAAAAATCTTCTTCAGTCAGAACTCATCGAGTTACGCGGCGCGGGAGCCTATCAACATGTCCAAGAGTTAGTCGAGCAAGGCTTTGTCAAAAAGAAACGTCAAGCCGATGGAGGGCGATCGTCAGTTTTGCAGGTCACCGCAAAATTTCATCAATATTTTGAAATCGATGATTTGACTAAGTTGATTTAATTTACTGATATTTCAATGAATAAAAACCACATAGTTTTTGACATAGAAACTAATTCTTAAATGGTTTCTAATGTTGTTCCAATATTTCGGCAAAAGCTTGCTCAAAATCTTCAGTTGTAATCTTGAGGTTTTCCAACAAATTAGAGTTATCAAGCTGATGACGGCGAATAGCGAAAATTGCAGCACGATTACTTAAGAAAGCGAGATCGGCTCCATTCCAACTTTCCGTCCGTTCCGCAAAGATTCCTAAATCAAGATTTGCAGACAAAGGGCGATCGCGATTATGTACTTCCAAAATAGCGCGGCGGCTATCTTGATCGGGCAAATCGATCATCAGATGTAATTCAATTCGTCCCGATCGCAATAAAGCAGGATCAATGAAATCACGGCGATTAGTTGCTCCAATTACTAAAAGTCCTTCGGTGGATTGCAATCCATCGAGTTCCGTTAACAATTGCCCAATCACGCGATCGCTAACTCCACTATCACCTTGATAAATTCCCCGCGCAGGTGCAAGGGTATCAATCTCATCAATAAAAATTACACAGGGAGCCGCCTGTCTTGCTTGCGCGAATAGTTGCCGAATTGATTGTTCGGAAGCTCCCACCCATTTCGTTACCAATTCCGAACCCGTGACTGAAACAAAATTTGCTTGAGCTTGGGTAGCGATCGCCTTAGCCAGTAGAGTTTTACCTGTACCAGGGGGACCATAAAGCAGGATACCACGCGGGGCTTTAGCGCGAATATGGGCATAAAGAACAGGATCGATTAAGGCTCCTGCTACAGCTTCTTGAAGAGTTTGTTTGACCTTAACAAGTCCGCCAATCTCTGACCATTGGACTTTGGGAACTTGAATTTGTAGCGATCGCAACACGGCGGGTTGGATTTGTTTCAGAGCCACTTCAAAATCTTCGCGATTCACATCGAGATTTTCGGGAATATCTGCAATTGTTGCAACCTGACGGCGGAGAGCATTAGTCGCCGCTACTTGGCAAAGTCCCTTAATATCTGCGCCCACATAGCCATAGGCGCGATCAGCGATATCATCCAAATCCACATCCATCGTCAACGGCATCGATCGCGTATGAATGGATAGAATTTCACGGCGAGCATGGCGATCGGGAATCGGGAAAATAATCTCGCGATCGAATCTCCCTGGACGGCGTAAAGCGGGATCGATCGCATCAGGTCGATTAGTTGCCGCGAGAACGATTACTCCCTTTGTCTCGGCAAATCCATCCATTAAGCCTAAGAGTTGCGCCACTAGTCTTTTCTCTACTTCTCCTTCCACATTAGCGCGATTGGGAACGAGCGCATCAATCTCATCGATAAAAATCAAACAAGGAGAAGATTTCGCTGCTTTCTCAAAAACTTGTCGTAAGCGAGTTTCTGCTTCACCGTAATATTTACTAATAATTTCTGGACCAACGATCGCAATGTAATTTACACCTAAAACTTGAGCCAGCGATCGCGCCGTGAGAGTTTTTCCCGTCCCAGGAGGACCCACCAATAAAACGCCCTTGGGTGGTTCCAGTCCTAATTTTGCCAAAATATCAGGTCGCTTGAGGGGTATTTCGACTAGATCACGCAATTGAGCTAAGGTATCGCCCAAGCCGCCCACTAATTCAGCGATCGCGGTTGGATTATTCTCTGGATTATTATCTTTGCCAATATCAGCTTTATGTATATCAGGTTTAACCACATCAGGCGAAGTAACTTCGCGATCGCCTCTAGAAAATTCTGTGGTAGCTGTAGCACGAGGCGATCGGGGAATATTCCCACGGCGAGGAATGCTTGATAAGGGGCGCGAAGTAACATTTACTTCAGTACGAATTTCGCCAGATTTTTGCTTCTCGTCTAACTTTTGAGCAAGATCGATGAGTTGATCAAGGTTTAGCAACTGTTTGACATCATCAACTAAGGACTCGAAACCTTCGACTTTAAAAGCAAATTTGTCTTTAAAACTATCTTTGCTATTATTTTCGTTACTCATGGATGCGTTTTTCCTGTTGCTAATCTTCGCGGTGGTCGTTTGTCTATGGTAACTCTGATTACATGGCGATCGCCTCAGCATAAAGTAGAGACACAGATCATAACTACCCACAAATCACTTTTCAGGAAAACAGGCGATCGCCTACTTGTCCATCAATGCCTAAGTTTGACAGAATTTATTTGTTATACTTAATACTTACTGATAACAATCATGAATAAATACGAAAGTAGAGATTAATATGCTAGATTTTCAGTTGGCTGTACAACCACAAACAGAACGAAGACTAAAGAAAATCCTCAGCCAAGTGCGAGATACAGAAGCATTTGCGCTTAATATTATTGCTTATCAGGTTTCTGAATTACAAAAGGGAATTCTCAATCTACGGTTGGAATTAGATGATTTTGAAAGAAAATATAATATGACATCTGCTGAGTTTTACAAAGGCTTTTCGGATGGTTTTTTGGAAGATGAATCAGATTTTATGATATGGGCAGGACTGTATGAAATGCTTTGTCACAACCAAGCCCAGCTTACCGAACTAAGATGATTGAAGAGTATTTTGCCCAGATTGAAGGGATTGTTAAAGAGTTCCCTAATGTACGCTTTGTCTCCCTGACTAAGAAAATCTACAATATTTCACAGGGGTATATTAGCGGTTCAATTATTTTTGAGAATAATCATCGCTTAGATTTTGTGGAAGTTAAGAATGTTGAAGTTTTGAGCAAAATAAAATATCGATATCACTACATGAATGATGAGCAGGTCATGATTTTTCGCTATGATAACGCTCCTCATCATTCAAATGTTTCTACTTTTCCGCATCATAAGCATGATGGAGAGAATATCAGAGAAAGTGCTGAACCAAGTTTAGATCAAGTGCTTTTAGAGATATCTCGTTATCAGAAGCAGATATAAATATATATCGCCTACTTCCCAATCAATACTAAGTCTCGGTTTGACAGCATTGGCTTTAAGTAACTATAAGGGGCTTGGGAGAAAATAAGATACCAATCAAGTAGGGAGAATGGTTATATCCCATTTGGGTAGAAAATCAGAACGTAGCCAAGAAGGGAAATACTGTTTCAAGTCTTCGGGAAGAACTTTAACA
>JBIKYX010000048.1:0-31260 GCA_044355035.1 Pseudanabaena sp. | reverse complement strand
TCAGTTCGATTTTTATTTTTGTGCCTTCTACACTTATTACCTTTGCCGACATTTTCTTTCTTGCCTCCTTCTTTATTCTCTCATTATCCTGCTATCTTCGTATTAAGTCAAGGTCGCACCCCTGTTCGCAAGATGATTAAGAAGTCCAAGAGCATTGTCAAAAAGTAGTTGGTAAAGATCCCCCTCAATCCCCCTTGCAAAGGGGGAAGAAGAGAATGAATATTAATTCTCTTAAAAAGGGGAAAGGGGAAGAAGACAATCAATGAATTTCTTCTCCCCCCTTCACAAGGGGGGCTGGGGGGATCTAAAACTTATGCTAAGATCAAATCAACGTATCTCTTAGAGCTACTATGCAAACCACCGAAGCCCCAATTAAGTCCATAGCAACCTCTCCTCCATCGGTTGCTGCAAACCCAATTAAGCTACCTGACCATAAACAGCTACCCGAATCAGACGGAACCTTTGTGAAAAATTTTCAGGAACACCCACAAAGTATTGTTTTAACTAGCTCGATCGCCCCAGTCTTAGAGAAATTACATCCCGATGGACGTTACTGCATCGGTCAGGATAGCGGTATCTACTGGCGAATGATGGAACCACCCGAAAAAGGAGCCGAAGCACCTGACTGGTTCTATGTGCCGAATGTCTCACCACTTCTAGATGGTGAATATCGCCGTTCCTATGTGATGTGGAAAGAATTTGTCGCGCCGTTAATAGCGATCGAATTTGTATCTGGCAGTGGCAAGGAAGAAAGAGATGCCACCCCGCCTAGTGGAACAGAAAAAGCAGGAAAATTCTGGGTATATGAACAAGCGATCCGTATTCCTTATTATGCCATTTTTGATACATGGAAAGATAGCCTTGAGGTCTATCACTTGTTTGATAATCGCTATACCAAGATCCAGCCCAACAATCGCGGTCATTACGCTATCCCGCCGATGGGTGTGGAATTGGGACTGAAATTTGAGAATGATGTAGCTTGGTTGCGCTGGTGGGATGAGGCGGGAAATTTATTGCTAACGGGTGACGAGAGGGCGGTAGAAGCTGAGCAAAAACAAGTCCAAGCTGAAGCGATCGCTTTACAAGAGCGTCATCAAAAGGAAAAACTAGCTAATTATTTGCGATCAATGGGAATTAATCCTGATGAGATTTGAGCAATATGAAAAATTTACGCCGTCCGTTTAATTTTGTAATGACCGCAACTGCAATGATTACAGGTAGTTACATCGGTGCTTGTACTATGCCGACATCAAACCTTAATACATCAATAGTTGCTCAACCCACAACTTCAGCGATCGCCACTAATAATCCAAATAATAAAGAACGTAGTTCCATCGGCTTCAAGCAAGTTGCGATCACCCAAGATTTAGAAAGACCTTGGGGCATGGCTTGGTTACCTGATGGCGCGATTCTGATTACCGAACGGGTTGGTCGAGTCAAAATCCTGCGAAATGGAATATTGGAACAAGTTGCGATCGCCAATATTCCCAACTTATTTGTATCTGGTCAAGCAGGCTTGATGGATATCTCACTACACCCACGTTTTGCTCAGAATAGTTTGGTTTATCTCACCTACTCGACAGGAAACTTGCAATCTAATCATACCAGCGTCTTAAAAGCGAAATTTGATGGAAAAGCTCTGGTTGAACCACAAGTAATTTTTCAAGTGAAACCATCGAAATCAGGGAATCAACACTTTGGTTCGCGGATCGTTTGGCTACCTGATGACACAATGCTGATTGCGATCGGCGATGGCGGCAATCCACCGTTGGAACTAAATGGCGAACTGATTCGCAACCAAGCCCAAAAGCTGGATAGTCAGCTTGGTAAAATTTTACGAATCAAGGATGATGGTTCTATTCCATTAGATAATCCCTTTGTAAAAATAGCTGGTGCAAATCCTGCAATTTGGAGTTATGGACATCGCAATATTCAGGGATTATTTGCCGATCCTATATCACAGCAAGTTTGGTCAACAGAGCATGGTTCAAGGGGAGGAGACGAATTAAATCTCATTGAGGGTGGTAAAAACTACGGCTGGCCAGTTGTCAGTTTTAGTCAAGAATATACTGGTGGAAATATCTCTAATG
Source organism: Pseudanabaena sp. (assembly GCA_044355035.1). Lineage (GTDB taxonomy): Bacteria > Cyanobacteriota > Cyanobacteriia > Pseudanabaenales > Pseudanabaenaceae > Pseudanabaena. Next base: position 29,170 of record JBIKYX010000048.1, on the reverse strand, counting down.
AAACATCGCGTCCTGATATGGTCGATCCGGAGCTGGTATGGACTCCTGCAATCGCACCTTCTGGTTTGCTGCTATATCGTGGCAACATCTTTCCAGATTGGCAAGGCAATTTGCTCGCAGGTGGATTAGTATCGAAATCAGTTATTCGCATTAAGATAGAAGGCAATAAAGCCGTAGTTCAAGAAACTATTCCTGTAGGACAGAGAGTTAGAGATGTTCGTCAAGGGAAAGATGGATTTGTTTATATTTTGACTGACGAACAAGCAGGGCAACTAATCCGAATTGAACCATCTTAGATATATCCGAATCAATCCAAAATTAATGCGAAACTTACAAAGGACAAGTTAATTCACCAACTTTACGAGAAAAAAGCATATTTTCTCGATAATCGACAGGACAATCAATTACCGCAGGCACATCTTGTTCGAGAGCTTCCTTGAGTGTAGGAATAAAATCACTTGCTGAAGTAATCCGATATCCCTTAAGTCCCATACTCTCCGCAAGTTTGACAAAATCTGGATTATTGAATTTGATAAAAGCAGATTTTCCATAATGGATTTGTTGCTTCCATTCGATCAGACCATAGCCACCATCATTAAAAATAATCGTCACAAAGGGAGTACCAATCCGAGTTGCGGTTTCCAATTCTTGCATATTCATCATGAAGCCACCATCACCAGTCACAGCGACAATCTTGCGATCGGGATAGACTAGCTTTGCAGCGATCGCCCCTGGGATAGCAATGCCCATCGCCGCAAAACCATTGGAAATAATGCAAGTATTTGGGCGATCGCAATGGTAATGCCGCGCAATCCACATTTTATGCGCTCCCACATCGGAAATCACCACGTCATCAGCGCCCATTACTTGACGCAGATCGTAGACAATCTTTTGGGGCTTAAGTGGAAAACCATCGTCATGGGCGTGCTGTTCGTAAGCAGCAAGGATTTTTGGGCGTAATTCGATCGCGTGGGGATCGGGGCGACCTGTGCGATCGCAACGATGCATAATTTCCACTAGTGAGTCAGAGATATCACCGAGAATTTCCACTTGAGGCATATAGCAACTATTCACTTCTGCTGCTAATTCGGCAATATGAATAATTGGAATTGAGCCAATCGGATTCCATTTTTTCGGAGAATATTCAATCAAATCATAACCAATGGCAAGCACTAAATCCGTTTCATCAAAGGCACAATTGATGATATCCCTTTGTTGTAAACCCAATGACCAAAGCGCTAAAGGATGGCGGTAAGGAATTACCCCTTTACCCATAAAAGTATTCGCGACAGGAATATTTAAGCGCGTCGCAAAATCGATGACAGCTTGGCTAGCATGGGAACGGATTGCGCCATTTCCTACTAAAATCAATGGATTTTTGGCTTGGGCTATCAGCAGGGCTGCTTCGGAAAGACCACGATAGGAGGCATACATGGGATTGCGATCACCTTTAATTGATAATGGAACTCCCGTAACTTCCATATCGGCAATATTTTCGGGAAGGTCAATATGGACAGCCCCTGGTTTTTCAGATTTGGCTATTTTAAAGGCTTTACGAACAATTTCAGGGGTGATACTGGGGCGGACAATTTGAGCATTCCATTTGGTCACAGGCGCAAACATCGCCACCAGATCGAGATATTGATGAGAATTGATATGCATCCGATCAGTTCCCACTTGTCCCGTAATCGCAATCAAGGGCGCACAGTCAAGATTGGCATCCGCAACCCCCGTCATCAGATTTGTTGCTCCCGGTCCTAGAGTTGATAGACATACCCCCGGTTTACCTGTCAGTCGTCCATAGACATCCGCCATAAATGCCGCGCCTTGTTCGTGGCGTGTGGTAATAAATTTAATGGATGAGTTCTCAAGGGCTTCGAGAACTGCCATATTTTCTTCCCCTGGGAGTCCGAAGATATATTCTACTCCCTCATTTTCTAAACATTTGACTAATAATTCGGCGGTGTTCATAGTTTTCCAAATAGAAGAAAATTTTAACGAATCCAAATAGTTTTGATATTAACAAATTCACGAATACCTTCGACACCTAACTCACGACCATAGCCCGATCGCTTGATACCACCAAAGGGAACACGCGGATCGGATTTGACCATGCCGTTAACAAAGACAGAACCTGCCTCAATTTGATCGATCGCCTGTTCGATTTCTTGCTGGTCATTTGTCCACACACTAGCGCCTAGACCAAAACTAGTGCTGTTAGCAAGGGCGATCGCTTCATCAAGATCTTTAACCCGAAACACCGAAGCCACGGGACCAAAAAATTCTTCCTGATAGGGCGGCGCTCCCAAGGGAATATCTGCCAAAATCGTTGGCGCGTAGAAATTGCCCTCTTGTTTGATGCGATAACCACCAATTAAGACTTTCGCCCCCGCATCAACACTAGCTTTAACCTGTAAATCCAGTTCCGCTAAAATCTGTGGCGTGGCAAGTGGTCCCACATCGGTATCAGATTGCATGGGATCGCCAACTTTCAAAGCCCTAAATTTTTCAACGAATTTCTCAATGAATTGATCAGCGATCGCTTCTTCTAGAATAAACCGTTTCGCAGCAATACAGGTTTGACCACAGTTCATCACCCTTGCTGTCACCGCCGTACTGACGGCTAATTCTAGATCGGCACTTTTAAGCACGATAAACGGATCGCTGCCTCCAAGTTCTAATACGACTTTTTTAAGATGATGTCCTGCGATCGCCGCCAGACTCTGCCCCGCAGGTTCACTACCTGTTAAGGTCGCCGCCTTCACCCGTGCATCCGCCACCAAATTTGCCACCCGATCCGCACCAATCAGCAAAGTTTGAAACGCTCCTTCAGGGACACCCGCTAAATGAAATACTTCAGCGATCGCCAAAGCACATTGCGGCACATTAGAAGCATGTTTGAGTAACCCCACATTTCCCGCCATCAAAGCTGGCACGGCAAACCGAAACACCTGCCAAAACGGGAAATTCCAAGGCATTACCGCCAGAATAATCCCCAAAGGTTGATAGCGAATCAGCGTCCGACTCGCATCGGTATGGGCGGGAGTATCGGCAAGATAAATGGGGGCTTGTTCGGCATAAAAGCGACAGAGATTCGCACATTTCTCGACTTCAGCGATCGCACTTTTCAGGGTTTTCCCCATTTCTAAAGTGATGATAATCGCATATTCTATTTTTCTGGCTTCAAGGAGATCGGCGGCTCGCTTCAACCATTGAGCGCGATCAGTAAAACTAGTATGTTTGTATGTCGCAAAGGTGCGATCGGCAAGTGCTAGTTTAAATTCGAGTTCCTGATCGGTTAGTGGCTCAAAAGTATTTAATACTTCTCCCGTTACAGGATTGATTGAGGCGATCGCCATGATCTTGTCTCCCTAATTTCTCCGTAATTACACCCTATTGAGGCTTTAACGAAAGTGCCGCGAAGCGGCACTTTCATATATTTATCTGTTAGGCGCTAGTCAAAAACAAAATCACATCGCCTTCCTGTACGACATATTCTTTCCCTTCACTGCGTAACAAGCCTTTCGCACGCGCCGCACTCATTGAACCCGTCTCGATCAAATCTTTGAAAGCAACGGTTTCGGCACGAATGAAGGATTTCTCAAAATCGGAGTGAATTACACCTGCGGCTTGTGGCGCTTTCATCCCTGCATGAATCGTCCATGCACGGGCTTCTTTGGGACCAACGGTGAAATAGGTGCGTAGTCCTAAGAGATGATAGGTTGCCCGAATTAGAGATTTTAAACCACCTTCCTTAACGCCAAGGGATTCTAGAAAATCTTGCCGCTCATCATCGGGGAGTTCGATTAATTCTGCTTCAACCTGAGCCGAAACAATCGTAACTTCGGCATTTTCTGCTGTAGCGATCGCCCTGACTTTATCGACAAAGGCATTACCCGTAGCCAAATCATCCTCAGACACATTCGCCGCATAAATTGTGGGCTTGAGGGTCAGCAATTGCAATACGGAAATTGCTTCTTTTTCCTCGTCAGTGAGATTCGCTAACCGCGCAGGTTTGCCAGCATCAAGAATTTCACGGACTTTTTCGAGAGCCGCTAGCTCGATCTTCGCATCACCATCGGTACGCGCCGCTTTACGAGTACGCTCAATGCGGCGATCGACTTGAGAGAGATCCGAGAGGGCAAGTTCGAGGGTAATAATTTCAATGTCACGCGTAGGATCAATCGATGATTCCACATGGATGATGTCATCGTTTTCAAAACAGCGCACGACATGAACGATCGCATCGCAGACACGAATATTTCCCAAAAATTGATTTCCTAGCCCTTCACCCTTACTTGCTCCTCTGACTAAGCCTGCAATATCGACAAATTCGACGCGAGTAGGGATGATTTGGGCAGATTTGCCAACTTCAGCGAGGGTATTGAGGCGATCGTCAGGGACAGATACCGAGCCAACATTTGGTTCAATCGTACAAAAAGGAAAGTTGGCAGCTTCGGCTTTGGCGTTGGCAACTAGAGCATTAAATAACGTAGATTTGCCCACATTGGGCAGTCCGACAATCCCAGCTTTGAGCATGGCTATACTAAACGAAAAATTCTTTTGACATGGTGCTTATTGATTCTGTCATAAAATTGTCATGAGTAAGCGTAAACGCCCAAATAATGAGAGGCGACACAATGTGTCGCCTCTCATTACCCAAACCAAAGGATTATCCTTATCCTTGAGAATTTAGAAGAAGACCACGCGACTATCAAACCCTTGACGGCGAATGGTCAGGTTTAATGTCTCAGCACTAGTGCGATCGGGATAGCCTTGTACCTCAATGTAAGTGCCACGATGGGAAGATCGGAATTGAGACGTAGGGGCGATCGCCTGTACTCGTTGCAACTCCGATACCGAGCCTGTGGGAATAATCACGAAATAGCGAAGTTGGGCGGTATTAGCAATACCCTGACTAGCGATCGGGAAACTGGGCTGAGAGATGTTTTGATTAGGAAAAGATTGATTTGGCTGAGGTATGGGAATGGGTAAAGGATCGGACTGAGGCGATCGCACGATTTCGATTTGATTATTGGGAAACTGAGTGCCTGGTACACCGGGTAACGGCAGATTATTCGTGGTCTGTACTGGTATCGATTCGACTGGAATTGGAGCCGAATTTTGAGGGATAGAGGGGATCGCTGGAATATTATTTACTGGAATATTGGCTCTAGTCCCAAATTTGCCCTGTACCATTATAATTTGTGGGGCAAGCCCAGCTTGACTAAATTGAGCCGCCCGACGCTGAGCAAGATTTAAATTATTGAAACGTCCTAACTGCACAACCTGTTCACCTGTATCTAAGCGACTGATAAAAGCATCAGGAGCTAACATTTTGGCTTGCTTAACATTCGCCACATTGGGCAGATAGACAAGATACTGTGTACTGCCAGCATTTGATGACGCATCGCTAGGAAAAGACTGAGCATTGCTCGATGCGCTATTCACGTCAATAAAATTGACCAGCCCATTGATGCTAATCCCCACAAAAGATACTAGCCCAATGGCAAAACTACGAACAGGAGTTGATGTGTAAAGTCTCATATATGCTTGCCAGCCGAAGGTAGCGAAAAAATGAAATTGGGCGCGATTGTAACATAATCTAGTTATGTAGACACGATTACCGTGTTTTAGTTCTACCAATTTTTATATTAAGTCAAGGAAATCATGGCAGTAGATCTGACCCGCGTCCAACCATCCCTTAAAGTTTATCCGCCCAAAGTTAATCAAGTCATATTGAAGATCCTACGGCTGTTAACGCCATTGTGGTTGCGCTGGCAATGTGGCATCAAGCAAATTGAGACCCACAATATCGATCGCCTTGTCCATGCCACCAAAAAATTTCAGGATGGAAAATCGCGCTATATGCTTGCTTTTCGCCATCCCACCACTGATGATCCGTTCGGGATGCTCTATTTATTAGCCCATGCAGTGCCAGAGCAGGCGCGAGTAATGGGGATCAAGTTTGACAAGCATCCTCATAGTGGTTTTGTGTACGATCGCGGCATTTCTCTATGGGCTGGAGCCTATATCGACTGGCTATTTCCTGCATTAGGCGGGATTTCTACCTTTCGCAGCAAACTAGATCGCGCCGCGCTAAATCTGATGCGTAAACAGATTACTCACGGGGAAGATCCTCTTTCAATGGCTCCTGAAGGCGGCACAAATGGTAAAAGTGAAATTGTTGCCGAGCTAGAACCAGGGATCGCTCAAATTGGGTTTTGGGCTGCTGAGGACTTGCTCAAAGAGGGACGTACTGAAGAAATGTTGATCATTCCCGTAGGTATTCAATACGAATATTCCAGCGATGCTTGGGGCAAGATTGATCAAGCGATCGCCACGATTGAAAAAGAATGTGGACTGACCAAGGGTGACATCACCAAAGATAACCGCTATCAAAGACTTTATGACTTGGGGGACTATTTGGTGCAATGGGTCGGAAATTATTACAACACTTTCTATGGCAACTACGCCCCAACAAATCCCAGTAAAACCGATGATGATCTGGGAAAACGGTTGCTTGATTTAACCGATCATATTTTAAGTGTTGCTGAAATGAGTTTTGGTATTAAGCCGAAAGGTACAGCGATCGATCGCTGCCGCCGCCTTGAGCAGACGGGATGGGATCGCATTTTTCGGAATGATATCAAAGACCTTACCCAGTTATCCGAAGTAGAGCGCGGCTTTGCTGATCAACTGGCTCTAGAGGCAACCTACGGTAATTGGCATATGCGGATTGCCGAAAGCTTGATTGGTGTCACCAGTGATTATGTGCGTCAACATCCTAGCCCTAGTCGCTATATTGAGGTTTTGAAATTAATGTGGAGCGTGTTGGAACGTGTGACCGATCGCAGTGCCAATTCTGTATTTAAAGAAACGCCAAATTTCGGCGATCGCAAACTCACTATCTCCGTTGCCGAGCCGATCTCAGTTTCAGATCACCTTGCTGAATATCAATCCAGTCGAGCCGCATCCAAGGAATGTACGCGGAAGCTAACTGAGGAGATCCATACTTCCATGAAAAATTTAATTGTGCGATCGGCGCTCTAAATTGAACAGATGTAGCTGTAGCTATTCATGAAAACGAATAGAGAGTTGGGGTACTTTTCACCGCAACTCTCTACTTATAATGGTAGTAATTCAGTTTTGGAATAGTTCTAAAGCACCTATGATCTTCATTAATCCGAAAATTGATTTTGCCTTTAAAAAAATATTTGGCTCTGAAGAAAACAAAGATATTTTGATTAGCTTTCTCAATGCCATCATTTATCAAGAGCAGCCAGTCATTCAAGACTTAGAAATTCTTAATCCCTACGTTGCTCCAAAAATCCGTGGCATTAAGGACAGCTACCTAGATATCAAAGCCAAAATTATCGACGAAGATCACAAAGTCCGTAGCGTCATCATTGAAATGCAAGTCTTGAATGTGGAAGGCTTTGAAAAACGGATTTTGTATAATGCCGCTAAATCCTATTCCACCCAACTTACCACAGGACAAAGTTATAGCGAGCTTACCCCAGTGATTGCGCTGACGATTACCGATTTCATCATGTTTCCAGACATAGATAAAGTGTTGTCAAGGTTTGTCCTAAAAGAGAAAGATTACCTGATTGACTATCCTATTTATGACATCGAACTGATCTTTGTCGAATTACCGAAGTTCAAAAAGCAGTTGTCAGAATTGAAGTTTTTGATTGATAAATGGTTGTTCTTTATGACAGAAGCGCGATCGCTTGAGCAAGTTCCAGAAGAGATGACGCAAGTGCCTGAAATTAAAAAAGCCTTTTATATTGCAAATCAAGTAAATCTCACTCCTGATGAACTAGAGGATCAAGAAAAAAGTGAAATTTTTATTCATGATCAGCGTGGTGCTATTGTCAAGGGATTTCAACAGGGGCTTCAACAGGGTATTGAACAGGGGCTTCAACAGGGTATTGAACAAAATACTATGGAAATTGCCAAGAAAATGCTGAATTTGGTTGATGATCAGGTTATTTGTCAAATTACTGGTTTATCTCTAACTGAAATATTGGCTCTAAAAATAAGTCGCTAGGCTAAGTAGCTAGGCGCTGTATTATCTAGAACTACGGATTTATCCGCGTTACCCCCAACAAAAATTTTTAAGTAACTTTTTTAGAATGTCTCAAAGCTCAATCCAATCCAATCTCTCAACTCTTCTCGATCGCGGTGTTGTCGAAATATTTCCCAATAGCGAAACAGATAATTTAGCTAACCGCATCCAAGATCTCATCCAGAAAGGCGATCGCCCCCTTCGCATCAAGCTAGGCATTGATCCCACCCGTCCTGATCTGCACCTTGGGCATACCGTAGCCCTACGCAAACTGCGCCAGTTTCAGGATGCAGGGCATAAAGCCATATTAATCATTGGCGATTTCACCGCCCAAATTGGTGATCCCACGGGGCGCTCAGAGGCAAGACCTCGGCTTACTGCCGAAGAAGTTGCTTACAATGCTGAGACTTATTTGGAACAAGCCAAAAAAATTCTAGATTTCTCCAGCGATCGCTTTGAATTACGCCGTAATGGTGAATGGCTAAACAAACTTGATTTACAACAAATTATCACTTTGCAAGCGAGTATGACCGTAGGACAGATGCTAGCTAAAGAAGGCTTTAGCGATCGCTACGAAAAAGGCAATCCGATCTACTTGCATGAATTTCTATACCCACTACTACAGGGCTATGACTCCGTAGCGATCGACTCCGATGTAGAGCTAGGTGGCACTGACCAAAAGTTTAATATTCTGGTTGGGCGAGATTTGCAACTAAAGGACAAACATCGCCAAGGTAAACCTGCGCAATTTGGGATGTTATTGCCATTATTGGTCGGTTTAGACGGTGTGCAGAAAATGTCCAAATCTCTTGGCAATTATGTCGGACTAACTGACGAACCACTGTCGATGTATTCCAAACTGGAAAAAGTGCCTGATGCGTTGGTTGATCAATATTTTGAGTTGTTAACCGATATTGATCTTGCCACCCTGCCAGAAAATCCCCGCGAAAAGCAAAAACAGCTAGCCAGAGCGATCGTCAGTCAATATTACAGCCCCGAAATTGCGCTGCAAGCTCAACAGGACGCAGAACAAATTGTTATTGCTGGCAATACTCAAGATCTAGGCGATATTCCCGAATTTAGTCTCTCTGACATTAATTTTCCTGCGCCATTGCATTATTTAGTTAAAGCTTCGGGACTCTGCAAAAGTAACAGCGAAGCCCAAAGCCAAATCAAAAATGGTGCAGTCAAGCTTGATGGCGAAAAACTAAGCGATCGCACCTTTGCTAATGCCGATGAGCTTACAGGAAAAGTCTTGCAAGTTGGCAAGAAAAAATTTCTGCGCCTTGTTTTCGAATAAGCTCATTAAAGTACTTTTTGTTAGTTTGAAGGGTAGATAAACCTGTAAAAGCATAGATTTGAGGTGATTTTATCGGTTTATCTGTACTATTTAAAGCTTTCATAGTTTCTAAGCAAATTAAGTAAATCCTCTAATTCCTAAGCACAATAAGTAGAACCCATATACTTTGTGATTATTAATACATTCTTAAGTTTATTGATTTGTTTGCCATAATGCAAGTTGATTATTTCTTTCATTGTGAATTGGATATTTAGCTTCATTTAAAATCTTTTGTGATAATAAAAGCAATAAAAGACCTGTTCACTAACATTCAAAGGCATAGAAGACATAGCATTAGTTTGTTTTGTATTAGCTTTTACATCATATTGTGATTGATTTATTGTGAATGCATAACACAACCAATCAATAATAAAAAATGCTTATTTACAAACAGGCGAGAATCGGTGTACTATTTGAAATAATTTATTGTTTAACATAATAAACTTACGCAATTACTAGAGGAGTGATTAAATGAAGGGTCTGGTTAAAGACATTTCCAGTGTGGCGATCGCAGGGTTAATCCTTGCTAGTGGTGCGATCGCTGCTGATGCTCAGGTGATCAAGAACAATGTAAAGCCCTCTCAAGGTGCTAGTAATGTTAAGAATTTGGAAGTTGCCGCTAAGGCTCTGCCTGTCGTAGCCAACGCAGATGTTAAGAATTTGCAAGTTACGACCAAAGCTGCACCCGTTGTAGCCAAGGCGGTAGTTAATGAATCGCCTAATCAGGCTAAGTATCTCAAGTCGAGTATCGCTGCTGAGCCTTCTATTTTTCTTGCTCAAGAGAGTTCCAGTGCTTTGCGCGAACAATTAAGGGTTAAGCCACTACCAACAGCATTTTATGTGCCACCTTCATCTGGAGGTAACTCACCTAGTTTAGGTTTTGGTATTCCTAGTGGATTTGGCGCTAGCTGGGGCAACGCTTTTATATCTGCATCGGGCGCGACACCAGGCAAAAGACGCGATGGCAACATTGATGGCAGCATTAGTGTTGGTTTTGGATTGGGAAGTGCTGATACAATTGGCGTAGAATTTGCTTACAACCAAGGCAGTATCAAGAACTTTGGCAAAAACGGTACATTTGATGTAAAAGCTCATCGTGTTGTTTATGCTGAAGGCACAAACCAAGTTAGCGTTGGGGTTGGTTGGAATGCTTTTGCCCAGCATGTGAGTGAGGGTGTGATTCCTTCGTCCGTATATGGTGTTGTCAGCACTTATTCTTTGCTGCAAGCTGATGATCAATATAACAAGATGCCAATTTCCTTCTCCGCTGGGGTTGGCGGCGGTCAATTCCGTCAAGGTAATGCTAGCACTGGTGTATTTGCAGGCGTTGGTGTACAAGTTCTCCCCCAATTTTCTGTAGGCGCATCTTGGAGTGGTATAGGCATCAATGCGGGTGTTTCCTATGTTCCCTATCCAGAAATCCCTCTTACCTTTGTATTAACTGGCGGAGACTTAACCGATAACACTGCTGGTGGAACAGTTGTGGTCTTGAGTGCCAGCTATGGCTTCAGTTTCACTAAGTAATCATTCTTTTCTTTGGAGAACACAATGTTAAAAATCAAACCCTTTCTGTTTGCTCTGTGCCTAAGTCCATTGTCGTTGATGGCTTTCAATAGTCCTGTTCGTGCTCAAGCAAATTTTACAACAAGTCAGGGACAAGCTGGTACTCCGAGTGGAGTTAATATCGGTGCTTCGGGTACGACTGTTTTTTCTTCCCCAGCAAATAGTGGTAACAGCAACAATGCATCTACTCAAGTGTTAGTTAATGCCGCGCAGGTATCGGCTATTGGTGCAGCATCGACTGCGATTCTGCAAACCTTAGCGGCTGATGGTAGTGTCGCATCTTCGACAACTTTAGTCCTCATCAGTTCTGATCGCCCCTTGTCTGCCTTTGGTATTACAAATGGGCTAGCAAACGCAGCAACTGCGATCACCAATGCACCAACTACAGGAACTACCACCAGAACAATTGCTGGTGTAACCGTTACCGCATCTGCAGCTACGGCGACAACTGGTCAAACTTTTAGCGCTTCTAGAGGCGGCATTCCATTGGGTTCTGTAGTTACTGCAACAGCAACAACTGCGGGATCGGTAACAGTTGGAGGCGTTACTATCGATGTACCTCCTATTGCCAATCCTACTCGAGCCGCACAAGCAACCCAAGCTGCAATCGCTGTCCTACTTGCTGGCGGTAGTGCCAATCAAGCCTCTGCTGCTGCTCAGATCGCGGGTACAGGTGCTGGGGTCGGAGCATCCGTGAGACTAGTTGCTGCTTTGGCGAACTTGATTCCTACGTTATCCACAGACCCCAATGCGTCAAATCCATTAGTACCAAATCTTAATGCTTCTCGGACTAAGTCTTTAGAGCTTGCTAAAGACTTGATTTTGGCTCAAGCAAAAGCTGGAACAATTAATCCTGCTCAACTTGCTGAAGCAATCATTGCTTACAACGAAGTTATTGATAGTAGCAGCCCCGAAGTTGTTGCCGAACTTTCCAAGAACAAGTCCTTTGTCCAAATCGGTGAAACTTTGCGTAAGCTAAGATCTGCGTTTGGTGATTAGCATGAATCTATAGCGGTTTAAACTGCTATAAAAAGAGCGTACCCTTCGGGTGCGCTTTTTTTGTAATCTATAATTTCTGGAGAAACCCATGTTAAAAACTAAGCTTGTTTTGCTTACCATGAGCTTCAGTTCCCTAGTTCTGAGCGCATTACAATTGCCAAGCTATAGCCAAAACTTAGTCAGCCAAGCTGACTCTGGCATTAACTCAGGCTCAAACTTTATAAATTATTCTCGTCCACAATCGGGGAATGATGGAGCTAACAATGCGACAGCAAATACGCCATTCTCCTTAACTTCAGAACAAAAAAAATCTGCCAATACAGAGGCGGCTTTATTATTGCAAAAGTTTTCTAGTGGGAATGAAAGCGATCGCACCATCTTAACGCTAGTATCTGGTGATGCTGAACTGACCATCCTCGCACCTGAGTCTTTCGCAAAAGTAAAAACTGAAGTTTTATTTGCCATAAATGAAGCGGTCAGACTTGACTCATCAGACACACTTCTTTCTTCAACGATCCCCACAAAAAGTGGAGTAGCCAATCTCTCGACTTTTTACGATGCACCTAAAAAAGAGGTGACGATGTCACTGGCTGGTGGCAAGATCGCCAATGCGCTGATTGTGTCACCCACTAATCAATCAAATGGTTCAGTAAAAATTGGGACTAAGCAGCCATTATTAATTCCTAAAGAAACTAAAAATACGCAAGCGGCGATGATCACTGCGATCGCTGTACTTGCATCAGGCGGCTCAGCAAATCAATCCGTACTAGCAGCACAAATATCTGGTGCAGGCGTTGATATAGCCACTACGATGAAATTAATCACTAAATTATCGGGGCTGATTGCTAAAGGCTCAGGTGCAGAAGTGGCGATCGCTCCTGACCGTCTCGGCGAAGTAATTAATACTTACAATGAAGTTCTCGATAACAGCAGCCCTGAGATCGTGGTTGAACTTGCTAAAAATCAAGCATTTATCAAAATTAGTGAGACATTACGGCAACTGCGATCGGCGATCGGTAATTAGTATTAGTCACTATAAAATCAGTTTTTTAAATAGTTATAATTGGCATATTGATTCAGAGACAAACAAAATGTCACCTAAAACTTTGGATATTGCTTCTTTATCTGATAATTTATCCGACTTATTGTCAGATATCCAAAATCATGTTGAAGTCACCCTAACTCAGCATGGCGTTCCCTTGGCAAAGGTCTTGCCACTGCCAAAAAAACAGGCTAAAGTCTCAATACCTGATTTAAACCATGGCTCTATGATAATGAGCGATGATTTTGATGACCCTTTACCCGATTCTTTTTGGGGCTTATGAAGGTTTTATTAGATACGCATATTTTTGTTTGGTGGAGCAGTCAATCCGCAAAACTACCGTCAAGTATTTTTAGTTTGTTACGGCGAACAGATGCTGAGTTATTTGTCAGTGCTATCAGTTTATGGGAAATACAAATTAAGAATCAGCTAGGGAAACTTGAACTTAGTCAATCTTTAGAAGAGATTTACGAAAATCAAAGTAAAAATGAAATTACTTTTTTACCAGTTACCCCTGCCCATACTTTTCGTTTGAATGATTTACCACTACATCACAAAGATCCCTTTGATCGAATGCTAATTGCTCAGGCTTTGTTAGAAGGTTTGACAATGATTTCAATAGACCAAAAATTCAAGTTATACGATGTCCCCTTATTTTCTGGTGATTCTTGAGCTTTACTAAGCAATTACGCGCTGAACTAAATGTGGTGCTGCGATCGCAACCTGATCTACTGCCAAAAAATGCAAATCTATTAATTGCGGTTTCAGGGGGGCAAGATTCATTGTGTTTAGCCAAACTATTGCTGATGCAGAGGGCTAAATATAATTGGAATTTAGCGATCGCCCATTGCGATCACCAGTGGCGGAGTGACTCAAGCGCTAATGCCGAACATGTACAGAAAATCGCGGCGGAATGGGGAATTGATTTTTGTTTGCGAACTGCGGAAATACCGCTAAAAAGTGAGGCTGGGGCGCGGAAGTGGCGCTATGCAATGCTAGCGGAAATGGCAAAAATTAATAATTGTGATTATGTGGTGACGGGACATACTCGCAGCGATCGCGTCGAAACTTTACTCTATAACTTGATGCGGGGTAGTGGAGCCGATGGATTAGCTTCTTTAACTTGGCGGCGATCGCTTACTGATGATATTAATTTGGTTCGTCCTCTACTAAATGTTAGTCGCCATCAAACCAAGGGATTTTGTAATGAGAATCAAATTCCCATTTGGGAAGATAGCACCAATCAAAATCTCGACTATCGCCGCAATCGTTTACGTTTAGAAACAATCCCCTATTTGCAAGCACATTTTAACCCGCAGTTAGAGAATGTGATCGCGCAGACATCAGAGCTTTTGCATGGCGATGTGTTGTATTTAGAGAGTCAAGCTAGTCAGTTTTTTGAAGAAAATATATCGGTAATATGGGACGAGCGATCGCCAAAGTTGCATCGCCAGAAATTGCAAGATCAGCCGCTAGCTTTGCAAAGAAGAATTACTCGACAATTCTTGTCGCGATATTTAATCCATCAAGTCAATTTTGAAGATGTGGAAAGATTTTTAAATTTACTTGAAGCTCCCAATCGATCGCAAAGCGAACCATTTAAAGGAAACATTTCCGCCATAGTCGAACATCCTTGGATTGTTCTCCATAAATAAACAGTCTGAATCACGGATTAAAGGATTTCGCGGATTTATGAATGCGATAGATTGAATTAAAATCCGTGAAATCAAAAAATCCGTTTAATCCGTGTTCAGACTTATTTGCCGCCAAGGGCGATTAATGCGAAGAAACTGCCACTATTCCAGAGGCAATGTAATAACATAGAAGAGAGAAGATTGCCCGATCGCCAATAGACAAAGCCCATCACCATTCCCAAAACACTTAAGGGGATAATATCGGCAATATTCAAATGTGCTAGGGCAAACATAAATCCACTTAAGGCGATCGCTCCCCACACGGGCATAAATTTAGTCAGTGAAGGTAAAAGAAAGCCGCGAAATAGATATTCTTCAAAAAACGGTGCGGCCATCGCTAGGGTTGTCCATAGCAGGAATTTTGGCAAAATATTTTGACTGTCGGTCAAGATTGGTAATAGCGGATTACCGCCGCCTTGACCTTGCAGAAATCTTTGACTAATGATTGAGACAATTAAAACCAACGGTACTGCGGCAAAATATCCCCCAAAGCCCCACAATAACCATTGGGGCGCGGTAATTTTAAGCCGAAACCATTCGGGTGGTAAGGGGCGATAAGCTGCTAGGCTAGTTTGGATAATTGGTAACATGGGAATTACGGAAAGAGTGTAAGGAATCAAGACCAACAATGCTTGGATGGTATAGTCGTCTTTAGCTTTTGATTCAACTCCTAAAAGTCCCAAAATCAATGGCAAAATTAATTGAGTCATTAAACAAAAAGCCGTAAACCATAAGATCATTACTTCCCAAGTTGTTTCCAATCCCCATGACACTTGCCAATTAATAGGATTAGCGTTGAAAAATGGGGATGATTTACGAAAGAAAATCCATTGAATTAGCAATCCTAACCAGACGAGAATCCCTAGACTCCCCCCAATCAAAGGGATAGAATTAATAATAATTAAACGGTTGATGGCGTGGTTAACTTCGATTGCAGCTTGTTGATTCAGTTGAGATAGCTGTTTTGTTCTCTGTAGGGATTCATACAGTTTCGTCAATGAGACTTTGCGATACCAGCCATCTAGAGTATTCCGAATTTGGGTTTCCGCATTGGGAAATAGCATCGTGTTTTCTGACCATAGTCCCTTCAGAATTTGCGCGGTTAAGCCGTAACTGGTCATCGATTCACCTTCTGTCTCAGTGATACTTGACCATGTAGCGATCGCCCCTTGTATATCGCCAGTTTGCATTTGCAGCAACCCTGTCCTTATCCCCAGTTCGCTGATACTATTTTGCTTTTTTTGACGTTGTTTCGAGAGGTTTTGTAAATCTGGTTTATTTAAATCGCTGTCTGACGCGAGGCTGTCAATTTTTGTAAGAGCCGATTTATTGGCATTAAGTAATTCTTGATAACTACGAAGAGATTGTGAATAGATGTTTTCAGGACTTTCAGAGCTACTATCACCGATTAAGAACTGGAAGATACCACTCGTACTTTGAGGATTCTCTTGATTCTGTATACCTTGCTCCTGAGTGGCTTGCAAGATCAAATCTGTTTGCAATAAATCTAATTTTGTCTGCTCTTGAGGATTATTCCAACTTGCCTGTAAAGTGAAGACAATAAACAAAATAGATAACAGGGTAAGAATGCTGAGCAGAAATGACTTAACATTTAGAGATTTATTAGGCAACGGCTGAGAATCCATTTTTTTGACTGATTTGGTGTAACTTCGATCATGTGACAGAATTTGAATTACTTTTTAATTACTTAAGGTTATTAAATTGTTCTTCAGTAACGCCCAGTTGTTCAAGAATTTCTCGAAACAACCATCCTCCGATTTCAGCGCTACCATGAATTGGAATAGTTGTTGAACGACCATCTGGGTGCTGCCAACGTGCATGACTTCCCTTTTGTCGAGTCTTTTCAAAGCCTAATCTTTTGGCAACTTTTTCTAAGGTTTTCGCTTTAGCTGGCATACGCAATTGTCACTTCAATATTTCTAGGCAAATTTTGCCCAGCTTCTAGATATTCTTCTTGAATCATTTCAAAAACATCGTTTAACTCTGCACGGGCTTTTTCAGGGGTTTCTCCCAATGCATGACATCCCTTGATGGCAGGAACATGCGCAACAAAAGTTCCGTTATCATCGGGACGTAAAATTATTGTATAGTCTGCCAAAGATTCGAGCATAAATTTAAATTGTTATCACTTTTGCTTGACTATACCTAGTTTACACAATAGTGATGACTCCGATCAATCGCCATTTTTCGCAAAACATTGCATATCATTTTGAGCCTGTAAACCGCAAACCGATAATACCAATCACAATCAGGGTGATGCAGATGAATTTTGATAGATCGCGAGATTCGCCCAAAAATACGGAACCAACGATCGCCGTTCCCACCACGCCGATACCTGTCCAAACTGCATAGCCCGTACCAATTGGCAAAGTTCTCAGGGCTTGAGCAAGGAGAATGAAACTTGCTGCAAGGCTAGATATAGTAATCAAACTGGGGACGAGCTTGGTGAATCCGTCAGTATATTTTAGGGTGCTAGCCCAAAGAACTTCTAGTAGTCCCGCGATAATCAGACAGACCCAATCCATTGTATTTACCAATTAAGTTCATAGGCTAAGCACCGCTTAGCCTCACTCTAAACTAACCTATTTATCTTTCTATGCAATCTATTGAGCTTTTGCATCGCTAAGCGCTGCTTTCAAAAATGTTTTTGGGGTTATGGCACAATTGTACCCTGGAGATCTCACAAGCATCATGAGGTTTATTAAGTTGTGAAAGTGCGAGATGTGTTAAAAAAGTTAGAAGAGAATGGTTGGTCTATTGTCAGAACTAGAGGTAGTCATCGACAGTTAAAACATAGTACAAAACTAGGTACAGTAACAGTTGCAGGTAAGCCTAATGTTGATGTACCAATTGGGACATTAAAGAGTATTTGGAAGCAAGCACAAATAGAGGAGTAATTTATGAAATATGCGATTGTTATTGAAACTGGAGAAACTAGCTACGGCGCTTACGTTCCTGATTTACCTGGTTGCGTGGCTGTAGCTGAAACTGTAGCCGAGGTAAGAACCTTAATCCAAGAAGCGATCGCCTTTCATCTAGAGGCTCTTGTGGAGGATGGTTTGCTAATTCCACAGCCTAGAACATTGTGTGAATATGTTGATCTTGAACTTTTAAGTGCTTAAAGTTGATCTTGAACTTTTAAGTGCTTAAAAAGGTTTCCAGTCGGGCGATCGCAACATTTTAAAATGCTCAAGTCGTTGATGGAAGTAGCTCGCATCGAGTTTACTGTGATTATGCACGATCGCCCATCTGACACTAATCGCCCAAGACCAAATCTGCGCCGCTTGCATCAACGGCTGCATACATTTTAATTCGATTTCTTGTAAGGGCTGCACCGACTGATAACCATGTAAAAACGCTGTGCGAACACTAGGGCTAATTCCTGCTTGCAAGGTTACTTGGAGAAACTTGGCAATATCAAATGATCGCCAGCCAAAACCACATTGATCAAAATCAAAGAGCGTAATTTCATTGGTTTCGGTGAAATGTACGTTGCCACTATGCGGATCACCCCAGCAGACACTCCACATCGGGAATGTTTTCGGTAAATTCTCAATTTGTCCTTTGATATGCGCGATCGCCTCATGCATATAAGCCTTAGCCTTGTCGGTAAAAAATGGTGATAACTCACCAAAGGAATCATCTAGCAAATAGCTGATAGTCAGATGGGGACGCGCCGCTTGACATTCAAAGTTTTGAGCCGTGTGGTGTAGCTTTGCCAAGGTTTCGCCTAATCTTTGGGCTTGCACTTTATTCAGATCGCCCACGGCAACTTTTCCCGCAGCATGGGTAAATAGAGAGGCATAGCGTTTACCTTCAGAGGCGACGATTTCGATCGCTAGCTGTTCATCTTCAGTGCGCAGGGGATAGGCAACAGGAATATAATTTTTATGCAAAAACGCTAACAGTTCTAACTCAAATTCGATTTCGGCTTGAGAACGCCAATGGGCATGGGAAACCCGCAACACATAGCGATTATCATGGGTTTCCACTAAATAGATATCACTTAGCCCCCGCATCCAAAATACACAACTGGTAATTTCACCCACACCATAGCGGGACAAAACGCGATCGACTAAGGCTTGTGGTGCAAGGGTGGAATAGGTAATGGGGAAAAGTTGCTCAGACATATTGGATTCATACTTTGAAGACAAAGCTACAGCCGCGATCAAGATCGATAACTTAGCGAATTTTTTGCGTTATCTTTAGATATATCGTAGAGTCCAGATAAAAAGTGTTTACCAAAAACCAAACTAATTCGTCCTCAGATTTACCTTTGAACGAAATTATCGTTAATATCTCCAATAAAAATGTGTCTACAAGAGCGCGGGTGCGTGAACATGTCAATCCGTTAGCCAAAAAATATAGCGTTGCGATCGCTCCACCTGTATGGACTGAGGTTTACGCTGATTGGTCAAAACCCTTAAGTCTAGATATTGGCAGTGCGCGGGGACGCTACATTTTACAGATGGCGCAGTTAAAACCTGATTGGAATTTTTTAGGCTTAGAAATTCGGGAGCCACTAGTCGAGCGCTGTAATGAAGTCCGTGACGAATTGAACTTAAAAAATCTACATTATATTTTTTGCAATGCGAATGTTTCTCTGGCGGGTTTATTAACCAAAGGCTCATTACATGAAGTCACGATTCAATTTCCCGATCCTTGGTTTAAGCGCCGTCAACAAAAGCGCCGCGCCGTCCAACCAGAGTTGGTATCGACTTTAGCGGAATTACTCGTTCCCAATGCGGATGTGTTTTTGCAGTCGGATGTGTTGGAAGTAGCGGAAGATATGCGTCAACATTTTGATGCGAATCACAATTTTATTAATCTTGCGGGTGCTAATAATTTTGCCGATGATTCTATCTTTCCTGAGCATATTCCTACGGAGCGTGAGAGTTCAGTGCGATCGCAGGGTTTACCAGTCTATCGCGCTTATTTCAAACGAAAGTAATATAGGTTAGGCGATCGCAGCTTCGGATTTATGAGAGCGATCGCAATGATTGCAATTCTTCTAGAGTTAGCCCTGTCATTTCTGAGATCGAGCGATCGTCCAAAACACCGAGCATTTTCCTAGCAATCTCCTCTGCTTTTTGCTGTAAGCCCTGTTGCAGCCCCTGTTGCAGTCCTTGTTGCAGTCCTTGTTGCAGACCCTGTTCTAAACTTTCTCTGGCGGCTTTGGTAATTGCACCACGCTGATCTTGAATGAAAATCTCACTTTTCTCCTGCTCCTCTAACTCATCAAGGTTCAAATTAGCTTGATTAGCGATATAAAAAGCCTTTTTGATTTCGGGGATATTGTCCATTGAGGAGGGAACATCTTGCAGCTTTCGGGCATTGTTTAAGAAAAATAGCCATTTATCGATAATGGTTTCTAATGCGGCTAATTCCTTTTTGAATTTTGGTAACTCTACAAAGATTAACTCAATGTCGTAAATTGGATAATCGATCAGAAAGTCTTTTTCCTTAAGGACAAAGCGAGATGTGACAGTAGGGAGATCGGCGAACATCACAAAATCAGTAATTGTTAGGGCTATGACTGGATTAAGCAGGTTATAGCCCTGTCCCGTTGTGAGTTGAATGGAATAGGATTTGGCGGCATTATATAAAATTCTTTTCTCGAAACCTTCAACATTTAAGACTTGCATCTCGATGATCACAGTGCGCTGTTCATTGGTCTCACGATCAATGATTTTTGCCTTGATGTCGAGGTAAGTATCTTTAAGTCCGCGAATTTTTGGGGCAACGTAGGGATTGAGAATTTCTAGGTCTTGGATAACTGGCTTTGCTTCATAGATTAAGGAATTTAAGAAGCTAATCAAAATATCTTTGCTGTCTTCGGAGCCGAAGATTTTTTTGAAGGCAAAGTCAATTTTGGGATTGATGAAGATCATGTTTTCATATTATCTGCACTACTGCTAATATTTTAACTAGTGTGGCAGCAACAGAAAAGTTTTATTCATGAGAGATCAAACTGGCGCGAATGGAATTGGGCGTAGCGTCCTGACTGTTGTAGTAGTTGATCATGGGTTCCTGCCTCGACAATTTGACCTTGTTCTAAGACGATAATGCGATCGCTATTTCTGATTGTGGCTAAGCGATGGGCGATGATGAATGTCGTTCTTCCCTGCATCAGTCTTTGTAATGCTTCTTGGACTAGGCTTTCGGATTCTGTATCTAGCGCCGAAGTTGCTTCATCTAGAATTAAAATTTTGGGATTATGGAGAACGGCTCTGGCAATGGAAATCCTTTGACGTTGACCACCCGAAAGGTTGACACCGCGCTCTCCTACCCAAGTGTCATAGCCTTGAGGAAGTTCTTTAATAAAATCATGGGCATTAGCAATTCTTGCCGCATTCTCCACTGATTCTGTATCATAATCTTTTTGTCCAAAGGCAATATTAGAAGCCACTGTGCCTGAAAATAGAATGTTCTCTTGGGGAACGAGAGCTAATTGTTCGCGGAGGCTCTTGATCTGCACATCACGAATGTCATGTCCATCGATCAGGATTTGACCTGAATTAACATCATGGAATCGCATTAATAGATTCATCAATGTCGATTTACCCGCTCCTGATGCACCAACTAGGGCGATCGCTTCACCTTTATTGGCGACAAGATTGATATCGGTTAGAACTGAGCGATCGCTTTGATAATGGAAGCCAACATTGATATATTCGACTTTGCCTGTGACTTCGGGCAGGGCGATCGCGTTAGATTTTTCAACTACTACGGGTTTAATTTCAAAAATTTCAAAAATGCGATCGACCGAGGCTTCAGCTTGCTTGAGCTCGTTGTAACTGCCTGTAGTATTAGAGATTGGATCAATTAATAGCGCCACACCAGCCCCGAAGGCAACAAATTGTTCGGGCTTCAGCCAGTTATTAGAAATCAACCAACCACCTAGTAAAAACAAGAAGCAAATTCCTGCTGCTTCTAAAAAACCAATCACAGGATATTGAATCGCTCTAATGCGATCGGCGGCATATTTGCGGCGGCTATTTTGTTCTGACTCCTGTTTAAATCGTTCAATTTCGTAGGATTCGGTCGCAAAGGCACGGACAAGACGAATACCGCTAAAAGTTTCCGACAGCAAGGCAGCGAGGTTAGAAACTTGATCTTGACTGCGGCGACTGAGACTCAACATGCGATCGCCAAACCATGCAATCAAAATCGCAATCAATGGCGCGACGGCAAGAGTGGTCAAGGTCAAAATCCAGTTCAAATAAATCATGTACGCCAGTATGAAAATTAATTGCAGTACTGACGGGATGAACTGATGGAAAAATTTGCCGATTACTTCACCAATGCGATCAATATCTTCAGTTAAACGATAGGATAAATCTCCCGTGCGCGACTCGGCAAAATAGTCGAGATCAAGGGTTTGCAGATGTGAGTACACATCAACCCGCAAATCTCGCGCCGCATTCAGCGCCGCCTGTGACATCATCGAGTCCTGTCCATACTGCCCCAATCCGCGAAACACAAACATAACTACGGTAAAAGCGGCAATCTGCATAATCGCAGTCACATCACCTTTGCCCAGTGCTTGCGCTACTCGCCCCAATAATTCGGCAAGGAGAGGCATTGTACCGATAAAGACTAAGGTGCATAAAAATGCTTTGGCGATCAGAAAACGCTGGGGATAAACGTAGTCTCGCATCTGCCAATAGGAAGAGCGCTTGGGAGATCGTCCTGAAGGTGTCCCTGAAGATTTTGGTTTCAAACTCGTAGCTCAAATGTTTGCGATTCAACAAAGATTAGTTTCTCACTTTATCGTGCCAAATCAAGCTAATGGGCTAATTGCCTTCGGTCTCGGTATGATCTAGATGGTACTGCTACCCCTATGCTCGGAGCGGTTGGGCTGGGTCATCGTGTCGATTTATTATCCCTAACTCTTTAAACCTATTTCTTGAGATTAAGATTAATAGGTACATTCTTCTCAACCCAAGCTCGCACGGGCTGAAATTGCATCGCGGCTAAGCCACTGCCCAACACTAGAGCGAGTAACACCAAAGCCACAATAAATCCACTATTGGTTTGCTTTGTGACAGCGACTTCCGTTTTTGCAGAATCCATATCACTCGTATCATCTTCTGCATCTTCAGAGATACCCCGATCGCCAGATGTCACTATGAGGGAATCCGCTCCATCTTCTGCATTGAGATCGCCTGTGGGTTCAGATTCTAAAGGTAATCCATCGCTCACGGTTGAGTCATCATCAGTTGTCAGGTCATCATCAGCGATCGCAAAACGACAACGCATTAGCGCCACCGTGATGTTGTCATGTCCATTGAGTTCATTGGCTCTATCAATCAAGTTCTGACAACTAAGATCAAGAGGCTTGTTCTCAGTCAAAATTGGCAATAGAGAACTTTGATAAATCTGGTCAACCCGATCAAAATCACTTAGCCCATCGGAACAGAGGAGTAAAACGCAATCTTCATCAATAAAGAACCTCTGGACACGCGGTACGAGCATATCCGAACCTCTGGTTCCCAGAGCCTGAATCAAGGCTCCACCATCAATTCTTTGGGATGAATAGGCATAGAAGTTATAGCCTAATGTCGTTTCGCGGGTTGCTACGTCATCATCAAGGGTGACTTGACGCAAATTATCCTTTGTGATGCAATAAACACGACTATCGCCAACGTGAACAATATAAACCTCATTACTGGGTTTGCCGAGGGGACGTGGCATCACCGCCATGACTAGGGTTGTTCCCATGCGTTGTTGGGCTTGGCGCTGCTGTTGGTCATTAATCGCGACGATTTGATTATTAACAACACGAGTCACCATCTCCAATTGAGCGATAAAGCCTTGAGCGGAGAAATCAGGATCTTTTTCAGCTTGAATTAAGAGGGTTTTGAGTTGCTGCTCCAAAGTTTTGATCGCAAGTGAGCTAGCAATTTCACCGCCATCATGTCCACCTAGTCCATCACAGACGATCGCTAAGCGATCGCGCAAAGTCTCCACTTGTTCATTGCGTTTTTGACGCTTAACGTCAGGATAGCAAGCATCTTCATTGTGTTCGCGCTTCTGTCCCACATCGGTCGCACTTGCAATTCTTACGGTGAGGGGCTGTGTGAGTGACTGATCTTGCATCACCTTGAGCGTGATTTGATCGAGATGGGCGATCGCTCCCTGCACATCATATTCGCCGCGCCCTAAGCTATAGAAAAATTCGGCGATCGGTTCGGCAATCTCAGGTTTTGCCACATCTAGCCATTGCACCCACATATCACCTAGTTGGGCTAAATGTATAGCGGAGACATCAGCTTGCAACTCTAACAAACGTACCCACATCCCATCAACCCGCACTAGTTTGGGATCGATCAATGTGCGCGTCATATTCTGCTCGGATAGGGGCTGCCAGAGATTGAGGATTTGCGAGAGCAAATTTAGTTGCCGCAGTGCCGATGCATCCGCCCAAGCCTCAGTTATGGTTGGACAAAGATTACCTTGGCGATCGATCGGTACATTTTCTAGTAAAAAGATTTCGGAAATATTTAATTCTTCACCCAGTAGCAGCAAACTATAGGGACGGGGTAAATGCAAGCTCAATCGTGACAGCTTGAGATACGACACTACATAGGTCTGAAATTCGAGAGGTAATTCAGGTAATGTGTAAGGATCGGTGTCCACAACAATTTGTGAAGATGTGACCCGATAGCGATCGCCGATCAACGCATTTGACGGAAACGCCTCGGTATCGAGTCCAACAGCCCACAGATATTGTTGTTCAGTCGAAGCCTGCTCTTGATTTTCCATGAAGATTATTAATCGCTTACCAAAGTTATGGGATGAATATTCTGACGAATACTCTAGTGAATATAAGGGGGCTTAGATATATCTCATAGCAATACAGCAATAGTTAAAGCTATCTGAAGCTTTTGATAACATTATTAAGTGTATAGACTATTTCTAGCAAGAGACATTTGGCTATTGTACCGAAACAAGACAAAGATTTTCCTGTATTTGCGACTTGTATTTGAATTAAGATTATTTGGAATTAAGATTGTAGATTAAATAACATACAAGAGTAGGGGTGGGTTTATAGTATTTGGTTATCATGGCAACCATACCTTTACTTAAGGCAAGCTAAGATTAATAATGAAACGTTAACATTCAGTTTTAAATTCGTTTTCTCGCGCGGTTACATGCATAGCCTATGAAGCCTCAACTTACCCATCGAGAAAAAAAAGTCCTTTGGGCGACAATCGATCATTACATTCAAACGGCGGAACCAGTTGGCTCTAAGGCTTTGGTGTCAGGATATGACTTTGATATCAGTCCTGCCACAATTCGGAATGTGATGAATATGCTCGATCGCAGTGGTTTGTTGTTTCAGCCGCATACATCATCGGGACGTGTCCCTTCCGACTCTGGCTATCGCGTATATGTGGATAAGCTGATCGATCCTGCTAGTGAACTGTCCTATAGTACCGATCGCTTTCTGGCGAGTAAAAGCGATCGCCTTGGCAAGTCCAGTCTCGATGGCGTAATGCGGGATGTGGCACAGATTTTGGCGACTTTAAGCGGTTGTATTGCCGTAATTACTGCACCAAATATGCAAACGATGCGGATTCGACATTTGCAATTGGTAATTGTGGATGACCATTTGGATACTAAAAAGCTCATGGCGATCGCCGTTAGTGACACTTACCATACGGCTTCGGTAACGATGGATTTACCCATAGATTCGTTCAGTGAAACTAAGACAGAAATTTTAGAGGGCGAATTAAATATTCTTAATAATTTCCTGAATGAGCATTTGCGCGATAAAAATTGGTCAGAATTAAATAGCGCCTTGGATTGGGCTGAACTGGATCGCCATTTTCAGCAATACGCGGTGTTGTTGCAGCAGTCCTTACACCAACTCATGAAATTATGCGATCGCACGGCTTTAGGACAAATGTTTATTAGCGGGTTGACGGAGTTATTACGCCAGCCTGAGTTTTCCAATTTGCAACAAGTCCAAAATATTGTGCATTTACTAGAGGCAGATCGCGCTTCGTTAATGGCGCTAATCATCGATCAGCCCACACCTTCAGCCAATTCCGTCAGCATCAGAATTGGTTCAGAAATCTCGATTGAGCCAATTCAAAACTGTACATTTATTTCTAGTACTTATCTCTGTGATGATAAGCCCGTCGGTACGGTGGGGGTATTGGGACCAACGCGATTGGGTTATACAAGGGCGATCGCTTCTGTGCAGGCGGCGGCGCTACATCTCACCGATGCAATTAGTAAATGGTAAATAGAAAACCCAAAATCTGTAGCGCACGCGCTACAGCTTCTAGTTCCAAAGCAGCAGCATATTAATGTGGCGATCACATCTGAGTCTAGTCCATTTAAGCAAGTTGCTTGAAGGCGATCTCTAATTTTTTACATCTAGCGATCGCCAACTTGCCAATAGAGAAGGGTAATTTCACTCAACTTGCTTGCTGTGTTTCGATGTGTTGCCAGTATTTAATTGGTGCTTCTTGATCGCAGTGTAAGATTCCGAACCATTCTAGGCGTTCGAGATTTTCTGAAATTGCGTTTTTATATCTACCACCGTTTTTAAATTGGGCGGCGATTTGGGCGATCGTCCAAGGGTTGTTGCTGGTGCGGAGGAGATCGCGAATGGCGGCGAGTTGGTCTTTGGGTTGTTTGGGGAAGGTTTTAACTTCGGCAGGGGCGATCGCTACTTCTTCACTTTCGCCAACGCCTTCGATGATGGTTTGGGTGCGGACTTCGTTGGGCGCTTGGTATTCGGGACGCAGCCAGCGTATGTGTCCGTTACGTTCTTCTTCGGCGCGTTGGGCGTTGAGGGTGACGAGGCGATCGAGGATGATTTCGGTGAGACCCTCACCCCCAGCCCCTCTCCCAGAGGGCGAGGGGAGCGAAGAGTCGGTTTGGGATTCGTTTGTGAGAGCAGAACTTTCTATTTGAGTCTTGTTCCCCTCTCCCTTTGGGAGAGGGGCTAGGGGTGAGGGCGGATTGTCTAGCAACAAGGGTTTCAAATCTTCCCATCCGTAGGCTTCTAGAACGGCGTTGTCTAGTTCGTCGTGGATTTGTTTGAGGGTGGAGACTAGGGCTTTGTTGTTGTATTCTCGGTCTTTGTCGGTGAAGTCTTCGCCTTTACGGAGTTTTTCGAGGAGGTTATACATTCCTGTAATTGTGATTTCGGGATGTTGGGCTTGGACTTGTTTGCGATGGCGATCGAGTCTTTCGCCTAGTTGTCGAATTTTTTCTTTTTGTTCTAATGTTGCATCTGGGAAAGGGAAAGGATCGAAGCAAAGTGATTTTACATATACAGGTGTTGGTCCAAGTTGTGCGCCACGAGCTAATGCCCAACAGATATGAGTAGAACTTGAAAGAATCCCAAGATGGTAAGCATCGTCAATAGCTATTACTATTAATTTGTGATCTGGGCGAACATCAGATGACACAAAAAAGAAGTTTCTATATTTACTGACTTCTAATGTAACAATATAGCGCTCTAATTTTTCAATTGCGGCTCGCATTTCAGTCTTATCGCGACCAAAACGCCACCATTTTTTTCTACTTCCAGAATCTCGGCTTTCGTCTCGTTGAGGCTTTACATACTCAAGCAAATGTTGAAAAGCTAAAGGTGCTTTGCGTTGAGCTTGTGACTCATCAAGGGGATAAAAATCTATTACCCAATCAGTTAAGACTCCATTTATCAAGTCTCGTCCTGATAAGAAAGGATGACATACATCTGGTTCGATTTGGTTGCGTTTGGATTCATCAACAAGAAATCCTTTGCCAAAAAGAACTAATCCAACCGAGCAAATAGAAGCGTTAGCCTGTAAAGACTTCGCTTGATCAAGTTTTGCACCTCCACGAAGATTTGAATGTATAAACCCAACATTCTGATATTCAAAAGTTAAATTCGCTGTGTCCTCATCCTGTCGCTCCTCACGAATAACTCGAACAATAGTTGGTTGTTTCCCTTCTCTTTTTCCAACAACAGTCATAGCTATTCTTACAGCCGCACTTCCTTCTGTATCTACCCAAGGATGATCAGGTATTGCCCACAAAATCTCAT
The DNA here is from genome assembly GCA_044355035.1 of Pseudanabaena sp. GTDB lineage: Bacteria > Cyanobacteriota > Cyanobacteriia > Pseudanabaenales > Pseudanabaenaceae > Pseudanabaena. The sequence goes on along the minus strand of JBIKYX010000048.1, from coordinate 1,384 downwards.
ATTCAGAATCATCTTTAATGTTTTCAGAAATAACTTGTCTATTCAATATCTGAGTAATACTATTAGTCGTGATAAAACCAAATCGCTTTAATTTGTTCTGTTTGATTATGTTTATTGCATGAAACCACCAGTACATAACAAAATCTGCACCATCTGGCATCTGTGGATAAGCCTTAAATAAACACTCTAAATATTCATCTCCAAGTGCTGTCCTTCGTCTCGATTTTCCAATAAAAGGAGGATTAGAAACTATATAATCAGCCTCTTGCCACACCGCAGGACGCGGATTAATGTAGCGATAGATGGGAACCTGATCCGACGGATCAGGCACATCCTCACCCGTCACAGGATGCCTCATCGTCCGCCCACCCCAACGACTCCGCACCTTACCCGACTTCGCATCAACATCAAGCTCCCGCCCATCATAATCCAACACCGCATCCCGAAACTCGATATTATGGAAATCCTGCAAAATTGGCTCAGGTGGCGGCGTAGTGCCATAGCGCTTAAAATGCCATTGCAAATAACCAATCCAGATCACTAACTCCGCGATCGCCGCCGCCCTTGGATTAATCTCAATACCCAAAAACTGCGAAGGATTCACCTGCTTCCGCCCCGCCAAACGTGGATCGAACTCCTCCAACAAATCCGTCGTCACCTTCCCCAACACGTCCAAAAGCCGCATCTGCACCTCCTGCTCCAACGTCTTGATTAAATCCAACGTCACATACAAGAAATTACCTGAACCACAAGCAGGGTCAAGAATCCGCACCCCTTGCAAACGCTCCAAAAATGCCCGAATCTCTACCGCCGCCTTATCCCTTTGCGCCTTCGTTGGTTCCTCCTGCCCATCCTTCAGCACCAAAAGCCGATTAACTTCTGTCTCAACCAAAAGCCACTCCTCCCGCAAAGGTTCCATCACCACAGGACGCACCAACCGCTCCACATACGATCGCGGCGTATAATGCGCCCCCAACCGACTACGCTCCTTCTTCTCTAAAGCCCGTTCCAACAAAGTCCCAAAAATCGCAGGCTCCACCTCGCGCCAATCCTTTTGCGCCGCCTCATACAACACCTCTAGCTGCTCCCTCGGCAAATCAAAGGCGATCGCATTCGCAAAAAAACTGCCGTTAAACTGCGGAATCGTATCAAAATTGAAATCACCACCCGTATTCATCTTTGCCCAAAGCTTCTCAATCTCAGACTTAAATCGGCTCGGTTCAGGAATCCAACGCTCCTTTAAATTTTTAGTAAAAATCTCTCCCTGCAACAACCGCACATCCTCCGCAAACATCGTAAAAATGCAGCGCATCAAAAAATTCGCCACCTCCTGCGGTTCCTTACCCTGCTCCTCTAGCCACTTCGCCAACTTCGCCAAAGTCCC
>JBIKYX010000047.1:0-31468 GCA_044355035.1 Pseudanabaena sp. | reverse complement strand
CAACGCACAATCAGTATGCGTTCTAAGGAAGGAGCCAGCGATTATCGCTATTTCCCTGAACCTGACCTGATGGCGATCGAAGTGCCACTAAGCACCTTAGAGCGTTATCGTGCTGAGTTGCCGCCTTTACCTGCGAGCTTGCGCCAACGCTATCGCGATGAGTTTGGGCTAACTGCCTACGATGCGGCGCTAATTGCCGACGATCGCACGATCGCCAACTTTTTTGACGCAGCGATCGCCGCAGGTGCTGATCCTAAGCAATCCTTTAATTGGATCATGGGTGACATCACGGCTTATTTAAATGAGAATAAGCTCAAAATCGGTGACATTGCCATTACGCCTGCGATTTTGGCAGAAATGATTGGCTTAATTACCAATGGCACTATCAGCAGCAAAATTGCTAAGGATATCTTGCCTGAGTTAATCATCAAGGGTGGTTCCGTCAAAGATCTAGTGGCAGCTAAGGGCTTAACAGTTCTAGCTGGGGATGCGCTGGCACAAATTATTGATGAAGTAATTGCCGCGAATCCTAAGGAAGTGGAGCAGTACAAGGGCGGTAAAACTAAACTAATCGGCTTCTTTGTCGGTCAGGTAATGAAAAAGACCCAAGGACGCGCCGAACCGCAATCTACAAATAAGTTAATTGCCGATAAGCTATCGACTTAACTGAACGTACAACTTTAGTGTTATAGCGCTTTGCTTACAGCAATTGCCGATCAAACGAACCACAAGAAAAAATTTGAAAGCGTTGCGAAGCAACGCTTTCAAATTTTTTCTTGGTTTGGGCTTGAGCGCAAGGCGCTGTAATTATATTCTTCCCAAAGCAGGTGTTTATAATGATTGTAAATTCACTAGATAAAGAGAGTGTATTGAGCGAGTTAAGATATCTAAAAGATGATCTGGCTACTCTCTATGAAATCAATAAAATTGGCATATTCGGATCAATCGCAAGAAATGAAGCAAACGAGAATAGTGATATTGATATTGTTGTAGATATGCAGCCAAATATCTTAAAGCGAGTTAACCTCAAAATTGAATTAGAAGAAAAATTTGGCAGAAAAGTTGATGTGATTCGATATTGGTATGGAATGAATAAATATCTAAAAGCGCGAATCGATCGTGAGGCTGTATATGCATGATCGCCATGATGTTAGTTACGATTGGCGAAAACACACAGAAACTTGATAAATTCATTGATCCGAAATTGTTTGAGCAATATCCTGATATTGATTGGTCAGGGATTAAGGGATTGAGAAATATACTGGCTCATAATTACTTTAGTATTGATGCGGAAGAAATCTATCGATTATGTTCCAACGAAATAGAACCTTTCAAAAATGCTATAGAACGACTCCGTAATGATTCTTTTTGACATGAAAGGCGATCACCATTGACGTTTTCTCATTAGCCTAAGATATTTGGGAAGAGAAAAGAGTAATGAGGGAAAAGGCGATCGCTTTTACTACCTGCGAGATTTACCGATTTAAAAAACTACTCAATATATACTCATGCCTATGATTCAAGATATTCAGACCAAAATTGCCAGCGAACAGTTTGAGCTTTCTAAACACGCCGTCGATCAATCAATTATTCGTCAGATTCGCTTGTATGAAATTGTAGAAGCGATCGCTAACGGTCAAATCATCGAAGACTATCCCAACGACAAATACACTCCTAGCTGCCTCATTTGTGGCATAACTCAAACTGGTAGAACAATTCATATCCAAAGCAGCTATCCCAGCCGCCCATTGGTTAAAATCATTACAGTATACAAACCTGATCCGAATAAATGGAATAACAACTTCACCGTAAGGAGAACAAACAATGAATAATTATCAAGAACAACTTGTCGAAAAGCGCGTAACTTACTCGTTAGAACTAAACGGCAAATTTATCCTCATTGAGAACGTTCCTGCTCGCGTCAACGAAGAAACAGGAGAACAATTCTTTGCTCCATCGACCGTGGCACTTTTACAACAAATTATTTTGGATGATCAAAAACCAAAGCGTGTAATTCAAACACCTGTTTATAGCTACGCCGCCTAATCTAAAGCCTGATTTCTTCACCATTGGCGTGATTTGGGAAGAGATAAGAGTGATGGAGAAAAAGGCGATCGCTTTTACTACTTGCGAGACTTACCGATCTAAATTGTCAACGTGGCGATTAGATAAGCGATCGCTGTTTGATAGCAATAATTGATTCTATTTTCTTAAATGCTAAACTGTAAATACTTAAAATAACTCTAGCAATCATAATGAACACATTCAATGATATATCTATTGTCGATAAGTCCTCTACGATACAAGTAACGGAAATACAGAATCAACTGAGTGAATCAATTAAACAACTATCTCCAGAAAGATTAAAAGTAGTTGCCGATTTTGCAGCATTCTTGGCAAATGCCGAAAGCGAAGCAGCAACTCAAGAGCTATTATCAATCTCTGGGCTATTAGAACGCATTAAACAGAATCAATCAACACCTAAAAGCCAATATGTAAATTGGAGAACAGTACGTTCTGATGTATGAAATTTTACTGCATCCTGATGCTCAGAAAGTTTATGCTAAAGCAGATAAAGCCTTAGCGAAAAAGATTGCTAAATGCTTGCAACAATTAGAACAAGATCCGCGATCGCACCCCAACATCAAAGCACTCAAGGGAGAATATTCAAATTTATATCGCTATCGCATTGGCGACTATAGGATTATTTATTCAGTCGAAGATGAAATAGTGCAAGTGTTTGTTGTAGCGATCGCTCACCGCAGTAAGGCTTATGAAATATAAGAGAAGAGTTAAGGGTGATGGAGAAAAAGGTGATCGGTTTTACTACTTGCGAGACTTACCGATTTATTCAACCTAGAGTTTGCAAATATGTAAGTATAGCGATCGCACATCCTAAAGGATATACACTAAAATATAGACTAGTGATTTAGGAGTATTTGCGTGCTACTGCAAGAACTTAAGGAACAAGCTTATAAATTGTCAACAGGCGATCGCTTAGATCTGATTGCGACCTTAATTCAGTCTCTGCAAAGCCAAGTTGAGATTGAAGATTGGAAATATTTGGCAAAACGAAACCATCCTTGGCGGAAACAGTTATACATTAAGGGGCGAAAGCTCCTTGCTTCAACTGTTTGGCAAGACACGATCGCCAATGAAATGTCTCGTGAAGAAGCTGCTGATAATTGGGATTTGCCTATAGATGCGATCGATGAGGTTTTTCGCTATTGCGAATCTCATCAAGACTTATTGAAATTAGAGGCGGATGAAGCGTATTACCGTTTAGTAAGTAAAGGAGCTTCCTTTGAGTCTAAAGTTGCTGCTTGATGAGGATTCTCAAGCGAAACATTTGGTTAATTTGTTGCGCGGAGTGGGACATGATGTAATAACGGTCAATGATGCTGGTTTGGGTGGCTTGCCAGATAATGTTGTGTTTGAATATGCTAGACAACATAAGGGAGTAATAATAACCAGAAACTGTGATGATTTTCTGGAATTACATCAAGTTAATAAGATTCATGCAGGTATTTTGGCTGTGTACCAGAATTCAGCCGTTTTGAAAAATATGAGTTATCAGTCGATTTCCAAGGTGATCGCTAATCTTGAATTGTCGGGATACAACCTAGAAAATCAGTTTATTATTCTCAATCAATGGAACTGGAGTTAGTAGGCGATCGCTATTGACGTTTTCTCTTTAGCCAAAGATATTTGGGAAGAGTTAAGAGTAAGGGAGAAACAGGCGATCGCTTTTACTACTTGCGAGACTTACCATGTGATGAGAGTTATACATTAAGGGGCAAAAGCTCCTTGCTACAACTAAACTCTTTTTATACTGCTCGTACTGCTCTATATTTAAGTGAGATATTTCTGCAATCTCAAAACCTTTCTGAAAGATCCCAAATTAATTCAGTGAGCAGAACTCGGCGAATCAATTTGGGATCAATTTTTGAAGTTTATTAACTTCTTACATTCAAGGTCAAGCGAATTGTCCCCTTAGCTGTGGATGGTAACATCACATTTTGCAGCGATCGCTTCAGCATTTCGACTAGATTTTTGTCTTGCAAAGTTGAAGCCACATCATCAAGAAGGAACTTGAGCAGTCGTCCATTTTGAATGGGAATTTCTAAAATGACCGTACCATTCAAGCCAGCAGGGACTTTGAGCGATCTTAGTTGTTGGGCGATCGCTTGTTGGGCGGTGACGAGATCGACACCAGTTAAGCCTGTGATGCTGAGCACTTGCACTTGAGAATTAGGAACTTGAGAATTAGGAACTGGTAGATTCTCCGTCTTATCAGTCAAAGATCCTGAATCAAGACGACCAATGACTTTTGGCTCAGAACGAATGGATGAATCTACATCTTTGGAAGATTCGGCAACCGCACCATTGCCAATCAGTCCGCGCGATCGCATTGGCGCATTATTTGGTGCAGCATTATAGGTGGGAGCAGGAGGACTAGCCATAACCGAACTAGGTGCAGATTTGGCTGCTTGTTCTTGGATTCCATCGGTAACAGCGCCAAAGTTTACACCTTCAGGCAACAATACAGGCACTTGGACTGTGACCTTGCCGCCATCGGGATTGACCCGCACCTCTTCACTAACTGCGACAAAGGCGGTGTATTGCGATAGTAAGCGATAGTTCAGCGCCGTTTGTGTAACTGCATCAACGAGAGATTTCACTTCGCCGCCAAACATCTGATTCATTAAATCTTTAATGCGAGCGCGTCCCCAGAGTTGGGCGATGCCAAGATTGTTACTGACGCTATCAGAAGCATCAAAATTCACATCAAGGGTCTGCTCGAAACGCTCACCACCTGCGGCAATACCTGTAATTTTGAGTTTGCCATTAGCGCGATCGCCTTTTTTACCAAACAGAACTAGAGGCTGCTCGGCAAATAGATCGGGAGCATTGCTAGGATAGATTTCGGGAGCGGCTCCGTCACCTTCCCATTTAACTTGAATATTGGTGAGAACGGGGTTATTAATCTGACGGAAGAATTTTTCGGCTACGGCTTGAGTTGGCTCATCCTGACGCACGACTCGCGATGTGCCGCGCCCCATTTCCGCAACCCGATCTAATAAATAGCGATTAACAGAACTGCCAACCCCAAAACTATAGAGACGATTCCCCGGTTTGAGATTTTTCTGCACGGCGGCAATCACTTCATTATCATTGCCGATATAGCCATCAGTAATCAAGACCACACTGCGAATACGTCCATCACTCGCGGCTGGGAAATTAGTGGCAACATTAATTCCATTCATCAACTCAGTGCCCCCATTAGCATCCACTTGATCGATGTATTTCATTGCCAAAAGACGATTGGCGAGATTATTTTGTAAAGGAACGCGGGAAAGCTGACGGGTAGTGCTGGAAAAATCAATGATTGTAAATGTGTCGTTAGGATTTAAACCATTGATAAAGCGACGCATGAGTTCCCTTGATTTGAGAATCGGATCACCTGATTGGGAACCCGATGTATCCATCAAAAACACGACATCCTTCGGCACAATTTGATCGGCGCGATAGGCGATCGCAGGAATCAGATAGGTGGCAAAATGTGCGCCTTGGTCGGTGGTTGTCGTCAGAACCGTCGGTGCGGTGCGATCGCCACTAACTTTGTAACGCACAATTAAATCTTTATTGGGAATGTTGTCGCCATTGGCAAGTTTTAATTCTACGGTTTCGCCATTGTTTTTGATATCAAGGCGATGGGAAGTGGAATAGAGATTGCGAATGGGAACGCCTGCATCAATTTGGAGACTGACGTTGATATCATTTCCCGATCGCATTTCAGGATTGAGAATGGGAGGATTAATCCGAGAGGCATCAGGAACTTGAGTGGTGTTACCTTGGCGATCGATTGCTTGCCCAGGGATGTAGCGCGGACCAACCACCATTGGGAACACAAATTCGTAATCCCCCTCTTCAAATTTCAAGCTTTCGGTATAACGAATCGTCACCTTGATTTGTTCATTGGGTTTGATATTCGCCAAGGACTGCGTGAAAATATTGTCCCGTTCCTGCTCTAGCAAACCTGCGGTGCGCCCTTCCTGTCTAGCGCGTTCGTAGATCGCTTTTGCTTCTTCCCGCTTTTTGATATTCCCTTTAATCACGCGATCGCCAATTCTAATTTCCATGTCATCGACAGCCGCTTGATCTGGCAGTGGAAATACATAAATCGCTTCGAGGGGTTTGTCATAGGGATTCTGAAAAGTTTGCGTGACTTCTACCCGTGAAATGTTGCCTGATATTTTTCCCTTGACATCAGTATTAGTAAGTGTGAAAGCTTGCCGACCGCGATCGGGCGTTTGTGCATACAGCCCACCGACAGGACGCTCTTTAATCTTGGGACTAGGCTCACTGGAACGGCGATCGCTAACTGGTTCCATAATTCCTGATGTGATTCCTGATGTAATCATTGAGCTAGGTGTGGGTAATGGTTTATTGCTGGGATTTGATTGGGCGAATGAACGGTGGGCAATTGTTCCGACTAAGGCGATCGCGATCGGAATGGCGATATATTTACCAATCTGTTGGGGCTTGATCGATTTCATGTTAACTTCACTCCTTAAAGCTTGGCTCTGGTCAAACTATTAATATTTCCTGAGATTGAGTTTGCCACCATTACTAATGCTTAATTTGCCAGTTGCATTTTTGGTAACAGAAATTTAAAACTCAAAAAGGTCAGCGCGAAGCGCTGCAATTTGTTTAAATAAAAGATAAAAAGCGCCTGATGTCATGCACCAAGCGCTTTTTGTGTTTACGGAGAGGGGGAGATTCGAACTCCCGTTAGGTGTGACCCTAAATCTGATTTCGAGTCAGACGCATTCAACCACTCTGCCACCTCTCCAAATATGTTTTGTAGAATCTCTGGTTAGCAAAGCAGTTGTGATAATAGCACATAAATTGTGCTTTTGCAGAGCTTTATTTCTTGGTAAGTAGCTGATTGGAAGTAAATATAAAATGTGGTACGGGCATCTTGCCCGTTAACAGGCTAGAAGCCTGTTCCACTATCGCCCCCTAGAAGCCTTTTCCACTATCGAAAACCTTTGCCCTGTGATGATTCTGTCCAGAGCATTAGCTCACCATCAGCATTCGCCGCTGCTAATTTTTTGCCTGATGGTTGCCATTGCAGCGCCGTAATTTCGCCCATTGGTGTTTCTAGGGCTTGCACCCAATCTTTAGCATTTTGCCAGATCGTAATCCTGCCATTTTCATCGGCGGAGGCGAGTACCTCTGATTTGGGTTTAAAGGCGACGAAGCCCACGATACTGTTGTGACCTTTGATTAATTCGCCTTCCCAACCGATGTTCAAATCAGGATGTCTTTGCCAAATCACCACATCGGAGCCACTGGAAGACGCTAGGAGAGGGGATTTCAACTTGTCTGACCAATCAAAGGAGCGAATTTTGCCAGGAAAGCCTTGCATTCGCCAAGGAGAAGCATCAAACTCAGTTCCCACCCACAGCATGACCACCACTAAATTATCGAGGGTACTCGCAACTAGATATTCACCGCTATGACTCCAAAGCATATCAACGATCGCCGTGGGGATTTCCGTTACAACGGGATCTGCATACCAATCTTTTGCTGACCACACTTTAACACCGCCATCACCTGCAACTGTCAGATATTCGCCATTGGGATGCCATGCGATCGCCAGTACCGTCGATTGCTCAAAATGTACAGTCGTAACGATATCTAGCGTCTCTGCGCTCCAGATCTGCACATATTTACCAAAGCTAAAAGCAAATTCGGCACGGGTGGGATGCCATGCCAGATGCTCGATCCATTTATTGCCAAGTTCTAGGGTTGCCGCGATCGCGGTTTGACCATTAGCTAAATCCCATACGCGCACTTTCCCATCCTGTCCCCCCGCCGCCAGCCAACGTCCGTCCGCCGAAAAGCCTAAACAATCGATAGAAATTTCGTCTGAAGCCAATAATTCTGTTTGCTTTTGGGAGAGATTTGGTTTAGCGATCGCGTCATCAAAGAGGACGATTTCCCCTGAAGCAGTGGCGGCGGCGAGATATTTACTATCAGATGACCATGCGATCGCGGTGACATATTCACTGAGGGTAATTTTCGATTGCGGTTGGGGACTGAGGATCTGGCTGGTCTTAGGTTTTGGCATAAGGCTTGATTAAGTGTGAACGTAGGATGCGTTAGTGAAACGTAACGCATCAATTAGTTGAGATAGTCAATGATGGGTTACGCTATCGCTAACCCATCCTACGGTTAATTCCGAAATAATAAAAGCTATATCCCAAATCCAACCGATATCATCCCTTCTTGCAAAGTCTTCAAAACTGTTTGCATATCTCCTGATAATAAAGCCGATACATTTAGCCATAATCCTGCAAACTCGCGGCTGCGAAGAATCCCTTGTTGATCGGTTTCTAAACCTATATAGCGCCCATCCTCCAACACAAACCAATCGATCGCTTTGTCAAATGTCCGCCACACAATATATTCCTTTACGCCACTGCGTTGATAAGCGCGTTTTTTGTCATGCAGATCATAGGAGGTCGTACTTGCGGAAACTTCTACAACCAGTTCGGGCGCACCCAAAATATAACCATCTTCATCAACCTTTGCCATGCCATGCTCTCGAAATAAAACCACATCAGGTTGGGGTTCATTGTCATAATCAAGGCGTACCGTTGGCTCAACCCCTAAATTAACTGCACTAACGGCAATTTTGTATGACCACAACCAACCAATTAAATCTCCGTGAGGCTTGGCATGGGGGGTAAAGCGCAGAGGGGAAGCCACGTATACAACTCCTTCAATTAGTTCAGCTTTTTTTACATTCGGATCTGCGGCATAACGACGCTCAAATTCGGCACGATGCAAGCGATCGCCATTTTCCAGTAACGGGATCACTTTGGGAGAACTAGTAATAAACATAGGACTATAATCTCTAGACCGCATCAGGGTTAGGCTTCTCATTCTTAGCTATAAGCGTTTCGATTACCTTTGCTAAATATTTTAGCTGATATGGTTTGCTTAGATAATCATTTGCCCCTGCTTCTAGACATTTTTCGCGATCGCCTGTCATCGCAAGCGCCGTTAACGCAATGATCGGAATGTCCGCAAGAATCGGTTCATTACGAATTTGCTTTGTGGCGGTAATGCCATCCATTTCAGGCATTTGGATATCCATCAAAATCAATTGCGGATGATGAATTCTGGCAAGATTGATCGCTTCTTGTCCATTTTGAGCAATCACGCAATAGTACCCTTTCGCTTGTAGATAACTGGTAACAGATATGGTGTTTGCTTCATTATCTTCAGCGATGAGAATGGTGGGCAGAGTGTTTTCCATTGCGGGGATAGTATTATCCACAACCGAGTCAGATTGGGGATTGGACTGTTCAAAGGAGGTATCAATAATTTGACTTTGATCATCTTCAGATAATTGAGAAATCTGGAAATCAGGAGTCATGCACACATAGGGCAGTCGCACCGTAAAACAGCTACCTTCACCGATTTGACTGCGAAGGTTAACGTCACCGCCATGCATTTCCACGATTTGTTTTACCAGTGCTAGCCCTAAACCTGTACCTTCGTATTTACGATTGAAACTACTATCAATCTGGACAAAGGGTTTAAATAGCTTTAGTTGATCAAGAGGAGATATACCAATACCTGTATCAGTTACAGAGATACAGAGATAAAATCTATCTTCGAGGGGGCAGGAATCTAGCACAGAGTTGGGCTTTGACTGGAGTGGAATGCGGGTTAAGGATATATGCTCGGCTAAATTGACTTCTATCGGTTCATAATGGACATCTAGGGTGACGCGCCCCCCAATAGGAGTGAATTTAACAGCATTGGATAATAGATTAATTAACACCTGACGAATGCGGCGTTCATCTAGGGACATTTCACCGACCTCTTTAGAGAGGTTAGCTCGCAGTTGAATCTGTCTTTTAAAAGCTTGGTGTTTAACAAAGTTGAGGCTAGATTGACAAAGTTGCAAGATATCGACTTTAGTGATTTCGAGTTCTAACTTACCTGCTTCGATTTTGGATAGATCGAGAATGTCATTGATTAATGCTAACAAGTGCCGCCCACTCTTTTCGATCGCCGCGATCGCCTGAGTTTGACGTTCATTAATCGCCCCCAAAATGCCTTCTAGCAGACCTTCCGACATCCCTAAAATCGCATTGAGAGGCGTGCGGAGTTCATGGCTCATATTTGCCAAAAATTCGTCTTTTAGGCGCGTAGCGCGGATTAATTCGGCATTGGCGAGTTCTAGTTGATGTTCATGATCTTTGCGATCGCTGATATTTCTTGCAGAAGTAATTACCAAAGTTTTGCCTTGAGAATCCTCAAGTTCCACTAAGTTAAGTTCTACGGGGAAAATTTTACCATCCTTAGTTTGATGTAAAATCTCTTGAGTCGCATATTTTTGGGCATGAAGGGTCTCAATAACTTCTCTTTTGCAGAAAAAGTCCTTGGGCATGATATCGCCCGGTCCCATCGTTAGCAGTTCCTCGCGGCTATATCCCAGACTCTCACAAGCAGCCTGATTAACTTCGATAAAATTGCTGGGTTTGCCTGTTTCCGTAAAGCTATTGATAAATACAGCATCAGATTTGTGATTAAACAAAGCCCGATATCGTTTTTCACTATCAACTAGGGCGGATTCAATCCGTTTGCGTTTGCTAATATCTCTGAAAATGCCTTGAGCAATATATGTTCCATCAAGCTCAATCAGGCTACCAGTAATTTCCACAGGCACTAGGCTACCATCTTTTCGCAATATAAGACTTTCTAACATCGGTGCTGCGATACCTTGGACAACAGTTTGGAAGTGTTCGCGTACCGCTTGTAGTGCATCAGGGGGATGAATCTGGGATACATGAAGTTTACTTAATTCGTCGCGGGTATAGCCTAAGAGTATTTCAGCTTTGTGATTTACTTCGATTAAGTTACCTTGGGCATCAGCTAAACAAATGGCATCACTGGCATTGTCCATGAGAGCGTGATAGCGTTGTTCACTTTTTTGGAGTTTTTCTTCGGAATGTTTGCGATCGCTAATATCAGTTTCAAAGCCAATAAAACGAGTGGCTCTACCAGCTTGATTTTTTACAGTCTGTCCCCGATCTAGCACCCAGATATAACTGCCATCTTTACATTGGCTCCGATATTCGATTTCAAAAAATTCAGTTTGCCCAAGTATGTGTCTATCTAAGGATTTCATGAAGTGTTTGTAATCATGGGGATGAATACGATTTATACACTCATCAGGTGAATTACCAATTTCCTGATCGCTAAAGCCGCGCATCTGTTTCCATCGGGGCGAAAAGAACTTAGTGTTATGCTCCAGATCCCAATCCCAAATTGCATCATTTGCACCCTTGAGAGCCAGTTGCGCTCGTTCGACCATCAGAGTTAACTGTGAAACTTGCTGAGTCAAAAGTTCGCTCAAGTTATCTTGACTTAACAAACCGACAAAGCGATCGCCTTCTAACACCGCTAAATACCGAATTTGATGTTTTTGAAAGATAGCAATAATTGCATTGATATCAGTAATTGTGGCGATCGCTGATTCTTGAATGCTAATCACAGGTTGATTTATCACGGAGATCATCGTTAGCTGATCTAAATTTAGTCGCTGAGCGCTAACCCGCACCAGATCGCCCTCGGTAAATATTCCCACCGCTTGAGATTGATTTATTTCGTCTAAGACGATTACATAACCTGAATCAGATTCTGCCATCAGGGCGATCGCTCTTCCCACAGACGTATCTAACGTAACTGTTAAAGGATTACGAATGATTAAGGACTGGATATTGATCGGACTTTTAGAGCTTAAGTCTTGAGATAAATTCATTAGGGATAAATCAATCTACGGGGATAACAATGATTGGATTAGTTGAGACAACGCCTTCAGTCTGATTGGCTTAGCAATATACTCATTCGCTCCTACCGCTAGGCATTTTTCGCGATCGCCTGTCATCGCCAAAGCCGTCAGGGCAATGATCGGAACTTTAGAAAATTGCGGTTCAAGACGAATATTTTTGATTGCTTCTAGTCCATCCATATTTGGCATTTGAATATCCATCAAAATCAAGTCAGGCTGATGAAGTTTAGCGGCGGCGATCGCCTCCAATCCATCCTTAGCTAAAACAATGCGATACCCCTTAGCTTCTAAATAGCTAGATATAGTAATTATATTAGCCTCATTATCTTCAGCCAGCAATACCAAAGGCGATTCTTTAATTGGGCGATCGATTGGCTCTGGATCTGAAGAAATAGTGACTACGTCTTGAGTAGGACACATAGGCGAGGCAGGTAGCTCGATCGCAAAACAACTGCCAACGCCCAATTCGCTAGTTAATTCCACATTCCCCCCATGCAATTCTACCAGACGTTTGACTAGAGATAATCCTAATCCTGTACCTGTGTATTGTCGATTTAAAGCACTATCGATTTGGATAAAGGGTTGAAATAGTTTAGGGATATTTTCTGCTGATATGCCAATGCCTGTATCAATTACGGCGATCCTTAGAAATTGCTGTGAGCATTGATTAGTCGAGTCCAAACTATCGGCGGCTAAATTATCGGCGGCTGAATTTTGGGATATTTGACTTACTTCCATTGAGATTCGTCCTCCCTCTGGGGTGAATTTGACCGCATTATTCAATAAATTAATTAATACTTGTCTTATTCTGCGTTCGTCTGCTAATAAATCAGGGAGATTGGCAGGAAGTTGAGATATTTCTAATTGGATGCGCTTTTTGAGAGCTTGTTGTTTGATAAAGGCTAAACTGGATTGACAGAGATGGGAAACTGAGATCAAAGTGAGGTCTAGTTCTATCTGTCCTGATTCAATTTTGGCGACATCAAGAATATCATTGATTAACTCTAGCAAATGCAAACCACTGCGCTCCGCCGTTTGCAGTGACTTACGTTGTTGATCATTGATCGAGCCAAAAATCTCATCTTGTAGGGACTCAGTCATTCCCAAAATCGCATTTAGGGGAGTACGCAATTCATGACTCATGTTAGCAAGAAACTCATCTTTAAGTCTGGTTGCTCGTACCAGTTCTTGATTGGCAAAGGCTAATTTTTGATTGGTTTCCGTGAGTTTATTTTCCGCTTGTTGACGCTCAGTAAGTTCTTTTTGGAGTTGATCAAATAGACTGGCTTGCTGAATGGCGATCGCTAACTGGTTGATGATTTTTTGGCTAAACTCAATTTCGCTCTGGAGCCAATGACGGGTGCTTCCACATTGATGAATGCACAACAAACCCCATAAATCATCGCCACATAGTAATGGCATCACAATATTCGCCCGCACCTGAAACCGCGCTAAGATATCCACATGACAGGCTCTAACCCCATCGTTATAGATATCATCAACGACATAATAACGTCCCTTTGAGTAAAGATTCGCATAGTTTTCGCCAAAGGTGTGATCATGGACACGAATAGCGAGCGCCGAGGGATAGCCATTAACGACGGATTCGGCAACAATCTCACCATCATCAAAATTAGATTCGGGATAGAATTTAAAAATACCAACGCGATCGGCTTGGAGAAACTGACGGACTTCTTCAACTGAAGTTTTAAAAATGGTTTGCAGATCGAGAGATTGGCGGATACGTTGGGTAATTTCACGGAGGAGCGATTCTTGCTTGTGTTGCTGCGTTAGCAAGATTTCGGCTTGTTTGCGATCGCTAATGTCCATGATAATCCCAAATAGCCGCGTGACCTTGCCTGACAGATTGCAAAGCAGTTCCGCTTTCACAAAAATATGCCCAGTCGAACCATCGGCGCGAATAATTTGAAAATCGGAAGCATAGGGTTCGTTAAAGTTAATCGCCCGTTCGACCAGTTGATTAAAGCGATCGCGCTCATTGTCCGCAAAACTGAGTAGCAGTTGCTCATAGCTAGGTGCGCCGCGCTCAACCGTAATCCCAAAAATGTCAAAGACCTCTGCCGACCAAGTAATTTTTCGGGTCTGTAGATCCAACTCCCAGTTACCAAGATGGGCAATTTGTTGGGCTTCTATGAGCTTGGATTCGCTTTGACGTAGCGCCTCTGTCCTTAGCTCCACCCGAATTTCTAGATTACGGTTAATCTGTTCCAAGGCGCGAACTGATTGATCCCGCTCGATCGCAATTTTGGTAATATCCACTGCGAGATTGATGATTTCTATTTCTTCCGCCGAAGGTTGATGAAGATCTTGGTTATAGATCGTAAAAGCGGCTAAGACTTCACCATCACCACCAATAACAGGCATTGACCAACATGATCGCAAGTTATGCTCTAAGGCGAGTTCTTGATAGTTTTGCCACAGTGGATCGGTGGCAATGTCCGATACAACCACTAATTCTTTCCGAAAAGCCGCCGTGCCGCAGGAGCCATATCCTTCAGCGATCGCGATGCCTTCAATCATCTGCCCATAGGTAGCGGGCAAACTTGATGAAAATTCATAATGCAATTTACCATCGTAACCACATAAAAATATGGCGCAAATGCCATTATTCATGATTGTTTCTATGGCTGTCACCAAAGCCTTCAAGATCTCGGACAGTGGTTCTGCTGTGGCAATACGTTCTAAAATATTACTCTGGAGCGATAACCGCAACTCCGACCGTTTGCGATCTCGCCGCATCTGCGTCTCTCTCATTTCCCGCCGCACCGCCTCAGCCAATCGGGTTAATCGCCCTTTCATCAAATAGTCATTAGCCCCCTGTTTCATCAGTTCCACAGCCGAAGCCTCACCAATAGTCCCCGAAACGACGATGAAGGGGATATCGATTTGTTGCTGTTGGATAATCTCTAAAGCTCTGGGTGCATCAAAGTGGGGCAGACTATAATCGGAAATAATCACATCCCAATTGTGGCTATTCAATGCTTCTTGCAGCGCCTCTGCGGTTTCCACCCGTTGTGAAGTTACTTGTAAATCACCTTGACGCAGCGATCGCAACACCAGTAGTGCATCATCTTCGTTATCTTCGATGATCAAGACTTTGATTGATTGACTCATTGTTTATAACCCTATTTATAACCCTATTTTTAACCCTGTTCATAAATACTTAAGTAATAATTCGTTAACTAAAGCCCAGTACCCCAGTTGTTTTACACCATTGTCGTCGGAACAGTGAAATAAAATGTCGCGCCTTGCTCCACTGCTGCCTCAGCCCATACCTTACCACCATGTCGAAGGATAGCGCGTTGGACAGACGCTAAACCAATCCCAGTGCCAATAAATTCATTGGTGTTATGCAAGCGTTGGAAAACACCAAAAAGCTTGTTTTTATATCTCATATCAAATCCAGCGCCATCATCACGAAGAAAGTAGATTGGCTCTTGGTTCTGTTCATTATTTTCATCCTGCAATATCATCCCAAATTCAATTTTGGCAGTAGGGTGGTGACTGGTAAATTTCCAAGCATTTTGGCAAAGATTATTAATCACCACTGCCATAAGTGCAGGATCAGCTTGCACGATCGCCCCGTCCCTAATCATACATTCAACCGTACGATCGCTGTCTATAGCTTGTAAATCTTGGATCTGTTGACGCACCAATTCACTGAGATTCACGGATTGATACTGCATGGCTGATCGCGATACCCGTGACAATCGCAGCAAATCATCAATGAGCATTCCCATACGTTGAATATTGCGACGAATGCGATCGAAATAATCTTTAGCATCATCATCGAATTTATCGCCATAATCTTCCAACAAGGCGATACTAAAGCCATCAATGGCGCGTAATGGCGATCGCAGATCATGGGAAACAGAATAAGCAAAAGCCTCTAACTCATGATTGGAAGCTTCTAACTGAGCCGTGGTTTGCTGAATCAAGATTTCAGCCTGTTTGCGATCGCTAATGTCTTGAGCCGTACCAATTGTTTGCTTGACACGACCGCGCTCATCTCGCTTAAACGCTGAGTCACGACTCAATAGCCATCGCCATTCTCCATTAGCATGACGCATTCGATATTCAATTTCAAAGATATCGCCATCCTGAGCCGAATCGAATTGTCCATAGTAATCAGGTAATTTAGCAAGGTCATCGGGATGCATGAGGCTGACAAAAAATGATGCTCCCATCGCTTGGACTTCGGCTGCACTGTAGCCAAGAGTATTGGAAATCTCACGATTGCAGTATAGATTGCGATTTTCTTCGAGATCGTAAATATAGAGAATATTGGGAGATGACTCGATTATTTTTTGGATAAAGTGCTGTTTTGCTAAGATTTCCTGTTCAAATTGTTTGCGATCGCGGGCATCAAATAAGGTAGAGCGACTGTACAGATAATTACCTTGATCGTCCTTTACGGCTGTAGCACTCAAAAACACAGGAAAAATTGTGCCATCTTTACAGATTAAGTCATATTCTTTATCCCGAATCCACCCCTTGCGTTTGAATTCTTCAAAAGTGCTGCGAAATGATTGGATGCTCTCTGCTGTAACTATCTGCGTGAAAGATTTACCAAGGATTTCTTCTCGACTGTAGCCTAACCATTGCAATTCCGTATCGTTGATATTAACAATTTTTCCTTCACTATTTAGGGAATGATAACCACAGGGTGCATTGTTATATAAATCCTCAATTTCACTAACATATTTAGCGATCGCTTGTTCTGCTTGTAGGCGATCGGGAAGGGCTGCTTGTTGTTCGCTATCTGAACCTCTGGCAAGATGTTTTTCTGCATAAAGCTCCTTATCAGCAAGAGCCAACGCTTGATCCAGTGATTCTTGTCGATCCCACAGAACTATGCCAATGCTGCTTGAAACTAAAATCTGTTCCCCTTTGTACTCTGGTTCCCTTTTGTACTCTAGTTCCCCCTTGTACTCTAATTCCCCCTTGTACTGTGGTTGTCCCTTGTACTCTAATGTAAAACTGCCGCATTGGGCATGAATCTCTTGGATAACTTGTCTGACTCTGAAGTGAGAACCTGTAATCAAGAAGGCAAACTCATCACCGCCAAGCCGACCCACGACATCCTCGCCAAGCACTAATCGCAGCCGACTCACCACCGCACAAAGAACTTCATCTCCGAACTGATGACCGAAACTATCATTAAGATTCTTGAAGGAGTTCAGATCAACCATACCCACGAAAATAGAATCGGTATGGTCTAGGCTCTGAACACGCGCTGTCACATCAGCAAAGAAGCCACGTCGGTTGGTTGCCCCAGTCAGTGAATCGGTGGTGGAAAGCTTGAGTAAAGTCAAATATGCATCGTCCAAACGGACTAGCAAGCTTATAACCAATCCCACTGTGATAGGAGCTACCACTAAAGGTACGGCTACGGCGATCGCTACCGAAACTAATAGTATGAGGTCAGTGGAATATTCAAGAGAAAACTGTGGAACGACTAAGACAAGAGTCATAACCACAGATAGGGTGATTGATGTAGCCGTAATCAGCGCAATGACACCTCTCGCGCCAATTCGTCGGCAGAGCATTATGATTGCTCGTTCGAGAGGCTGTAAATGCATAGAATAAAATCTGTAAAACCTTTATATTATACTAATATTTTTATCTATGTTACATCACCGCGTTCAAGCTAATTCTAGGAATCTCAATACTGCTTCATTCACCCATAAAATCAGGCAGTAGCACACTGACATCACGTTGCTCGGCAACAGCCAATTTTACTTTGTAAAACGACATAGAACCCACGATCGGTATTGCCGAAGGACAGTTTGCCGCCATATACCAAACTCGTCCACCCATAGACATACCTTCGCCAGCAGGATTATCGGCAACAGTACAATGTCTTTCGACTTCATGAATTGTGAAGGCACTCATATTGGCGGGTAAGCCTTGGTTGACCACATTGATATAGCGATCGTGATACATTCCCTGAATCACATTTCGATTGTAGAGATTTGCGGAAGTCCCAATCTGAAGATTATATTTCTCAATCATCCAAGTCGGCACATAGTAATTGTGAGATTCACCGATGGAATTGCGAAAAGTAATAATATTCCCAGCCATCTTTTCGATTACCTGCGGAGTCGTGGTATCGAGATATTCGCCCACAGCTTCAGCCTTAACAGTGGTCACTGAGGTTGTCATCGCTACAGCGATCGCGATCGCTGTAAACAAGCCGCCTAAAGTAAATTTTTGCATAGTCTTAAATTTTCCAAGCTATCGTTTGATTGAGATGAGTATGGAAACTCTTCCTGTTTTCACGATTGCAGCAGCATGGTTGATTTAAGCCATGAATTGATTGATTGCTGATTGAATACAATACAAAACTTAGCTTTTAAGATTCGGGTTCTTCAATAGGTGCTTGTGGTTTGTCCTTACCCCTCTGATCGCAACTTTTGGCAGTAGCTTGCACCAACTTAGCCGTAGGACCAAAGATTGCATCTTGATAAAGACGATCAAATTCTCTTTGATAATGCGCCGCCACAGTTTCATTCTGGATGGCAACCAAGGTTTCATCATTGATATGATTAGCCGCCTTTGACCAATTATGGGAACCAGTGAGAACAAGTTGGCGATCGAGAATGGCAAACTTGTGATGTAACATATCGCCAGTAACAAGATTGGGAATACCCACAGTTTTGAGAGGCTGTTTCCATGTACTGCTTTTGCCTGTTTTACAGTCCTGTGTTGACTGCAATCCCCACATATCCAGAGCTGCCGAATAATCGCGATAGGCAAATCTAGGTTCAATCAAGGCGCGAATCTGGACATTAACCTGTTGGCGTTCCTGTAGAATCGAGGAAATAAAATCTTCAGAAAAAACAAACAGCGCCATATCTACGTTTTTTTTCGTACCTGCGATCGCCGTGGCGATCAATCCATTACTAGTTTGTTCACGCGCTGCACTTTCTTTTTCAGGTGAGAACTTGATCCGAATTTGCGCTCCATCAATAACTAAGTAATCAATCTTGCGTGAAGTTTTTTTGGTTCCAAATAGACTATCTGGTTTACCATTAGGTCCATCGCCCCACATGAGATTGAACTCTTTTTTAAACATCGCTGCGAGTTCTTTGCTATCAATCTCTAACAGATTATTGGCATTGCCTCTAGTTTCAGGCTTACTAAAGTCACCATGAATATCGCTCAGTGTAAAATTTGCCGAACCAAGTAGCACAATTTGATTGTCTATGACAACAAACTTATGGTGCATCAGTCCACTTCCCTTAGAACCATCAGCCGTATCATCAATCCAAGGAACATTTGCGGATTTAATGATCTTGATTGCATCGCGATTATTTAATTCCGTTTCACTCAACCGTCCATCTTTATCGACATCGACAAATTTTTGAAATTCTTTATAACGCTCCTGCTCGCGATCGCTGAGTTTGTCAATTTCGGCTGCGGTAAACTCACTCCAAGCCCGACTATATTTATTTTCTAAAATCAAACGCACTTTTACGCCTCGCGCTTGGGCATCAGCGATCGCCTTAGCGATGATTGGTAAGCGAAGTTCTTGAATAGCAATATCTACAGTCGTTTTTGCCTTAACGATATTGTCAATGATGATTCTTTCCAGATTATCGCCCAGACGCTCAATGTTACGGTAGGGATCGGTATAGCGAGATGCTTGATTTTGATTAAAATAAACGTGGATTTTCGGATGTTGCGGCAATGGTGGTACGATTCCCGCCTGAGATTGACATCCACTCGCGCCAATCGCAATTAAAGCAATGACAAGGCAAAAAATTAATCCATAGGAAATATAACGCGACAGCGATCGCCAGTAATAATTTCTGCATCGATCAGGCGATCGCCAATAGCTCAAAAACCCCATACATCCAAGAGCTCAAATTTTGCAATTCTAGTTTACCTTCTTAGCAACGTAATTATGCTGCTTAAATATGCTGATTAATTATAATTACAGCGATTTACAAGAAAATCTGAATCAATAAATCGTTTTTGTTCCCTAGGCATAAATCGCCGACTCCAACGCATATCCATATCTCCTTCAATTTCATTAAGAGATAGACATCCTTGCAATTTTCGTTCTACTCTTTGGGTGATCGCTACTTGGCGATCGCGTAACCGATGCTCGGCAATAAAAGCAGGGATGCCCAACAAATATGGATTTAACGCAGATTGAGAATTCATGACTAGTTATTTCAAGCTTTTTAATATCAAAATATATTTGTAGTTTTTGCTACATTATTTTGAATTGTAGGCTTATCATAACATAATAGTTTTTTTGTCTGTGAAGATTATCGGCACAAACATATCAACCTACACATATTTTAGGCAACAAAGTTTAATAGGATCGATAATAGATCAGACTCATATTATAACGAAGTATTTTATCAGCCTACCGTGACCATGTTGCCGATCGCGCCGCCCAAGGGATTCCGCCCTTACCCCTCAATGCTCAGCAAGCATCTGCGCTTTGTGGTCTCTGTTTTTCTCTTAATAACTTTTCCATCAATGGAGCCTGAAACTAATCCAAATTGGAACTGCCCATCACCACGCTCATCTATGGAAATAAAAGCCTCTACCTCCATATTGAGATAATCTGCTTCCCACAACTCCATCTCATCAATGTGCCATTCACCAGTATATTTCATGTTTATTGGATTTATTGCTTAAAGCTATTTACTTGCTTCCATGTAAGCGCGTAACAAAGAATTAATCTGAGTTTGATAACCATGTCCCTGAGACTTAAACCAATCTAAAACATCTCGATCGATCCGAAGTGTAATCTGTGCTTTTGACTTAGTAATTGGTACACCGCCACGCTTGACAATTGCCTTCGCAAACATCTCAAGAGTCACCTCTGGACAATCAGATAAATCAATATCTTCGTCATTCATCTTCTCAAGTCTTTCCCAATCAGTTAAAGACTTCCTCGAAATAGAATTTTTGTTCATACTTGGTTGCCCTTCTTACAGAAATAATACGAATAGAGTTCTGTCGATCAGTGTGAACGACTGCCACAACCAATCCTCTCAATAAACCAAAAGTGACGAAGCGTTGTTCTCCATAATCAGAGCGATCATCTTCAACTATTAATGTATCACCATCGAACACAATAGCGACATCAAGAAAATCAATACCATGCTTGCGAAGATTAGCAATACGCTTTGCTTCATCCCATTCAAAATTCATTAGTTGGATTGCATTAATATTATAGATTTACTGTAGCTACAAATTGTAGTTATGGTAGTGTAAATATATCATTTCAAACTTAATTTGCGCCTAAAAATTGATTAGGATCGATAATAAGTTAAGTTTTCGTAAAGAATTAAAACAACAAACTATGCTATCAGCCTACCGTGACCATGTTGCCGATCGCGCCGCCCAAGGAATTCCCCCATTACCCCTCAATGCTCAGCAAGCATCAGCCCTTTGTGAGCTATTGCAAAATCCCCCCACAGGTGAAGAGGAATTTTTACTATCATTATTGCGCGAGCGCATTCCCCCCGGTGTGGATCAAGCAGCTTATGTAAAAGCGGGATGGCTAACGGCGATCGCTAAGGGTGAACTCACATCTCCTCTAGTATCCCCTAGCTATGCGGTGGAACTGCTCGGCACGATGGTCGGGGGCTATAATGTGCAGACCTTAATTGATTTGCTCACCAATGATGATTTGGGCGATTTGGCAGCAACAGCACTCAAGAAGACGCTGCTGGTATTTGATGCTTTTAATCCAGTTCTGGAATTATCAAAAACTAACGATAGAGCCAAAGCCGTCATCGATTCATGGGCAGCAGCCGAATGGTTTACCAGTCGCCCTGCTTTGCCTGAAACTGTGACCGTGACCGTATTTAAAGTCACAGGCGAAATCAATACCGATGACTTCTCTCCTGCTTCTCAAGCCTTCTCCCGTCCCGACATTCCTCTCCATGCGCTCTGTATGTTGGAATCGATGATGCCAACGGGGCTGAAAACCATTGCTGAACTGAAGCAAAAAGGTCATCCCGTAGCTTTTGTTGGTGATGTCGTTGGCACTGGTTCTTCCCGCAAATCTGCAATTAATTCGGTGCTGTGGCACATTGGCAACGATATTCCCTTTATCCCCAACAAGCGATCGGGCGGCGTGATTTTAGGAAGCACGATCGCGCCGATCTTCTTTAACACTGCCGAAGATGCAGGAGCCTTACCAATTCAGTGTGATGTCACCAAATTAGAAACTGGCGATGTGATTACAATCCACACTCGCGAAGGGAAGATTACCAACGCCGCAGGTGAAACTCTCTCCACCTTCAGCCTCACCCCTGACACGATCGCTGATGAAGTTTGCGCAGGTGGACGGATTCCGCTTTTGATTGGTCGCAGCCTCACCGCCAGAACCCGTCAAGCATTAGGACTTCCCGCCAGCGATGTCTTCATCCTTCCCGCCACTCCCGCCGACACAGGCAAAGGCTATACCCTCGCTCAAAAAATGGTCGGCAAAGCTTGCGGCGTGGCGGGTGTTCGTCCCTATACTTCCTGCGAACCCTTGATGACCACCGTTGGCTCTCAAGATACAACAGGACCGATGACTCGCGATGAGTTGCAAGAACTTGCTTGCTTAGGATTCAGCGCTGACTTGGTGATGCAGAGCTTCTGTCATACCGCCGCCTATCCCAAACCCACCGATATCAAAACCCATAAGGAACTTCCCGACTTCTTCTCCAATCGTGGCGGTGTAGCCCTGCGTCCCAACGATGGTATTATCCATTCTTGGTTAAATAGAATGCTCATGCCCGATACCGTCGGTACTGGTGGCGATTCCCATACCCGTTTCCCCTTGGGCATTTCCTTCCCCGCAGGTTCAGGACTAGTCGCCTTCGCCGCCGCCTTGGGTATCATGCCTCTGGATATGCCCGAATCAGTGCTAGTGCGCTTTACAGGTGAATTACAGGCTGGTGTCACTCTACGCGATGTCGTCAATGCCATTCCCTATATTGCGATTCAGAAAGGATTGCTGACCGTTGAGAAGAAGAACAAAAAGAATATCTTCGCAGGTCGCATCATGGAAATTGAAGGTTTGCCCAACTTGAAAGTGGAACAAGCCTTTGAACTTACCGATGCCACTGCCGAGCGTTCCTGCTCTGGTAGCACGATCAAGCTCAGCACCGAGACAGTTGCTGAATACTTGCGATCGAATGTTGCCCTGATGAAGAACATGATCGCTCGCGGCTATAGCGATGCCAAGACGCTCTTGCGCCGTATCGCCAAAATGGAAGAATGGCTGGCAAATCCCGTTCTCATGGAAGCTGATCCCGATGCCGAATATGCGGAAATCATCGAGATCGATCTCAATGAAATCAAGGAGCCAATTGTGGCTGCACCCAACGATCCTGACAATGTGAAGTTGCTTTCGGAAGTAGCAGGCGATCGCGTGGATGAGGTCTTTATCGGTTCCTGCATGACCAATATCGGACATTACCGCGCCGCCGCCAAGGTTCTCGAAAAGGAAGCCGCCGTGAAAGCGCGTCTCTGGGTCGCACCACCCACCCGCATGGATGAGTTCCAACTCAAAGAAGAAGGAATCTACAGCACCTTTGGTGTTGCTGGAGCGAGAACAGAAGTCCCTGGATGCTCTCTCTGCATGGGTAATCAAGCCCGTGTTGCCGATGGCGCGACGGTCTTTTCCACTTCTACCCGCAACTTCAATAATCGCATGGGCAAAGATGCTCAAGTCTATCTCGGTTCCGCCGAACTAGCGGCAGTCTGTGCTTTGCTAGGCAAGATTCCGACAGTGGAAGAGTATCAAGCGATCGTCACTAAGAAGATCGATCCTTTTGCTAGTGACCTCTATCGCTATCTCAACTTCGATCAGATCAGCAATTTTGAAGATCAAGGTCGGGTGATTGCTTTAGAGGATATGCCTCGCATTGAGGATATTTTGGGTATGCCTGTAGCGGCGAAGTAGTCTCTTCGATTATTATTAATTTAAGGGTTGAGTTTAATAACTCGATCCTTAATATCAAATTGGACTTTAGACAAATTCAAAAACTGGACTATCAAGGGTATTTTAGGCATTTTGTAAAAATAACTTAAGCAAGTTTTGCCGAAAGATTTACAATAAAGAAAGGAGAGTTTGGCGAAGTCAAAATGTTCAATGCTGAAATAATCGAAGGAATACAAAGTAAATATGCATCATTTACCCCCTATTTGAATGAGAGAACAAGGAGGATATGGGCAGGCATCTTGAGGGTTCGGCTCGACCCTGCTGGACTAGGCGCACTTTCAGTAGTGGTGCGATCGCATTTAACTTAACTTAATGACAATTCTCCTACAACTTCTAATCGACCATATTTACCAACCGATAGAAAAGATTCTTCTAGAGTTTGAGCAACTGTGGGCGAAATCCAACCCAACTGTTTAAGTAAATGGATAGAAACCGCAGTTTTTGCCCTTTTAGAACCATCGGTTACTTTGATT
This sequence comes from Pseudanabaena sp., assembly GCA_044355035.1. Lineage (GTDB taxonomy): Bacteria > Cyanobacteriota > Cyanobacteriia > Pseudanabaenales > Pseudanabaenaceae > Pseudanabaena. Next base: position 7,125 of record JBIKYX010000047.1, on the reverse strand, counting down.
GCTAACCCCAATCCTTCGCCGATACGTCCAATACATTGCACACCCTCCGCACCTGATTTACTAACAATTTCGCCAAGAGACAAACGCATCAATTCAGTATCAAACTGTCCATCACCTGAAACCATATCAGGATGACGAGTCATGGCACGGGTAATTCTCTCTAGATGGACTTGGTCATGGGATGAAAGTAATGCATAGAGATGTGCTAATTGACTAATTTCTAATAGATAGGTTGGCACACCACAATCGTCATGGGCGCAGATAAATTCCGCCGCAGGCATATGTAGCAGATCTGCCATCGTGTTCAGCACAAGTTGCTGCACTGGATGATGACGATCCATATAGGATGAAATTTGCCATCCCTGCTGTTTGCAGATCGCGATCATCCCAGCATGTTTACCAGAACAATTGTGCTGGAGTGGGCTTTTTTGACATTCAGGAATGGGGCATTGCAAGGCGCTTGGCTCAACATCACAGCGCCAGAGAATACCAAAAACTTGTCGAGCCTGAGCGATCGTGCCTTGGTGCGAACCACAAATAATGGCAAGATCCCTTTCCGAGAGGTTAAATCGCTCCTGTGCGCCAGAGATTGAAACAGGAAGTGCTTGAATAGGCTTTAGGCAAGAACGGGCAAAGGTGGTGGTTTGCGGATCACCTGCTGCGGAGAGGACACGCCCCCTTGTATCCACAACAACGGCTTGACAAGAGTGACTTGATTCGACAATCCCTTCGCGTAGCAATTGGACGGTGATTTTGTTAGCAGAGAAACGATTGCGCTTGCCGAGATTCATAATTTACTACTGATCTACTTTAGGATCGCCCCTATAATCCTACGATATAAAGCACAGAGAATACAGGACTATTTACCGCAAAATATTGAGGCAAGGGGCTTAAGCCCCTTGTTCCGATTGCAAATTAATAGGTTCCTGCTTTATTTGCAGTATCTTTGAGATTGGCATTAAAAAACATCGGAATGAACTTCTCAACAAAGGAAGTTGGATCTTTATCCCATGCTTTTTTAACGAGATTGATTCTAGATTCTTGTAAATCAGAAGAGAACATCGCCTCAGACATCCGATCCGCCAGATATTTCGGACGTTGCCATAGGGGGAGCGTGTCGGCGATCTTCATCAAGTTCTCAATGCGGCGAACTTCTGCACCAGCGAGAACATCCAGACCCGACTCATAGGCAGCCTGCTCGATCGCCGTATATTTGCGCCTAGCATTATCCACTTTGGCATGGAGAGATTCACTCTTTTTGGCAATCTCAGCAAGCTTGCGATTACCCCACCGCACATGTTCTACCTCTTCGGGTAGGATTTTTTCGATAGTTTCGCGAACCTTGATATTTTCAGTGGTTTGCTCAGATTTTTGGAGAGCGCGAATGTGGGCTGCAAAATATTCACAACCACGCTTTTCGGTGACATTAATGGCGGCAAGGGACTCAATGATGCCATCTTCAGCAGTAGTAATCGTTTCATTGCTGATAAAGCGCTCAAATTCGTCGATGTAAGAAGTGCCAGGGGGAGTGCCAATGTCTTCGCCGAGTTCATAAAGCAAATCGGTCAACCAAAGTGCATGACGAGCTTCATCAGCCACATGATGCGATAAATCTTTGATCAAATCACGGGGCTTGCCATCGAGCTTTTCGATCAAATCAGTTAAATCTTTGCAACTACGCTGCTCACTAAAACGGTAGCGATTGAGAGTAACCATGTGGATTTCGCGCTGACGCACCACTTGATCGAGAATATCTTGGGCGCTTAGTTGTCCGCGCAGCTTGTGGGGGTATGCAACTGTCATTTTCTAAACCAGAATATTAATGTTACGGATAGAATTGCGGCACGAAGCGCCGCAACTTTTTTAATGGGTTTGGTATATTTTAATCTTAATTTGTAAAGAAGTGTGAAGACTCAATCAATTACACCATCATCTACGCCCTACGACTGGCTCGATCGCTCCTTAGACTCTATCCACAGAGCTAATTGGTATCGCTCCACGCAGACGATCAGTAGCAAAGCAGGGACGATCGCCGTTGTGGATGGGCGCGAGATGTTGATGTTTGCTAGTAATAATTATTTGGGATTGGCTGGCGATCGCCGTTTGATTGATGCAGCGATTCGGGCGACAGAGATGTATGGCACGGGTTCGACGGGTTCACGTCTGGTCACGGGACATTTGGCGTTGCATGAAGAATTAGAACAGGCGATCGCCGATCTGAAAAATACCGAAGCGGCTTTGGTGTTTAGTTCTGGCTATTTGGCGAATTTGGGGGCAATTTCGGCAATCGTGGGACAGCGAGATTTGATTTTAGGTGATGAATACAATCACTCTTGTTTGAAAAAAGGGGCGTTAATGAGTGGCGCAACGGCGATCGATTATCAGCATCGGAATTTGTCCGACCTCACAGCTAAATTACAAAAACAGCGATCTAAATACCGTCGTTGTTTAATTACCACTGACAGCGTGTTTAGTATGGATGGCGATCTCGCACCACTTAGAGAAATTGTGGATTTAGCCAATCAATATGACTGCATGGTATTAGTCGATGAGGCTCATGGCACGGGTGTATTTGGCGATCGCGGTGGTGGTTTAACAAATGCATTGGGAATTCAGCAAGATTTAATTCAAGTGGGAACCTTGAGCAAAGCTTTGGGCAGTTTAGGCGGCTATGTGGCGGGTTCGGCTAAGTTAATCGACTATTTACGCAATCGAGCCGCGACTTGGATTTATACAACAGGACTTTCCCCTGCGGATACGGGCGCAGCGATCGCTGCCATCAACATCGTCAAATCCGATAAAGCGCTTCGTGATCAACTTTGGCAAAATGTGGAATTTTTTAAACTGGGTTTACAAGATTTGGGTTTACAGGCGATCGCCTTTGATTCACCGATCATAGCGATCGAGGTTGGTGATATTGCTCAAACTATGCAAATGGCAAAGCATTTACGCGATAACGGGATCTTTGCCCCAGCCATCCGTCCGCCGACTGTTCCCACCGCCAGAATCAGAATTACATTAATGGCAACTCATACCAAGGAGCAAATTCAATCTCTCTTAAAGCATTTTATAATCATGACAAAGTAGCTAGCTAAAAACTATGGTTAATACTGTGATCGCTGAGCCAAAAATCGAGTCAAAAATCGAGCCAGAAGTTGATCTTGCCATCTCTCCTACGGTTTCCCCTACTATTACCCAAAAGATTTCTCTTGATGAATGGGCGATCGCGCCACCATCGGACGGACGGGAATGGGTTAATGGCAATTTAAAGGAAACAACAGGCATGACACTACAACACAGTCGAGTACAAGGAAGAGTCGTGAGGCTGTGGGGAAACCATAGCGAAGATACTAAAATTGGTGGCGAGGTATATACGGAAGTACCTTGTCGCACTTTAGAGCAAGGACGTAGACCCGATGTCGCCTACCTCACCCCTGATTTGTTGGCTAAATATGGTGATTTACCGACTTTACCTCAGAGTTTTCCATTAATTGCCGAAATAATCTCACCCACCGATATCGCTAATGATGTATTTGCCAAGGCTTATGAATATTTGCGATCGGGTTGTCGAGAAGTTTGGTTGGTTTTTAGTGAAGAACGAACGATAGTGGTATTCGCCGAAGATTCACGTAAGATTTATGTTGCCGATGAAGTTGTGACTTCCTTAGTTCTTGATGGCTTTAGTATCACCGTTAATACTTTATTGGGTCTGGAAGCATGATATTTTAGCTTGGAGTGCCAATATATTAAGTCTTGAAAAACAATGCTGCTTGAAGTCGAAAACCTGACTGTACGTTATGGAGATGCTGAACCTGCGGTCGATCGCGTTACATTCCATTTGCAAGCAGGTGAAGCCCTTGGATTAATCGGCGAGAGTGGCTGTGGTAAATCGACAATCGGGCGATCGCTAATTAAGCTATTGCCTAAGCAAGCCAGCATGGAGGGGACGATCTGCGTCGATGGAGAAGCGATCGCTGAGAAAAAAGATGGCACATGGCGCGGCGAAAAAGTTGGTTTGATTTTTCAAGATCCGATGACAAGGCTTGATCCCCTGATGAGCATCCAAGATCATGGCTTAGAGGTATTAGCGTCCCATTATCCTAAAATCTCCAAACAATCAGCTAAACAACGGGTCGCTGAAGCTCTGAAAGCAGTACGGATTGATACATCTAGAGCAACCCAATATCCCCATGAATTTAGCGGCGGGATGCGGCAAAGAGTGGCGATCGCTCTTTCGCTGTTACTAAATCCTGTATTGTTGATTGCCGATGAGCCAACTACCAGCCTTGATGTTACCGTAGCGACAGATATTCTCAAGGAAGTTACAACCCTTCGCAAAACTCGCTCTATGGGATTACTGCTAGTTACCCATGATCTCGGTATGGTTGCCGAATATTGCGATCGCATTGCCGTGATGTATAAGGGAGCGATCGTGGAGACTGGTACGGTAGAAGAGATTTTTCGTTCTCCACAACATCCCTATACCCAAAGTTTATTAGCCTCAGTTCTGCATTTTAATCCAGAAGCATTAAGTTCTATTCAAGAAGCAGATGTAGTTCACGGTGAAGAAATTATAAAGGATATCCCAGAAGATATTTCAGAGCATATTGCCGAAAATGTTCCAGAAGATATTGCGGAGAACCTTCCCCTATCAGAATCAAAGCTCTCAGATACAGAAGAGATTAAGTCGAATCTAGTTCAGGAATCCGCCAACGAAAGCGTTCTAGAAGTGATCCCAACAGTCACCCCAAAAGCTTCTCCAAGGGTAATTCTCCGTGTTAACTATCTCAAAAAACATTTTGTTACAGGTGGGAATATACTGACGCGGCTGGTTGATGCTTCGTCTGGGGTGGTTAAAGCGATCGATGGGATTGATTTAGAAATATTTTCGGGAGAAACCTTCGGCATCATTGGCGAAAGCGGTTCTGGCAAAAGCACAACAGGTAGAGCGATTTTACAGTTAATTAAACCCGATCGCGGTTCAGTATCTTTTAATGGTGTAGAACTTACGAAACTTAATCATGAACAGATGCGGAAAATGCGATCGCAAATGCAAATGATTTTTCAAGATCCTCGCGCCTGTTTTAATCCCTATATGAATGTCTTTTCCAGCGTTGCTGATCCTTTATTGATCCACAAGCTCGTACCCAATCTGGAATCAGCAAGAGAGAAAGTTACAGCAATTTTAGAAAAAGTAGGATTAAGTTCGGAGTTAGCAGAACGTTATCCGTCTGACTTGTCAGGCGGTCAATTGCAAAGGGTCGCGATCGCCAGAGCCTTGATTACTAATCCTAAATTCATCATCTGTGATGAGCCTGTAAGTATGCTTGATGCATCGATCCAAAGCCAAGTTTTACAACTGATGCGCGATCTTAAGGAAGAATTTAAGCTAACTTACATATTCATTACCCATGATTTGGCAGTGGCTCAATTCTTCTGCGATCGAATCGCCGTCATGCATAAAGGTAGAATTGTCGAACAGGGAACGACTAGTGAAGTATTGACTAATCCTCAACATCGATACACTAAGTCTCTGATTGCATCGATTCCGCGTATTCCCTATGTCAATAATTAAAGCCCTCCATAATGTCCGATTTTCTTCCCGATCATCACCCAAATAAATTTCTCGATTCCCACTTCCTTAATCCTGATCACTCTAATCTTGAAGCACTGCGTAAGCTAGGCTACGCTTTTGTCGATTTGATTGTTGATTCAGTTTTGGATACTCAGAATCAGCCGTTTGTTGCCGATCATTCCCCTTTTGATATCAATATTCCTGAACATGGAACTGAGATTGTAGATTTACTTGCGGAAGTGCGATCACAGATCTTGCCGCGTACTGTCAATTTCCAGAATCCTCGCTACATGGGACATATGGACAGTATTCCCAGTATAATTACCATCTGGGCAGATGCCTTAGTTTCTGCAATTAACAATAATATGCTCAGTTATGAACTAGCTCCCATATTTACGCAAATGGAAGCACAACTGATGCAATGGTTCGGGAATCTATTTGGCATGGGAACCGATTGTTTTGGAACGCTGACCGCAGGTGGTAGCCTTGCTAATATTTCAGCGATGTTAGTGGCAAGAAATTGGAAATCTCCACGGAGCAGAACTTTTGGGAATTACAGTCCTAATTCGCAGCAGTTAGTTGCTTTTGTATCCGAAGCGGCGCATACTTCCTTTGAGAAGGCGATGAATGTTGTTGGACTTGGTAAAGAGAACTTAGTGCGTGTGCCAACGAACTATCGCGGCGAAATTATCCTAGATGCATTAGAATCAGCAATTCAAAAGTCTATTCAAGCAGGAAAGCAGCCCTTTTTTGTAGCGGCGATCGCAGGGACAACGATTACGGGAGCGGTTGACTCAATTCAATCAGTGGGAGAAATTGCTAAGCGTTATGATTGTTGGTTTCATATTGATGCTGCTTATGGCGGCGCAGGGATATTTACACCGAAATTACAGAACTTGTTTCAAGGTTGTGATCTGGCTGATTCGATTACCTTCAATCCTCAAAAGTGGCTATGGGTAGCGCGAACCTGTGCCATGCTTTTAGTTAAACATAAACAGCATCTAATCGATGGCTTTGATGGAGAACTTCCCTATATGGACGATCGCGCTTTAAACTTTGGCAATCTCAATTTACAAGGAACCCGCCGTACTGATAGTCTCAAACTCTGGCTAGCTCTCAAGGCAATGGGAACTTCTGGCTGTCGCTATTTAGTCGAGCGATCGCTTGATCTGTCAGACAATCTCAGACAATGGATAGATGCTTCCCCCGAATTAGAACTGGTATGTGAACCCACCCTAAATATTGTTTGTCTCAAGTCCCATAATCCTCAAATTAGTAGCGCCAAACTTCGCCAACAATGGATTGATGAAGGCAAATTATGGCTATCTCTACCACTTTGGAAAGGCGATCGTATCCTCAAAGCCGTAGTTTTACATCCCTATGCAGGTTAATTTGATGCTTGAATTGGTTATGATGGCTGTAATAAGGGACTTGCGAAAAAATAAGATACCAGACAAAATAGAAACATGGATATAAAATTTTTGTTTTGCATGTGTATACAAGAGGAGGCTAATTTTAAACATGATTTTCAGCGATGAAATCAAAGCAAC
>JBIKYX010000134.1:0-9725 GCA_044355035.1 Pseudanabaena sp. | reverse complement strand
TGATCATTTGTGAGGTCTGTGTCGTATGCTGGTCTTATCATAAATTGGGTCTCCTGTAGACCCTTTTACTTTATTCCCCCTTCACGCTTTTTCCTAGGTATACCCACCTTTTCAAACAGCCTCTAAGGTTATTTAACATTGTTTTCGGTTTTTAAGTATTAGCGAAATGATGAATAAGAGGATAATATGTCGAAAAACTTGCTTGAATGTAACGACCCCGCTCATGATATTTGGAAAGGGCAACGTCATCCCCTTGATTGTATTTTTCATCCCCGTTCTGTAGCGGTGATTGGTGCAAGTGAACGAGAGGGAAGCGTCGGACGAACATTATTATGGAACTTGATTCGCAGTCCTTTTGGTGGCACGGTTTTTCCCGTTAATCCCCAACGTCATAGCATCTTGGGAATCAAGTCCTACCCCGATATAGCGCATGTTCCTGAAGTTGTCGATCTGGTGGTAATTGCCACCCCTGCGGCGACCGTGCCACAGGTGATTCGCGAATGTGTGGTGGCGGGGGTGAAAGGAGCAATTATTGTTTCAGCAGGATTTAAAGAGATTGGTGAAGCGGGGGCGGCGTTAGAACAAGAGATTTTGACCGAAGCAAGACGGGGTGGGATGCGAATCATTGGACCAAATTGTCTAGGATTGATGAATCCACTTGTGGGTTTAAATGCTACCTTTGCAGGGGCGATCGCTCGTGCGGGAAATGTTGCTTTTATTAGTCAAAGTGGAGCGCTTTGTACTTCGATTTTGGATTGGAGCTTAGGCGAAAATGTGGGATTTAGCGCCTTCGTTTCCATTGGCTCAATGTTGGATGTCGGTTGGGGTGATTTGATTGAATATTTGGGAGACGATCCCCATACACAGAGCATTGTTTTGTATATGGAATCGATTGCTGATGCCCATGCATTCCTATCGGCAGCGCGAGAAGTGGCAATGGATAAACCGATCATTGTTCTCAAAGTCGGACATACGGAAGCCGCCGCCAAAGCCGCCGCATCCCATACGGGTGCTTTAACGGGTAGTGATGAAGTACTAAATGCCGCTTTCCGTCGTTGTGGTGTGTTGCGAGTACATACGATTTCGGATTTGTTTGACATGGCGGAAATTCTCGCTAAACAACCGCGCCCAAAGGGGAATCGGCTTTCGATTGTCACTAATGCTGGTGGACCTGGGGCGATCGCTACGGATGCGCTGATTAGTGGCGGCGGTGCATTATCAGAACTCGCTCCCGAAACCCTAACAGAACTCGATCGCATTTTACCCGCGCAATGGAGTCATCACAATCCCATTGATATTCTCGGTGATGCCAGTTGTGATCGCTATGCTCAGACCTTAGAAGTTGTCGCTGATGATCCTAATAGTGACGGGTTGCTGGTAATTTTGACTCCCCAAGCGATGACCGATCCTACCCAAACGGCGGAAAAGCTTAAGGCATATAGTCAATCAGGCAAGCCAATTCTATCGAGTTGGATGGGTGGCAATGAAGTAGCTGCTGGCACACAAATTCTCAATCAAGCGAATATTCCCACTTTTCCCTATCCAGATACCGCCGTGCGCCTATTTAACTATATGTGGCGCTATAGCTATAATCTGCGAGGGATTTATGAAACTCCATCTTTACCTGTGGATTCGGATTTGTTCACACCCGATCGCCAAATGGTCGAACAGATTTTCCAACAAGCAACTAGTAATGGTCGCACACTATTAACGGAATACGAATCGAAAAAACTCCTTGCGGCTTATGGTATCCCCACGATCGCCACGGAAATTGCCCTGAGCGATCGCGAAGCCGTAGAAATTGCTGATCGCTTCGGTTATCCCGTAGTTCTCAAACTCCATTCTGAAATTATTACCCACAAAACCGATGTCGGTGGTGTGCGCTTAAATCTGGGTGATGCTGCCGCCGTCAGTCAAGCGTTTGCAGAAATTAAATCAAAAGCAAATTCCATTGATGCCGCCGCTTTTTTGGGTGTCACCGTTCAGCCGATGGTCAAATTGGAAGGTTATGAACTGATCTTGGGTAGCAGTCTCGATCCCCAGTTCGGGGCGGTGATGTTATTTGGTATGGGCGGTCAATTGGTTGAAATCTTTCAAGATCGATCGCTAGCCTTACCGCCATTAAATACGACTCTGGCGCGGCGAATGATGGAACAAACTCGCGTTTATCAAGCATTGCAAGGTGTTCGTGGCAGAAAAGCGATTGACATGGCGAAACTCGAACAGTTATTAGTGAACTTCAGTCAATTAATCGTCGAACAGCCGCAAATCCGCGAAATTGATATTAATCCCTTGCTCGTTTCTCCCGAAGGAATGATTGCCTTAGATGCGCGTGTGTTGCTGCATACCGATGCTTCCTTTGCCGATCGCCCACTCCCCGCCATCCGCCCCTATCCCACCAAATATGTTCAGGATTGGGAATCGCGCCAAGGCGATCGCCTCAAGATCCGTCCCATCCGTCCTGAAGATGAGCCGCTTATGGTGCTATTTCATCAAAACCTTTCCGAAGAAAGCGTCTACTTGCGCTATGCCCATATGGTGAAATTAAATAAACGCATTGCCCATGAACGGTTGACCCGTATTTGCTTTATTGATTACGATCGCGAAATGATTCTTGTCGCCGATCGCAAAACGAATGCTAAAAATCTGCAAAATTCCGAACATGAGCTTTTAGCCGTAGCGCGGTTGAGTAAATTGCATGGTACAAACGAAGCCGAGTTTGCCTTAATTGTGGGCGATCGCCATCAAAATCAAGGTTTGGGAACAGAACTATTAAGACGACTTCTAGAAATTGGCAAGGAAGAGCGGCTAGATGCGATCGTGGGCTACATTCTCAATGGCAATTACAAAATGCAAAGCCTCTGTCGGAAGTTGGGATTTACATTACAGCCCGATGGTGACGAGGGGATGTTAAAAGCTATTTTTGCGCCTTCTACAGTATGATCAAAAGTATGAACAAAGAAAGCCCACTGTTTCCAGTGAGCCGAGCATTTTTGTGTTGAGTGCGGATATCTTATATCATTTGGCGGTCAAAAATATTAAGTTTTTTACCTGTTGAAATGACTTTTAGGCGATCGCAAACTGTCTACGTTTAAAGGTTTCGCTCCCCCCAGCCCCCCTTAAAAGGGGGGAGAATAAATTAAATTTTCTTCTTCCCCCTTTACAAGGGGGATTGAGGGGGATCGTTAGTAACTAACTATATCCTGCCAATCTCATGTCTGAAGAAGCAAAATCCATATCTACAACCGAAGTCGCCCCTTCACCATTTAAAAATCTCACAGGAGCAGCGATCTCCGCTACCCTTGCCACAGGACTCTATGCATTTACGAACATGGTGGCGCATAAACTGGCTTCAGCACCTCTCCAAACCACCAATACCCTTGCTAATCGATTAGCAACCTTGGTTCGGACTTTATTATTAGCGATCGGTAGCGGGGCAACGATGATTTTTGCCGTGATTGCTTTAGGCTTAGTCTTGCTCACCATCAAACAAGTATTTGTGGCGATATTTAGCAAACCTCAGCCATAAAAAAGAGGCATAAAAAAGAGGCGCTTTGCGCCTCCTTTAAATTATGAGCTTACCAATCTAGTAATAATCCCTGCGATCGCAAATGTTCCTGTAAGTCTTGAATTTTGCCGCGATCGAGAATCGCTTGCGGTGTTAAAGAAGTATCATCTTGTAAAACAATCCAAGCCGCCGTTGCCCCCGCCGCCGCCCCAGCCGACCATTCGCCCACATGGATGCGAGTTGAGGCATTGACGATATGACTAACCGCGATCGCCTTACCACCCATTAATAAATTATCAATGCGTTGGGGAATTAAACTCTCAAAGGGGAGAATGATCGGAAGCACCTTATCTTCATTAGCAGGAGCCGCACTTGGCGACTTTGATGGTTCCCAATTGCGATAACGGCAACCATGCATATCGATCGCATAGTGGGTCAGCCCAATCGAAGTAGCGTTAAAATTACGCCCACCTTCCATATCATTACGAATATCCTGCTCACGCATAAAGAATTCCTTCTGCCCATAAGCCGAGCGTCCCAAGATGCGACGACCTTCCCGAATATAAGGATACATACTTAATCCTGACTCCGTTGGCATGGGACTATCGGGACCTGACATCATTCGCACAGGAAATTCCGATGATGCATACTTCTCCATGATCCATTCCGCAAACAACAAAGCGTGATTTTCGCCATCCTTAAGCGAGGTAGTATTCAACCCTCCTAGCCAGTTTTGTTGCTGCCCTGAATCCTGAATTTGTTTGTCAGTTAAAATCAGAGGTGGATTCATCACTCCCCAATCATTGCCGCGATTCCAATTAATAACGGTCATATCACCTTTTGCGGGAACCGCTTTAAAGGGATCATCGCGCTTCATGCTGACAATACGGCGATAGTTAAAGACGCTATTGCCTTCAAACATGGGAAACCGACCTAAGTCATAGTCCCTACGATGTTCTTCTCGTGAATATCCTGGTTGGATTTTGCGAAGTTCTTTAAGCGATCGCCCTTCATCATCAGCAATTTTCAGCACAAAGGGAAAAGTAAATGCTTGTGTACATTCAGGATTGTCAGCCACCGCGTGAACTTCACCTGTTGTGGCGAAGCCCTCTGAACCAAGGCGATGGGGGATGTTTGCCCAAGAAATTAGTTCGCCCGTGTCGCTAGAGTCAATCACCTGCATCTGCTTACCTGCGGGAGGTTGCAAACGGATGGGCTTTTTATCAAAAATTTCGTCAGAGTTCCAATTGAACCAGCTTTTGAGTTCGCGAGATAGACGACCTTGGACAAGGTAATTAGGATCGCGAGGGATGCGCTTTACGCCGTGAATTGCGGTAATGCGATCGCCTTTTTGATTAAAACTTGCGCCCTTAAAGGCAATCTGGGTTTCCCATCGGCTTTTTGGTGCGGAGCGTTGGGACTCGCGTAAAAATTCTTCCGAAGCAAGTTCACCCGAATAGGGCGTAAAACAGAGATTTCCCACCCAACAACTATTGGTATCGGCAACTACAGCCCCTGGTTTCAGATATGAATATTTTTCGGGTAGTGCGGGCTGACTGGCGATAATATTTTTGAAATGCGTCCAACTCAAAGGGAATTTTTGACGATAGCGCATTAGCATGGACTCGTCGATCGCACTGACTCCCTGTGAACTAACTTGACCGCCCAACATTGGCGTAAGCTCAATCAAGCAAGTGGTTGCCCCAGTTTTCATTGAGTGATAAGCGGCGGCGACTCCACCTAGCGACCCACCCACGATCGCCACATCACATTCCCATACTTCCGCATCAATAGGTGGTGGCGGATTTAAGTTAGGAAAACCATTGCGATCATATAGAGGTATCGGCGAGTTCGGATTTTGAGCGATCGGCTCTATGGATGGCTTTTGTGTACCCATAATTTGCCAAGTTCTTGCCGCCGCCCCACTTAGTACCATCCCCAAGAATATTGTGCCTAAGACATATCGAAATTTAGGTCGAACAACATGTGGAAAAGATGCTTTCTCTGTAGATTCGTCAACAGATTTATTAACAGATTCATCAATTTTTTCGGTCTGACTAGTAATATCTTCGGGCTTATTTTGTTTTTCTTGATCGCTCATAACTCGCTATCACTAATTCAAAGATTAGCTTATTTTTTAGATAAGCATTTTAGACTCACATCACACGATCTTAAGATTAGCTTACATTGTCAAATATTTGTAACATTTTAATGTAGGTAAATTTAGGGTAAAACTGCGATCGCGCACTACGCATAATCCAGCCGTTACATCACTTTTTCTCTAGGGAAACGATAGTTTAAAGCCTAAAATATCGCCATCCACGAAAACTAATGCTCTATGCTGTATGAACCTGTGCAAAAGACGAGGATAGTTCTATTACTGTTTTTAGCGATTGCTTTAGGAATATCGCCTATTCCCTCAAATCAAACAGCGATCGCACACACCACTCGTAAAACCCGATCCCCCGTCTATGTTTTTGTTTTATAATGAAATAAGTTATATCGTGCAATGTGATGATACTAAATAACTTATTGGAAATGAAGGGGATTATTCATCGCGATCCCGATATCATGAGTGGAATTCCAGTTTTTAAAGGGACAAGGATTCCTTTGCAGACTTTTTTTGACTATCTTGAAGGTGACGGAGGTTTAGCTGAGTTTATTGATGATTTTCTTTATTCGAAATCACAAGTCATGAGGGTTTTGGAAAGTGCTGCTAAATTATTGATTTCTCAGGAACGCTCTGCTTAATGATTATAGGTCTTATGTGAATTAGGGGTTTTCAAATAGGAAGAGGAGACAGCAAAATAGAGGTAACTACACCAAACCTTGATGTCTCCTATGAATATTATAGATGCAGCAACACTTTTGACGATCATTTATGTGCTAGTAGATGACTGGTATCAAAAATACGGGTATATGTTTGAGTCGAAGGTGCCAGGACCGAAACCAACATTCAGTGACAGCGAAATGTTGACATTGTTGCTAGCAATGGACTATTTTCCCTACCCAGGAGAGCAACAGTTTTTAGGATTTATCCGAGCAAATCACTTAAAGTTGTTTCCGAAGTTGTTAGATCAAAGTCAATTCAATCGGCGGGCAAGACGATTAGAAGGATTGCTTGAAGAGATGAGACGGTTCTGGGTCAGTGAGATGGGGGCTATTTTTGAAAGTACTCTGATACTCGATACTAAACCATTACCAGTCGTGGGATACAAGCGTAGCAAGCGTCACAGCGACTTTGCAGGTAGTGCAAGTTATGGTCACTGTGCAAGTCGAAAGATGAATTATTTTGGATATAAATTGGTTATGCTCAGCACTCTGGCAGGTATACCAATGGTCTACTCAATTGTACCCTCACATACAGATGAGCGAGAGGCGGCTGAGACGGTTTTACCTTTTGCAAATCAATGTGACATTCTTGCTGACAAGGGATTTATTGGTAATGATTGGCAGTCAGAGGTATCAAGAATCACTGGTAATCGAATCTTTACCTCCAAACGTCTAAATCAACACCAACAAACTCCTGCCCCTTTTGCTCGCTTGCTCAATCATTTTCGAGAACGAATTGAGGGGGTATTTCATGAAGTCCAAAACACAGGTCGTAACTTGGAGCGCTTGCTCAGAAAAAAGGTGGATGGGTTTTGTTCTCACGTTGCCGCTAAAATTGCAAGTCATACCCTTCGTATTTTCTTACATCAACGATTTGGAATTGATGTTCTTACCTTTACTCAAAATCCCCTCCTTAGTCCCTCTTATTTTCATCTCACATAAGACGTATTATATTATTGGATGAAAATCTTCTGAGCAGAAAAATCAAGCAACCCTTTCTGGCTAAAGGTTATGATGTTTGTAATGTTGATAATATGGGATGGCGCGGGTTTAAAGATAGTGTAATTCTTAACTTAGCTGAGAATCATCCATTTGATGCTTTTATTACTGCGGATAAGAACTTGCGTTATCAGCAAAATTTAGTGGGGAAGGGTTTGAGGATTGTGGTTTTGGATGCTCGTAGTAACAGACCTGATTATTTACTGCCGTAGATGGAGCGAATAAGTGAAGTGATTGCATCTTTGCCAGCAGGAGTTGTCATATCAATCAATGACTCTTGTGAGTTTATATAAGTTTGTCCTGATTCTTGAACAGCGATCGCCCCCTTCATCACCCATAAAACCCGATCGCCTATTTCCCCACATCAAACAGCGATCTCCTATCGCCACCCATGAAACCTGTCCCGCCTAAAGCTCAACATCAAACAGCGATCGCCATATTCTAAATGCTAAACTTTATTCTCAGGAGACGAGTGATTTAAGGTATGTATAATAAAAGTTATATATGAAATTCATATGGAATGAAGTTAAAAGGCAAAGCAACCTAAAAAAGCACGCTATCGATTTTGTGAATGCTGAAAAAGTCTTTGTTGGCTCGACATTGAAGATAACCGTGAAAACTATGGGGAACAGCGTTGGGTAACGCTTGGACTCTTAGGCATGAAAGTTGTTGTTATCGTACATACTGAAACCGAAGATGAAATCCGTATTATTTCCATGCGTGAGGCAAACAAAAATGAACAACTTCTCTTCTTCAGAAACCTCTAATGATCGTGATGAATATTCCGAAGTAACACAATCAGATTTAGATCGGGCAAAGTTTCGTATTGCACTTAAACCTATGCCTCGCAAGCAAAGTATTACTATTTCTTTAGATGCCAATCTTATTGAGTATTTTAAATTGAAGGCGGGTGAAGTTGGCTATCAAAATTTGATTAATGAAGTTTTACGCCAAGCGAAGGAGCAGGAAGAATCGGGAAAAGTTTTACAATAAACTATTAAATCAAACAGCGATCGCCCCCTCACCACCCACAAAACCTGAACGCCTAAATCTCAACATCAAACAGCGATGTTATCCCAAAAGACTAAAAGTAGTTGTAAGATTTAAATATCTAAAAATAGTTCTTATGGTTTATAGTCCATGTGGTGAGTTGATATGAGTACCACTTTCGAGTGGGATGAGCAAAAAGAGGTTGATAACAAGGCAAAGCATGGCTTAGACTTTGAAACTGCTCAATATGCTTTTTTCGATCCAGACCGTTTGATTGTCCATGATTCGTAACATAGTGAAGTGGAGGAACGTTGGTTTTGTATCGGGAAAGTAGATGATCTTGTATTGACAGTGCGTTTTACTTATCGAGATGGAGTGATTCGTATATTTGGGGCTGCTCAATGGCGTAAATGGAGGAAATTTTATGAACAACACAATTCCTGATCCTGCTGAACCAATTGGTAATGTCACTATTGTTAAAGATTTTTTGCCACCAGTGAATCAGTTAGTTCCGAGGCAAAAGACGGTAATGATTACGATGGAATTTACTCAAGAAAGTATTGAGTTTTTCAAGCGTGAGGCTAAACGCCGTAATTCTTCATATCAAGAAATGATTTCCAATCTTGTGGATGCTTATGCAAAACAGAGTAAGGTATGAATAATTGATTCTGATCGCCCCTCATCACCCAAAACCCGATCGCCTATTTTCCACATCAAACAGCGATCGCCCCTCATCAACCATAAACCCGATCGCCTATTTCCACATCAAACAGCGATCGCCGATTTCGCCACCCACAAAACCCGAGCGCCTATTCCCTCAAATCAAACAGCGATCGCACCCTCATCACCCCTAAATCCCGATCGCCTATTCCCTCAACATAAAACAGCGATTGCCCCTCATCACCCACAAAACCCGATCGCCAATTCCCCAAATCAAACAGTGATCGCTTATAACTATTGCTATTGGCTCCATGCCTCAAGAACTATACTATAAAAGCTATTTGTGCGATCAAGTTTGACTTAGCGTATGATTTACGGTAACTTACTCTTACAGAGTTGCATTATTAAGACTTTGTTAAACTACAGTACATGGATCTTGTTGATACACTCCGAAAGAAAATTGATATTTTGGAAGATGGCGATTATCTTCTTGGATTAAAAGCGGTTCTTTTACACATCGAGACTGCCTTTAGTCATCTATCACGAGGGCGAGAGAATGATGATCATACCGCTTTTACTGACGCTATCTATAGAACAAATCAGGCTTTTGAAGGGTGCGACCTTGACTTAATACGAAGATAGCAGGATAATGAGAGAATAAAGAAGGAGGCAAGAAAGAAAATGTCGGCAAAGGTAATAAGTGTAGAAGGCACAAAAATAAAAATCGAACTGACAA
>JBIKYX010000005.1:0-84695 GCA_044355035.1 Pseudanabaena sp. | reverse complement strand
ATAATTCTGAGTTTAAGAGCTTTAGTTTTAACTTCTACGCGTTGGGAGCAATTCTGGCAAAATCTCAATCAGTATGGGTTTCCTGTTGCCACTTAATAAGTGTATTATATTAAGGTCGCACCCAATTGAAACTTCTGATCGATCGCTCTTTGCAGCCAAACAGTAATGACAGATAGTTGGCGATCGCGTAGTCCAGTAATTTCGCCAATAACTAGAAAAAATAGCCTACGTATTCAAAGTTTTTTTGTTATAGTGAGACAAATCAAGGCTTTAGCTGAACTTAAATATATGCTTACAACCTTTACCGCAAACTATACAAAGATTGACTCAGGCTATATGGGGCAACTCATTGAATGGCAAGAGGTAATAACTGAGAGTGAAACTCTGGAACTTTGTCGTGAATCTTTGCAAGATGCTTTACAGGAAATGATTGCTGCATATAAGCAACAAAATAAGGAGATTCCTTAGGGATGGTGGAAATCATTCCATTTACACCAACAACATGAAAACAATTCCGATTAAAACACATCGGACAATTGATCGAATTACTGCGAATGCGATATGTAAGCAAGCAGGGATAACACCAAAGTTTTAGTCCAAATAAAGGCAATTACTCATGCGAGATAAATCTTAGAAAATTTAGCTTTGATAATCTAGTTATAGCTTACCGCGCATAATAATTCAGTTGAAGTCAAATCACCATGACTCTTAAAGAACTAATCTACAAGTATGCAAGAAAATTTTAAAATTAGCGCAAGGCTCTATAAGTTTCTCAGTAACAGTCTGAAATGATCAGATCGCCAACAATTAGGACAAACTGCAAGGCAAATTTTAGCAATAATCCTTAAAAGCGCTTATGTATATTGAAGCTACGCCCTATCCCTACCCTTATAACGGCGATCTCCGACCCGACAACACCGCTCTCATCATCATCGATATGCAGACCGACTTCTGCGGTGTCGGTGGCTATGTGGACACAATGGGCTATGACCTGTCCTTGACTAGAGCGCCGATCGAGCCAATCAAAAAAGTATTGACCCTTTTTCGTGAAAAAGGCTTTTTGATTATTCATACCCGTGAGGGACATCGCCCTGACTTATCGGATTTACCTCAAAACAAGCGATGGCGATCGCAACGAATTGGCGCGGGTATCGGTGATGTCGGACCTTGTGGCAAAATCTTAATCCGTGGTGAAGCAGGTTGGGACATCATTCCCGATCTTTACCCGATCGAGGGTGAGCCAATTATCGACAAGCCAGGGAAAGGCTCATTTTATGCCACCGATCTTGATTTGATCCTCAATCGCAACGGCATTAAGAATATTATCTTGTCTGGGATTACCACCGATGTCTGTGTCCATACGACCATGCGTGATGCCAACGATCGCGGCTATGAATGTCTAATGCTATCGGACTGCACAGGCGCAACCGATTATGGCAATCATCTAGCGGCGCTGAAAATGATCGAAATGCAGGGCGGCGTATTTGGTGCTGTCTCCGATTCTGAAACATTGACTACAGCAATTAAGCAAAATTTCTAGTTAGATTACTAAAATCTGCTTAAAAAACCTGCTTAAATAATCTGCCTAAAAAATCTGCTAGGTATACGCCGCTATGGAAAAACCCAGTCCTGACGATCGCCAAAGCGATCTTGCTGATAATCTGGTTGAAGAAGAATCTATGAGAGAGCCGATACCACCCTTGACCATTCCATCTAGTGTTTCTGCTGATACCCTGCGATCGCATTTACCCCCTGAGTTAGAGCTTGTGAATGTCTCCAAGAAATTCGGCTCTTTCGTCGCAGTCGATAACGTTTCGTTAAAACTGTTGCCTGGAACATTTCATGCCCTCCTTGGCGAAAACGGCGCAGGTAAAAGCACCTTGGTTAAATGCATTATGGGCTTCCATGCGGCTAGCCACGGCGATATTTTAATCAATAAGCAATCTCGTGATATAAATAGTCCCCGCGATGCCTATAACTTTGGGATTGGCATGGTTTATCAGCATTTCACCGTAGTACCTTCGATGACCGTTGCTGAAAATCTCTTGCTGGTAAGACCTGATACCCCATCACTAATTAATTGGAAAGATGAATATGAGAAGCTAGACGCTTTTATGGCGGCGGCTCCTTTTAAAATCGATCTGAATACGCCAATCTCCCAACTGGCGGCAGGACAGAAACAAAAATTAGAGATTCTCAAACAGCTTTATCTTAAAAGTAAGATTCTCATTCTCGATGAACCAACTTCTGTATTAACTCCCCAAGAAGCTGATGAGGTGCTAGGGCTGTTGCGCGAAGAAGTCACCGCAGGACGATTGAGCGTCTTAATGATCAGCCACAAATTCCGTGAAATTACCGCCTTTGCGGATAATGTCACCGTATTACGCAAAGGTAAATTCGCAGGAACAGGTTCCACCAAAGATCTATCCGTCTCAGACATGGCAGCGATGATGTTAGGTGAAGCCAAGGAAGCTCGGCAGGTTTCCAAAACGGAAGTTCTTACCGATAATGTGGTTCTTAGAGTACGGGATGTTCATGCCGATCGCGATAATGGACTGGAAGCTGTTGGTGGTGTTAGTCTCACAATCAAAAGTGGCGAAATTGTCGGTATTGCAGGCGTGTCAGGCAATGGTCAGCGCGAATTAGTAGAAGTTCTATCTGGACAAAGAATTGCTACGTCGGGTGAGATTTTTGTCAATGGCGATTTGTATAAAGCAACTCGCAAGGAAATGTACACCCATCAGGTATTTTCACTCCCTGAAGAACCATTGCGAAATGCCTGTGTACCGCACATGAGCGTTGCTGAGAATTTGGCTCTCCGCACGTTCGATCGCGTACCTCAGTCTCATGGCGGAATTTTGTTGATATTCAAGGCTATCCGCGAAACAGCCAAAAATCTGATTAAGGTCTTTTCTATCAAAACCCCTTCACCAGATACCCCGATTGGCAATCTCTCAGGTGGTAACGTACAGCGTACCGTTCTCGCTAGAGAGCTTTCTGCTAACGAAATTAAATTATTAATTGTCGCCAATCCTGTATTCGGGCTGGATTTTGCCGCCGTTGAATATATTCACAATCAAATTGTCGAAGCTCGCAATCGCGGCGTAGCTGTTCTCTTAGTCAGTGAAGATCTGGATGAGATTTTGACTCTAAGCGATCGCATTCTGGTGATGAGTGACGGTCAATTTGTCTACGAAAGTCCCAGTGCTGAGGCTGATCTCGCAGCGATCGGTCAGAAAATGGCTGGGCATTAATAACTAATAACAAGGGGCTTAAGCCCCTTGCCTATCAAAAAAACAATGATTATCAACCAACAAGTCAAGGTTTTTCCAGAGTTGCTGACCCGTGAGCATTATGACGATTTACCTTGGGAATATTTTCGGAAAGGCGTGGAAATTTATCCCTTGTATAAGGATAATATGGGCGCGAGTGCCGCCATGCTGCGCTATGAAGTAGGTGCAAAAGTTCCCCATCATTCCCATTCAGGATACGAACATATTTTTGTACTTTCAGGTTCCCAATCTGACGCGAATGGCAAATATACTAAAGGTTCTGTAATCATCAATCCTCCCAATACCAGTCACCAAGTTTCTAGCGAAGAAGGTTGTGTGGTTCTAATTGTGTGGGAAAAACCTGTCATAATTGCTAACGAATAATCCTTTGTAACGGAGAAATATATGTCTGCGATCGCTGCTCAGCCCTACGATTACGAATTGCCTACCGATAGCAAAGTTGCACTTGTGATCATTGATATGCAACGGGATTTTTTAGAACATGGCGGCTTTGGTGATGCGCTTGGTAATGATGTGATGCAATTACGCAGCATTGTCCCAACCGTAAAACTTCTATTAGAGACCTTTAGAAAGCTAGGCTTGCCAATTATTCATACCATCGAAGCACATTCCCCCGACCTATCAGACTGTCCACCATCTAAGCTCAATCGCAGTAAGACGGGACTCAAAATTGGCGATCGCGGTTCAATGGGAAGAATCTTAATTGTTGGTGAAGATGGTAATAACATTATTCCCGAACTTACGCCCCTAGAAAATGAGATTGTGATTGTCAAACCTGGGAAGGGAGCTTTTTGTCGAACTGACTTAGAATCAATTTTGCAAAAAGAGAATATTACCCATCTTTTATTTACGGGTGTAACTACGGAGGTATGTGTGCAGACGACCATGCGCGAGGCAAACGATCGCGGTTATGAATGTTTGTTGATCGAAGATGGCACTGCTAGTTATTTCCCAGAGTTTAAGGAGTCAACGATTGAGATGCTTCGCGCTCAAGGTGGAATTATTGGCTGGACTGGTAACGCTGATGATGTGATTAAGGCGATCGCGAGTTAGGTGATCGCTGCTTGCTCGAAAATGCGACAATCGAACAAATCCGTAAGGTTTTGGAGAGTTAATTTTATGCTGCAAGCATTGGCGATCGAGAAAGTCTCACTATATGAATTAGAGCGCAAGTTCGGGTTGGAGTTCGTTAACGATCCTAACTTTTTTCGAGAATGGCAGGATGATTTGCCAAGTTTGACGATCGCTGAGCGCGATAGATTGCAACGTGTACTAGCGATTTCGGCAAATTTAGAACGGCGATCGGTGTTAGAAAACACGGTTAAAATGGCGATTATTTCTCCGTTGTTGGATCTAGCGGGGTTCTTTTTGCCACCTTTTTATATGGATACGGAAACGGCGGTGGAGATTTTTGCGGAAGATGGAGAGACAAGACTGAGGGGGCGAATGGATGTATTGATTTTAATCGAACAGATTTGGGTGTTGGTAATTGAGTCAAAACGAGCAGGATTTTCGCTAAAAGTAGGGATTCCGCAAGTTTTGACTTATATGCTTGCTGCACCTCATCGGGACAAGCCTTTGTTTGGTTTAGTGACGAATGGAAGTAGTTTTGTGTTTTTGAAATTAGTGCATCAGGAGCAGCCCAAATATGCCAAATCCAAGGAGTTCATTCTAGATCAAGATGATGGTTTGGCGCTGACATTGCAAATCTTGAAAAAGTTAGCGGCGATCGTCTCTAGCTAACGATTACAATTTTGGTTGTTCATAACTTTAGAAATTGGTTCGTAAAATCATGGCAGAAATTAAGTTTGCGATCGAAGGTGAAGGAGCTATTGAAGCCACTGAGGAGTTATTGGCTTTAGAAGGAATTGAAGGTTCCTATGCTGTGGATGAAGAGGTTCAGCGCGAAGCTGTGCTAGCGACTGTTGCTTCGATTGTCGGGATTGTATCTGGGACTTTGGCAGTTGCGGAACAAATTCGTAAATGGTATCAGGAACATAAACAGGGCAAGTCAGGCAAGAAGATCGCGAAGGTTTTGATCGTTGGACGGAATGGCGATCGCCTTTTGCTTGAAAATGCGACAATCGAACAAATCCGTAAGATTTTAGAAAGTTAATTTTGGGAATAGCGAGCAAAAATTTGACGTGAAGGTAAAGATGCTAATCGATTCATTCGTAATAAATTTACGGTGACGCGACCGATCGCTGACAATGGCTGAATTGCACCACTTTCTGAGTCAAGATAAAAATGTTCTTGCCAGATGTCTTGTCTAGGGTTGTAAAGTCTCACCGTATCGCCAGTTTCGGGATCAATGGAAGCAATATCGCTACCTTTTGCTTGATTGCATAGTGAACAGGAGAGAGCCAGATTTTTCTCTATAGTTTCCCCGCCGTGCTTTTCAGCGATTACATGATCGACTTGATGGGAAGCTAGCACTAATATTTCTGGAATCAAACAATATTCACAGCAGTTTTTAGCCCGATCGCTAACTAAGCGACGCAAACTTGTCGAAACATAAGTTCTACTCATGCACTTTGTTGTAGTTTGAGTAGGGCTTGTGCTTTGGCAATACGGACTAGATGTTCCACAAATTCATAGTGTTGCCATAGATGGCGATCGCTTTCATTAAGTCCTTCGGTGCGGTTTTTATCTAAAAGATTTTCAATTTCAGTTTGGAGGTTAGGCGCAAGGCGCAAGGCTAGAATTTCTTGAGGGGATGGAAGCTTTGCAAAAAATTCTAAGATTTCGGTGAGTCCAGAGAAGCCTGTGACAGGATTAGCGGTAATTTCTTGTAAGCCTAGAGCCAGAATTTGCGGGAGTTTGTCTTTGAGCGGTTCTAAGCGCAGAGCGATATCATCGGGTATTTCTACAGTGATTTGCATGGTTCTGCCCTATTTTTAGCTGTATTGTATCCATAATCAAATATAGCTTGTTCTGTTCTGTCGCCTCTTGCTAGAAAATGCGACAATCGAACAAATCCGTAAGGTTTTGGAGAGTTAACTTTATGAATACACTTGCGCCAGATTTAATTCAAGAGCAATACATTGTTGATGTCAACGGTAATAAAACAGCCGTGATTTTAAGCATTGAGCTATATGAGCAAATGTTAGAAGATATTCATGATTTGGCGATCGTGGCTGAGCGCCGCTCTGAGTCTTCGATTAGTTTGGCTGAGATGAAGAAAAGGCTAAGTTAGTTGTAGGGTGCTGTTAGGCGAAGCCGTAACGCACCAATAAGTAAGGTTTGTATGCGTTACGCTGGCGCTAACACATCCTCCGAGTTGGGAATATCTACTTAGTATTATGGAGTGATTTGTGGACGTTCTTTATATCGAGTTGCATCCTAGCAGTGAGACTAAGGTTGAGTTGCGGTATCAAAATCTGCATAGTCGGGGCTATGAAACGCAAATCTTGCGGATTAGTGATATTGAGGATGCGATCGCTTTAGCAGAACGGGATATTTATGTGTCTATGCCTGAGCCTGTGGCGATCGGGAAGAAATTATTTGGCTGGTTGGATGGGGATGGGCGCTGGTTGAGTCGGGCTTTGGCGGATTGTCAGGGGGAATTGTTGGTATTGGCGATCGCCAATCTTGCGAAACTGCCGCATTTGCCTTGGGAGGTGCTGCACGATCGCGAGGGATTTTTGATCGATCGCACTTATCCTAAGGTTGTAACCGTGCGCTGGACTAAGGGAGAAGTGGTGGCATGTGAGCCAGCCGATCGCCCTTTGAGGGTGATGTTTATGGCGACCGATCCTGAAGGGGTGGAGCCGCGCTTGAATTTTGAGGGGGAAGAGGGGCGGATCTTGGATGCAACTCGTG
Source organism: Pseudanabaena sp. (assembly GCA_044355035.1). Classification (GTDB taxonomy): domain Bacteria; phylum Cyanobacteriota; class Cyanobacteriia; order Pseudanabaenales; family Pseudanabaenaceae; genus Pseudanabaena. Next base: position 77,580 of record JBIKYX010000005.1, on the reverse strand, counting down.
GGGCGGCGCTGACCTTGCGGGTGGAGGAGAGTGGCTGTGTGAGTGAGTTAAAAAAGACTTGGCGACAGTATGGGGCTAATCATTTTGATGTGTTTCATTTGACGGGTCATGCTTCGATAAATGATAAAGGAGAGCCGTTTTTTATTACGGAGACGGAGAAAGGCGAGCGCTATGATGCTAAAGCGGATGATATTGCCGATGCGTTTGGGTTTCGATTGCCGCGTTTGGTGTTTTTATCGGGCTGTCGGACGGGTCAGGCGGGAGAGCAGGGAGCTACGCCTTCGATGGCGGAGGCTTTGTTAAATTTGGGATTGACGGCGGTGTTGGGTTGGGGTCGTCCGATTGGGGATGATGTGGCGACTCTGGCGGCGGCTTGTTTGTATGAGTCTTTGGCTGCGGCGAATAGTTTGGTAGAGGCGATCGCGGCGACTTATCAGAAATTGCGAGAGAAGAATATTCCTAATTGGTATTTGTTGCGGTTGTATGGGCGGGGAGATTTAAAGGTGAGTTTGGCGGCGTTGGTGTTGCCGTTGGGCGATCGCCTGTTGCCTTTGAGTTCGGAGATCGAGCAGTTATTTCTCGATCCTGATGATGCGACTACGCCGAGGGTGGTGCGGCGCGAGGATTTTGTGGGACGGCGGCGGATCTTGCAATCAAGTTTGCGGCGATTGCAGGGGAACGATCTGGGTGTGTTGTTGCATGGGATGGGTGGTTTGGGTAAGACGACGGTGGCGAAGCGGTTGTTGGAACGGATTGCCGATCCGCAAAACTCGAACTATGACACGATTTTTAATTTCAAGCAGTTTGATGAGGCGAAGCTGTTGCAGGATTTGGCGAAAAATTGCACTTCTGAGGCGGGGCATGAGGTTCTCAATGGTAAGTTACCGCTAATGCAGAAGCTGACGAAGTTTCTCAAGGAGGGCATGAACGATAAGAATCGCTGTTTGATGTTTGTGTTGGATGATTTTGAGGAGAATCTGGAAGAGAATGCGTTTGGGGCATGGGTGCTGAAGTATGAGGTGGTGGAGCCTTTGATGGCTTTGGTGAGTGTGATCGCCCGATCTGGTTTGCGCCATCGGTTGATTGTGACCTGTCGCTATGATTTTAATTTGCCAGATGTGGCGCTAAATGCAAGGCTGTTTCGTGTTCCGTTGTTTTCGTTGCGGGGTGTGGATCTCAAGAAGAAGTGCGATCGCCTTGCGGGGTTTAAGTTGCCGATGTTGTCGCGTGAGGCTGCGGAGCCTTTGGTGGCGTTGCAAAAACAGGCGATCGCGGTGGCGGATGGGAATCCGAGGTTGTTGGAGTGGTTGGCGGCGATTTTGCCGAATTATGTGTTGACGGAGGCACAAAAGCAGGAAGTTTTGGATCGGATGATGGCGAAGCAAATTGAGTTTCGCGAACATATTCTCGCGGAGACGTTATTGGCTCAGCAAAGTCCAGATTTGCGGGAAATGTTAAGGCTGGGTTTGGTGTTCGATTTGCCTGTGCCTGTGGTGGTGTTTGCGAAGGTATGTGAGGGGGTTGAGAATCTCAAGGTGCATCAAGTTCGGGCAAAGGCGATCGGTTTATTAGAGGTCAATGGCGATCTTTATCGTGTGCCGAAGATTTTGGTGGAGTTGTTAAGTCCTGAGTTTACGCAGGAGATTTATGCAACAGCAGTAAGGGAACTCTATCGAGTTTGGTATCAAGAAGCTGAGTCTTCTACTGAAGAGCAGATGTTAGAAATTCATCGGTTGGCTTTGTTGGGTGATGAGAAAGAGATTGCAGTTGCGATCAATCAATCTTTAGCGAATAATTGGAATAGAAAAAGTCGGTTTCGGGAAGTTGTAAATATCTGCAAATCAACTCTTTCCGTTACGGAGAGCTATAAAGTAATACACAGTCTTGCTATGGCTGAAGACGATCTTGGAGCTATGGAAGATTGTATTCAGCATTATCAGAGAGCATTGGAATTATGTCCTGATGATGATGAAGCTATCAAAGAAAAAGCAGCGATAATTCATAACTTTGCACTGATAAAAGCAAAACAGGGACAGATAGACCAAGCGATCGCCCTCTATCAGCAGTCCTTAGAAATCAAAGAACGCATCGGTGACGTGCAGGGCAAAGCCGCCACATTTAATCAAATGGGAAGACTGAAGCAGCAACAAGGAAAAATAGATGAAGCTAAAGAATTAACTCAAAAATCTCTTGAAATCTGTAGAGCTAACAATATGGCTCAAGATGAAGCATCGGCATTGCATGAAATGGCAGTTATCTATGCCCAACAGGGACAGGTAGATCAAGCGATCGCCCTCTATCATCAGTCTTTGGAAATCAAAGAACGCATCGGTGACGTGCAGGGAAAAGCCGCCACATTGCATCAAATGGCAGGAATCTATGCCGATCAGGGACAGGTAGAGCAAGCGATCGCCCTCTATCAGCAGTCCTTGGAAATCAAAGAACGCATCGGTAACGTGGCGGGTAAAGCCTATACACTCGCAAATATGGGACAGTTATTAGCGAACAATGGTGATTTTCAAACGGCGATTTCCTATCTCCAAGAATCCCTCACGATCCTGCAACACCTCAAATCCCCCGACGCAGCCACAGTTCAGAGGATGTTAGAAGAAGTTCAACAACTAGCAAAAAGCCCCCCTTTGCAAGGGGGGTAGGGGGGATCAACCCTCCAAACGCAGCAAAAAAATTTATTCAAGCTTGCAAGGCGATCGCGCAATTGACTCGTATATTCAAAGTGACTAGAGATCCCCCCTACCCCCCTTAGAAAGGGGGGCTTTTGGACAACTTCACAAAATGAGAAATTTATCTTGGAAACTATTGCAGACAAAAGAACCTCTTCTCTTAAAAGCCCCCCTTTGCAAGGGGGGTAGGGGGGATCAAACCTCCAAACGCAGCCCAAAAACTTATTCAAGCTTATTAATGCGATCGCGCAATTGACTCGTATATTCAAATTGACTAGAGATCCCCCCTACCCCCCTTAGAAAGGGGGGCTTTTGGACAACTTCACAAAATGAGAAATTTATCTTGGAAACTATTGCAGACAAAAGAACCTCTTCTCTTAAAAGCCCCCCTTTGCAAGGAGGGTAGGGGGGATCAAACCTCCAAACGCAGCCCAAAAACTTATTCAAGCTTATTAATGCGATCGCACAATTGACTCGTATATTCAAAGTGACTAAAGATCCTCCCTACCCCCCTTAGAAAGGGGGGCTTTAGACAACTTCACAAAATGAGAATCTATGATCCAAACCGACAACCACCTGCCTTATAACCCAAAACTAGGCGATCGCGCTAAAGAACTTCGCAAAAATATGACCAAAGCAGAGCGGAGACTTTGGTATGACTATCTTCGCCACCTTTCCACCAGATTTTATCGACAAAGACCCATCGACAACTTCATCGTAGACTTTTACTGCCCAGCCTTAAAGCTAGTGATTGAAATTGATGGCGACACGCACAATAGTCAAGAGGCAAAAGATTATGATTTAGAGCGATCGCAGAGATTAGAAGGTTATGGATTGCGAGTGGTCAGGTTTACAAATGAAGAAGTTTTAGCTGACTTTGAAGGGATTTGTTTGAGGATTGAGAGTAGCTCATGCGATCGCTTTGTGACTATTTGAGGAGCGATCGCCACAAAGCAACTAAGCAAAGCTCTAATTGGCATCACATTCCAGAAAATAGGCATAAAAACGGAAATCAAAGGATTGTTTTAGCCTTATTTGCAAAAATCTGGCTTGCAATTGAGTTATTGGATAGCACTCAAACATCAAATTATCTCTAGGTTCACCAAAAAGCTTCTGAAGTTCTGACAAGTTTATGTTGTTTAACATTCTTTCTCCTATCAAAGCATCACCATCTTTTTCGTACCAACGCAACACCCGAATAACCTTTTGATGTAAGTCTGGAGTAACTAACTCAACTTGATGGGTTGTTTGTTTTGTCTTTATTTTTTCCTTAGTATCGACAATGTAAGAACTTAGCGATCGCAATAAACCGCCAATAGAATTTAGCTTATTGTTTTTAGTTCTAAATTTAGTCATGGTTCAATCCTACGGTTTGGATCGGCAGATTTAAGCAGCATAGCTGTTTCAGGATGAAATTCACCCAAATGTCTACCACTTCTATCATACTTTTCTACACTACCATGTTGATAATCCCACTCGTAAATATTACCTTCCCCATCCCTCCACCGCTTGCGTAACTTTCCTGTCCCTCGGATAAAAGTTTTAGGTCTTACTGGTTGGGCATCAGGAAATGCTTTTAAAGTACTTGGCGGTGAAATATAAGACATCTCAAAACTATTTCAAAAGCAACAGCAATTCTTCAAATAGCGACTTAACGACTATCTCATAAACCAAGCATTTGTTTAACATATAATCCATGACCATCACCGTCACCATCCCCGAAGCCAGCCAGCAATTCGCCCAACTCATCGGCAAAGTCCTACAGGGCGAAGAAATCATCATCTGCGAAAACGGCGTAGCGATCGCCACGATCGCACCCAGCCCCAAAAAACGCCAACCGCGCATAGCAGGACAAGACAAAGGCAAAATCTTCATTGCCCCAGACTTTAACGCTCCCTTGCCCGACGATATTCTTGCTGACTTTTTGGGCTAAAGGTGATGAAACTATTACTCGATACCCATACTTTTCTTTGGTGGGTTGCCGACGATCCTCAGATATCCACAAATGCAAAAAACATCATTAGCAATCCCGACAACGAAGTTTACTTTAGCGTTGTCAGTGCATGGGAAATTATCATCAAAGTGGGTACAGGCAAACTTTCTCTATCTGAACCACCAGAAACTTATATTCTCAGCCGCATAGCCTCCAACCAGTTCGAGATTTTACCCGTTCAGATGTCCCACATTCTCAAAATCCATAGCTTGCCAACCTTCCACAAAGATCCTTTTGATCGCCTATTGATTGCTCAAAGTCTAGTAGAAGACCTATCACTGATTACAGTGGATAGCGCGATCGCTCAGTACCCAGTCAAAAACATTTGGTGAAAAAGAAAAATTTTGCCCTAAACCTTGACATTCGCCCCAAACCACATGGACAAATTAATTACTACAAACTAAGGCATCGTAACTTGCTTTAAATCCTGCTTGCTGCAAAGCCTTAACAGCAGTTTCTTCGTCTTTAACCCAAAACTGATTACCTAAGCGGATTAACTTTGGCATATATTCGATCGCTGCGATTACAGGAATTTTGCCGAAAGTCTCCGCTTCATTTTTGCCATAGCCATAACTGCTGTTGCCAGAGTTACCATTCCCACCACCGCTATAACCAGAATTAAGATTTAAGGCATTTTTAAGTTGTTGCAAAATTTGGCGATCGCTCGCTTGTTCCCTTGTGAGTTCCACCCGCACCATCCGCACGGACTCAATCGGCTGCATATCGTCAATAATTAATTGGGTTTGTTCATCTCGGCGATCGATTTTGCCCCACACCATCACCCGCTTGTCTTTTTCTAATAAATGCTTGACCTTATCAAAAATCTTGGGAAAAACCACCGCCTCTGTACTGCCTGTGAGATCCTCAAGTTGCAAAATTGCCATGTTATCGCCTTTTTTGGTAATCACCGATTTAATATCGAGGATTAAAGCGATCGCCGTTACCGTCTTCGTTTCCAATGAGTCAGGAATATCACAAAGATTAATCGGAGCCATTACCTTTGCCGAGCGACTGACCACACTGAGGGGATGATCGGAAATGTAAAACCCAAGTAGCTCTTTTTCCATGCGGAGCTTTTCTTGAGACGAGAAATCCTGAACACGAGTGGTTACTGGTGCAGTATCAAAGGTTTTAGTATTGCTGCTTTCCCCAAAAAAATCAAAAAGATTGCCCTGCCCCGAAGCCTGCTCTTTCGCTCTTCGTGAAGCCCAATCCATCGTGATATCTAAATCACTCATTAGCTGATGGCGATTTGGTTCTAATGAATCTAGCGCCCCAGTTTGGATCAATGCTTCTAAGGCTTTCTTGTTCAGAGATCGCGAATCTAAGCGACTACATAAATCCGCAAGAGAGGTAAATAATCCATCCTGACGCGCCAACAAAATCGAAGCGATCGGACCCGCGCCAAGGTTTTTAATCGCCGCCAAACCAAAAGAAATCTGTTTGCCAATTGGGGTAAAGTCTTCGCCTGAACTATTCACATCAGGAGGAACGACCGCAATTCCCATGCTACGGCAGTTGCCAATATAGCGCTGTACCTTGTCTTGATCACCACTGACCGAAGACAACAAAGCCGCCATATACTCAACAGGAAAATTAGCCTTGAGATAGGCGGTTTGGTAGGTTACATAACCATAGGCAACACTATGGGATTTGTTAAAACAATTTGAGGCAATATAGCCTTGGTCGAGTAAAAAATTGTGATCACGCTGCAAACCAATGTCGAAAACACATTGCAACCCCAAAGATTTACGACTAACTACCTTCATTCCTATGGCTCAAATCCCTCTAGCTCAGGAACTTCGGCAACAAGGTGTACACCTTGAATATACAAAGAACGACCATATTTACCAACGTTTTCTAAACGTAGTTTACTGCCTTGTTTTTTGGCTTGTACAGCCATATCGATCGCTGCACCTACACCTCTGCTGACGATCTTGGTAACACCTTCAAAATCCAATACGATCGCTACAAGCTTGCGATCAATAAATGGCTGAACGGTTTGGCGGAAATATGGAACTGTAGTTACGCTCAAAGCACCATTCAGTTTGAGAATAACCTGATCGCCGTCAATCTGTTCGACGATCTTGAGTTCATCTTGTAAAAATGAGGAATGAGTCATAATTGAACAATGGGTTTGGGATTAGACATAAACTTACTCATACGCACTGTTGTGCCTTGATCACTAGACTCGATTTCGAGCTTATCGACAAGTGCTTTGATCATATGTATACCAAATCCACCGTTTTCAACCCCGATTTCAGCTATCAAGTCAAAATCTGGCGGTGGAACGCTATCCGCATCAAAACCAGATCCACGATCATGGACTTCTACAGTCAGGCTAGTATGCGCCGCGAAAACTACAACTTCCACGTCAAGGTCAGATGTACTGTACAAAATCGCGTTAACTAAAGCTTCAGTAAGAGCTTGTACTACGTCTTGGACAGCAACAGGACCGAACCCCATTTTTGTAGCGAGTATTTCAACTGCTGCGATGGGAATATCTTCAATTCCCTCAACGGGTGGGATTGCAATTCGCAGCTTTAAAGGCTTCTCACTCATGGGGAGTCATTATTTAGCTTTGATTAGCTTTGCCAGATATAACATATCACAACCTATCGGTGAAAGCCAATAATTGTGGCAATTTTTTATTCATGATTTCCCCAACTTTTTACGGCTTCGGCGATCGCGGCGATCGAAGCTGACGCAATAATCAGTAATACGCTCAGAGCGTTTAACTCTGGAGTCACGCCACCACTGCGTAATGATGAAAAAATCGCGATCGGCAAAGTGGTCGAGCCAACGCCTGCGGTGAAGTAGGCAATCACAAAGTCATCCATGCTGAGGATAAAAGCAAGCAGACAACCTGACAAAATGCCTGGTAAAAGTTGTGGTAGCAATACTCTTAAAAAAGCCTGTGTTGGTGTAGCTCCAAGATCAAGGGCTGCTTCTTCGAGTTTGGGATCGATATTGGCAAGGCGACTGGAAACGACCACGGCGACATAGGCTAAGCAAAAGACAATATGGGCAATGACAATTGTGCCAAGACTGAGGGGCAGCTTTATCGCCGCAAAAAATACCAGCGTGGCAACTGCGATCGCGATATCAGGAACGATTAAGGGTAAATAAGTAGCGCCTCGATATAAACTTTTGCCGGGGAAATAGTACCGAGCCAAACCAACGGCGGTGAGTGTTCCCAAAACTGCCGATACAGAAACAGATGCTAAAGCAACGCTGAGACTGTTTTTTAAGGCTGCTAGCAATATTGGATTTTGGAGGAATTTGGAATACCAATCCAAGGTAAAGCCAGTCCATTGTGAGGGAGACGGGGATTGGTTAAAACTAAAAATCGTAAGTACCGCAATTGGCAAATACATATAGCCAAAAGCAAGCACTGTGTACCAAGTCTGCCAACGTTTTATCGGTGGAACATTTATTGCGGTATTTGAGGGGGTATTTACTGGAGTCTTTATTGGGCTATTCATTACTTACCACTCGGCGATCGCCATATTTGATCAGCAGGGCAATGACGATACTTACGGCAAGCACCAAGACCATACTAATGGCTGAGCCAAAACCTCGGTTGCTGCTTGCGCCCAAAAATTGTAGCTCGATGATTGAGGCGATCGTGCGGCTGCCCGGTCCACCTAATAATTGGGGATTGATATAGTCGCTAAAACTAGAAATGGACACAAGCGCCGTTCCTGCAATAATTCCTGAAGATACTTGAGGGACTGTGACTTGCCAAAATGTCTGCCTTGAATTTGCACCAAGATCGGCGGCGGCTTCTAGAAGTCGTAAATCAAGCCGCTCAAGAGAGGTAAATAACACTAAGACCATATAGGGCAGGTATGTATAAATCATGCCGATAATTACGCCTTCGGCTTTGTTTAATACATTGATGCCAGACAAACCGATCAAGTTCAGAAAACTATTTAAAACTCCTGTTGGACGTAAAATCGTAATCCAAGCATACGATCGCAATAGCGATGAAGTCCAGAGCGGTAGTACAAATAGTAATAACAAAATGCTACGCCACTGCTTGGGAGCAATCACCGCTAGCCAGTAAGCGACGGGAAATCCCAGTAATAGGCAAAATCCTGTGGTGATCATCGCGTACAGGAGAGATCGCCACACAACGGTTAAGTAAATGAAATTACCGCCTACATACTCAAAGACCCTTTGGTAGTTATCTAGACCAAACTCAGCTTTGCCAAAGGGAACGAGACTTTGAACAAAAATAAAAATTGTGGGGACGATCAGAAATGAGACAAGCCAAAACCCGCTTGGAAATAGCAATATGAGCGGTTCTAGCCATTTACGGCGAGAGGATGACTGCTGGTTATTGTCAGCATCGGTAATTGCAGTGTTATTTTCAGGCATTTATTTCTATATCTAGCCGCAATTAGAATCAAAAGTCAGAATTATAATTCAGAATCAAAAATTAGAAGTAAAGAACTCGTGAATCAACACCCTGCGATCGCAGATAGCGAGATACGGATTCTGCGGCATCACGACTTTGGTATGCACCCGCATGAATGTAAGCACCACGTCCAGAATTTGCGAAAAAGGCGTTGGGAACTATCTGACGAACTCGCGATAGCAAAAACTGATTGTTGGATTTTGCTGGGACGGCAGCAACATAGCGAAAGTTAGGATTCTGACTATTTTGCGGCAGGAGTGAATCATCAGTCTGACTTGTCGTGACAGGTACGGACTGTACTGCTTGATATTGTACGTTCTGGGGCTGGGTTTGAAATACTTGAGGTTGAACTTGTTGAACTTGTTGAGGTTGAACAACAAAGCTATTGCTATCGTATGTGCTTGCTACAGTTGTGGTTGAGGCAGGAATAAATCCTGTTTGAGGCTGAATAAATCCCGTTTGAGGCTGAATAAATCCCGTTTGAGGCTGGATAAATCCTGTTTGAGGCTGAATAAATCCCGTTTGAGGTTGAACAAATCCTGTTTGAGGTTGAATAAATCCCGTTTGGACAATTTGCGTCTGTGGCACAGCTACCTGAGTTACAACCTGACGAGTTTCTGGAACCAAAACCTGTTGCCACCTTGGGACTAGGACTTGTTGGCTTTGGACTTGGGGAATGACAGCATTGGTCGTGATCTGTTGATATTGCGCTGGTTGCGGCATCGTGGTAATCACTTGAGGCTGTAGTTCTGCTTGAAAGCTGACTGGCTGAGGGATCGCAGGGATCGGATTTTGCTGAATGACAACCTGTTGTGGGTTAGGCAATGAAGTTACACTGGATGTCTCAGGGAAAGGCACGGGTACATCATTTTCTTTGCCACCTGAGGAACGAAAATACTTTTGGGCTGATAGTCCAGATTGTTGGAGCGCGATCGCTAGACTATCGGCACTGGTCTCTGAATTAAATGTGCCAGCCTGAATTGCAGGTTGATTATTGATTTTTGTGGCAAAAGCGGCGGGTGAGACTGTACGCACTCTTTGTAGTGTGGCGAAATCATTTCCTGCAACAAAAATCACAAAACGCGCCGATGCTGATTGGGCGATCGCTAGGGAAGCAATCACCACAGAGCCAAGAATACTGAACTTTTTGACAAAATCCACAGCAGTACATCCCCACAATTGAATGTAGTAATTGTTAAGTTTAAACGCAACTAAATAAAAGCATGTTTTATCTAGTCAAAATTATTGGGTCTATTTAAGCATTAATAAGCATTAAAAACAGCGATCGCCAGTAGAATTTTTGGGAATGTGTGGCAAAAAGTGCTACTTATTTCTATATATTCTTAATCTTCCCGACTTTATGGAAAAATTTAAAACTACTTTAAATATTGCGATTTTCGTCTTTTTAGCAGGTTTTATCGGATTAGAAGTTTGGAATTTGATAGCACATTTTTTAAAACTTTAACCTTACGTTACGTGGAAGTGTCTAAAGTAGAGGCAGGTTTTGCATATAGTTCTTGCTTTAGCCCAGAATTATCAACTAAACCCGCTCCCTACAGTGCTTGACTTTGGTGAGACCTACTTGCTTGCGACAATGCGAATTTCTGAGTAAAACTTTGATGATTGAATATGGCGATCGCTAATTTGATCGCCTTGGAGTAAAGTCGCTACTCGAAATCTCAAATTAGGATTGCCATACCAAATCCGCTCTTCTAACAAACCTTGATTGGTTAAGGTTTTGATCGTCAAAGATTCATCGGATGCAAACTCGTAATTACCCTTGTTTTTTTCGGTTAATATGCAACCTGTTTGCGATGATGTCAAATCGCTGGGTAAACCACTGGACAAACTACTGGGGACAAATACGAGCAAGTCACCGCCCTTGGGTTTGTTGCTACTTAAAGACTCTTCCTCCCATGAAAATCTCATGGATACTATGCCAGCGCTAGCCTCTACATCATATTTCTGGCAAATCGCAATTACTTGTGGAGCCTCAACACTTAAAGATGTAATCTCAATTACGGCGCGGATGTCATTACCATCTCCCTTACCAAATTGATGATCGCTGCGCTGCGATCGCCAACGACCGACAAAAAGTTCAAGAAACTGATAAATATCCATTAAAAACAAAAAGAAAAGGGGCAAATAAACTTTGATTAATTTTAAGATTTTATAGCAATTCGCAAACAAAGCAAAGGGGGCGCATCGCGCCCCCTTTGCTTTCTGCCCTGTCAAGATTTAGCGACGAGGAACAAGACTTAGATAATCTAAATTTTGTGCAGATACAGGTCTGGAATTAGCAGGCGCAGTATTGATACCACGAGCCATATTCAAGAACAATGCTGGATCGCCAGTCTTCGGCGCTCTGTCTGTAACCACATAGCTGCGGACAGTATTTTGCCAGATGAGTTGAGGGAAGCCCAGCTGTGCGCGATGGTAAGCATCGTAGCGAGGAGATTTGAGGTTGAAAGGCACTTCACCAATTCTTTGGCTAGGTAGAACCCGACGACGTTGGTAAGGCAAGATATCTTCGCCAAATGCTTCAAGATATTCATCGCTGTTGAGCAACGCATCTACAAAACCTTCAATGCCCTTAGTGGCGACAACGATTGACCAAGCGATCTTTTCTTTTTCGCTATAAACATCACGACCAAGAACGCGCTGAACAGTTTGCTCTACAAAACGATAGTTGCTGTTCTTTTCGTAAAAACTGCTTCTATAGGTATTAGAGAGAATTAAGCCACGCACAAATTGTCTGACCGAGATATTGCCAGAACGCAATTGTGATTCTAGGGTAACTTCGCGATCGCTAGCAAAAGCATGGAAGAAAATTTGACGATAGGCTGCTTCGATCAATTCGCCCATATCACCGCTAGAGAGCAAATTTGCTGTGTTGTAAATGCGAGGAGTGTTGTCACTACCTACTGTAAAACCAGCAACGCGAGAATTTTGCGATGCTGGAGCGTAATTCAACAATGGAATCGCCACGTTTTAATCTCCAAATAATGTTATCGAAAAAGTTTTAAAAGCACTTATCCTTAAATCTACAATGATTTTAAGTCTAAATAGTCTAAATAAGTTTCTATAAGGGGTATACCTGCTGTTAATGATAGAGTAGGTGAAATTAGCTAGTTATACTTACTTCATATAAGTTTACCTTTGGATACATGATTATTGAGTGTCGTAAGTTTGCTGATCGCTTTTGGACATGGCGTGGTTATGAGATTGGCTATTCTGTTGATGGTGATGGACTAGATCAAAACCTTGATAAACCTGCGGTTGTCCTGATTCATGGCTTTGGGGCATCGGTGGGGCATTGGCGCAAAAATATTCCTGTCTTAGCACAAGGGGCAAGGGTTTACGCGATCGACTTAATTGGATTTGGCTCTTCGGCTCAACCAAAACCTAGTGATTTACCTTATACTTTCGAGACTTGGGGGCAGCAAGTTGCGGATTTTTTGCGGGAAGTTGTGGGCGCAGTTGTGGGCGATCGCCGCACAATATTGATTGGCAATTCGATCGGTGCAGTAGTGGCGATGCAGGCTGCTATTTATGCCCCTGAGTTAGTCTCTAAAACAATATTAATTAACTGCTCATTGCGATTATTGCAAGAACAAAATCAATTGGATATGCCTTGGTATCGGCGTGTCGGCGTAAAGACTGTCCAGAATATTTTGGGTAATCGGGCGATCGCTAGCTTGTTTTTTAATCAAGTGCGTAATCCGCGATCGGTCAAGCAAATTCTTTCGCAAGCCTATATCAATAAAGCATCTGTTACCGATGAGTTAATCGAAATCCTGATTAAACCTGCTCAAAATCCGAATGCGGTTGACGTATTTATGGCTTTTGTCCGCTATTCACAGGGACCACGCCCCGAAGATCTTCTAGAGATTCTGCCTTGTGACGCGATCGTATTGTGGGGCGATCGCGATCCTTGGGAACCAATAGAGCTAGGACGTGAATCTTTTATGAGATTCTCATGTGTTAAAGAATTTATTGATTTGCCAAATGTGGGGCATTGCCCACAGGATGAAGCTCCCGAACTGGTAAACCCAATATTGCTGAGAATTATTTCGGGATTGTAACTCAACTTAATTTGTTCCCAAATCTTAACGAAAAACCCTAATCGCAAACCAAACTTAACTTCACCTTTAACTAGTCTTAACCTTTGCTTGACATAACCAGTTTAGTATCAGGAATGACAAGTTTGAACGCTTTGCAAACCTTAACAGATATAATCGCAGTAAGACTTTTATGATGTCCAAGAAGAATATCAATCGTAGTGTTTTCACTTTTGTAGCAGGTGTTACACTAGCGGCAACCCTAGCATCCTGTGGCGGCGGCGAAACCCCAACCACTCCAAACGCAGCTACTACACCAGCCGCGACAACCACAAAGGCTGCTAACGAGCCTGCTAAGGAGCCTGCAAAAGCCCCTTCTAACTTAACTGGCAACATCACCATTGATGGCTCTAGCACAGTTGCTCCTATCAGTAAGGCTGTTGCTGAAGACTTCGCAAAATCAAATCCTGGTGTCAAGGTTCCTGTTGGTACAAGTGGTACTGGCGGCGGCTTCAAGAAATTCTGTGCTGGCGACATCGATATTGCTAATGCTTCTCGTCCAATCAAAGCCAAGGAAGCTGAGGATTGCAAGAAAAACAATGTAGAGTTTGTTGAACTCCCTGTTGCTGTTGATGGTCTGACCGTAGTTGTCAACAAAGAAAATACTTGGGCAAAATGTCTAACCGTTCCTGAACTCAACACCATGTGGAGTCCTGATTCAGAAGGCAAAATCACATCTTGGGATCAAATTCGCCCTGATTTCCCCAAAGAAACAATTGCCCTCTTTGGTGCAGGTGCTGACTCTGGCACATTTGACTACTTCACCGAAGCAATCAATAAAAAATCCAAGGTAATTCGTAAGGATTATCAGCCTAGCGAAGATGACAACATCACCGTTAAGGGTGTTCAAGGCAGTAAGGGTGCAGTTGGTTTCTTTGGCGTTGCCTACTTTGAAGAAAATGCTAAGAAGCTGACAGCGATCGAAGTTGATGGTGGTAGTGGTTGTGTTGCTCCTACTGCTGAAAACATCAACTCTGGCAAATATTCACCTTTGTCTCGACCTCTGTTCATCTACGTTAGCAAGAAAGCTCTAGCCCGTCCTGAAGTCAAGGCTTTTGCTGATTACTACTTCAAAGATATTAAAGTTGTCAAAGAAGTTGGTTATGTGCCACTTCCAAGTGATGCTCTGCCGAAAATCTTGGAGCGTTTGAGTGCTGGTAAGACTGGTACAACCTTCATGGATGCTCCTGCTGGTGTCTCCGTAGCTGAATTGTTGGCGAAGGACTTGAAATAATTTCAAGTTAGTTTTGAGTGAAGCCTCTTAGTATCTATTAGGGTATCTAAGAGGGCTTCCGCTTTTGATGTACTTGATGAGAAAAATTTATGACAAGTCCTGCAACTCCACCTCAAGTCGATGACCTTGATATTTATCAACGCCGCGATCGCAATGTCCGTGAAAGTGCGATCGGCTATGCGTTACTTTTTTGTGCTTTTGTCTCAGTATTGACAACTGTAGCGATCGTCTATGTACTTGCATCAGAAACGGTGAGCTTTTTCGGTAAGGCGAGTATTGGCGAGTTTCTCTTTGGCAAAACCTTAGAAAATGGTAACTATAGCTGTAGCTGGACACCTCAATTTTCAGAAAAAGGCTTTTGTGTATGGCCAACAGTTAACGGCACTTTGATGGTGGCGTTAATTGCCATGTTAGTAGCGACTCCATTGGGATTAGCGACAGCCGTATATCTTGCAGAATATGCCTCACCAAGATTGGGTAAATTTTTGCGCCCTGTGATTGAATTGCTAGCTGGCGTACCAACTGTTGTGTATGGATATTTTGCACTCACGGTTGTTACTCCATTCTTAAACAAAATTATCCCTGGCTTACAAGGCTTTAATGCTCTTAGTGCGGGTTTGATTATGGGGGTGATGATTGTCCCCACGATCGCTTCCATTAGTACAGATGCAATGGTTGCAGTGCCAACATCTCTACGCGAAGCCGCCTATGGACTTGGTTCCACCAAAAAAGAAGTCGCCACAAACGTCGTGCTTCCCGCAGCATTATCAGGTATCTGCGCGGCAATTATTTTGGGCATATCCCGTGCCGTTGGCGAGACGATGATTGTAGCGATCGCGGCGGGTCAGCGTCCAATTTTAACACTTGATCCCAGACAAACTGTAGGCACAATGACGGCTTACATCGCTCAAGTCGCCAAGGGTGACTCACGAGTCGGAAGTGTGGAATATCAGGCTCTCTTTGCCGTGGGGATGATGCTATTTCTGATCACACTCTTTCTTAACATTATCAGTAAGCTAATTAGCAATCGCTTCAAAGAAACTTATGAGTAACGGGATCGACATACTAGATACGTTTGATGGAAAGCCTAGTGATTCCAAGTTTGATCCCAAACTAGAATCTAGGCAGCTATGGGGCAAGATATTTGCAGGTTTTTGCATTTTTGCCACATCTCTGGGGCTGATTGTCCTTGCATTTTTGATTTATCGAGTCGTGAGTGATGGTTCTAGTCGCCTTAACCCAGACTTATTTAAGCTATATCCATCACGCCGACCTTTAGATTCTGGATATAGAGCCGCTATCCTTGGTTCGATCGCCATGCTTTCTTATGTATTGGTCTTGGTAGTACCCCTTGGCGTTTGCTCGGCTATTTATTTGGAAGAGTATGCCAAAAAGAATTGGTTTACAGATTTAATCGAACTAAATATCTACAACCTTGCGGGTATCCCATCGATTATTTATGGTCTTTTAGGGTTAGGGCTGTTTGTCCGTGGTCTTTACGGTGGTCGCGCTGTGATTGTCACTGGTATTTTGACAATTACTTTGCTGATTTTGCCTCCAGTCATCGTAATCTCTAGAGAAGCGATCCGAGCCGTTCCTCAATCAATTCGTCAAGCATCCTATGGAGTTGGTGCGACCAAATGGCAAACGATTCGTTACCACGTCTTGCCTGCGGCTTTACCGGGGATTTTGACAGCGGTGATCATTTCGACTTCGAGAGGCATTGGTGAGACTGCCCCAATTGTCGTTCTTGGCGCTGGTACAGTTTTGTTTGATCCTAAGGCTTCACCTATAAACTTTGGTGCTTTGTTCAGTGGTAGAATGGGAGATGTATTTACCGATACATTATGGTCAAACGATAACTTCTTTTCAGTTCTGCCTTATCAAATTTATGAGTGGGTTGGCGATCCTAAACCAGATTTTCAAGTACTAGCTTCGGCAGGTATCGTGGTGCTTTTACTGCTGGTCTTAGGCATGAATTTGATCGCTATCTTCCTACGCAGCAGAGCCAAGTAATTCAGAGTATTTGATGAAGATTCATAACTACAAATTTGGGGTTTTACAATGGATATAAGCAATAGCAACGCTTCGGGAAATCAGGCTATTTTAAAAGTTGAAGATGTTAATGTTTTTTATAGTTCCAACTCGCCAGCAGTGGCAGGCGTTAACTTAGAAATCTTCAAAAATCAAATTACCGCATTTATCGGTCCTTCTGGCTGTGGTAAAAGTACAATTTTGCGTTGTTTCAATCGTCTCAATGATCTGATTGAAGGCGCAAAGGTTAGAGGCTCGATCACCTTTAATGGTCATAATCTGTACGATCCCAAGATTGATCCAGTCGCAGTACGTCGTCACATCGGTATGGTGTTTCAGCGTCCTAATCCTTTTCCAAAATCAATCTACGAAAACATTGCTTTTGGTCCCCGCATCAACGGATTTAAAGGATCTAAGCTTGATATGGATGAGCTAGTCGAAAAGTCCTTGAGATCGGCGGCTATTTGGGATGAGGTCAAAGATAAACAGCAAGAAAGTGGTTTAGCCCTTTCGGGTGGTCAACAACAACGTCTATGTATCGCTCGCGCGATCGCGGTTGAGCCACAGGTAATCTTGATGGATGAGCCATGTTCCGCGCTTGACCCAATCTCGACTCTTCGCATTGAGGAGTTGATGCAAGAACTCAAGCAAAAATATACGTTGGTAATCGTGACGCACAATATGCAACAAGCATCGCGATCGGCTGATATGACTGCGTTCTTTAATACTGAACTGAGTGAAACTGGCAAGCGCACAGGTAAACTAGTGGAAATTGATCGCACATCGGTAATTTTCAGCAGCCCTAAGCAAACTGCAACCGAAGAATACATTAGCGGTAGATTTGGTTAATTCTTTCTTTACATATAAAAAAGCCTCGCATAGCGAGGCTTTTTTTGTGAATATTTCACTCTTCATCTTCTAGTCCTGATTCAGGTATAAGAAATTCCTGCCAATCGTAATCTATGGTTGAAGACAAAATTTCTTCTGATTCATTCTCCAAAACATCATAGTCAGCATGAGATAAATCTTCCATATCTCCTTTAAAAAAAGCTCGCAAAAACACAATATGCCAAGCTTCATCGATCATTACTGCTCGATAGATTAATCGATATCCACCACTTTTTCCACAATTTAAACCTCGTACAGCCAGTCGCATCTTCCGCAGACCGTTACGCTTAGGGATCTCTACACCGTAAACAGGGTTCAACGCTAAAACTGACTTTACAGTTTCACAGGAAGACCGAAGATCGTGCTTAGCCTTTTTGATACTTTTTCTTGCTGAGTGAGAATAAAAGAACCTGACATTCATTCAGCTACAATCCCTCTGGATCTTCAGAAGCACCGTAAAACATCAAATCGGGAGAAAGTTTATCTAGCATGTTTGCGAAATGCCAAGCTGGTTCATCATGGCTTGCGTTAGATAGATAATTAGCAGTCTTAGAGCCATAATTTTGGCAGATTTTATCAATTAAACCGATCTCATACTCAGAAAAGACTTCACTTTCAGGCGGAACCATCGGCACTATTTTATTAATCCGATAGGAAGAATAGATCCCCTGCTCAATCGAAATTTTGCCCTCAGTTTGTACTTGCTTAAGAATTTTTTCACCGCGACTAGGGACTGGACCTCTTTCATACTTAATATATTCAGAGCCTGTTATTGTTTGCCCAGTTTCTCTCAAAGCAGTCACATCAATGAAGTAGATTAGTTTCCATAACTTAGTTTTAGCAAGATTAGGCACATATGGACTATTGCTGATGTGTAACACCAAATTTTTGAATTTGCGAGAATTAATAGTTGTCATAGATTAATTCTGCTGTCTACAGAGAAAGATTAAAATTTATGAATTTAATCAGATTATATCAAATTTATTATCAGATTTACTAGCAAAATCACATAAATACCTTAACAAATAGTTGATATCTCACTCTATTTATAGATGACGATCCCCTTAAGTCCACTTAGTGTGAATCATCGGTATCTCAAATAGATATCAACCAATTGTAGATTTCAAGTGTTATTCATGATTCATCAACTAGCAATTCGCTTAGGTGTGTCGTGTATGTTATTAGCGACTCTACCCCTCGCTACAGACGAACTAGTTAAGTATACGCAAGCCCCTCACATTTTTTCAGGAGTTGGCGCGATCGCCTCATGTATCGGAGCCTGTGTACCCGTATTAACCCTATTCCGCAATTCTGATTAGCTCCAGCGCCCAATCACGATTCTCACCGTACCGTCTTCTAATGTTTCTTGTTGCTCGATCGCAAATCCTTGCTGGACTGCACTTTCTAAAACTACTTTGGTAGCATATTGCTGATTTAACTCACCGAGAAATTCTTCGACATTCATGGCTATACCCCACATATCAGTAATTAACTCATAACGATCGCCGATCTTCCGAAAGCCAATATCAAATGCGTTGGGCATAGGGATCACATAGTCAGCATTGATCGTATTGCCAAGATAGCCACGCACCAAAGTATTTTGCTTGACGGGATAACCAAGTTCTTGCAGGGACTGTTCAAGCAAGTCACCGTTTTTAATTTCAACAGCGAGCGTGGTGAAGTGGGACATATTGATTGGACGTTACTCTAGTTTAATTGCGAATTTCCGAAGCTCTTGGAGTAATTGCTCATCATTAGAAGCAGTGCGTGCGCCTGACTCCGCCGCCCATTGCTTGAGTGACTCAATTTGTTGGGAAGCGATCGCTGCTAATGGCACTGTCTCCTCGATCGCACTGATGATATCTTCTGTGGTGAAGTCTTCGCGGTTGCCACTAGTACCACGCCCAAAGGCACGATGAATGCCATCGATGATCACCTGCTCGATTTCCGCGCCGCTAAAGTTTTTGGTATGTCTTGCTAATAGGGTCAGATCGAATTCGCGCAAACGACTGGGGCGCAACTTCGATAAATGCACTTTAAAGATTTCTTGACGTTCCGATTCTGTGGGTAAATTCAAAAAGAAAATTTCATCAAAGCGCCCCTTTCGCAAGAGTTCGGCAGGTAAAATTCGCACATTGTTAGCTGTGGCAACAATGAACACAGGCGCAGTTTTTTCTTGCATCCATGTAATCAGTGAGCCAAAGACGCGCCGACTTGCGCCAGAGTCGCCATCGATCGCCATATTTGCATTGCCAAAGGCTTTATCGATCTCATCAATCCACAATACACAGGGCGCTGTTGCCTCAGCGAGTTGGATCATCTGCCGCATTCGGCTCTCGCTTTCACCTACATAGCTACCAAACAGCCGCCCAATATCAAGACGTAATAAAGGTAATCGCCATTCATTAGCGATCGTTTTTGCCGATAGCGATTTGCCCGTGCCTTGGATACCGACTAATAACACGCCCTTCGGTGTAGGAATGCCATAACGTTTAGCTTCTTCGGTAAAGGCATCGCGGCGGATACGCACCCATTGCTTGAGATTGTCTAAACCACCCACATTTTTAAGGGATTCATTCACCGTAAAAAATTCTAAAATTCCTGTCTGCCTTAGTGCTTGTTGCTTTTCCGCTAGTACAGCATCGATATCAGCATCATTAACTTGTTCTTTTTCAGCGATCGCTTTGGCTAATACTCTTTGAATACGAGTACGGCTTAAACCTTGACAAGCCTTGACCAACTGCTCTAAAGCTAAGCTCGATAAATTCAATTTATTAGGTGAAATTTTTTGTTTGATTAAATATTCGATTTCAGCGATCGCAGGTAACGGAAAGTCAATCGCGGTAATCTCTTCAGTGAGTTCAGGAGGAATCTCTAAAACATGACTAGTTAAAGCGATCGTGCGGCGATCCAATTTGAGATCTCGCGCTAAATTTTTGAGTTCGCGGATGATAGGAATATGGCGATCGTGGTGAGGATATTTCAGAATTGGATGCAAATCCCGCAATACGTATAGAACATTATCACCATCTTTGGTTGCCTTGTCTCGATGACCAATTCTCGATAAAGCCGCTATCACCGAACTTTTATCACCCCCATTGTCACTCCATCCCTGTGCAATGTCCCAAAACAAGATTCGGCGACTAGGACTAGATTGCAGCGCCACTTCCGTCAAAATTTCTTCAACGGGTTCTTCTTCGGCGGTGACGATGTATATGAGTGGATATTTAGCTCGCATTAATAGATCAAACTGATCTATCAGAGCTTTGTAAACTCTGCTTTTATTAGAAGAAAGCGGTTCTATTGGCAAATGTGGCGACATATTCGCAGTATATCATTGACAAAGTAAAGCGAAGCGCCCCCTTTCTTGCAGTTAAACATTGGCTTATCTCGCTAAAAATATTCATGTTAAAATCTTGGATATTGAAATTAACTTGTTGATTAAGCAGAAACTAGAGGCTTAAAAGCTAAGAAGCAATTTAAAGACGGAAATAGATGAAAACTCAGATTAAACTTCAGCAAAATATCAAGTCATTTATTCGGTCAAATTTAGAGGGCGGGTATGTTGCCGAATGCTTAGAAATATCCGTAGTTACACAGGGAAACACTCTCGATGAAGTTGTTGAAAATCTTATAGAAGCAGTTGGCTTACACCTAGAAGACGAAAATCCTGAAGACTTCGGCTTAGTTGCCAATCCATCAATTTTTGTCACCTTTGAACTACAGCCCGAATATGTCAAAGCTTAAACGAATTTCTGGTGCAGATGCGATCGCGATTTTTAAAAAATTTGGTTTTGACGTTCATAGCCAGAAAGGTAGTCACATCAAGCTGCGCCGCATAACACCGCTTGGCAAAGAAAAAAGAAACCCTGACGATTCCTAATCATCGTGAATTAGCTACGGGAACTTGTCAATCGATTTTTCGACAAGCTACCCGCTATATTCTCGAATCAGAACTATTTTCCTTACTTTTATGAGTAAATTACAGCCTGTTGAAACTAGCCTATCCTTCGAGTTTGGCTAGTCTCGCGGTGAGCAACTCCTCTAAAGTAACGAGAGCCTTTGAGAAGCCTTTGATACCTTCATCCAATTTTTCAGAAGCCATGCGATCGCTTAAATGCATTGCATCAAAAGTATCTTTGTCCATCGTAATCTTCTCAACATCAGATTGAGAAGCGATCGCAGGATCAAGCTTACGAACTAGTTCACCGACCGTATGATGCAATTCATCCAGTAAAGCTGGAGAAATGGTAAGTAAATCACAACCTGCCAGTTCCACGATCTCTCCCATATTGCGGAAGCTTGCACCCATGATTTCGGTTTTATAACCAAACTTTTTATAGTAGTTATAGATTTTGGCAACGGACAATACCCCTGGGTCTTCGGCAGCAGGATAGCTATCGCGACCTGTATCTTTCTTGTACCAGTCAAGAATCCTTCCCACGAAAGGCGAAATTAATTTCACCCCCGCCTCCGCACAGGCGATCGCTTGATGTAATCCAAACAACAAAGTCAAATTACAATGAATTCCTTCCTTTTCTAGTGATTCCGCCGCCTTTATCCCTTCCCAAGTTGCCGCGATTTTAATTAAGATGCGATCGCGAGAAATCCCATGAGCTTCATATTGGGAAATCAAATAATGCGCCTTTTCCAGAGTTGCGGCGGTGTCATAGGACAATCGCGCATCAACCTCGGTCGAGACTCGCCCTGGGATAATCTGTAAAATTCTCATGCCAAAGGCGATCGCTAAGCGATCGAAAGCTAAGGAAACAACCTGCGCTGTAGCTGCATCCTTCCCTAGCTCAGTTCTTGCTTCTAGAAGCGTTTCGTCAACAATTTCTTGATATT
The DNA here is from genome assembly GCA_044355035.1 of Pseudanabaena sp. GTDB lineage: Bacteria > Cyanobacteriota > Cyanobacteriia > Pseudanabaenales > Pseudanabaenaceae > Pseudanabaena. The sequence goes on along the minus strand of JBIKYX010000005.1, from coordinate 55,358 downwards.
GCGGCATTTGTGCCGCCGCCGTAATCAATGATGGGTTTGTGGTGGCATCTTGGGGCTTAACGGATTCAATTGCATGGATATCGCCTGTGTCTGCGACAACAACCGTCATTTGGCGTAACTGATCGAGAAAACTTTTAGGCAAATTATCGAGCATTTTATTCTCCATAGCACCAGTTATTTCTAGCTAACCCTATCTTAGCTTTTTCAACTTTGAGACTACAGCGCTTTGCGCCCAAAACCGTGACGCTAAGGTAAGGGCAATTCATGAATTACCCTTACCTTAAGAACTTAAAATACATTTTCTGAGGCGACGATCATCGAGCCAACGCCACTATTAGTGAAGATTTCTAATAGTAGAGAATGTGGCACTCGACCATCGACAATATGCGCCGCTTTTACCCCTTGTGCTAGCGATCGCACACAACACTGTACTTTGGGAATCATACCGCCGCTAACCACATTTTCAGTCATCAGTTCTCTTGCTTTTTGAATGGTAAGACTGCGATAGAGGGTACTGGGATCTTTGTAATTATGCAAAATACCCGCAATATCAGTCAGCAAGATTAACTTTTCGGCTCCAAGGGCGGCGGCGAGTTCTCCTGCAACCGTATCGGCATTGATATTAAAAGACTGTCCTGTTTCATCGGTGGCAACACTGGACACAACGGGAATATGCCCTGCTTCTAACAAGGTTGTTAGTAGTCCGATATTGATCCCACTAACTTCACCAACAAAGCCGATCGCATCATTGCCTTGCGGACGAGCGCGGATCAAATTGCCATCTTTGCCACATAAACCCACTCCAGATCCCCCTGCGAGGTTGATCATTTCGACAATTTGTTTATTAACACGCCCGACTAGCACCATTTCCACAACTTCCATTGTGGCAGCATCAGTGACACGCAAGCCATCGATAAACTGCGGCTCAATGTTGAGCTTGGTTAGCCATGTATTGATTTCTGGTCCCCCGCCATGTACAAGGACGGGACGCAGCCCCATAAATGACATAGTTACGACATCGCGGATCACGTCTTGCCGCAAATTTTCTTCTTTCATCGCCGCACCGCCATATTTGACCACGATGGTACGCCCTGAAAATTTTTGCATATAGGGCAGAGCTTCACTCAAAACCTGAACGCGATCGCTGTCTAGTAGCATGTAACGCCTCAACTAATCTGGAAATATTAATGTGGTTAATGTGGTAAGTATTACAAAATACTTGTATCAACCTTACAACTTGAGATACACCTATCGGTAAGCTATTTAATTTAGATGTTTATATTTGATGACTTTCGCGAGAAATTGTGGTGACTACCATTGAAATTCCAAAATAGACATTTTCAGATTTGTATTCAAAAAATTGATATTTACCCGATCTGGTGTAAAAAATCTCAGGAATAAATGAGACACTATATCAATCGAAGTCTATAAATTAGAAATAGCCTCCAGTTGCGTTTCTTGTTTATCACTTTCTTTAAGCACTTTGCATCGACTAGAGTCCCGCATGATCAAACGAATTGCCCTGTTACTTGTTTCTGCGGTAGTTGCCACGGTTGCGCCGACCGCCAATCCTGTGCTTGCTGCCCAATCCTCTAAACCTGCTCCCGCCGAACTATCAAATATTGTCTATGCATTGGACAAAGCCGCTAGTCAGCAAGACATCGAAGCAGTGATGAAGCACTATGATTCTACTTTTAGTCACGCTGATGGGCTAGACCGAGATCGCTACAAACAGCTATTGAGTGAACTGTGGCAACGTTATAAAAATATTAGCTATCGCACTGAAATTTCCAAATGGGAGAAAAAGGGCGATCTAATTACGGCGGAAACGGTGACGATGGTGCAGGGACAGAAGGGTGCGGAGAATGATAACTTCAAGTTAGACTCCCGATTGATTTCCACTCAGACCTATAAAACTGTTAATGGTCGGTTGCAAGTTGTTGCTCAGAAAGTATTGTCAGAGCAGTCTTCGCTTAGTAGTGGCGAAGTCCCACCACCCGTTAAACTGAAATTACCTGAAATGATTGGTGTGGGTCGGCAATATGTGCTAGATGCGATCGTGACTGAGCCGCTTGGCACTAGTCTTTTGTTAGGCGCAGCGATCGAGGAATCCGTAGAAGCCAAGAATTTTCTCAACCAAAATACGATTAATTTACGTCCACTGCGGGCTGGCGGTGTATTTAAGATTGGTCAAGCACCATTTAATTCGGGCGATCGCTGGATTTCGGTGGTACTGGTGCGCGAGTCGGGGATTACGATTACTAGTCAGCGTTTGCGAGTGAGCAGGGATTTTACGGGTAATCAATATACGCCTCTACCAGAGCCAGATACAACCCCAAGCCGTGTTCGTCCACGCCCTAATAGTGAGCAAACGCTTTAAATAAAAAAAACACCCTTCGGGTGTTTTTTTTATTACTGGGGTGAGCAAACTTTCTAAATACAAAACAATCTTCGGGTGTTTTTTATTGGTTCGCAAATCGAGAACGTTGAGGTTTGGCTTGAAAGACTGTTTTCCATGCTTCCACTGTGCCGCCACCGATGGGTAAATCAGTGGTGGAGTCATTATCCCAAACTGCTCTAACTGTCATTGTTCCCGCAGGCGCATTGACTAAGGCTTTGGCAAGTTGAGGATCTACTTCACCGCTTGTATAGGTATAAATTTCGTCATTTATGGCAAACATAAGTGCTTTTGGTGATTTCGATCGCCATCTTCTCTCATAAATTGGCTCTCGCTCAGGATAACTCTCATCGATGTAGGTATCATAATTGCGATCGTAATTGCGATATTGTCCCCGACGGTTATTGTGATATCGCACCCGCCGACTTTTCCAGACTTGGCGATAGCCGACTACTTCTGACCAATATTCGGTATAGGTGGCTTTGATGTTCTGTCTTGACCAACTAGTTACAAACGCAAAATTATCTGTGAAATGCTTGTCATAAACAAGTTTGCCATCAAAGGGATTTTCGATCGCACTTGACCAAGGCACATCCGCATCTTGATTAATTGACACAGGGTTTACTGCCATAGCGCTAGGCGTGATCAAAATAGGCGTTGCCCAAAGCAGCCCCAGACTGGTTGCCAAGGTTAAGCATTTTTGTCTTATTACTTTTCTCATGTCAAACCTTTGTTCGATAGCTACTTAATTCTTTTGACAATCAACCTATATGCGCCTTTACCTGTGCGATCGAAGGCATTGACGATCGCTCGATATGTACCCGTAACAGGTAGCTCAACAATCATCGATGCATTTTTGCGACTCGGTAAACCATTGTTTTCTTTGACTAATTTGCTGTTGGGGGCAAATAACACCAAATAGGGATGAAAATCGCCGCTTATCAAATCAATTTGGACGATCTGTCCAGCTTGTCCATTAAAACTAAAGGCTTCAAATAGACTGCCATCTCGCGCAAAGATGCGACTTGATGTATTCAAGACTCCATTTTTCTCTAAAAGGATGCGGCGATTATTATTAGATTCAGGCGGGGATGCAGCCGTGAAGTTATTGCGTAGAGTTCCCGATAGAGTAAAAGCTCCTGTGTCGCCGACCTCGTAGGAATTGGCGTAGAGGGTGTATTTGCCTGTACTTGGCAAAGTGATCGCAATGCGGGCATTTTTACCGCCGCCGCCATCGTCATCTTCAGCAACTTTACGCCCATTACCATCAAATAGCACCATGTAGGGATCAAGTCCGTTGCCGCGCATTTCAATCACTAATGATTGCCCTGCTTGTCCTTGAAATTGATAGGATTTGTAATAACTGCCATCGGGCAGAGTGTTATCAGCCGCGCTCAGGGTTGTAGAGATCGCTGGTCCATTGAGATTGAGAGGATTGGAGCCAACTATGGCTGGGGTAGGATTATTGGCGATCGCACCTTGACGGACTGAGCTAATAAATTGTTTGACCGTATCTGCTTCGATCGCTAAGCCAATGCCACTATTCGTAGAATTTGTGGTAAAAATTGCGGTATTCACACCGACAAGTTCGGCACGGCTGTTGAGCAATGGTCCCCCAGAATTTCCAGGATTGAGGGCGGCATCGGTTTGTAAGAGTTTGCGATCGCGATCAATCCGACTGACGATACCTGTGGTTAATGTGCCTGCAAAACGTCCGAAGGGATTACCGATCGCAAAGGCTCGCTGCCCCACCTGAATCGTACTGGAGGATGCGATCTGGATGGTTGGCAAATTTTCAGTTACACCTTCTAGTCTGATGATCGCTAGATCGGGATTAGTGCTGTTGGCAATCACTACGCCGCGAAATTGACGCTTATCACTGAGGGTGACATTGACAATGGTTGCACCGCGCACCACATGAGCGTTGGTCAAAACCAATCCCTTGGGATCAATGATGGAGCCACTGCCATTGCCGCGCTGCGATTGGATGGAAACGACCGCAGGGCTAGCCAACTTGTAAACACGAATGTTGGTATCTTCGTCAGCCTGTGAGTGGACGGGCGCGGGTGAGATTACGGGTAAAAGAGCGGCGATCGCACTGAGTCCACCGCCAAGAACTAATCCCGTTGCAATAAAGCTAATAAACCCCTTTTTCATATATTTTTTTACTCCTTGGCGATCGTGTGTTTCCAAGACTCATTGCTTAGACTCATTTCTCGGACTCATTGTTTAGACTTTTTTCCAAGACTCATTTCTCAGCCTCTTTGCTCCCACTCTTTGCTCCGACCCTTTTTTCAATGAGCCGACTTCAAATGTAATTTTAATTTTTAGCGCCTATGGTTTCTTTTTGGATCTATCTTTACATCTAAATTATAGGCAAAAAGATACCGCTTCATCACGCTGAGGCGGTATCTTTTTGTGATTTTCTCCTGCTTGTAGCAAGATTGTGAAGCCAAGATTAGGTGTGGTAGATTGTCTAGCTAACCTTAATGAGGGTATCCAGAAGAGTTTGATTAGCATCGCATTGCATCTGTAACAACTGAATTCTAGTTGTTAACTCGTTGAGAGAGTAACCATTTACTTCGTATGTGCATTGATCGAAGGCATAGTTATTCATCATGGCTTCATTGCTGTCTACATGATTTTGAGCCATTGCGATCGCGTCAAGATTCTCATTTGCGTGGTCAGATAGCTGATCATTTGGTAAATCCATTGGCAATCTCATAAATATTCTCTATGTGTTTTTCTCAACTAATTACTAGTTTGTTATAGCTTCGGTTGAGTTCATAAGTGATTTGATTGAGTATCCAAAGATTCTGAAAAGCTAGTCCCATTCTCGTTTTTCTAGCTCCTTCTGTGGGAGTAGTAACGTTGCTTCTATCTCCTCTCTGATGCTGGTAGTGACTTCACAATTGCTATTGAGACAATCGAGCAGTAACTGATTAGCATCATAATAGCGCTGCAAAATTTGTTGTTGAGGTGGACTGAATTCCCATTTATTGCTGATATTGCGATGGGAGGCGATCGCTTTCTGTAACTGCACAGCCCAAGCAGCATAGTTATCTTTACACCAGTTATCAAAGCTTGCCTTGGTGTGATCTTTGTTTGGTAATTGATCGCTGAGTTGCTGTAAAGACTTATGAAATCCTAAATCTAAGACAGTTCCTAAAATATTACTGAGAGACTCAGCACAGGCATGGACATAAGCAAAATCTTTACTATTTTGGAGTACGGATTCCTCTAATAAATTATCCAAAGCTGCGTCCAAAAATATCCCCTGATCGAGTGTACAAGCAAGAGCTAGATGGGGAGCTAATTCAGGTGCAGTGGTTAGAGCCAGATAAAAAGCTCGACCGATCGCAGGTTTGTTTTCAAGAGAATTATCTTCTGCTTTTTCGCTTGCCCAAGTTAAAAACTCTTGCAGATAGGGATCTTCGGCAACTAACCCATCAATTTGTTGCTTCATTAATTGCATCAAACCATCGGCACTGAGGAGCATACTTGAAGTTAATAAAAAGATTTCGCGCCAATGGGGATCGCTAATATGCTCGACAAGTCCGTGGAGAGACTGCCCTAACGCTTGGAGGTTATGACTGGCGACAATCTTCCGCGCTGTGAAATATTCTTGTAGTGCCAGATAGGAGAATGAGAAGATCCCTCGCGCTCGCTCAGCTAAAATGCCATGTTGAGACTCGATCGCCCTGAGTACTGATTCACCTGCTTGTTGGATTTCTTCAGGATCGCTACTTGCGTCAGGCAGACTTTGGATATAGTCACTGATGTGGTGGGCGATCGCACCTTCCTCAAAGAAATATTGTCCTTGTTCAAAGGTTGCTGAAGCAATCTGACTCAATAACTTCAGCTTTTGGGGCAGTAAAAATCCTCGATAGGTTTCATCGCGTTCAATACCTCTCGATTCATCCCATTTACCCAGAAGTAAATCCATCCCTTGTTTATAAAATTCCGCTTGCTTAATTGGAAACTTGCCTTGGCGATGAAAAATCGAACAGGCGAGATGCAAAAATAGCGGCGTGGTAATCATGCGCCGAAATCGCCAGTTTTCCGCTAATTCCAACTTTTCGATAAACCGTGCAGCATCGGCAGTTCCATCAGCAGCATTAGTCTTGCTAAATTCTACAAACCATTTTCCTGCAAAAGTGATAATTTGAGCTTGGGTAAATGGAGCAATTTCTACATCGGTAAAACTTTTGAGGGCAAGCCTTTGAGAGGCTGTACGACAGGAGGCAACAAATTGGTTTTTATGATATTTTTCAGAAAACAGGCGAATCTCATTCAAAATAATATGCTCTTCTTCATGGGCAATTTCATCCATCCCATCGATTAAAAGCAAGATTCGACCACCTTGGAGGAGTTTCTTGACGATCTCTAGCTGAGTAAGCCCTGAGGCGATAAATTCTTGATGGATAAAGTCTAATAAATCTGCATGATGACTATCGTGGCAGCTTTCGGCAAAGTCTCGCAACACAATAAAAATCGGCACTTGACTAACACCGACACTGGCGATAAGTCGTTGGCGATTGCATTGTATGGCAAGATATTTGAGGAATGTGGACTTTCCTGATCCTGGTTTGCCCAATACGCGCAGTTTGCTATATTTCTCCACCGCTTGAATGCCAAGGATTTGGCTTTCAACGATTTTGCCTAAGCCAAAGCGATCTATGTCTTCGGGAGGTAGAGCGTTGATCGCGGCAATTTCTAACCATTGCTGACTAGGAATCTGTTCCAAAATATTGACATCAATATAGATTTGGTCAATGGAAACAGGACGATTTACATCCAATAATTGCAAGATGCCGCATTGATGATCGATTTTTTCGCGCCGTTGCGATCGCACCATCTTCACCAAAGCTTCTATTCCAATTGATGTAATTCCTAATTCTTCTATATCAGTGTTTACATAATCAAAAGGAGGATCGATGGCAATGTCGCGCCAATCCAGATCTAATCTTGTGCAGATTTCAAAAAATGTATAACGTTCAATCGGTTTTCCTGCAAAAAAACGCCAGATTGGTTGTCTCGTCTTGATGCCAACTTCATTAGCTAAATATTCTTGCGTCCAACCTTTACTGGCAAACTGTTGCTTAGCCATTTTAATCCCTGACGGTGATGCTTGTAGCGATCGCTTTGCCATAGGTAAAAAAGATCTTTTTTATTCGCCAATATTACAGTTATCAAAATAAAGAATGAAAAATAGATTTTCAATGCAAGTATTTATTATCAAAACAAACTAAATGTAGCAGTATGGTTACAAGTAACTACTAAGCATAATGATTTATTCATATTTCGCAAAAAAGGCAGTTGGCGAATTAATTGCTGAATAAGTATAAGTTTTGTGATCAAATCAATCAATTCAGTCATCTCATTTCTTAAATCAATCATCACTTTGAGAAGCTAGTGATCTAGAGATTTGAGAGGTGTAAAGCCCTCCCCTATTCTCAAAACATTAAAAAATATTAAAGTGTTTAGGAGAGAACTAATGGCTGTACCAAGTAATTTAGGAACTGTTTATGCTGATGAGATTAATGCCGCGCATGGTCGGACTGTCGATGGTGAAGGACTGCTCAACAACTATGCGATCGAGCCAGAAATGTACGAAGAAGATAGTAAGTCTTTATCTGAAATTACAAATAGAGTTACTGTGGTTGATATTTTCCCTTCAGAAGCAGAAGCTAAAAGTGCTGTGCTAGAAATGGAACATAAAGGGCTAAAGACTGCTCATATTTCGATCCTTGCTGAAGATTACCAAGACTCTGAGAGCATGGACTGGGATAAAATTAACGCGGAAGGTGGTTTGGCGGTAGTTCTAAAAAGGCTAGGAATTAGTGATGATGCAACCTCAAGATTTATGGATGCTATTGCGGATGGTAAGTTTCTCGTGATTGAGATCGGTAGCGATCGCGATGCAAGTCAAGTTCAGCATATCCTTGAAAATGTTGGACATACGGCTCAAGCTAGTTAAAACAATAGGATTTACGCAACCCAACCAAGAACTCAAGTTCTTGGCTCAAAGCTAAAGTCAGCTAAAGCAGACTAAAAACTGCTCTAATCAACCCGTTTTAACGGGTTTAAGCTTTCAGCCCGTAATTTATTACAGGGCTATTGCTTTGTAAGTCTTATTACAGGCTGATTTTCCGTTTAATTTGCGGTATAGTGTTTGCTTAGCAACGACTATGCCACAAATTAATCTGTTTTGGGAGTACTGCGAAGGATGTCTGCAAGTAATTGGAAGTTCGCAACAGATTTTAAGAGCCAATTCTGGAATTGGCGCACGATCGCCCAATTAGTTTTTTTAGCGATCGTGATTACTTGCAGCATTCTCGCTTGGAATACCTTGGCAAGGAATATGCGAAATTCGGGATTGGCAATTAGTTTTGACTTTCTCAATGATCCTGCTTCCTTTGATATTGCCGACTCTCCCTTTCCTTACAAAGCCTCCGATAGCTATACCGTTGCCTTGCAAGTGGGCTTAATTAATTCACTCAAGGCGATCGCGATTAGCATTATCTCAGCGACGGTTTTGGGAGTCACAGTGGGAATTTCTCGACTCTCGAATAATTGGCTACTCAAACAAATCGCCCGTGTTTATGTGGAAATTCTCCGCAATACACCGTTATTATTGCAGCTATTTTTTTGGTACTCGGCAATATTTTTAACACTTCCATCCGCTAGCGATCGCATTTCCCTTGGATTCGCCACCCTTGCCAAAGATGGAATTACAATTGCCGCACTCAAGATGACATTAAGTTCTGAGTTTTGCGCTCTGGTACTAGGTTTAACCATGTTTTCCAGCGCCTTCATTGCCGAGATTGTACGCGGCGGCATTTTGTCGGTTCCTAAAGGTCAAACCGAAGCCGCAAAAGCATTAGGAATGAGTAATTTTCAAACGATGCGAAAAATCGTCCTTCCCCAAGCATTACGGGTAATTATTCCATCGCTGACCAGTCAATATGTGAACATTGCCAAAAATTCCAGCCTAGCGATCGCGATCGGCTATACGGACATTTATCGGATTGCTTCGACGACGATCAACCAAACGGGAAGACCTGTAAATGTGATTTTGATTATCATGGGAACATATCTCGCCATTAGTCTCACAATTTCCGCAAGCATGAACTTAATCAATCGTCAGTTCCAAATTGTAGAGCGCTAATTTTAGAATGTAGTGGCAATTCATGAATTGCCACTACATTGGATTCTGTTACAAACTGTGATTTCTCAATTAAGCTTCTTCTTTAGGGTTCTACGCACCAACCAGCCTGCACCCAAAAATACTATACCCGCAGTAGGATCGAACTCAAAAGGGACGGGAGTGGGGATTGACCCACTAACGGCAAAAGGAAAATCAACGGGTCTAGGAAGGGGTGTAGGATTGCCAGCATCAATAACATCAGCCCAAGTCGAGGTAGAGTTAGTAAATTGGCGCGCGTTGCCTGTGACCAAGGTTCCTGATGTCGTCGTGAGTGGAGGCACAAATAGAGTTCCTCCAGCAGTTAGTGACCAATCAGCCCAATAAGTCCCTTGCGTCAATAGCAAATTTGGGAAAAGAGCAGCCACATTCATCACAGGTCTTTGGGCGTTTGTCAGAGTAGTAGTATTATTTACCCGATAAATTCCCGTCCAATTGGTGCTGCCGAGGGTATTTGACGAGGCAATAATGCTTCCGCCAGCACCAGGAACTCCATTCCAGATATTCAGGGTAATCCCAGTAAAAGGAGAAGCTGGTGGATAGGTATATGTGTTTGTCCTGTAGGCATACACACTAATAGAGTCAACCAACCAACCACTAGCTGGAACCGTAAAGTCGTCAGCCAAACGATTAGAACCTTGTGTTGCGCCAGAGCCAAAAAGGGTAGCTCCCGTTGCGATCCTACTGGCATCTGCGCCATTAAACCCAGCTCCAGGGTTGGTCACAATGCTAGTCTGTGAATACAAATTTATGGCTTGAGCGGGACTAGCAATGGCTAGAATGCTCGCTAGGAGGGCTGTTACCCCCCCCATTGTTTTAGGTTGATTATGGTCATAGTTTTTCTAATCGTTAATTTTTTTACGGTGTAAATTGCAATTATGCTTTTCTTGTTCAATATTAAAACACAAAAGTTTAATTTCCCATGCAAGTCTATGTGTAATACGTGGGGATCTATGATGAGGCGATCGCATTAATGAATCTATGGAATTTATGACTTATCAAAATATTTTAGTTTGGTTTCGCAATGACCTGCGAATTCATGATTGTGAAACCCTATATCAAGCTTCTCAAGCAGCCAAACAAACAGGCGCACAGATATTTCCCATATATTGTTTTGATCCAAGACACTTTGCTAAAACTAGTTTTGGCTTTGAGAAAACAGGTGCATTTCGCGCCAAGTTTTTGATCGAGAGCGTGGCAAATTTGCGGAAAACCCTGCGATCGCTTAACTCCGATCTGATCATTCGTTTTGGTAAGCCTGAAATTGTAATTCCTGAACTAATTCAAGAATATGCAATCAGTTCTATCTATTACCAAACTAAAATCACATCCGAAGAAACAACCGTTGAAAAAAAATTACAGTCTCTTCTGAAAAATCAAGGAATTAGTTTTAACAAGTTTTCAGGAAGTACCCTATTACACTTTGATGATTTACCCTTTGAGATTTCCCAATTGCCTGAACTCTTCACCCACTTTCGCAAGCAAGTTGAACCTAATTTAGTTATTCGCAAAACTTTCCCCACGCCCGATCGCCTTAATCCGTTACCCAAAAGCCTTGATGTCGGCGAAATTCCTAACTTAGCAAAACTAGAACTTCAGGAAATAGAACCCTGCGATCGCGCTGTACTCCAATTTAAAGGCGGCGAAACCGAAGCAATCAAACGCCTAGATCATTACTTCTGGCAAAGCGATCGCCTCCAAGTTTACAAGCAAACCCGTAATGGAATGCTCAAGCCCGATGACTCTTCCAAATTCTCGCCTTGGCTTGCCTTGGGCTGTCTCAGTCCACGCTATGTATACGATCAAGTTAAACAATATGAAAGCGATCGCATAGCAAATGACTCGACCTACTGGCTAATTTTTGAACTACTCTGGCGCGATTATTTTCGTTTTGTCGCCGCTAAACATGGCGATCGGTTGTTCCATCGCACAGGCTTACGCGGCATTGATATTCCTTGGCAACAGGACTGGCAGAGATTTACACTTTGGCAAACTGGTCATACGGGCTTTCCTTTAGTGGATGCAAATATGCGCGAACTAGCCGCCACAGGCTTTATGTCCAATCGCGGTCGTCAAAATGTGGCAAGCTTTCTCACCAAAAATCTTGGTATCGATTGGCGCATGGGAGCCGAATGGTTTGAATCTCGATTACTAGATTACGATCCTTGCAGTAATTGGGGGAATTGGAACTATTTAGCGGGGATTGGCAATGATGGTCGCGATTCGCGGATGTTTAATGTCGTCAAGCAAGCACGCGACTACGATCCTCAAGGTGAATATCTCAAACATTGGCTACCCGAACTGGCTAATGTTCCTGTTGCTAATATCCATCAACCTTACGATTTTCAACCTTGACCTCTAATGCATTCATTGACCGCGCTCTGCTCTCTTACGTTCTAGCTCAGTCATTCTCTGTTCTAAGTCCAGTTTATCTGCTTCATAGGACAAGCTATAGCCAATCAGGCGATCAATCATTCTTTCCTGTTTCGTTGACCTTTCTATCAATAACTCTATATCTTGTCTGTCACGAATCTGATCTTCTTGGATGCTTCGCTGTACTGCTGACATTTGTTTGGCTTGCTCAATCAGCAACAAAATGTCTTCGCGACTTCGGTTGATGTCTTCGCGACTTCGGTTGATGTCTTCGCGATCGCGCAACTGAATATCGTGGAGCCTGACTTGGCTTTCTTGTAAGTCGCGCTGCACAGCAAGCATATCCCGAATTATGGCTTGCATTTCTTCAAAAGTCATAATTTACTCCCTGCGCCTTCAGCGATCGCTAACTCAGCAATGCTATCTCTCATAAAATAGGATGGGGGTGAAGGGACTTGAACCCATACGACCTTACGGTCAACGGATTTTAAGTCCGTAGCGTCTACCATTCCGCCACACCCCCGATAAGGTTTTGTTATTGTAACGCAAAATGGGTGATTTTACGATCAGATTTTTTACAATTTATCAAAAAAGCCACAAACCGAGTCAATACAATTACTGACAAGGGTTTATGGCTTTTCTTAGCTATACATTGCTATATATTTTGGACGGCGCTCTGCACTATCTCAAAAACTTAGATGTCTTCATCGTCCCATTTATCTTGGGTATAACCAAGCTCGGTAGCGGCGGCTTGTTCTTCAGGAGTGAGATCTTCCCAAAGTTTTTCGGCAGATTCAGGGATATCATCGTCACCTTCCCAGCTAGATTGAGTCCAACCAAGGATGCCCCAAAGTCTCTTATCTTCACTAGGAAGATCGTCCCATTCAGGAAAATCTAATTCATCATCCCAATTTTCTTCGTTCCAGCCTAACTGTGTCCAGAGCGCTTGTTCGTCACTGGTTAGATCTGACCAAATTAGCTCATTCCAGAATTCGTTAGGATCGCCAATTACTTCACGGATATTAGACATTGTAAACCTGCTCAAAAATTTGACTTGATTTAAATTTGATCATAGTTTTTGTTGGCTACGCAAAGCAATAGCTAAAATTTAACCTTTGAGTCATTTAACCTTTGAGTCTCAGTGCAAATAATGGGGTGCAAATAATGGGGTGCAAATACTCAATGCAAAATCTCGATCGCTGTTCCTTTTTGTAATAACGGATAAATTTCATCCACATCTTTGTTTTTGAGTGACACACAGCCCAAAGTCCAATTGATTTTGCGATCAATTAACCAATCTTGACCTTTTTCCACACCATGAATGCCAATCTCGCCACCAATGCTGTCTTTTGCGCCTATTTCACCTCTCGCTTTTGCCTGTGCAAATTTACGCCAAGAATCAGCCGTGGGATAGTCCAACCAAATAAACTTTGACCATTCGGAATGGTAGTAAAGATCTCTTACACGAAATTTTCCTTCGGGCGTGCGTTTGTCGCCTTGACGTAATTTGTCATCTTTGGGATTTGCTCCTAAAGCGATCGCATAGGCTTTAATCGGCTTTTTTTGATAATAAACTGTTAATCGATATTTGGACTTTTCGACAACAATAGAAATCGCTTTTTTATCAAGTTTTTTAAGATCAATTAAAGACGCGATCACCTTGTCTTTATTGAGTAATTCATCAGCTTTTTTGTTGGCACAATTAACGACACAGGGCAAGTTTTTCTTGATTTCAGGCGCAGCGATCGCATAGCCACCAACTAAACTTGCGACCAATCCTAAACAGGCTAAAATTTGTAGCGATCGTTGATTTTTTTGTAATGACATATTAAATCAGGTTTGTGAGGGAAAGGGATTAAGCCCCTTGTTTGTTTTTGGGAAATATTTTTGTAGATACTTTTGTAGCTAACTTTTGCATGGATTGGTTGCACCAGTTTAAAAATTCGGGGGTGATAATCCCCTTCGGATAAAAAATCGTGCCAATCACAATTAACACTCCAAAAATAATTAACCGTCCATCTTTGAGAAATTGACCTAACCACATTGGCACACCATTCACACTGGCGATCGCCCTCAAAGCCTCTGGCAAAGCTGTTAAAACAATACCACCGACCACAGGTCCCCAAAATGTCCGCGAACCACCAATGAGGACAAAAGCTAAGAAGATAATACTGGCATCAAAAGTTCCCTGACGCGAATTCCATGTATTCAGAAAATGGGCGCTGACGGCTCCAACTGAGCCTGCTAAAATCGCCGCTAAGGTAAAAGCTAGCACTTTGTAATAAGTGGGATTAATCCCCATCGAGTCGGCGGCAAGTTCATCCTCTCGAATCGCAATTAAGGCGCGTCCCACTCGAATCTTTTCCAACCGATACATAAACGCCATACTCAAGCCCAACAGTGGCAACGCAATCCAGAGATATTCCAAAGGTGACTGAAATGGCTGGGGAATCCCAAAAATACCGACTGCGCCGCCCGTAATATCAAGATTGAGGGAAACTACGCGCAAAATTTCTACAAAAGCGATTGTAGCGATCGCTAAATAAATGCCACGCAACCGCAAAACAGGGATACCCATAATTACTGCGACCAGTCCCGAGACCAAACCCGCCACCGCCATTTCCAGCAATACCCACCAAACTGGCAGAGTTCCTGTATTTGTCGTTATGATCTTGGTAGAGGCGATCGCCGCGATATATCCACCGATCGCATAAAACCCTGGGGTGGCAAGGGATAACTGTCCCGCCATCAGAGGCAAATACACCGAAATCCCAAGGATCGCCCCAAATATAGCTGAGACAATCAGAAAGCCATAGGTATTGAAAAATTCAGCCATTATGTTCAGTTACTGTTTTCTTTAAAATAAAAAAAGCGGCGCTTCTATTAAAAAATAACCTCTCATCGCCTTAATTAGCTATCATTAGTCATTAAGTACAAATACATTAAGAAAGCATTAAGATTTCGCGTAAATCTGTCGAAATTCAAGCGGTAAGCATCCAGCGATCGCCGCTTAAAGCTAACTATTAATTCAACCCTAGCGTAAATCTATACACCATGATTGCTACGCAACCCCTAACTATCAAATTCTAGAGAGTATAAACAGTGGACATTCAAATTGGGCGCGGTAAAACTGCACGCAGAGCCTATGGCATCGACGAAATTGCATTAGTACCAGGGGGCAGAACCCTCGATCCCAACGTTGCCGACACCTTTTGGGAAATTGGAGGGATTCGCCGCGAAATTCCGATCATCGCCAGTGCGATGGATGGCGTAGTTGATGTGGATGCGGCAGTAAGGCTATCCGAACTAGGTGCATTAGGTGTGATTAACCTTGATGGTATCCAAACCCGCTATGACGATCCCACGCCGATCCTAGAAAAAATTTCATCCGTGGGAGTTACTGAGTTTGTTTCACTCATGCAAAAACTCTATGCCGAACCCGTCAAACCTGAACTGATTCAAAAACGTATCCGTGAAGTCAAAGAAAAGGGTGGTATTGCTTGCGCTAGTAGCATTCCCGTTAATGCTTTTAAATATGGTTTAATTGCCGCCGAAGCAGGTTGTGACTTGTTTTTCTTGCAATCCACCGTTGTCTCGACCACCCATATTGCCCCCGAAGGTCTAATTGCCCTAGATCTTGCCAAATTCTGCCAAGATATGCCGATTCCCGTACTTATGGGGAACTGTGTCACCTACGATGTCACTCTAGAGCTTTTACGCGCAGGAGCCGCAGGTGTATTAGTTGGCATCGGACCGGGAGCCGCTTGTACATCCAGAGGAGTCTTGGGTGTCGGTATTCCTCAAGCAACAGCGATCGCTGATTGTGCGGCTGCTCGTGAAGACTTTTTCAAAGAAACAGGTAAGTATGTGCCAATCATCGCTGATGGTGGGTTAATTACTGGCGGTGACATCTGTAAATCGATCGCCTGTGGTGCTGATGCCGTCATGATCGGTTCCCCATTTGCTAGAGCCAAAGAAGCTCCTGGACGCGGCTTCCACTGGGGCATGGCAACTCCTAGCCCTGTGCTACCACGCGGAACCAGAATTAAGGTGGGTACAACAGGTTCTTTAGAGCAGATCTTGCGCGGTCCTGCGGGGCTTGATGATGGCACACATAACCTATTGGGCGCACTCAAAACTAGTATGGGAACCTTGGGTGCTGCCAATCTTCGCGAAATGCAACAGGTGGAAGTGGTAATCGCTCCTTCACTGCTGACCGAAGGCAAGGTGTACCAAAAAGCTCAACAACTTGGTATGGGCAAGTAGACCGAGCCTTTTTAGTGGTAAGTTACTAACCAACTGAAAAAACATTAAAAAGCTTGCTTTGCAAGCTTTTTAATGTTTTGCTCGCATTTACACATCTCTCCAAGTGCTGTATTGTCAATACCTACAGAAAGTACACAAGAAATTTATAAAAATTTATAAAATCTTTATCGTCACAGTCGTAACATCAGTTACTTATTAGAGTAAAAATAATCTCTATTATTGACTAAGTATTTGGGCTTTATTTAAGCAGAAGGGGGGAATATTATCATTATGTATTGTGAGATAATAGGGGTATTGCGATATCTAAGTAATTTGTGACGGAGTACCTTACGGTATATTGGTCATAGCCATTAAAAAATATATAAACTATTTCTAAGCAATTCGGCACAATTAAGGCTGTCATGCAAGCCCAGAGTGCCAGCTAAATATAAATTGTTTGATGGACATAGATGGTAATACTTACTTAGAAATACTTGCTTGAAAATATCTGCTTAGAATTGTCTGCTTAGAAATACTTGCTTAGAAATACTTGCTTGGCAATATCTGCTTAGAAATATAATTGGGAATGGCTTAAACCCATATGGCAAAAATTCTACTTGTTGAAGATAACGAAATGAATCGCGATATGCTACGGCGGCGACTAACTCGTAGGGGATTTGACGTTATAGTAGCTGTTGATGGGGATTCAGGAATAATAACGGCTCAAATAGAATTACCTGACTTAATTGTGATGGATATGAGCTTACCAATTTTAGATGGGTGGGAAGCGACAAGACGTTTGAAACAAATACCCCTAACCTGTAATATTCCCATTATTGGTTGTTCGGCCCATGCAATGGTAGGTGATCACGAAAAAGGCATTGAGGCTGGCTGTGATGATTACGACACAAAACCAATCGAATTTGCGCGACTATTAGGAAAGATCGAAAATTTGCTCAAAAAGTATGCCAGAAATTAATCAATCAAATTTGCTGATTGTCGATGATGACCCTATGAATCGGGACATTCTTTTTCGACATTTAAAAAATTTAGGATATCAAAATATTATCTTGGCTGATAGCGGTGAAAAAGGACTAGAAATAGTTGCTTTGCAGCAAATCGATTTGATTTTGCTAGATATGATGATGCCAGTGATGAATGGCTTAGAAATGCTGATGCATCTTAAGGCTCGTGAAGATTGGCGAGTTATTCCTGTAATTATTGTATCCGCCTTAGACGAAAAAGAAATGATGCTGTCTTGCATCCAATATGGAGCCGAGGATTATTTAATCAAGCCCTACGATCGCGTTTTTTTGAAAGTAAGAGTAAGCGCTTGTCTAGAAAAGAAAATTTTATATGATCGCGAGAACTACAATAAGCAAAAACTCGAAGCAGCCTATGAAGATCTGGCCGTTGCTTATCATGAATTAGAAATAATTAAAAATGAATTAGAAGCATTATCCCATCTTGATGGATTGACGGGGATAGCCAATCGCCGTTATTTTGACACAGTTCTGGAGAGAGAATGGAACGCAGCCCAAAGAGAGAAGAATAATTTATCACTAATCTTGTTTGATATTGACTATTTTAAAAAATATAATGATACTTATGGGCATATTGCTGGTGATATTTGTCTTCGTAAAATTGCGATCTCTTCGGCAAAAGTTATTAAGCGTCCACGAGATACTTTAGCTAGATATGGAGGCGAAGAGTTTGTGGTGATTCTGCCTGACACTAATTCTACAGGAGCGAATGTTTGCGCTGAATTAATTCGCCACGAGATCGAAAATCTAAATATTAGTCATATATCTTCAGACATAAATCCCCATGTTACAGCAAGTTTGGGAGTATCCACGCTTGATCCTTCTACAACAATTGTAACCACTCAGCAATTAATTAAAGAAGCTGATTTAGCTCTTTATCAAGCCAAGAGGGAAGGGCGAAATTGCGTTAAAGTATGGTCAAA
This sequence comes from Pseudanabaena sp., assembly GCA_044355035.1. GTDB lineage: Bacteria > Cyanobacteriota > Cyanobacteriia > Pseudanabaenales > Pseudanabaenaceae > Pseudanabaena. Next base: position 37,169 of record JBIKYX010000005.1, on the reverse strand, counting down.
TAAACAGGTGACAACATGAATATGCAAAACTTTCAAGTCTTAATCGTTGATGATAACGAGCCAAATAGAGATATGCTTGCCCGACGTTTACGCCGAAAAGATTTTAGTTTATCAATGGCGGCAGATGGGCGTGAAGCTCTATCTATGGTTAAGGAAAATCTCTATGATTTAATTCTATTAGATATCATGATGCCTGAGATTGATGGATATACAGTACTAAAGCGATTAAAGGCTGACCCAATTCTACGCAAGATCCCCGTGATTATGATTTCGGCGATCGAAGAGATGGATAGCGTTATGCAATGTATGGAGATCGGAGCCGATGACTATCTCACCAAACCTTTCGATCCAGATATGTTAAAGGCGGCGGTTAATCGCTGTTTGTCTGAGAAAGTACAATCAGGTAATTCAGAAAATAGACCTTACGAAAGAATTCCTGCATTACCAATTGCACCCCCAATTGATCGTGGCGATCAAATTACAGCCTTTAATTTACCCGACAATACAACTCGTGGAACCTCGATAAATGTCCTAACTCTTGATGAGGTTGTCTATCGGATTATGCAAAAAGGGATGATCAATCGTAAAGGTTATCTTTATTTCAGTAAGGCGGTTTTCAATACTTTATTTGATAGTTCAGGGTTGAGCGATCAAGACATCTATCAAATCCATTCTCTTTTTGATGCGATTCAATCAGGTCGGGTCAAGGTGATTGATTCTAGTCCCCGCTAATGGAAGGGAAATCATTAGTAGAGATAGCTAAAAGTTATGGAAGTAATTGATAATGCTGTATTTCCAGTAAGTTGTGAATATAGCGATCTAATCCTATTTGCTTACCTAAAGACTGATTGCGTTTGCGTCATCCGCTAAAGTAAAGTTTTATTAACAGGTTTAATGATCGTAAAAGCTCTTTATGCGTTACTTTACAGCGTACATCGAGATGATAAAGATATTTAACCAAAACTTTTAACTAAAAACTTTAAAAAAATCAAAGGTAATGCGATGAGTACAACTAAGGCGACGGGATTTGCATCGGGTTCTCAAAAGAAAAAAAAGAAAGCGCCCAACAAGCATCAAGTAGCAGCCAATAAATATGATGAGATGAAGGGCAAAGGCTTGCCTGAGTTCAATGTGTTTATTCGCATCAAGGGTAAGGAATGGGTTCCTGCGGGTTCAATGGCTGTGCAGCGCAGTAATCAAATTAGTCAAGCCATTTTTCAACAAGAAGCCGAGTTGCTGAAGGGTGCGATCCGTTTATATCCTGTTTTGCGTAACTTCAAAGATAATCTCGAATATGGCTATCGTCTCAAAGAGTTTCCTGATGAAGAAATTACCGTTGCGGTTTTGCCTGAACCAACCATTGGCGATCGCGTCAAGTATGCATTCACCAAGGCGAAAGAATACCTGAGCAACGTCACTAAAAAATCTGAGAGCAAATAAGCTCAAATAACCGCAAATAACTATAGCGATCGCCCGACATCAAGTATCACAAATCAGCGTCTAGAACAGTCTCGAATTGAATTTGTCGATATAAGTCACTAACGGATACTTCCGCATTTACCGACTTTAGAAATAGGCGATCGCTTAAACCATATTCAAAAAACACCCATTGCCCCTGTTCGTTACGTTGAAATATTTCGACTATTGGTTGATCAGCCAGATCTTAACACTGACAAAACATAAAGCAGCGCTCTGCGCTGCCTTATGTTTATAACAATTATTTTTTCTTGGTTGACTTATTCATAGGAATTTCCTCGATCGCATCTTCAACTTCAGTTACATTTTCTAATGCAACTGCTTCTGCATCCTCGCTCTCAACACTTACCACTGGTTCGGTAACAGATTCAGTAATAGGCTCGGCAATAGATTCAGTAACAGGAGTAGTTACATTCTCAATCGGGGTTTTGACTTCTGAGTTAGGAGACTTTAATGCTTCATCAAGAACTTGACGGGCATTTTCGGCTTGCGATCGCGCATCCAGAAATTTCATGTTTAGCTGAGCAAAACTTTTAAGGGTTTTAAAACCCTCCTTGATGCTATTGATTTGTTCCTCAGAGACGATCTCATCACTAAACAAAATGTCGATCTGCGATCGCACTTGCATCGCATCCGAGCGCAACTCCTGCACTTTAATTTTTAAGGTGGCAAGATTATTTAAGACTTGCACAGCTTGGGTAATTGGATCTTCGCGATCTTCAGACATGGAAAGTTCTCTCACTTCTATAAATTGGTCGGGACTAAAGCCATCAGCAAGATCGGTATCGAGTTTGCCTGAGTCCATTAATTCCATCAGTTCGATCATTGCCTTTTCGCGTGCTTTTGGCGAATCTTTGCCAGCAACGGTCAAGACAACTTCGGGACTCTGGGCAAGGGTATAACGCGCCATATTTCTAACCTAGTGTTTAAAAAAATCCACTATAGCTATTAAGACATAAAACCCAGAAATACGCCCAAAAGTTACGCTTTGTGTCTGATGCGAGCGCGAAAGTAGGTGAATTAAGATCAATCGAGTCTAGATTTAAAAACCTTTCTAGATAATACTGGGATACCATCGAGGATAGTCATTTACACCTATGGATTCTACCCTCTTAGACCAAATCCGACATCTCTGCCGCGATCGCGCCGCCTATGAACACCTCAAAGCGATTTTGGTGCAGCAAGAGCGCGTCCATCAACTTAGCTGGGAAGCACAGTCCGCCAAACTCCTAGCCACATCTGAGGCACAGGGAACAGACGCTTTCAGTAATATTATTGCGCGAGAAAAAGCGCTGGCTCAGCTTGCCGAAGCTATGCAGCGATCGCCATCATTGGATCTGGTTTTACAGATCGCCGTCCAATCTGCACAAAAATTATTGCAAGTAGATCGCGTGGCAATTTTCCGCCACTATCCTGATGGGTTAGGTGAATTTATCACTGATGCGATCGCCACAGGAGTAACATCACTTGCAGAAATGCCTGAAAGACAGCATTCACTAACTCGCCACATCATCGAATCTACTCAAATCGAAGACTCAGTTCAGATATTTAACAGCATTACCAATTCCAGTCTTTCGACTCACAGCATTAATTTACTAGAACAAATTGGCATCGCCTCCTATGCTGCCAATAAAATCTATGCGGGGCAAGAACTTTGGGGAACAATTATTGCTTTTCATGGTAGTAACTATCATGGTTGGTCGGAGGTTGATCGCACCTCTTTAGCGTTGATTTCTGCACAAATTGGCATAGCGATCGCCTTGACAAATCTGCGCCAACAGTCTCAGAGACTAGCCCATGATTTGCAAGTATTGCAACTTGAGGTGAATAATTTACAGCAAACAGTTAAGGAAATTGCTGACGCTGAAATTGCTAAAGCCGAAGTAAATGAAGATTATATAAGTGAAGCCCATATAAGTGAGATTGCTGTAGATGAGGTTATAGAGCAAATCAATTCACCAATACTAGTTTCAACAGTACCAGTTATCGAATCCAATCCTGAAGCTATTCCAGAAACTAAGCATGAAGATATTCCTGAACCAATTCCTGAACTAATCCCTGAATCTATCATCGATACAGTTCTTCATTATTTAGTCGATAATGACGTTCAAAATAATTCCATAATTTCTGATCGTGAATCTTCTAATCTTCAGTTAAATACAGAGCATCTAGAGATTGATCAAGAAGAGCAGAATATAAAGGATGAAGAACCTAGCCAGTCAGAAGAGGAGTTAGAAATTATAGAAACGCCAAGCCAAGACCTATTTGATACTTTAGAGCAGCCTGATGAATATTTCCTAATCGATCAAAATTCACTAACCCAAACATTTTTAGTTCCAGATTCTCATGCTGATTTATCAGATATTGAACCCGAAGATATTCAACCCGAAGATATTCCTGAAGAAATATTAGTTATTGTTCCAGAAGAAGATAAGAACCTCGAATTGGTTGAAGAGCCAACGGAAGAATGGGAGCTAGATGATCAATCCGAAGAATTTACAGAAGATGCGATCGCTACAGCTAGCAATACTCTAGAAGATTCGTCGCCATCAGTTTATTTAGATGTCGCCCCGAATGATCTCGATCCCGTGATTGAGCCACAATTCATAGAAACCATTTTGATGCTTGCGGGCAATGGTCAAAAGGCGATTGAATTTTTGATAAATGTGATTGATACATATTTACAAGATGCACCAAATTTATTGTGGGAAATCGATAGGGCGATCACAATCAAAGATCGAGCGCAAATTTTACAATCATTAAATTCTTTGCGATCCAGTAGCGATTATGTGGGCGCATTAATACTGTCACAGGAATGTCGCCGATTGGAGGCAGCCGTAAAAGCCGATAATGTGAGCTTAATTCATACTTGCTTGTCGCAGCTAGAGATGGAGGTTGAACGCGCAACAGAGGCTTTACGGATCGAGCGATCGCGTTACACTTAGAGCCTAGAGAAATTTCTCTAAATTTGGTGATAAATTAAATCGCTATAAATATTTACACCAAAATTTGTCTAGCTTTTTAGCCAACTTGTCATATACTAGATAGGCTGTCAAGTTTTCAACAGTAATAAGGAAGGAGCTATGTCCCGTTATAGAGGTCCGCGCCTCAGAATCGTCAGGAGACTCGGAGAGCTTCCTGGTCTAAGTCGCAAGCAACCTAAGCACGCTTATCCACCTGGACAACATGGTCAAGATCGCAAAAAGCGTTCTGAGTATGCTGTTCGTCTCGAAGAAAAGCAAAAGTTACGTTTTAACTATGGTCTCACTGAGACTCAAATGTTGCGCTATGTGCGTCGAGCCAGAAGAGTCAAGGGTTCTACGGGCTTGGTATTGCTACAATTGCTAGAAATGCGCCTAGACAATACAGTTTTCCGTATGGGATTTGCACCAACGATCCCTGCCGCACGTCAACTGGTAAATCACGGACATATCACCATCAATGGTAAAAGCGTGACTATCCCTAGTTATGGCTGCCGCCCTGGTGAAGTAATTAGCGTTAAAGATAACGAAAAGTCTCGCAAGATTGTCGAGCGCAACCTTGAATTCCCCGGTTTGTCAAACATTCCTAGCCACTTGGAATTTGATAAGGCGAAGATGACTGGCAAGGTCAATGGTGTTGTTGAACGCGAATGGGTCGCTTTGCAAGTAAACGAACTGCTGGTTATTGAGTACTACTCACGCCAAGCTTAAGCCTAGCTAAAGCAATCAGCTACGGGCTTTCTTGTATTCTTTATCTTAATTATATAAGGCTTATATAAGGTACTTGTAGCTGAATGCCAAATTTCTGGGTAAACTTGCCATTGAGTAAACTGTATTAGGTTGAAATTCACTGCGAATTATGCAGTTAAACATCTCTGCTCCGACAAACCTCGATTTAACCGTGCCGAAAGATTTTGTTAGGGGTTGTCCCCGCAGCGTCCGCATGGATATTGATCATCTGCTGCTAGCGATCGAGGCGCTGGATTTAGAGGCAGTTGAGGTCATGCTAGTCTTGATCGAACAGTTAAGTTTACAAAAGACGATTCCAAGTCGTGTTGCTTTTTGGCGACTGCGTAATACAAACCCCCTTAGACGCAATTATCAAAGGGTAAGTTTAACTTGGGATGAGTTAAAAGCCTTGGTAAAAATTGTTTGCACCTTAGCCAAACAGCTAGATGCGGGACTGCGACTGTTGATTAGTACCCATCAGCAAGCTGTAGACGGCAAGATCGAAATGTTAGGTTTGCAGCAAAATCAAGCCTATTTAGAAAATTATATTGATCGCTTTATATCTTTGTATATTGGACGGATGAGATCGCCGTCTCCCCTGAATAAAGAAGAAATTCGTGAGTTGGCATTGCAGATGCTAACCAGATTATTGCTATGCAGTGGTGTAGCTGGTGAATATCGTTTGTGGCATAGTCTGTTTGATGGAGCGATCGCTTAATGTTGCAGCGTACCTATAGTTTACCGAGTTGTACCCTATTGATCGAGGGTATTAGTACAAGTGGCGATGTTTTATCGATTTTGACCAGTTTTGGTTGTCGCTTCAATCATCACCCAGAACCGATTGTGGGCGGACTAGAGCTATTGACCGCGCTAGTCAAGGTAGTTGGGGCTTATACTCAAGCGCTGAAGACAAATACAGCTTTAACAATTCCTGAAGCGCGGGTAAGTTTAAAGCCAGAAAGTCAATACTTACATTTACTGTCAATATCGATCAATGAGGCAGATGCCAATAATCCCAAAGAGATGCAGGTTCATCTGAGTACGATTCAACTGTTTGATCTAATGGAGGGTTTAGATCGTCTTTGTTGTGATCCTACAACTTTGCCAGAAATCAAGTTAGTCAAGGAGATTGCTGATTATCGATCGCAGTCTGGGTTAACTAATCAGGCGTTGCCAGCGATCGGTGGGGTAATCAGTTTAGCGATCGCCGCCACAGTTTTATATTTTATCCCCACACCGAAACCACAACCCAAACCAGCACAGACAGTTCCCGCCCAAACTCAGCCATTACCTAAAGATTCCACTCCTCCGACTGTCTTGCCAAATTCTGGCGATAATCCTACGAGTTCACCAAGCCCCACTTCTAGCCCAAATTAGCACTAGAATGAATTTGTTTGCCTAACAATAATTAATTTATATAATTATGTTTGTTCAAAAATTTCAAGTCCAAAACTTTAAATCATTTCAAGACGTAACTATATATTTTAATCAAGATGTCAATATATTGACAGGGAAAAATAATTCTGGCAAGACAACAATTCTTGAAGCTCTGTCTCTATGGTATGAATGCTTTACTAAACTCCTAACTCAGGCGAATAAAAGTCGAAGTAACTATCAACAAGGAGATTGGATATTAGGAATTATGGAAGATGTTTTCTCAGACTCTTTCCCGATAGGTTCCCAATTTAAGAGTATTCGTATCAACTATGAAGATATTTTTTATGAATGCCAGTCTGAAGAGGAAATAAGTTTAGGGGTAACATTTTGTGATAGCAATAATGATCTTCTTGAGATTAAATTTAATATTAGTAAATTAGATGAAGATTACAAAATAGTATTAAACGACTACACAAATTTTGACTTTAAAAAATTTAATTCATTTTTTAGCTTATCCCCTAATCCGTTTAGCATTTACTATGCTTCCCCAATATCAACTGTATCTCCAGTAGAAATTTATAGATCTCTACCTGAAGTTGAACAAGCTTGTATAGAGCATAAATCTGGCTCAGTAATTAGAAATAGACTATATCAAATTTCTAGATTTCGAGTAACCTTAGATCTATTTCAAAGAGATTTAGCATACATCCTTCAAAACTTAATATTCTTTGAGTTTAATTTTGACAATTTAAAAGAAAGAATAATCGTCAAGTATAAGATCCAATCCAATGAAAATTGGAAAGATATTTCATTGTTAGGTAGTGGCACATTACAATTAATTGAAATACTGGTTAATTTCTATCTTGTAGAATTGGAAGGTAAAGAAATTCGATTAGTTATGCTTGATGAGCCAGACAGCTATATTCATAGAGACATACAAAAACGTTTAATCGAAATAATTAGTAGATTTGCTAGCAATACTCAAATCATTATTTCTACTCATAATGAATCTTTTATCCGTTCAGTTCCTGTCGAACAACTATTTCATTTAGATGGTAAATCTATCGGTGAATATCACCCGATCAATGAAACTGAAATCGAGAGATTACAACCACGGTTTAAGGGGATTTACCCATCCTTAATTAATCCGATTATTCGCACAGTTGGTGAAATAACGGGATTAGATTTTATTAATGCTATAGAATGCGATCGCTTAATTTTTGTCGAAGGTGAAGATGATGCTCGATATCTAAACGTATTACTCAAACAGCAATTGGGGATTAGAAAGCGATATATGTTTTGGGTGTTGGGAGGCATTAGTGAAGTATTTGAAAATATACTTGCCTATAAAACTGTATTTTCTACGATTAAAAATGGTCAAAATCTGTGGCAAAAATCCTGTGTGGTGATTGACAAGGATTATCTTACTCATGCTCATCAAGAGGCAATTATTATTAAATTTAAAGAGAAATATCAACTAGATGTATTTAGTTGGGAAGCTTATACATTTGAGGCTACTATTTTTGAGGATTTAGAATTATTATCTTCTCTAATTAGTCAATGGCTAGAAATTAAAACTAATAGCGAAATTGATAGAAATGAATTATTGATATCCCTGCAAACTGAATATGCCAAAACTCATTTAGCATTGCAAGCAAAATATACTGAGAAATTTATTGAAGAAGAGGCTCAAAGGTATAGAGGTATTAGGGAAAAAACAAATAGTTTATTTGGTAAGCCATCGATTATTCCACAGAGCGATATTCAACTAACTAATTTAGTCAGAAGAAATTTACAGAACACTTTAGAAACAGGTAATTATTGTTGGTTAATGCGTAAAGATGATGTTGAATCAGTTATTAATACTGTTACTCAACAATATGGAGTTAAGTTTACCTGTGAGACTGATTTGATCGAACTGATTAAAGCGGTCACAAAAGCTACTTGGATGAATCAATGGAATTTCTTGAATAGACTGTGATATTTTTTTGCATAAATCTAAGGAATATTTGGAGTGGTCGGAGGACTGACGCGCTGTTTTTTGAATGCAGGTTTAATTTGCTCGATCGGTGAGGCGGATGTGGCGGGAGTAGTCGCCAGTTCACGATCTGGCACAATGTAAATTGTTTCTACCTGTTGATTATCTTGAGGAGCCGCCAGAAATTTGCCTTCACTCACAAGATAGGTGATTGTTTGCGCCTTGATGCTATTTACACCCTCTTGCGTAACTACAACATTGCCTGTCAAAACTACACGCTGTTCCTTGGAAAAATATTGAGCTTGCTCAGCGATCGCATCAATTTGTCGCGCAGGATAGGTCATTTTTACATTACCCGTAGCTGTGACTACACCCGTAATCGAGTTTGCCTCTTGGACATCAGCGCGAATTGTGAGAGCCGTATTCGCATTTTGAGCCTGAGTTGCGGATAAAGAGCTAGCAGCGATCGCTACAAGTGAAATAGCAAATAGAAATAATTTGGTGATTGATAATTTGCGATTGGTAATTGATAACAGGTTTTTCATTTTTATTTTTTACTTTTTATTTTTGCTTTGATATAAATTCACAATCACATCTACCACTTCTTCTATGGTTAGACCATCGGTATTCACTAAAACTGCATCTTCCGCTTGAGTTAAAGGGGCATGGGCGCGGGTGGAATCCTGCCGATCTCGTTCGCTAATTTCTTTCTCCAAGGTGGCGAGATCGGGGGCAACTTGACCTTGGGCAATCAGATCGGCATGACGGCGCTTAGCGCGTTCCGATGCTGAAGCAGTTAAAAAGATTTTCACCTCTGCATCGGGAAATACATGAGTTCCAATATCGCGCCCCTCCATGACTACACCGCCTGATTGACCAATGATTTGCTGTTGTTTGACCAAAATTTCGCGTACAGCAGATTGGGCGGCGATCGCTGATACATTCGCGGTAACTTCGGGCTGACGGATCGCGGTAGTAATATCTTCGCCATTGAGGAAGACTTGCATGGGCTGCCCTACGATCGCATTGGCAAAAAGTTGAATTTGCGATTTACTGGCGATCGCTTCCACTTTTTGGTGATCGTTTAAATCAATTCCTTCTCGCAACACCGCCAGAGTGACGCTGCGGTACATGGCTCCCGTATCTAAAAATAATAAACCTAACTTATTGGCAACCAGTTTTGTCACCGTGGATTTACCTGCTCCTGCGGGACCATCAATGGCGATGATTGGTTTTCTAGGGGTGATGGTCTGACTTAGCAAAATATTATCGATCAAACGTGTATTTCCAATTCGAGCGGCGATCGCCAACATTAACTCGGAACTAGAGGTAATTGTATGGCATGGTTGCATGGTTTTGACATCAACCAACTCAATATATTCTAGGGCGATCGCAGGTAGCTTAGACAAATAATCACGAGAAGCGGCAAGGATCGCTGATGATGAAATTTGGGCGCAATCTTGAGAGCTATCTTGGGAAAAAATTTGTTTGCCTTTTAACAAGCTTTGATAAAGATGGGGCGCAAGCAGGCGATCGCTCTCTGAGAGATATTGATTGCGAGAACTATAGGCTAATCCACTCAATTCACGGAATGTGGGACAGCCAACAATCTCGACAGGCAGATTCAAATCATTAACTAAGCGGCGAATAATTGCTAGTTGTTGACCATCTTTTTCACCGAAATAAGCGCGATCTGGCTGCACGATATTTAAGAGCTTAGTCACGATTGTCGCTACACCCTGAAAATGCCCAATACGCGATCGCCCACACATCATATTCACCATTTCGGGCGGTGGGATTACTTGGGTCACATTAGGATCATTTACGCCAATTTCCTCAGCGCTCGGCGCAAAAATTGCATCTACACCCGCAGTCTCACAAATCTGGCGATCGCTTTCTAACGTGCGGGGATATTTCTCAAAATCTTCACCCTTACCAAATTGGAGCGGATTCACAAATATACTCACAACAACGTAAGTATTTTCCGCACGAGCGCGATCGAACAAACTCAAATGCCCAATATGCAAAGCTCCCATAGTTGGGACAAGTCCCACGGAGGTTTGGGCGATGGTTCCCTTTGATTTTAGGTAGTTACGCAAAGAGGCTATCGTGGTAAATATCTGGGTCACGCTTTATTTTTTCCCTTCACCTAGTTTCTCTTTCACAAAAGCGCGAAATTTTAGTTCGGCGGCAATTTCATCTTGTCGAGCTTCTGCTAGAAAATTATAGAGATATTCCTTCTGCATCCAAGGAAAAGTAGGACTGCGATCGCATTCCTGATAACGCATTTCTTGATTCGTCTCTTCCAATGTATAAATCTTTAATTCCTGACCGTTATAACGCCAAAACTCACGCACACCCATACTCGCATAAAGCTTATTTTTATTAATGTCTGTATGAGTGATATCCACTTCCACAACGAGATCTGGTGGTGGATCTTGGCTAAAATCAACGGTTTTTCCTGCAACGTTAGGCTGGTTTTGAATGTAATAGGCACAATCTGGTTCAGCACCGCGCTGCAAATTTTCAAAATCCATCGTGGTCGAACCCATTGTTTTGAGTTTCATCCCCATTTCAAGCACTAAAATTCTAATAAAACGCTCGATTAAGCATCTTGAAAATTCATGGGTTTGTGATGAGTTTGTAATTTCTAGGATTCCGCGATCGTAGGTTAACCTTGCAGCGCGACTTTGTGGGAGAGCATGGAGAATTTGTTGATAGGCTATCCAACTAATTCCTGTGAGAGCAACTCGATTTTCGCCATCTTTAACGATATTGCTAGGTTGCAGAGTGGATAAATTAGCTTCGGGTGGCGAAATTGTGAAAACCATATATTAATCGCAAATATGTTTTTTTGACTTGTTCGGATTTAACTACTGATCCAATTAAATATTTTGCTACTCCTGAAAAGCTATAGTGCGGAGTAGCACGATCATCACATTTCTGAACTGCTTATTTCTGGCAGGTTTTGATTTGGGTGAGCGCAGACTCGACAAAAGTTACAGCTTGCCAGTTGTGCTTTTCTAAAGTTTTCTTGTGAATAGTGGGGTTGCTTTTGTTCGGCGATCAGGACGCTTAGGCAATTTTTTTAAATCTGACACCCAAGTTTCCAGTAAATCACGCATTTCTTCCTGATCTTCAAATCCTTCTAGATACCTAAAGTTATCCCAGTCGTTTTTAAAAGATTCATCATACACAGAAGACCCGCCATCTTTGCTTTGTTGCCAATTTCCTGAGCGATCATCATAGTAAGCTTGAAACTTTTCTCTCATCTCAATAAGCCAGCCATTAATCTCGTCAACCCTTTGTTGGTATTTGTTGATGGACTGTTCAACCTCACTAAAAGCTTTTTCAAGTTGATCGCTCAAGCTATCTCTTTCTTTGATGTCTTGAGCGTTTAGTCCTTTCTCGCCTATTTTTGTCATAGTTACACCCAACTAAAGTAATCACCCACAAAAATTATACCTCTCTCAACTAACTCTAGCTGATTGCTGATTCTCCCCCCTTTTCAAGCTGCCGTGTACACACAAGTCTAACTGTCTAGGTTTCGATTGCTCTAAGCCCCCTAAATCCCCAATTCTGGGGGACTTTGAAAGAATTCTCTTTTCTTGTTCCCCCAGAATTGGGGGCTAGGGGGCGACTAATTAAAGATATTTTTGCAAAATAACTTTCAGCCGATCGCGGCTTGCGTCAGACACTTTACTTAGATCGGTCAGGATCGAAGTTTTGAGGGCATGGTGCGCCTCGGATTTAGGGGGATTCGCCGCAATTTTGGCGACTGCATTTTGAATTACTGCTTGGGCATTCAAAGCGTTTTTCTGTAAATTCTGGACAATCATTTCCACGGTGACGCTCTCATGCTCCTCATGCCAACAGTCGTAATCGGTGACAAGTGCTAGAGTCGCGTAGGAAATTTCGGCTTCACGGGCGAGCTTGGCTTCAGTAACATTGGTCATGCCAATCACCTTTGCGCCCCAACTCCGATGCAGGATCGATTCCGCCTTGGTAGAGAAAGCAGGTCCCTCCATACAGACATAAATCCCACCTTTATGTACCTTGCTGCGCCCCAAATCGACCATTTCCGCAGATGAGGCTAACACTGATAGCAAAGATTTACAAATTGGCTCGGCAAAGGCAACGTGAGCGACGATCCCTTCACCAAAAAATGTGGATGTGCGGCTGACGGTGCGATCGATAAATTGATCGGGAAGGACGATATCAAGCGGTCTGGCATATTCTTGTAACGAACCAACTGCCGAAGCGGAGATGATATATTCCACGCCCAAGCTTTTCATGGCATAGACATTAGCGCGATAGGGAACTTCGGTGGGGAGAAGATGGTGCGATCGCCCATGTCTGGCTAAAAAGACTACGGGAGTTCCTGATAATTTGCCATAGATAAATATATCGGATGTTTTACCGAAAGGTGTATCGATGCTAATTTCTTGAATATCGGTGAGGGCGGACATTTTATAAAGTCCACTGCCGCCAATAATGCCGATCTGTGCGTTAACTGTCATAGGTTTTGTAAAGGGTGATTTTTGGATAAAACTTAAGCTTTTGCTTCAACTCGCAACTCTGTCAACAAATCATTTAACTGCTCGGTGGTAGCGTGATAAACCTCACCACAAAAATGACAAGTAGCCTCAGCGCCATGATCCTCATTGATCATCGATCGCAGGTCTTCTTCACCAAACATTTTGATCGCCGCTAACATGCGATCGAGTGTGCAAGGGCAGTAAAAGCGAACATCTTTGGTCAAGGGTAATATATCAATCTCCATGTCCGCAAAAAGCTCAAGCATCACATCCTCGATCGCCTTGCCTTCTGCTAGCAAATCCTTGAATTTAGTGATATCGCTCTTGGCTTCCAATTGTTTTAGCAGATCTTCTTGGGATAGATTCGCTGTTTTGGCGGCTCTTAATGCGGCTTTTGGCATGATTTGCAATAACAGTCCTGCGGCAAACTTTACGGGTAATTGATCGCTTTCAGTATCTGTAAGTATTTCCGTAAGAATTAATTTGGAGTAGGTTTGTTCAGATGTCGCCAGAAACCATGACACATCATCGGCGATGTTGCCTGAAATTAATTCGACAGTGCTGCTATGGGGTTCGCCATAGCCGACATCACGCAAAACCTTCATTAGTCCTGTAGCGCCGATCGCTTTGCCAACATCTTGATCACCGTCAGCAAGTTTCGGCACATCAAACAGGGGATGGGAGATAAAACCACGTACAGTGCCATTAAAGCCAGCATCGGCATAAACTAGCCCTAACCCACCATCGCCAGCGATTCGTACATTGACCCTAGCTTGTGGCTGTTTCATATTTGATGTGAGCAGCAAACTCGCACTCATGGCTCTACCCAAAGCCGCGATCGCTACTGGCGATAAGCGATGGCGGCGATAGGCTTCATTTAAAGAATCGGTGATATTTACACCCACAACCCTGACTCTACCGTTGGCAGCAGTAGCCCGAACTAAGCGATCGCTCATTAAAATTTTTCCCTAACGTCTGCCCCCTATTTTACTCTTTATATAGATCCAGCACGGGCTATCTCGGTAAATAGCGATCGCTTGTTTATTTGGTTACAAAATTTAACTTGACCTTGTATATGGGTATAAGCCATAGGATGACGCTCATTAAGTTTCGTGGAAATACTGATGAGTCACCTAGCTACCCGTCTACGCGAAGGTACGCAAAAATCCCATACTGCTGCCGAGAATACCGCATTTATGAAATGCTTTCTCAAGGGAATTGTGGAAATTGTTCCTTTCAGGAAATTATTGGCAAATCTCTATCTTGTTTACAGTACGCTCGAAGCAGAATTTAATCGCCATGCCAATCATCCCATCATCGGCAAAATGTATTTCGCCGAACTCGATCGCCAAGCCAATTTGGAACAAGATTTAGCTTTCTATTATGGTGATGATTGGCGCTCAGAACTCATCCCTCTGAAAGCTGGACAGGTTTACGTCGATCGCCTTCTGGAAATTTCTAACACCAGTCCTGAATTGCTAATTGCTCACTCCTACACCCGCTATATGGGCGATTTGTCGGGCGGTCAAGCTTTAAAACATATTATTCGTTCGGCTTTGGATTTGCCAAGCGATCGTGGTACGACTTTTTATGAATTCGAGCAGTTGCCCACTATAGAAGCCAAGCGAGAGTTCAAAGAGAAGTATCGTCAAGCTTTGGATTCTCTATCTCTAGATGAAGAAACGGTTTTGAGAGTTGTGGAAGAAGCGAACTATGCCTTTACGCTCAATCGAAATGTGGTTGATGAGCTAGAAGCTGATGTCAGAGCCGTAGTCGATCCCCATGTTTTTGCGCTACTGACCAAGCAGGATCGTGTCGGCAGCACCACGCATCATCATGGTCATCACGGTCAAGCAGCTTAGAGTCCATTTAAGAACTGATGTTACGTGGAACGTAGATGATGAATCTCTTGCTGCTAGCGTAACAGGGCAAGCACTGGGGCATTGCCCCTACCTGAGAATTCATGTTTTGTAGGGGCTGCGCCCCCGTGCCAGCCACCAACCTTGGGGATCTAGACAAATATAAAAAGGAATTGAGTGAATGACTACCGCCGTACAAACAGTTAAATTTGATATCAATTTATTACATAAATATAATCAGCCCGTACCTCGCTACACCAGTTACCCACCAGCGACCGAGCTAAAGGAAGAATTTGCAGAGATAGATTTTCGGGGTGCGATCGCCGCAGGGAATCTCCAAAAAACGCCCCTGTCACTCTATGCCCATATTCCCTTTTGTGACGAACCCTGTTATTTTTGCGGTTGCAATACCGTCATTAGTAATCGCAAGGAAATTGCGGAACCCTATTTGGGTTACTTGATTCGCCATATCGAACAGGTTGCAGCAACAGTGGATCGCGATCGCTTAGTCCAACAAATGCATTGGGGCGGTGGTACTCCCAATTATTTTTCCTTTGATCAAGCGGAACGCCTATGGCAAAGTCTGCAAAAGCATTTTACCTTTGCCGCCGATGCCGAAATCTCGATCGAAGTAAATCCGCGATCGCTGACTAAGGAATATTTGCAAGGTTTGAGAAATCTTGGCTTTAATCGCATTAGTTTTGGCATTCAGGATTTTAATCCCAAGGTGCAAGAAGCGGTTAATCGCATTCAACCTGAAGAAATGCTATTTCAGGGCATGGAATGGATGCGTGAAGTGGGATTTGAAGGCGTAAATGTTGATTTAATCTATGGACTGCCCTATCAAACTCTAGAAACCTTTCGCGAAACCCTTGCCAAAACGATCGCACTCAATCCCGATCGCATTGCGGTATTTAACTTTGCCTATGTGCCTTGGTTGAAACCATTACAGAAGAAGAAGATCGATCCTGCCACTTTGCCTTCTCCTGAAGCGAAATTGCAAATTATGGAAATGACGATTGAAACCTTAACTAAACATGGCTATGTGTTTATCGGCATGGATCATTTTGCCAAACCCAATGATGAATTGGCGATCGCTCAACGTGAGGGCAATTTACACCGTAATTTCCAAGGATATACCACCAAACCCGAATCCGATCTTTTAGGCTTTGGCATGACTTCCATCAGTATGTTGCAAAATGTCTATACCCAGAATCATAAGGGTTTGCAGGATTTTTATAAGGCGATCGATGCAAGGGAATTACCGATTGAGCGCGGTGTCACTCTCAATGCCGATGATATTTTGCGGCGATCGATCATTATGGAACTGATGTGTCAATTTGAACTTTCTCAAGAAGAGATTGAAAGCAAATATCACTTAACCTGCGATCGTGATTTTGGTAAATATTTTGCTCCCGAACGCCTAAAACTGCGTCAGTTAGAGGCTGATGGGCTAATTGCACTGGAACCAGATCACATTGAAGTTACTCCTGCGGGAAGGTTGCTAATTCGCAATATTGCTTCGGTGTTTGATTCCTATCTCACTAAAAATGATACTGGCAAGTTCTCAAAGGCTATTTGATCGCGTAGGGGCAATTCATGAATTACCCTATGCCGAAATTATTCTTTCAGCGTCTCTATCACTAAGCTAAATACATGACACTTATTTTGACTAAACCGATCGCCTGTTGGCAAGAAGAATATGTTACGGGCAACTCACAGGTTGATGGACAACATCAGCAAATCTTTGAGCTTGTCAATACTCTCCATGATGCTGTCGTCACTGGGGCGAATATTACCGTTCTCCAAGAGCTTCTAGAAGGTCTTGCGAATCACACCATTGAGCATTTTCAAACGGAAGAAGCTTTGATGATGGCAGTAAACTATCCCGACTACAATCGCCATAAGCAGACCCACGATCGCCTCCTAGCTACGGTCAATAGTTTACTAATCCAAATTCGCGATTGTCATACCGTAACCATCGACATCACCCAATTTCTCATGGACTGGTTGGCGCAACACATCAAGGGCGAAGATCGAAAAATGATTAAATTCTTTCAGAATCTCTAATTTTATAAAAAACCCTATAACTAACTACTACAATGGTCACAATTCAATCCAAGCCCGAACCCGAACTTCTCCGTGAAGGTATCAAAGTTCCCGTCAAAGAGACATTATTAACACCCAGATTTTATACCACCGACTATGACAAGGTTGCGAAGATGGATGTTTCATCGCAACAAGCAGAACTAGAAGCCGTTGTGGAAGAGCTTCGCGTTGATTACAACCGCAATCATTACAAACGCAATGACGACTTTAAACAGTCTTGGGAGCATATTGACGGTGAAACCCGCGCCGCTTTTATTGATTTCCTAGAGCGTTCCTGTACTTCCGAATTTTCGGGATTTCTGCTATTTAAAGAACTGTCGCGTCAACTCAGCGATCGCAGTCCCCTGTTAGCCGAAGCCTTTAACTTGATGGCAAGGGATGAAGCGCGTCACGCAGGATTTTTGAACAAGGCGATGAAGGATTTCAATCTGTCGTTGGACTTGGTGAATATGACCAAAAAACGCAGTTATACCTTCTTTAAACCAGAATGGGTAATCTATTCCGTTTATCTATCCGAGAAAATTGGCTACTGGCGCTATATTTTAGTGCATTACCATTTACAAGCTCATCCCGAAAATCAATTTTATCCGCTCTTCCAGTATTTTGAAAGCTGGTGTCAAGATGAGAACCGTCATGGCGATTTCTTTAAAGTGCTGTTGCGATCGCAGCCAGCTTTATGGGGAACATGGCAAGCGAAACTATGGGCGCGGTTCTTTTTGTTGACAGTGTTTGCAACCCATACGCTGACGGTATTTGAACGGGCTGATTTCTATAAGTCGATTGGCTTGGATGCACGTGAGTACAATAAACAAGTTGTGATCAATACCAATAGAACCGCCCTTAGTGCCTTCCCTGCGGTGTTGGATACCAACCATCCCGACTTTTTCCCTAGATTAGAGAAATGTGTTGATTACAATGTCAAACTGATGGCAATTGATAGTAGCGATCGCCCTGAATTCATCAAGAAGCTGCAAAAGTTACCTTTCTTCGTTGCGATTTTCTGGCAAATCTTACTGGTCTATTTGATTAAGCCTATTGACTCTGAAGCCCAGCGCGGTAAGGTTTTTTAGAGACTTGTCTTGCAATGGCAATAAACTTAGGGTAGTTTATGATGCTGAAGCATGGTTTTGAAACGGGTATTTAACATAATGGGCATATTCAAAAGATTTCAGGGTTTGGTTTATTTGATGCCGATCTTGATGCCGATCGCCTTTTCCTCTGTCATCACAGCCATACCAGCGATCGCTCAAACTTTACCCCAAACCTCAGAACCTCAAAATATCATTTATGTAAATCCTCAAACAGGTAGCGATCGCCCCGATCAAGGTAGTAGTAATGCCCCATTTAAAACCATTAGCTATGCAATTAGTCGCGCTCAACCTGAAGCAACCACAATTATTCAACTAGCCAATGGTGTTTATAGCAGTAACTCAGGCGAGCAGTTTCCCATTCGCTTACGTTCAAATGTGACATTGCGTGGCAATGAGGCGGATAAAGGCAGAGGAATTGCTATTGTCGGTGGGGGAACTTTATTGTCAATATCAAGGTTGACCCAGAATGTGGCGATCGCCCTTGCGGATCGTAGTGAACTGCGGGGCGTGACCGTAACCAATCCCAACTCTAGAGGTTATGGATTATGGGTTGAGAATGCCAGCCCTGCGATCGTCAATAATACTTTGCTGGATAATCACCAAGACGGGATGTTAATCACGGGTAAATCAACAGCGCTTGTTTCGGCAAATCAATTTTTTCGCAATGGTACAAGTGGCTTAGCGATCGAAGGTACTGCTAGCCCTGAAATTCGCAGTAATCTCTTTCAGCAAACGACCTTTGGCATGAGTATTCGTCAAGAAGCGACTCCGCAAATTACTGAAAATACTTTTACCCAAAATCAAAATGGAATCCTAATTCAGGCTAGCGCCAAGCCGATTTTGCGCGGGAATATGATTCTCAATAATCGTAATTATGGTTTAACAGTTTCCGATAATGCGAATCCAGATTTAGGGAAAACAAATGATGATGGTAACAATACCTTTGTCGGCAATGGAACTTTTGACTTGCAAAATGTTAGTTCTCATGCGATCGCGGTGATTGGTAATCAATTGGATATCAAACGAGCCAAGGGAAAATTGCAATTATCAAATGTGCGATCGCCAAACAATTCAATTATTAATGGGCTTATCGCCAGTCCTCCGTCAAGTGCTTCACGAACTAATGCTTCACCAACTAATACTCTATCAACTAATCGCTTTGCGAATATAAATCAACAACTTCAGGAACAACTGGTTGCTAGTCAAAATGTGAATCTCGCTCCAACTCAAACTAATGGAACTAATCAGATTAATAATTCTTTTTGGTACGAATCTGTTAACTCAGTAATCATTAGAATTGAGCCAAAGCGGATTGACTCACCCATACCTGCCAATCCTGAAATTACTGCCAATTTACGTCCAGTCAGAGCTTTCCCTCCTAGTGGTGAACCCGTCAATCAGCCAATCCAAATCGCGCCCCTCTCGAATACCAGTATGGTTCCACAAACGCCGCCGCGATATCGGGTGGTGGTTCCTGTTTCCTCGCCCAACTCTGTAGCTCAAGTTCGTCAGCTTGTGCCAAATTCCTTTGCTTCTCGACTAAATGGGGTGTTGGTGGTGCAGATTGGAGCCTATAGCGATCGCAGTGTTGCGGAGTCACAGGTGTCACGTCTTTTGCAGCAGGGTTTATCCGCAAGAATTGAATCGATTAATCGATAAAAACAAAAAAGTAAGGGCAGTTCATGTTTAAGTATTGCTGCCGTCTGATGTTTCGCCTTTTCGGTGTCCCGTCAGAACTGTATCATGACAACTTTTGTATCACAAGAATAAACCCCTGTTTTTTGTTTGATGCTATAACCAATCTAAACGATTAAAAAATGAGCTAAATAAATGATTACACTTGCATCGGCAATAGAGATTGTTGAACAGTTACCGACAGATCAACAGGATATCTTGGTACAGATTATTCGAGATCGGCAGATCGAGCGGCGGCGTGAAGAAATTGCTCAAAATGGATATGAGACTCTAGCGGCGTATCGGGCAGGAGAATTAAAATCTTACACAGCAAAAGAGGCGATCGCTCAGTTACGCAATATCATTGATTCGCCAGATTAATCCATGAGAAAGATTGTTTTTTCGCCAAAGTTTGGGCGTGCTTTGCGACGATACGTTAAGCGAAATCCTGAACTAAGAAATCGTATAGAGAATGTGATTCAGCAGATGGAGTTAGATGTATTTGCACCTAGTTTAGGGACGCATCCTCTTAGAGGTAAGCTTGAAGGATTTCAGTCTTGTTCTTGCGGTTATGATTGTCGCATTATTTTCAGTGTTGACACAGAGGTGATCGTTCTTATCGATATTGGTAATCATGATGAGGTGTATTGACTTTCTCTCTAAAAATTCCCATAGTCAACCTGTAAACAAGTCAACCCTAAATCGCGCCAGACCTTAACTACTTGATCGCGATCGTCCAGCACAAAAGCAACATTATATTTATCAAGAATAAACTCATCATAAATTTCTTTTTTAACAATATTATCTTTGCGCGAATCTCCAGACTGCCGCATATACAAGCCATCAAAAGAAATATTGTGCTTGGCTAACCACGCCAAAGTCTGCGGCTTAAATTTATCCTCACGACCAGATACAAACACGATCGCTTTGCCTGAATTTTGCAAAATAGATCGCACTGGCTCATTCACCAGATCCAGTTCACATTTAGCCGCATCATAGGGACTGCGATCGCCGATTAAAGCAATCGTGCCATCGAGATCACAGAGAACAACATCAGGTAAATCGTGATTATATGCAGGTTTAGGCGCTCTGGGAGGGGCAATGAATTGGTTATACATATCGCGAATTACTTTCTCACCCACTGAGTTAAAGCGCTTTAAATCGCGATCGATGCAAGTCTCAAGGGACACATGCCGAAAATCGACTATTTCTAAAACTGCTAGCCCTTTGATTAGCTCCCTGATTCTCGCTTCATGCTTAGGCGCGAGGTGAGTATTATCGACTATTACATGCTTACCGTTTTCTAGAGCTTCTTTAATAATCATGTCTTGAATATTTAAGACAAATTTTTCATTGCCTTTAGAGAAGTAAGAGTTATCAAGCATGGCTCTCAATTCGTCTTTATTGACCCGCTTGATAGTATTTGGTGATTGCTCGACTTTATTTTTTGCCCAAGTGGACTTACCTGAAGCAGGTAAACCAATCGTGAAATAAACAGTCAACATTTACTTTATCCTCTGTATGAGATGTCTGTGTGCCATGAATCTTTAAGATACCAAAAGCAGCAATTGACGAAGCCCATTTCAACACTTAATTAACAAAAGTATCTCAAAGCCATGTCAGACAAGATGTCTGACCCACAAAAACAAAATCCTTGTGGTACGGGCATCTTGCCCGTTTGTTACCCGTTTGTTAGTAAGATTTGTCACTCAATCAGCCTCAACACTTTCAGATATTTTCAGTTTTTAGGCTTTGCCGAAAAAAACAAAATATGTCAGATGCTCAAATTAGTGTTATAACGTTCGCAAACTAGACGCAAACAATTAAATTAGTGCCTAACTTAGTCCCTAGCGTTATTTCAGATGGCATGGTTACGAGGTGATTTCTTCAATGGAGAGCAATAATATTCGCAATAGTTCCTATGAGCAGACCCTTGCAGGAGTCACCAAGGATTTGTCAGATTTGCGGGCAAATATCTTGGGCAAGCTCAGCCGTGAAATTTTAATTTTACAAGCCCAAAAAAATGCCCTGACTGATGATATTCAACGACTTCAGTCTCAACGTAAAGAGCTAGAGGTGCTGACGGTTACGCAGCAGGGCATGAACCAACAAGAAATTCAGCGCCAGCAATGGATTGAGCAGCTTGCTCAGTCGATTACCTATCACCTTAAAAATGATGTGATCGTCACCAACTCACAGGCTTTAAACGATCATTCCCAAAATTTTGAGCAGCTAATGCTCAATCTCGATGATGCGATCCGCACCACATTTCAATCATTGCAGCGTGATGTTGATACTTATCAGCGCGATATTGATGATCAAATGCAACGGATGTACAATCAGCGACAACAGGGTGAGTTGATGCTGTCCGCTTTAGTTGAGCGCATTGACGAATATTTACGGCGATCTTCGGGCGATCGCTATGGCGGGGGCAGTTTGCCAACATCACTGGGCGCAAACTTTGCGGGGACACCTAGTTTTACAGAGGCGATCGCTACGAATGGCAATACTGCTGCTACAAGCCCTAACGGTAATTTTAATGGTAGTACTAATGGCAATGGGAATTACAGCCAAATCCAGATTCCTACATTCAATAGCGGTCAGTATAGGGGGCAGTATAACGATCAGTACAGTGATCAATATCGGCAAAATGATACTCGCCCTTATATGGGCGATCCCACCCAACCCTTTGACGAGCCAGAACCTGAAGTAACCCCAGTTCAACCAGCCAAACGTCTGAATGAGTGGTGGCTTGGGTTTATTTTGGTATTAGGAGCCTCCGTAGTTCTGTCTTTTCAGAATATTTTGGTACGGATTATCTTCTTTAAATCTAATATTTTAGGAGCGCTTGATTTTGGCGGACTAATTCAACCTAGTGTGGCAAACTCATTCGTCTTGTTGCTATTACGCATGGCTTTTGCGACACCGATTATGTGGATTGTGGCAAAAGTTATCTTTCGGGTCGATGTATGGCGAGACTTTCAGAAATTGCTTACCCCCAGCAGTAGATTATTGTTTTGGCGTGTCGCCTTTAGCGCCCTATTGCAGTTTTGCTCCTTTGCCTTCATTTATGTGGCTCTAGGGATTTTAAAACCGGGGCTAGCTGTGACCCTATTTTTCATCTTCCCAACCGTGACGGTGTTGATGGCTTGGTTCCTATTTGGCGATCGCCCCAGTAATGAGCGCTGGTTTGTGATTGCGGTGATTTATGTGGGGATCATGTTGACCTATAACATCTTTGGGTCTTTGAAGCCTGACACATGGGGTGTAACGGCGGCGATACTTTCGGGTATTTCCTTTGCAGGCTATATCATCACTTCGCAGGCTTGTTTCAAGCAACTCAATCCTGTTTCCTTTACTTCCATAAATTTTGCGATTATCTTGCTACTATGCCTTGGCACATTGCCCTTCACATTGGGATCAATATCTTTAAATGGCTCTTTGATCTTCATGTGTTTCTTGATTTCGATGACGACTTTGGGCGGTTATTTGCTTACCAGTTTCGGCACGAAGTTGATGGGGGCGGCTCAGGCTTCGATTGTTAGTGCTAGTGGTCCTGTATTTACGACATTCTTGGCATTCACGATTTTGGGCAACAAGTTAGAGATGATTCAGGTTTTTGGGGTGTTTTTGGTTACAGGTGGTGTGGGCTTGCTGAGCTTACAAAACATGTACAAAAAGCAAGCTAAATAAAAACCCAAAATTATTGGGCGGCTTCGCCGCCCTAGCAATTTCTCTAGCGGCTTCGCCGCCCTAAAGAATCTCGATAAAAGATTTCTACTCAGCGATCTTCGGCTTTTGGTATAGTTACTATTACAGTCTTCATGGATACATCGTGGTTAGAGACTTCCGCTCTCAAGAGCAACAAACAACAGCAACATCTTCAAATCAAGCGCAATCACATCAAGCGCAACCAAACCAGTCACGTCAAACCTACCAGTATTTGATGCGATCGCTTTGGCGTGGACTAGGACGCGAACAGGGTTTTCCCGTTTGGGTGTTGCTAGTAATTTTTTTGGTGATGTTGCTGATTTGGAATTGGCAATTGATTGCTGCAACTAGTGCTGGCATTTTAGCGATGATTGTGGTCTATGCCATGCAAGACTGGAACTGGAATCTGATTTTATGGCGAATCCAGAAGTTTCTACAAAGCCCCTATCGACATCTGCCCCTGTCTGTAGCTAGCGGCACGGTAACTGTGCTTTTGACTTATACCGTAATCTCAGTGTGGTCAAACCAGGCTAACCATTGGTTAGCATCCGTAAATATTTTGCAGTTAATCTCAACGTTAGGGATTTGTGCAATTTTAGTACGTCAAACCTTTATGAACTGGGTACAACGTCAACAGGATAATTTTGATCAACTGATCGCCCAACTGACGGTCACTGATGATCTGGCAAGGTTGATCGCCATCAAACAAATTAATCAGTATGTCCATGACAATCGCTTACCCGCCGCCCAAGAAAAAGCGATCGCTGATTATTGTCAAGTTTTATTAAATCGTGAGACAGAGCCAACTATGCGCGATGCTCTCTTTGAAACATTGGAATCACTACAATTGCCAACCATTAAACCTGCACTTAAGCGATCAATCCCAAGGGTCTAAGTCGTCTCCTTCGCTGACTACTCAGCCTATTTTTGAATAATTCTAATTAAAGTTGATGTTAACTAAAGACCAAAATCTCGATCGCCAAGTAACTCTGTTAGTAGAAAATACTCCCGACGAGGAAACTGCTAGCGCGGTGAGATTGGTTGCATCAGTACTCAAGGCGATCGCGCAAAAACTGAAGCATACAACTTATTTTGTGATTCAAGACATTGATGGTGGTTGGTTACTTACACCTCTGAGCAACCATGAAAATCCTGAAATCGAAAAAACTACGATTTACGCCTATTGTGATCAGATCCCAGCCAATATTGATCGGATGAAACTGAATGACGAAAATCTGGAATGTGCGGAATTTAATGTGGTTGATATGCTGTTTCGCTTAATTGGGATGAAACAGGTAGATAGCATCGTATTTTTTGATCGGGCTACAGATACTCAAAATGGTATTGAAATTGTGCGGACTGAGGTTGAGAGTCTATGTGAGAAACAAATTAGACGCGCCCAGTTTGGATTGCAAAAGCTTACTGAAGTGAAAAACAACGCCAATATTGCCTAACGATAAAAAAGGGATGCATCGCATCCCTTTTTTACTATTCATGATCTATAAATCCACACATTACCGCGCCATCCACTGATCCCGAACCATTAACCATACAAACTAAATTATCGGCTTTATGCATGGTCACAATGCGATCATAGCTATTATTGAAGCTATTAAAGCTCAGGTTCTCTGTGATCGCGATCATCTCAGGCGTTGTGTTTACGGCAAGGATAATTTGATCGCGTCTAGTTGTGGCATTTTCATAACGAACTTCACTAGCTGCGGTAGGGTTTTGATATAGCGCCGCTATGATTGCAGTCTGAGCATTAACTGGCGAAGCGATCGCCAAACTTGAAATAGCAAAACCCGAAATAGCTAAAAATGTGGCAACAAATATATTTTTCATAACTGCCTCTGAAACGCGCTCGCTGAAAAAGAAAAAAGGAAAAGGGAAGCTCAGTTGCTATGCTCTAATTTTCGCGTAAAAGTAGCGATCGCTACATCCTCCGATCAAGTCAATCGATGGGATGAGCTTATGCTGAGAGGTATACACCGATAGTGAAGATTTATGTAGGCGTTGATTGATACGGTTGATGAGAGACATTGCTGCTGACTTATTTGATTGACTTGTTTGATTGATTACATCATTAATCTTTTGTTGAGGTTAGCAAGTGACCGCAACAATGAACAGTTGTGATTGCGATCACCTACTTAGATACAAAATTTATATGTTTAATTACATTTGGCAGAGTAATCAAAACCATATTTTTGCTAGTATCAATACTTGATAACCTGAGCAATACAAACTTTTCTTTCTTTTTATTGCAAATCCAAATTTCCCCAATCAACTAGATACTACTAAAAACCCCGATATGCCTGATTCTCAAGCTGATTCTGCGAAACTCTATGAAAAACTGACAACTAGCTACCGCAAAATATCGGCACTAGAAAAACAGATGATCCAAGTGTTTGCGATCGCCTATGAGCCAATGAATCGCACCTTGTTTTATGATTGTTTGATTTTTCTGGGATTGAAGGATCGGGACGGTAAGCACTTCAATACAACAAGCATAAAGGCTTATGTTGATTGGTTTTTGCAAGCAGGTTTGCTGACTCAAGATCGTTCTCAGGGACCACAATGCCATAATCTGTTGGTAGATATCGCTGTGCGGGATTCGGTGCAAAGTGGGAATTTTGAAAATATTGTTGAGGCGATCGAGACTAAAGTTCCTGTACGGTCGTATAACAGAGCTATGGATACCCGTAGTTTTAGTAGCGAGTCGCAGTTTATTCGGGAAGTGAGAATTGGTATTTACCGCCAAGATATCCAATTTGTCACAAAGCAGTTTGAGGACTACTACCGCTATAGCTATTCCCATATCAAAATTACTCTAGACTCAATTTTATATCAGGTCTGCAATAATCCCTTCGATCCAGAA
Organism: Pseudanabaena sp.; assembly: GCA_044355035.1. Lineage (GTDB taxonomy): Bacteria > Cyanobacteriota > Cyanobacteriia > Pseudanabaenales > Pseudanabaenaceae > Pseudanabaena. The sequence goes on along the minus strand of JBIKYX010000005.1, from coordinate 10,768 downwards.
TGGTTTGCCACACTCAATCAGGATTTTTATGAAATCGCTTTAGCAACTATTTTAACCAATGGAATGCTGAATCTTAAGCCCACCGAGGCAGCTTGGGCGCTTTTGCAGCAGCAGTTTCGCGGGGAATCTCAACAGGAAAGATGTACCGATCGCCTATTACTGGTGTTGATGGAGCAGTCTCTATTACGGGGCGATCTCCAGACTACTGAGGATGCCTACGCTCGCCTATCTAGTGAATATAAAGATGCGGGAGAGGCGCTGTTGGCTTGGTTGTTCTTTATCAAAGGCGATCGCGAGTTGGCGATCGCTCAATTTAGACAATCTCTCAAGGCGATTAAAAAAGCAACAGGCAAGCGTCAAATCTACTTCAGTGGTGAGCCAGGGCTGTTTATGGTGTTTGCTCTGATCCAAGAAGGTTCGGCTGACAGTATGCGTGAAGCCGAGGGCTATGCAGCCCTGATGACCAAGCAAACCAATCATTGGTTACAGGTTATCTATAGCCGACTCCAGAAGGTTCTCAAGTTTCAATTGGGAGATATCCCTCAAAAGGAACTGCTCTCCAATGATTTGATTTACAATCACGTTCAGAGGCATTGTCTAGAAGCATTTTTTAGTTCACTCTGCCTCTATTGGATTAACCCCGAAAAAGCGAGGCTGGAATTACCCAAAATTTTGGAGCCGTTACTAAAGCAATCAGTCGCGTCTGGATATCATTGGTTGTCAATGGAAACTGCTGAGCTACTGGCTGAACTCATTCCTAACTCAATCCATAAAAAACACGCAAATAAATTGCGTCAAGAAAACCAAATCCCCACCATTGTCAATCTGATTCGTCCGCAAGAGACTTGGGAATTGAGTCTGAATGCACTATTGAATTTGAGCAAATCGCCACAGGAATTAGCAAAGTCTGCCAATGTCTCGCCTCAACGCCTAGTCTGGTTTATTACTTTTAACAAGGGTGTATGCACGATCCAACCGAAGGAGCAGAAAATTAATGCGAAGGGCGTATGGAGTGCTGGGCGAAATATTGCCGTAAAACGCCTCAAAGATAATGTCCATGAATTTCCCTATCTGACTCCGCAAGACTTTACGGTTTGTTCGCATATCCAAGCCTATTCCTATCATGGCTATTATGGACAGAATCAATATGAATTTGATGAAGATACCGTCTGTGCTTTAGTTGGGCATCCATTCGTATTTTGGGAAGATTCACCGACAACCCGTGTCGATATTGTTAAAGGTGAACCAGAATTGCTGGTCAAGGCGGCAAAAGGCGATCGCCTAGTTTTAGAATTTTCACCACAGCTAAAGGATGGACAAAACTTTGTAATCACTAAGGAAAGTCCAACCAGACTGAAAGTGACCCAAATCAACGAATCCCATCGCCGTATTACCGAAATCATTGGCAAAAAAAATCGTCTGGAAATCCCCACTGCTGCTAAAGATAAGGTGCTGGCGGCGATTCATTCCATCTCTTCGCTGGTGACAGTGCATTCGGATATTGGTGGTGGTGTTAGTGATGCGGAGGAAGTACCATCGGATAGCAAGCCCCATATTCACATTTTGCCATCAGGGGATGGATTGAAAGTGGCGGTATTAGCGCGTCCTTTTGGTAATGCTGGAGCCTACTATCGCGCTGGAACAGGTGGCGCAACGGTATTAGCCGAAATTGATGGTAAACGGTTGCAAGCAACTCGTAATCTTAAGGAAGAGAAAAAACTGGCTAATGCGGCGATCGCTGCTTGTCCGACGCTTGGTAATTACGAAGAAAACGAAAGCGAATGGACGATTGACGATCCAGAATTTTGTTTAGAACTATTATTGGAATTGCAAGCATTAGGCGATCAAATCGTTTTAGAATGGCCAGAGGGTGAGAAGATGAAAATCAATCATCGGGCTGATTTTGGCGATTTCAGGATGTCGATCAATCAAAGCCGCGACTGGTTTGCGGCTGAGGGCGAGTTGCGCTTGGGCGATGATAAGATTCTCGATATGCAGCGCCTATTGGAACTACTGGACAAAACCCCTAGTCGCTTTATTCCTATGGGAGATGGTCAATTTATCGCCTTAACCCAACAGTTCCGTAACCGCCTTGATGAATTTCGCCGCCTATCGGAAAAGCATGGTAAAGGAACCAGATTCCATCCGTTAGCCGCTTTAGCACTAGAGGATTTTGTGGATGAAGTCGGCGATCTGAAAGCAGATAAACATTGGAAAGCCCATGTCAAAAAGATCAAAGAAATGCGGAACTTCGAGCCGCAACTACCATCGACCTTGCAAGCGGAACTTCGCGATTATCAGATCGATGGATTCTCGTGGTTGTCTCGACTTGCTCATTGGGGTGTGGGTGCTTGCCTAGCTGATGACATGGGCTTGGGCAAAACGTTGCAGTCTTTAGCCCTGATTCTCACTCGCGCCCCCCACGGAGCGACAATGATTGTTGCGCCCACTTCCGTATGTATGAACTGGATTAGTGAAGCCGCTAAATTTGCGCCAACTTTGAATGTAATTGTGTTTGGGACAGGCGATCGCCAAAAAGTTCTCGACAATCTCCAGCCCTTTGATATGGTGATTTGTAGCTATGGTCTGCTGCAACAGGAAGAGGTAGCGGAAATGTTAGCCAAGGTGGAATGGCAAACCGTTGTTCTCGATGAAGCCCAAGCAATTAAGAACACGGCGACAAAGCGATCTCAAGCTGCCATGAATCTTCAATCTGGCTTTAAACTGATTACTACAGGTACACCAATCGAGAATCATCTTGGTGAACTATGGAATCTGTTTCGGTTTATTAACCCCGGCTTGCTTGGTTCCCTTGATAATTTCAATATTAACTATGCCAATCCGATTGAGCGATCGCAGGACAAGGTAGCTCGCGATCAACTCAAAAAATTAATTCAGCCCTTTATCCTCCGCCGTACTAAAAATCAAGTTCTGCAAGAGTTGCCATCACGAACTGAAGTCACGCTACAAGTGGAACTCAGTAAAGAAGAACTCGCCTTTTATGAAGCCCTCCGTCGTGAGGCGATCGCGAAGTTAACCAATACTGAGGCAAACGCAGGGACAAAGCATCTCCAAGTTCTCGCGGAAATCATGAAGTTGCGCCGTGCTTGCTGCAATACGAAATTGGTTAGACCCGATATTCCATTACCTAGTTCTAAGCTTCAGCTTTTTGGTGAAGTGGTCAGCGAATTGCTAGACAACAAACACAAGGCGTTGGTATTCAGCCAATTTGTCGATCATTTACATATCATTCGCGATTATCTCGATTCCCAAAAAATTAGCTATCAATATCTCGATGGCAGTACTCCTGCCAAAGACCGTAAAAAACGTGTGGAAGCGTTCCAAGCGGGTGAAGGTGATGTCTTCCTAATTAGTCTTAAAGCTGGTGGTACAGGACTAAATCTCACCGCCGCCGACTATGTAATTCATATGGACCCTTGGTGGAATCCTGCGGTGGAAGATCAAGCTAGCGATCGCGCCCATCGCATCGGTCAAAAGCGACCTGTCACCATTTATCGCCTCGTGGCAAAGGGAACCATCGAAGAAAAAATCGTCGATCTGCACCATCTAAAGCGGGATCTAGCTGATAGTTTGCTAGAAGGTACGGATATGAGCGGTAAGGTGACAACTGATGCGTTACTGCAATTGATTAACGAGATCTAGCTCTCGAAAACTAAAGGATGTAGCGCACGCGGTGCGTGCGCTACATCTTCTAATGATTTACTTTTTCTTTCCTTGTTCATCATAATAGTCAGGTTTGACTACCTGTTTCGCCCTAGCGATCGCTAAAGAGTTATCGGCAACATTCTCGACAACCGTAGAACCTGCGGCAATATTCACGTTCTCACCGATTTGGATTGGCGCGACCAGCACGGAATTAGAACCTGTCTTGCTGCGATCGCCAATTACAGTTTGATGCTTTTTAAAGCCGTCATAATTGGCGGTGATTGTTCCTGCACCGATGTTCACTTTTTCGCCAATCGTAGCATCGCCTAAATAACTTAGATGGGCGGCATTGGTGCGATCGCCGACTTTGGCATTTTTGAGTTCCACAAAATTACCGATGCGACATTTTTCGCCCACGATTGATTCGCCACGAATCCGCGCAAAAGGACCAATGCGACAGTTATCCGCGATTTGACTATCCTCGATTACCGAAAATTGTACCGTACAGTTTTCACCAATGATACTATTGGACAATAAACTTGAAGGTCCAATGGTTGTACCCGAAGCAACTTTTGTGTTACCGCGCAAATGGGAATGCGGTTCAATGATGACATTGGGAGCGAGTTCCACTTCATCATCGATGGTAATCGTGTCAGGGAGGAGCATCGTCACACCCGCTCGCATCCATTTTTCTCGCGCTCGTTTTTGCAGCACCTCATAGGCGTGGGCTAACTGAAGGCGATCGTTAATGCCCAGACTTTCATCGGGATCTTCCAAATCACTGGCATAAACTGATTTGAGATAATCAAAAACCTCAGTCAGATAATATTCCTTCTGAGCATTGTTCGTGGTCAGTTTCGGTAAAGATTGAGCGAGTTCTTGCCAATCAAAACAATAGACTCCAGTACTAACGCGCTGATTGAGAATCTGTTCGGGATTGCAGTCTCGATGTTCGATAATGCGTTCTAATTTCATATCGCGATCGCAAAATACGCGACCATAACCTGTAGGATTGGGTAGAAGCGCCGTAAGTACGGTTGCGGAAGCCTTATTCTGGCGGTGATTATCGATTAGTGCTTGGATTGTTTCGGAACGCATCAAGGGTGAATCACCTGTGAGGACAACTAGTTCGCCTTCAAAGCCAGCCAATGGTTCTAGTAATTGTTGAATGGCGTGTCCCGTTCCCAATTGTTCTGCTTGTTCGGCAAATTCAATTTGCGGATAATCGGCTAAAGCTGTACGCACTTGATCGCTGCAATAACCGACAATGGTAATACGGCGATCGGCATTTAGGCGATCGGTCGCATTGAGAACTCGTTCGACTAAGGATTTGCCACCAAGGGGTTGTAATACCTTGGGCAAAGTTGATTTCATCCGCGTTCCTTTACCTGCGGCTAATACTGCTACTGCTAACATATTATTGTGTTTCTCCTTTCTACTTTATAAACTGGTACACAAGATTGGCGATCGCTAGATAGATGATATTGAAAAGGGTCATCTGCATTCCCAAAACCCTAAACTGGATGTTTCCTGTCAACAGTCCACGGGCATGAATTAGTCTACCAGTCAGCAGCACAACGCCACCAATATGCAGTAGACTCCAATGTCCCTTACTCAATTCCAATAACAAAAGTAAAATCAGTGATATGGGAATATATTCTGTGGCATTACCTTGAGTGCGAATCGCCGTTTGCAGTTCAAGATTGCCACCATCACCAAGTATCACCTGACCTGCTTGACGAACCTTGATTACATTGAGTGATAGCCATACAATTAACAATGAAAGCAATGCAGCATAAATAGAAGTGGTCATTCGCCATACCTCAAATTTAAAAGTTATTCATACTAACCATTCGGACGACTCATTTGTTCGAGATTGAGAACTTCCGACAACTTCTCTTCACTCATCAAGCCTTTATCGAGAACCACCTGACGCAGTGATTTCCCAGAGGCTAAAGACTCCTTGGCAACGTCAGCAGCATTCAGATAACCGATATGGGTGTTCAGGGCTGTCACCAGTGAGAGACTGCCTTCAGCATATGCAAGACAGCGATCTTCTACGGCGGTGATTCCCTTGATGCATTTAGTCGCTAGGGTATCGATCGCCTTACCTAAAATTTCAATGCTCTGAATCAAATCATAGGCAATGAGTGGCATCATCACATTCAGTTCCAATTGACCTGCTTGAGCAGCAAAAGCGATCGCGGTGTCATAGCCGATTACTTGATAGCAAACCATGTTGGTCATTTCGGCAATCACAGGATTATATTTCCCTGGCATGATCGAAGAGCCTGGTTGCACGGGTGGTAATTGAATTTCGCGCAAACCTGTTTTTGGTCCCGAATCCATCAAACGCAAGTCATTGGCAATTTTGCAAGTATCTTGAGCAAGGTTACGAATTGAGCCTGAAACATTCACAAAGGGAGCCATACTCTGCATCGCCGCCATCAGATTTTGCGCTGGTTTGAGGTCAAATCCCGTAATCTCGCCTAGTTTTTCGGCAACGCGATCGCAATATTTTGGATGCGTATTTAAACCCGTACCCGATGCACTACCGCCTAAGCCCAAGGTTGTAAGATCGTTAGCAGCTAGACGAATGCGACTAATATGATCGCTAATAATCTGAGCATAGGCTTGAAATTCATCGCCTAGTCGCACAGGAACAGCATCCTGTAAATGGGTGCGCCCTGATTTGACTATTCCTGCAAAGGCGATCGCCTTAAATCGTAGTTGTTCATCGAGATTGGCTAAGGCAGGAAATAGGGTATGCTCCAGAGCTAACAAGGCTCCAATCCGAATCGCCGTAGGGATCACATCATTTGTAGACTGTCCATAATTAACATGATCGTTGGGGCTAACGTTACTGTAATTGCCCTTTACATCACCTAAAATTTCAAGGGCGCGGTTCGATAGGACTTCATTGACATTCATGTGATGTGATGTGCCAGCCCCTGCCTGATATACATCGACGACAAACTGTTCGCGCAACTGTCCATCCAATATTTCATCCGCCGCCGCCGCGATCGCCATGCCCATTCCCATCGGGATGCAACCGAGTTCGGCGTTAACTAAGGCTGTAGCTTTTTTAATTAGCAAACAAGCATCAACAAAGGTAGGCAGGGGTTTAAGTCCACTAATCTTAAAGTTATCAATCGCTCTTGCGGTTTGAATGCCATAGTAAACATCATCGGGCAGGGACATTTCCCCCATTGAGTCGCGTTCGGTTCTAGTCATAGGTATTTATCAGGCTTTTAGCTATTAGCTTATGTTAATTTGGCAAGCCTAGATTAAGCTAATTGCTTTTTTTAGCATCGTCAAGTCAAAAATCCTCTGATACGGCGATCGCATCTAAATCCCACAATGTCAAATTAACCAGCGTAAACAATTATGTTACAGATAATCCAAGGTATAATCATTCTAAATTCGTATTATAAAATATACTTAAGTTGAACTCTAAGTGTATGAATATCAAGCTAGATTTACCCAATCCATTAGATCAAGAGTTGTCTTTGGAAGCTACAAGGCTAAATGTGTCTCTTTCAGATTATATTCTCAAGGTGTTGATGCTGAGACGAGATTGGTTAGAGGAAGTGGAAGATGCTGAAGATCTTGCCGATGCGAGAATTGCTTTACTGGAAGATGGCTTTATCCCTTTGACGGATGTGAAAAGGGAATTAGGAATTAGTTAGATGGTGGTAAAATTGATTAGCGATCGCTCAAATTAACCAGCGCAGACGATTATCTTACTATGGAAATTTAAAACGATGACTATTCAACAAATTGAGTCGGCTATATTAGAACTTCCTTCTAGCGAATTTCGCAAGGTTATTGATTGGCTGTTGGATTTAGATTATCAACGTTGGGATGAGGAGTTGGAGAGTGATATTGAGTCGGGGAAGTTAGATTTTCTAGCACAGGAAGCGATTGAAGATTTTGAAAATGGATTTTGCAAGCAAATCTAATGCACTTCACAACCAGACGATTTTGGGAATATTACAAAGCCTTGCCATTAAATAAAATAGCATCGATCTCTATAGAGATTGTGTAACAATTAGTCTAGATAAATTAACTATGTAATCATGTCTTGGATCAAAGGTCATAAACTACAGGATGGTAAGTACACCATCGAAAAAAAGCTAGATGAAGGTGGGTTTGGTATCACTTATCTTGTTAGACGTGGTGGTGGGGAGAAATTTGTTGTTAAAATTCTCAATGATGATGTGCAAAAAGGGGCAGACTTTGCTAGATACCAGCAAAATTTCGTTAATGAAGCGTTAAGACTGGCAAAATGCCATCATCCTCATATTGTTTCTGTTGAAGAACTTATACAAGAAGGTGAATTATGGGGAATGGTTATGGAGTATATCGAGGGGGAAACATTAGCCGATTTAGTACAACGAGAAGGAATACTTCCTGAATCTCAAGCATTACGTTATATCAGGCAAATCGGAGAAGCATTAGCTGTTGTTCACCAAAATGGTTTATTGCATAGAGATGTTAAGCCCCAAAATATTATGTTGCGCTCTCAGAGTGATGAGGCGGTTTTGATTGATTTTGGTTTAGCCCGTGAGTTTGAACAAGATAAAACTCAAGCTCATACGCAATTTCTATCACATTATTTCGCACCGATAGAACAGTACAACAAACGAGCTAAACGTGGAGCATACACAGATGTATATGCTTTAGCTGGGACTTTATATTTCGTGATGACTGCTGAATATCCCGTACCTGTACCAAATCGTGTCACTGGAACAGATTTAGATTTACCAACAGAATATAACTTAGATATAGAGGATTGGCTAGAAAATGCAATTCTTAAAGGGTTAGAGATCCAGCCTGATGATCGTCCGCAGTCTATTCAAGAATGGTTAGATCTACTTGTCATAGATCCAGAACTTGCAAGATATAAAGAGTGTTTGAATCTGGCGAAAAAGCTAGAAGAGAATAGTAAATATGAAGAAGCTCTCAAGTTGTACGATGAAGCAATACAGATTAATTCTGATAGCTATGTAATATGGTATAGACGAGGTATTGCTTTATGGATATTGGATGAAAATGAAGAAGCAGTAAAGTCTTTTGATTATGCTATCGAAATTAACTCTGATAGTTGTGTAGTATGGCAATTTCGAGGTTATGCGCTTAGAGATTTGGGGCAAAATGAAGAAGCAATTGAATCTTATGATCAGGCATTGCAGATTGATTCTAATCAATATCAGATATGGTTAGATAGAGGAATTACACTATGGAAAGTAGATCAACAAGAGGAATCTATTAATTCTTATACTAGAGCATTAGAAGTAAATCCAGACAAAGCTGAAGTATGGTTCAATAGAGGTTTTGCATTATGGATTGTAGATAGGAATGAAGTAGCAATTTCTGATTTTGATCAAGCCCTAAAAATAGATTCTCAGAATCATCGAGCATGGCACTATCGTGGAAGAGCTATGTCTGACATGAAGGAATACGAACAAGCTATTGATTCTTATGATAAAGCCTTAGAAATTGATGTAAACTACTACAAGGCATGGCATCATCGAGGCATAGCACTAGAAAAGCTTAACAAACACGAAGAAGCCATATCTTCTTACAAACAATCTGTAAGTCTATCACCCAATTATTCAGAATCATGGAGTAAGTTGGGTGGAGTATTATGGATGTTAGATAATAATGAAGAGTCGGTTGCTGCATATGATTGTGCTTTAGAACTCAACCCTAACGATTATGAATCATGGTTTTATCGTGGTAAAGCACTTACAGATCTAGGCAGAGATGAAGATGCTATCTCTTCATACACGCAGTCTTTACAGATTCAACCTAATTACGCCTTAGCTTGGAAAGAGAAAGCAAATCTTCTATATGACTGTGGTAAATATGAAGAAGCAGTCTTATCCTATGAGAAAGCATTAGAAATAAGACCTGATTATTATGAAGCTTGGTACAAACTGGGTAGGGCTTTACGCAACTTAGATGAACATGAAAAAGCACTCATTGCTTATGATAAGGCAATAGCAATCGATACTAATCATTTTGAATCTTGGAATTGGAGAGGGGTAGCTCTCAACCGTCTAGGAAGACCTGAAGAAGCTATAGAGTCACATAATATTGCGTTGAGGCTTAATCCAAATTACTACGAAGCATGGAATAGTCTTGGGAATGCTTTTGATGGTATGGACAAAGATAAAGAAGCTATTGATTGTTATAAAAAATCGTTAGACATAGAACCAAATTTTTGGAAAGCTTGGGAAAATTTAGGTTTAACTTTTGAGAATCTTGAAAAATATGAAGACGCTCTTCGTTGCTACGATAAAGCAATAGAAATTCGTCCTGAAAATGGATTTTTATACAATAAAGGGAAGATTTTACATGAGTTAAAAAGATATGAAGAAGCAATCAAAACTTTTAAAGAAATTTTGAGATTGAATCCTAACAAATATCTTATTTGGTTAAGTTTATACTGCTCAATAGATGAATTAGATGAAAAGCAAAAATCTGCACAGTATATACAATTAAATAAGATTTTGCAAATAGAACTGATCTCACCTGAAGCTCTTCTTTGGAAGGGCTATCTTTTAGAATCATTAAATAGAAATGACGAAGCCATATTTTGTTATGAAAAAGCTGTAGAAATAAATCCTAACTATTATGATGGTTGGAATAGTTTCGGCAAAGTTTTATACGCACTAGATATGAATGAAAAAGCACTCAATTGCTATGATCAAGCCATAAAAATAAATTCTGATGTTTACGAGATATGGTTTGAAAGAGCAACAGTACTAGATGCTTTAGACAATTATGAAGAAGCTATTTTATCTTATGATAAAGCAATACAAATTGAACCAAATGAATATGAGGCATGGTATGAGAGAGGTGTTACTCTATGGGTATTAAGTAGAAATGAAGAAGCACTAAATTCACTAGATACTGCGTTATCAATTGAACCAGAACTTGCAAATGGATGGTTTTGGAGAGGATTTGCTTTAGAGGCTGTTTGAAAAGGTGGGTATACCTAGGAAAAAGCGTGAAGGGGGAATAAAGTAAAAGGGTCTACAGGAGACCCAATTTATGATAAGACCAGCATACGACACAGACCTCACAAATGATC
>JBIKYX010000173.1:0-2993 GCA_044355035.1 Pseudanabaena sp. | reverse complement strand
AGCATTTTCCGTCATCGATTAGATGGGTTAAGTTTAGGCTCAGCATAGCGATCATCGCTTATAGATTTCGATACAATATTACCAATTTCTTCCTTTGGCTCACCTCCCCGCATCGCCTATTGAGCCTGCGGCTTTTATCCATCAAGTTACTTTTGACTTGCATCCAAGCGATGGTGTCGTCCTTTATACCGATGGTATTCCCGAAGCTAGTGATATTCATCATGTTCAGTATGGAGTTGAGAAGCTATGCGCGGTAATTAGCGAAAACTGGCATAAATCTGCTTCCGAAATCAAAGATTCCGTAATTGGTGATTTGCGGCGGCATATCGGTACACAAAAAGTGTTTGATGATATTACCTTGCTAGTTTTCAAACGAAATGCCAGTAATATTGCCAACCATCAGAGTTAGTCCATCCAACCAATATTTTTGTTGTTAATACGTTGTAACTGCTCGTTAGAACCCATCGGACGCGCATAGATCGGGCGATCGCGATTGGCATAGGGCTGATCTACGGGTTGCTTTCTAGGAGTGGCTCTAGGGTTTTGCGAAGTTGGATTTTGCGAAGTTTGACTTTGAGTTGCTAACTGCGAAGTACTCGCAGCCTCAACGGATGATTTTGCTGATTGTTGTAATGTTTCTGCGGACTGACTTAAAGCAGCAACCTGATTTGAGAGTTGAATATTTGCTTCGGCTAAGCGTAAATTGTCGCGTTTGACTTCCACCAGTTGCTGCTCTAACTCACCCTTGTTGCTTTCGATCGCCGCTAGGGATTTTTGCAGGAGTTCCACATTAGTTTGACTAAGTTGCAAATCTTGTTGGAGATCAGCGATCGCTTGCAATAGTGATTCTTCTTTTTGTTGAGATTGGGCTAGGCTCGTTTCTAAGGCTAAAATTTGTGGCTTCGAGTCATCAACAAGCTGGGGTGCTGCGACTGGAGCCGCGACTAGAGCCGTTTTTGAGACAGGTTCGGCAACAGTTTCGGCAGTGATCTCAATAATGGGAGATTCCGAACCCTTCTGGACTTCATCGCGTAATAAATCTGAAATTCCGACTTTTTTTCTAGTTGACATAATTTTAAATTAGTTATTTGAGAATATCGCGGCGCAACTCATCGACAACACGGCGATAATCAGCCTCGGCTTCCTTGGCATTTTTACCTTTCCATTCTGTTACCAATTTGCCCTCTAGGGCTGCACGTTCATGGGCTTTATAGGCTCTGACAAAGGCATGGAAAACGGGTACACCCACCTCTAGTAAAGTATTTTGGGCTTCGAGAGCCTCATTAATACATCGAGGATCAACTCGCGTTAATAAAACTCGATGGGGAACTTGGGCGGGGCGCACGGTACTTTTGACTGTTTCGATGAGGGCGGTTAAGTCCATCGGTGCGGGGGGACTTGGTAAAACCAAGTAGTCAGCGATCGCTACGACTGTGGCAAGGGCATTGGAATGTAAGGCGGGCGGTGTATCCACCAATACTAGATCGTAATCACTAAGTTTGGGCAGTTTTTTTAAATGGGTGGGATCGATCTCTTTGGCAATATCAAACCCCATGCTTTTATCGCTACGCCCCACCCACCATGACAGGCTACCCTGCACATCCGCATCAACGATTAATACCTTTGCGTCTTGTGCCAAGATTCCTGCTAAGGCGATCGCGGTTGTGGTTTTACCTACGCCCCCTTTTCCGTTGGTAACGACAACTATTTTTGGGGAATTTGTCATGGTGATTGATCTCCTAATTGTGTAAGTTCCGCGCAAAGCGCGGCAATTGCACGCAATAAATTATTTTTTGCTGGAAGGCTTGGCTGCGAATAAAACGGCGATCGCTAGACATACTAGCCCAACGTTAATCGAGACATCGGCAATATTGAAAATTGCAAAGCGAATAATTTTAATATCAATGAAATCGACTACATAACCAGCCACGAACCGATCAATTCCATTACCAGCCGCCCCTGCTAATATGCAACCATAACCCGCTTGTTCCCATCGAGTTAGGTTTTTTCCAAAGATCCCGAAGGCAACTAACCCCAAACTGACAACCATTGATACCCATTTCAGCCAGTCAATTTGACCGCTAAAGAGGCTGAAGGCTGCGCCAGTGTTGGTGGCATAGGTGAAATGTAATATCCCGTCGATGATCGCGATCGATTTCGGCTGCTTGAGATACTGCACAGCTAAGTATTTTGAGGCTTGATCGAGAACTAATCCCAAAATTGCCGCGATCCAGTAGAGAGAGTTCTCGATTTTGCCAGATGCCATAGTTTAGTAAAGGGTTGCGAATTAAAGCGGGTGGTTGATTGTCTAGCTTCTGATTTTTAGCCTAGATTAATCAAGCCTAACCACGCCAATAAACCTTTGTGGGTAACAAATTCGATCGCTACGGCAATAATGAAGCCAATCATCGCGGCGCGTCCATTTAAGCGCTCGGCATAGGTGTTAAATCCCATTTTGGGATCGGTAGCCTGTGGGACTTGAGTTGGTTCAGTCATGGTTACAAAATCCTTGCTTTAACATAAATCTTTATATAATTCTATCGCGATCGCTGACATATACAGCGCTTTGCCATGCGATCGTAATGATTAGCAAAAAATTTACAACTAAGATTTTTTCCGTTTTTTTTGCCAATAGCGAAAGGCGACAGCCACACCAACAATGGCAATACCCGCAGAACCATCAAAGTCGAAGGGAACAGGAGTAGCATCTAAGGTGGCGCTGTTTAAGCTTCCTGTCGTGAGTCCAGAATTATAATCAAAATTGGTTACTGTTAACCCACGTTCCGCTCTTATTTTAATGAAAAAAATATTTAGAAAGAAAATGCTTATACAGCAAGTGTTTTGAGCCTTAATCGTAAAAAAGTCGCTGTTTTAACATTGTCAATAAGGACACACTAATAGGATTTATTATCATTAATTTCTTTTGAAATCGCTGAAACCCTGATTGTCTCGTTGTAAATATTTTTAGGCTTCCATTACGAGCGGAACGTGGG
>JBIKYX010000133.1:0-9964 GCA_044355035.1 Pseudanabaena sp. | reverse complement strand
TTTTGTGCCTTCTACACTTATTACCTTTGCCGACATTTTCTTTCTTGCCTCCTTCTTTATTCTCTCATTATCCTGCTATCTTCGTATTAAGTCAAGGTCGCACCCAGTAAAAGTAAATTTATCTCTTCCTTTCAAAGCTCTCATAGAAATGATGAGTTCCCTAGAACTGCGCGAGAAAATCAAACTGCGAGAACTATTAGATCGAGATATTGCCGTAACTCAACAAAAATCTCAAAACCTCCCTTCACAAGAAATCTCAGAGGAACTAGAACCTGCGATAGAAAGTTTTCGGCGTGGTTGGGATGACGTAATGAATGGCAGAACCAAGCCAATTTCTGAACTATGGGAAGGGATTGATGTCGAGTGATCCATTAGTTGAGCTTAAATTCTCAGAAGAGTTTAAAAATAAACTTCGCGATTTATCGAAAAAGTATCGTAATATTCGCGCTGATTTGCAACCGATTCTTGACGATCTCCAAGCAGGAAACTTCCAAGGCGATCAAATTGCGAACGTTGGCTATACAGTTTTCAAATTGCGGATTAAGAATCGAGATAACAAAAAAGGTAAAAGCGCAGGTTACAGAGTCATTTACTACGTCAAAACAGCTTCATCGGTTTTTCTAATTACGATTTACTCAAAATCTGAGCAGTCCAATATCCCAGCCGCAGAGATTCGCCGTATTCTGGCTAACTATGAATAAAGTTTAAAACAATGGCGATCGCCCTTAATTTCTTAAAAACTAAAATAGCGATTATTAGCTAAAAATCTATTCTAATCAACCGTCAAGTTTTGCAGAGCGATCGCCAAAAGCGCTTGAACTTGATCAAGAATCTCTTCCACATCTTCCTGCGAAGCAATTGAATTAGTATCATAGTCCGCAAGAGTACGCTGTGCTTGAGCATCAATCAGATAACGATGAAACTCCATTGGAACCTTACCAGCATGAGCGAGATAACGCCCAAAAGCACTGATGACAGCAGCATGACTCGAAAAAGAAAGTCCTTCATTATCTAGAAGTGCTTCAGCAATATAGAACATCGCATAGTAACCACGGGAAATTGCAAAATCATGAAACCCTTGATCACTTAGGCTTTGGGCTGCCTCTATACTCCGTTCAGCTTTGTCCAGTAGAGCTTTTTGTTCTGGAGTCATAGCACAATTCCATCATGGCGAATATTGCGTAATAGAGGCGAATTTTCAGTCTCAAACCGCGATCGCGGTAAAAAGAGACGCGAAACCAATAAATTATGCTCTAGACAAAATTGGGCGATGAAATGACTGGTGCGGCGTAGCTCCGTGCTGGCATTAACAGGATCTTGCAGCACAATCAAGATGTCGATATCTGATGTAGGTAACGCTTCTCCTCTAGCTTGAGAACCGAACAAAATAAGGCGATCAAGACGAGATTGATATTCCTGCTGAAAATATTCTCGCAGAGACGCAAGCATAGTTGAAAGTTGTTTACGGTTTTGATTTGTCATAGTTAATTTTCTAAAAATCAAAATAGTAGTTATTAGCAAGACTTCTATTTTAATCAATCATCAAGTTTTTTAGAGCAATTAGATACCAAATTCGTCTCAAAGATTGATCGCTGAAAACTTAATCTCAATCTTCTGATTGAGAGCGCCAGCAATTTTCTGTAACATTGACAGTGAAGGCAAATCATAATCAGCATCCTCAAGCAAGAGCGATCGCTGAATAAGTACGCTGATAAATTTTGATCTGGCGCTTGCGATCGCGATTACTACTGCTCATACTTTAATGATTATTTTGTGATACTTCATATTTAGCCTATTCTATATCTTACCTCGACCATCTAGCCTCCCTATGCAAAATTTACGAAATTACCTGTTTGCAGCCCTTGGCGGTGTACTCATGGGACTCACCCCCGATCCATTCAGTCAATGGTGGCTAGCATGGATTGCGTTGATTCCCCTGTGGATGCTGACTCAAAAACTTAATCCTAAACAGGCGATCGCCATGGGAGCAGTATGGGGATTTTGTTATCATGGCATGGCGCTATTTTGGATTACGACTGTACACCCGATGGAATGGATGGGTGTACCTTGGTGGACAAGCTTTTGGATTGCCACATTGGTTTGGGTGCTGATTACGTCTTGGGGAGCGGTATTGTCAGGCTTATGGGCGGGTGGGATGGCGCTGTTAACCCAGAAGTTAAATGTCACTAGTCGGGTGATCATCGCTTGTGCAGTGTTTAGCGGTTTAGAGATTGTCTGGAGTTGGGGACCACTTTACTGGACGGCGCTAGGCTATACCCAGAGTCCTCATAATTTACTGCTTTTGCAAATTAGTCGGATTTCAGGACAGCAGACTGTGACTGCGGCGATTGTAGCGATTAATGGATTATTAGCAGAAGTTTTACTCCATAAAGGTTGGCAAGAAAGAAGAAACTATGCGATCGCTGTTATGTCTCTGTTATCGGCGATGGCAATCTATGGTGCGTGGGAGATGCAAGGCGATCGCATGGCAAGTGGGAATGGACAATCGATTCGCGCAGGTATCATTCAAG
This sequence comes from Pseudanabaena sp., assembly GCA_044355035.1. GTDB lineage: Bacteria > Cyanobacteriota > Cyanobacteriia > Pseudanabaenales > Pseudanabaenaceae > Pseudanabaena. The sequence goes on along the minus strand of JBIKYX010000133.1, from coordinate 7,433 downwards.
GGAATTTTCCCAACTCTCTGAGCGTGAAACCGAGAGGATGGGAAATTGCGGTGGACAACTATACCAAAGGCTATGAAAAATTAGCTCAATCAGGAGCCGAGATGATAGTCACACCTGAAACCGCGATTTCTTTCCCCTATCCCAATTATGATGCGCGACGCGAACCGTTTGATCTCGCAGTCAAAAAATATCGGGTTCCCGTGTGGTTAGGTGGTTTCGGCAAAACGCGCAATCCCAATACAGAAGATCCCAATAACTACATCAATAGCCTGTTTTTGATCGATGGTTCCGATAAGATTTTGGGGCAGTACGATAAAGTTCGCCTTGTTCCTGTGGGAGAATATATTCCCTTTAAACCAATTTTAGGAAGTCTGATTAGACGCTTATCACCATTGCGTGGTGAAGTTGATGCTGGTTCTAGTGAGCAACTTGTCGATACACCTTGGGGACGTTTTATCGTCGGTATTTGCTATGAATCCGCCTATCCCGCCACATTCCGTTTCCAAACCGCCGCAGGTGGGCGCTTAATTCTATCTGCTTCCAATAATTCCCATTTCGCATCCTATATGTCCGCGCAGCATCATGCTCAAGATGTGGCAAGGGCGATCGAAAGCGATCGCTGGGCGGTGAGAGCTACGAATACAGGTTATTCAGGCTTTGTCGATCCGAATGGGCGAACAATTTGGCTGTCGGATGTGAACACATATGAAACCCATCTGGAAACTGTTTATTTAAGGGATACGAAGACTCTGTATGTATTGTGGGGAGATTGGCTTACGCCTCTGCTTTGTACGGGCAGTATCGCTATTTATACCAATCATTGGTTGAGAAATAAATAGATTCAGTCTGGGAAGGGAGTGAGTAGCTCGTAAGCAGATTCGCCCGCGAATTAAGTGAATCGGCTTATTTGGGTTTTATAGTTAATTAAGCCTACCCAGTTACCAAAACATGAATGGATCTCAAGAACTGCAACCCAAGAATCCTAAACAAGAGTTATGGGGGCTAATTTATGGTGCAATTGGGGTAATAGTGTTTAGTCTGACCTTACCCGCAACCCGTATGGCGCTGACAGGACTTGATCCCGTATTTGTGGGCTTAGGAAGGGCGGTAGTAGCCGCTTGTTTGTCCATTGTGCTACTGGTGGCGACTAAGCAACCGATCCCGCCTTGGCGATTTTTTCCTAACTTTATCGCCGTGGCAAGTGGTGGCATTATTGGCTTCCCCTTGTTATCGAGCTTAGCGATGCGGGACGCTTCTGCATCCTATGGAGCCGTAATTATTGGATTGATGCCCTTAGCAACAGCGCTATTCGGAGTTTGGCGTGGCGGTGAACGAGCTAATTGGCAGTTCTGGATCTGCGCGATCGCTGGTAGTGGCTTGGTAATGACCTTTGCGCTGACATCTGGGACTGGAAATATTAGTTTTGCCGATGTTGCTCTGCTCGGTTCAGTGATTACCGCTAGTTTCAGCTATGCCGAAGGCACAGTACTGGCAAGGACTTTTGGCTCTTGGCAAGTAATTTGCTGGTCTTTAGTAATTGTTTTCCCCTGTTTGCTGCCCGTTGTTCTCCACCATGCTCCAGCCTCTGTTATGGCGATTTCAGGGCAGGCATGGCTGGGTTTTTTCTATGTCAGCCTGTTTAGTATGTTTATCGGTTTCTTTGCTTGGTATCGTGGTTTGTTTTTGGGGGGAATTGCTAAAATTGGGCAATTGCAGCTAATTCAACCATTTTTAACAATTTTCGCTTCAGCATTTTTACTGCAAGAGCCATTGACCTTCTCGACTATCGGTTTTGCATCGGGGGTAATTTTATGCGTAGCATTGGGACGACAGAGTTTCAAGAGGTAAGGGACTTGCGAGAAAAACATAAATCAAAAAAGACAGGGATTACCTCCTATTTTATCTTCATAATTTATATTGACAAATGGACAAATTTTATTAATTATAGGATTTCCCCTGAATGAAGTATATCTCACATTAGTTAAAGAACGTAGAGAGCTAATATCTGTGATTTTATTGTTATTGAGAAAAAGGAACTGTAATTTCGTGAGAGATTGTAATGGTGTCACATCAGAAATTTTATTATTTCGAGCGCTCAATCGCTTTAAATTCTTCATGTTCTTAAGAGGAGTAATATCAGAAATTTGATTATACCCAATAGCAAGTTCAGTTATGTTTACTAGATTTTCTAACGGCTTAATATCGACAATATTACTATTAACTAATAATAGAACCAATAAGTTAGTTAAAGAGTTTAGTGGTCTGATATCAGTAATTTGATTTCTATCTAATGAAAGGTATTCTAAATTAAACAAATTGCTCAGTGAATTAATATTTGTAAGTTTATTGTTATTTAGAGTTAAGACTCGTAGTTTAGTGAGAGAATTCAGTATAGATATATCTGTAACTTCATTACTGTCAAGATAGAGATATTCTAAATTTGGCAAAGATTTAAGTGGCGTTAAGTCACTTATTTGGTTGTCAATGAGACTCAATCTAACAATATTTGGAAAATTCCTAAGTGGAAGCAGGCTGGAAATTTCTTTTTTGTTAAGGTAAAGTGAGGTTTTTTCATTCAAAAGCCTTTGACTGGCTAGTTTACAATTTGAAGTTTTTGCTTCCACTAGTAACTGGTCAATAGTATGAGTAATCTCTTTGTCAAGAGTATTTTTATTCTCACACCAATCTGCAAAATTCCTGAAAGAATCAATGTTCTGCCCTTGACTTTCCAAAGCTTGTAAAAATATAGCAGACATTACAGAAAGGATAAAATAAAATAAAATTATTAGTGAGCTTCTTGTTAGGCTATTTTTTTGCATATATTTAATTATTACCAAGGATTCCCAACCAATGAAAAAGCAGCCCAATAAAGAGGATGATTCAGTCTGTTCGGATTAACTAACTGAGCCTTAATGTTTTTCTGTCCATAATCTGATGATGTTACTTTATTTCCATCAATAGACAGTTCTGCTCTGTCCGTTGTTCCCGCCACATCCGTAACTTGCACCTTGCCTAAAATCATGGCTTTTTGAGCTTCTTGTAAAGCTTTTGTTTTTGACAAGCCATTACCAAGTAGTTGTTGATAAAAACCTGTCATTGTCACCATAGTCGCTTCATCACTAACAACCCAGCGACATCCAATTGCTGATTTGACTCCAGCGACAAGGGCAGCACCAGCCATACCACCACCACCACCCACCAAAGTATCGCATGCACTAAATACAAGTAAGTCTTTATTTCTCAAATCTTGAAGCTGTCGTAATTCTGCTTGAGTTAGTCCATCAAATCCATTAGGAGTATTAGTTCCTAATGCGATATAACTTGACTGGCTAGGTACATAACTTGACTGGCTATCACCGACATATTTCCCATGAGTTGCAAGATGAATTATGGGCGCGTCATTCTTCGCAATAAATGTTTTGAGATTATTTTTTGAAAACTGTTTGTTCATATATACTGGGCTATGTTTAACAGTTGGAGCGTTCTGACTTTCGATTCGGGCAATATTTTCTAGCTCTGTTCTCGCGCTTGGCAAGGGATCCCAACCTCCACTAAACTCTCTAGCCCCCATTTTCAAGACATTGGCACTCTTTAGAGAAGTATATCTACTTTTTTCTATTACTTGGAAGCTTGGTGCTATAGAACTACTGTATTTTTCAACCAAATGCATTGTGCCATCATTATCACTCGTTCTATTGTCATATAAAGCAGCAAAGGGAATTGTCCGAAATAGGTTGTCGGTTGAAAAAACAAGATTATCTACTTGAGATAAAGCGGACTTGAGTGGTCTGAAAAGAACATCGTACAGATCGGCAGCTTGCAAAAAATAGAGGAATTCCCCATTCTCGTTGGTACCAGTACTTTTTACCTCAGATCTAAAATCTGTAATAGTAGTATCTAAATCAAAGTTTTGATATTGACCAGCGACTAACTTTTGATATTGACCGTTGATCAATGGAATGGTTTTGTAGATAACATCTGTTGTAGTGACAGCAAAAAGATTTAGAGCCGAGCCATTAGGATTTGTTTGATTTGTAGATAGAAATGTGTAAATCATCGCTGATTTTGAGCCTGTGGCATTGTCCCCTGCGGTCAAGAAATTTTTAATTTTACTTACCGAATTCAATTGCGGCACTGTTGGAGTCGTATTGCCTTGATCCTGATAAAACTCAACTGTTCGCAAATTATCCAGAGCCACGATCGCCTTCTCATATTCTCCCTTATTAATAAAATCCTGAACCTTACTAGGTGACGGGACAGTAGTAAAAGTGTAAGTCGAAGTTGGTTTTTCAGCCGCAAGTTGTTTTGCCTTCGTGAGATTAGCAGGGCTATCTGGAGTCACAATCTTGATATTGCCATCAAGATAAGTACCAACAACAATAGTAGTTCCCGATAAGCTATTCTCTACACCCTTAGCATTTATCCCAGCATAAATCCCTCCCTTCGTACCGTTTGAATTTGCATCACCTATCTCAAAATAGTTATCTGTTTCGCCCGACTGGGTAATATTGATTTTTCCGCTTCTAGTTACACCAGCAGAATAGAGACTGTATTCAGTATCGTCTTGAGTAAAGGCGTTAACAATCTTAACCGATTGACCAGCCGCCGTAATCTTGATATTTCCACCAGCGCCACTTTTTGAATCCGTACTGATCATTCCTGATTCAATATCACCCCCAGAAGTGAAAGTAACTTTCCCTCCATTACCCACCACATCGCCACCAGCAAGCGAACGGGCAATTATCTCCTCTTTTGTTATACCAAACCATGAATATAAATGATGCGAATAACGATCTATATATTGATAAAATTCGCCTCCATCATTTCGGTTAGTAAATAAACCTGAAGTTGCGTGAATATTACCTACATCGATACCTTTGCTAGATTGAATAAATATATCTCCCGCTACGCCAACGCCCGAAGAAGTTGATATATCTGACCTATAATCCCATTCTCCTAGGGAGGCGACTAGTTGCGATATAGTGCCGAAGTGGCTTATAATCCTGACAGAGCTACCCTTTCCAATAGTAAGCGCTTCAGCAAGTATACTTGATGTGAAAATGTCATAGCCAGCTTCTAAAACAACTTTACCTGCAACTTCATTATCCCCAAATGCTGATATCTCGTCCAGTACAATGCTTCCTTCAGTACTTTTTATGGAGATATTACCGCTCTTACCTCCAATACCAGAGGAGCTTTCAATCCCCCCAAAAGAACCGTCAGAGCGGATTTCTATATTTCCTTTTGACAATACACTTACATTACCACTCGCTTTCATCCCATTTGCACGTAGCAAGTCCACATGAACAGATGTACCAGCCTTGAGTGTAATATTTCCTCCACTGTCACCTAAATAGTTAGAAGTATCAATTCCATGGGCATCACCTTTTGCATGAATCTGTCCATTTTGGCTTATAACCTCAACCGAACCACCCGATGAACGGTTACTACTAGTAGATATTGTTTCAAAGAAAATATCACCAAACGCCTTTAATTTTACAATTCCACCGTCAGAGTAGGCAGCTAAGTTTTTCTCATAACTATAAGTGTTGGTAACACCATCTTCATATTTATCATAGGTAATAACATTCCTCGTAATACTGCCCATAGTACTCACTAACGAGACATTACCACCTTTTCCTTCCTCACTTCTAGAATAGCTTGAGATTGCATATATCGATATATCTTGCTTGGCTAGCAACTGAATATTGCCGCCCTTTTCTGCTCCGATAGCTTCAATTTCCATCCCACTAATACCAAAATAGGTAGGATCTGGTTTTATTTGCCTAATCGAACCTCCTGCTCGGAGCGAAATAAGAGAGCCAGAACAATAAATACCAGAATACAATAATATATCGCCCCCTGCTACTATCTTAATGTCACCATATGAACTAACGCCACTAGTTCCCATTGAAATAGACCCACCTACATTAATGGTATTAGTACCGCTACTGCTAATACTACCAAAACCCACTCCGTCATTGGTTTGCTTTATATCATCTTTGATAGTGACATTCATACTTCCCTCAGGAGCAGACAATACTCCATCTAAAATCATTGTTATTGCGAAAATATTTATATCGCCTTTAAAACCTATTAAAGAGCTATAGTGATCAATTTTGAAATCACCGCCAGATTGTACTGTAATGCTTCCTTCTTTATCTCTGTCAAAACGTGTTTTAATTTGAATACTGTTGGATGCTGACAAAACAATATTTCCTTCAAGCTCCCTGTAATGAGATACATTTTCGGTATCAATAACTATATCAGTCGGATCTAATAAAATCGTGCCACGATTTCCATTACTCGCACCCACATTTACTGTACCGAGAAAATTCAAATTCTGTTTACCCGAAACCTCAACAAAACCACCATCCCCTGATTTATTCCCACCTTGCGCCGTAATGCTACCGCGAAAATCAGTATCGCCGTCAGCCCATATAATAACTTTACCACCATCACCTGTATTCATAGCATTAGCATTAATGCGAGAATTCTGATCGACAAAAGTAGTTTGAGCATTGGATAGAAGTCCTAAACCAGTTAGATCACTCCCTTGATAATCTCCACCGACCAGAATTGTACCACCAGATTTTCTGCCCGATGCATCCAGATTAGCCCCAATCAAATTTACCGATTTACCCCTAAAATCAATCTTTCCACCCGTTGCTCCTGTGGCAAAAAACTCACCCTGAGCCTGTAAGTTCCCAGTTTGCCCACCATTTAACAAGATACTCCCGCCATTGCTTGCGGTGATCTTTGCCCCAGCCACATCGCTATAACTACGGCTAAATTCGGCGGTGATATTGCTAGCAACGATCGCACCTTGATTCACAATATCTTGAGATTTGAGGAAAATTGAATTAGCAGAAATCTGCCCATCAATCTTGAGCGCCTCATCAGCAATTACATCAAAATTCTGAGTATGTTTTTGGCTACCTAAAATCAGCGTGTCATAGCCCAAACCACCATCAAAGTTAATCCCCAATACGCTATCCTTAGTCGCTCCCCCTATTGCTTCCGAGTAATTTTTGGAAGTGTGATCGCTACTAAAAATAGAGCCATCAATATCAAATTGGTAATAGCCCTTATTGGTAATCGTTTGTTTGACAATGTTATTGTCGGCATTACCAGCGATCTCTAGCCATCCTGTAGTTGCATCAAACAGCAAACTTGGCTTTGCAACAGATGTGACTAATCCGTATGTATCTGGGAGTGCAAAACTGATAGGTAAAGCTGCTGACGTAGTTTGAGTCAAATTAACCAAACCATCACCGTTAGTCCCAGATAATTGCATATTTTTCTAATTAGACCTCTTGCAAATTAAATTTGAGCAGCCACTTGATTCAATTCATAGTTGTACAAAGCAGCAATTAAATTACAACGTAATCCATAACGACGACGACGATTGCGATATCGTTCAGCTAGAATTT
>JBIKYX010000046.1:0-32285 GCA_044355035.1 Pseudanabaena sp. | reverse complement strand
GCCTAGAACTAGAGCAGATTTAGATGCTGCTGTTTCTACTTTCATTGCTTCTCTTCAGCAAAAAGACCTTCTTGGCTTTTTCCTTGAGACTGAAGTTCGTACCGTACTCATTTGAAAAACGCAATAATTCGGGAACCCAGTTTAGAGTTTCTTCTGTTTTTGGTAATGGAATGCGATCTGTAGCAAATGTATATCCAAATTCAGCCAGAATTTCGTCCGCACCGTAGGACATCTCGAAGTAGGATGGAAAAGTATATGATTGATCAGCTTGAAGGATCGGTATTTTAGACATATATCTTTAATTCTTCACTGATAAATCCTTGAGTCGCTTAAGCCAATTATGCGATCGCATCGATCTTAATCTGTGGTTGAGCATAGCTTATGCGATCGCAAAGTTATGCCGATTTAACAGATTTAACAAGGTAACTTTGGACTATTGTTATACTCATAATCGTTGCATTTTGTCCTTGAATTGGCGCTAAAATCATGGCTTACTGGTTACTCAAGAGCGAACCTAATGTTTATTCCTACGCGGATCTAGAGCGCGATCGCCAAACCATCTGGGACGGTGTAAATAATAATCTGGCGTTAATACATATCCGCACCGCCCAACCTAAAGATCTCGCCTTGATCTATCACACTGGTGATGAACGCCGCGCTGTGGGCATCGGTGAAATCATTAGCTTGCCATATCCCGATCCCAAATTAAATGATCCCAAACGCGCCGTATTTGATATTAAAGCTGTGCGATCGCTACCTCAACCCGTGACACTTGCACAAATCAAACAAGACCCTGATTTTGAAGGTTTTGACTTAATTCGCATCAGTCGATTGTCGGTTGTGCCTGTATCAGAGGCACATTGGCAAAAAATATTAAAGTTAGCCGAAGTTAATTAAGGCTATGGATGGCTATGGATTCACGGTTAGCTTTTCCAAGATTTCCTTAGTTCGCATTCCCTGTTTTACCCAAGGCTCTATCTTTTGAATTTTGCTGGTTACTCCCACAATAAAGCGAGTGTAATTTTCCTGTGTGGAACTAGAAGCTTCCGTAGAATTTAAGATAGGTTGCACTGACCAGTCCGTTGCACAGGCGCGAATATCCTTGCCAGCCCATCGAGAAAACCATGCGGCGATAAAGCCTGCTTGTAACTGATGCCAAGGTAAATTGCCTGACTTTAAGCCCATCTCACTGCCTGTAGTTAAGATCGAGTTTTCGGTAGTAACTACGAGTAATCCATGTTGGCGATCGCTAAAGTCAATCGTCAGAGTTCCCATACCATGCACAGTCCAAAGCTGGCGCATCGTCGCGAAAAACTCCACCGCATTAGTTGCCATAATCGTTTTGCCTTGATAGGACTCGATTTCGCCACGAATGTGATCGTAAAAGGAACCACCCCAACTAAAGCCAAAGGTGTAGAGAGCCAGCGCTCCCGCCTGTCCAGCTTCTGATTGCAGGGCGCGATGAATACTCCGTAATAGAAAATCAGGTACAGCAACCAAGCGATCGCCTTTACGAGTCGATAATAAGCCTGTGGCAGGATCAGACTTGACGTAAAAACGAGGGGAAAAGTAATTTCCAGGAATTGAGGGAATCGAATTAGTTGTCATTGGCTTAACCATTGGTGAGCGATCGCAAGGTAAGGGCTGAGCAGATCGGCATTCTCTTTAGGAAGATGATCCTGTACAGATTTCCGCAAAGCGCGATAGAGTACATCGTTAACTCGTTGTTTTTGGAGCGCAATCATAATGTTTTGCATCCAATAGAGCAGACGATCTTTAAGCAGTTCTTCATCTTGCAACAACATTGCTGTCGCACAATAACGCAAAACCAGAGCCATGTCACGATTACATTTGTTGACACCATCAGGACTCATTTTTGCCGCCATATCGGGTGCTGAAATCTGTACCTGACTCATCATCTGCTCAAGGATAGAATTCTCCTTAGCTTGAATCAAATCATAGGTTTGACGGCGCTGTTGCCATGAAGCGATCGCGCGATCTAATGTTCTCAAATCATCGGGATTGATGTATGAGCCATCGGCACGGTCTAAAACGTTTTCTAATAAAGTAAGCATGATTTTAAAGGTTTGATTAAATATTACTTTCTATAGTCAGAATCTCTAAGAGATCCCCCTCAAGTTTCTAAGACTCAGGAAAATTAACGAGCAGATCTTCCAATAAAGTCAGATCTTCCTCTTTAGCGACCAGAATTTCTTGACTTTCAGCATTCCATGCGATTTGGTCAATGAACTCTTTGGTGGTTAGTGACTCTAAATTGGGAAGATCATCTAAACCAATTAGAAAAGGCGCTGGACGCGGAATTACAATTACTCCTTCACTGTTCAGATTGGATTGATAGCCTCGCCTCGCTCGCGAACTGCTATCTCCATCCAAATCGTCAGAAAAAAGAAGTCTGAGAGAATTAACCAGCGATCGCCATAGTCTTTTTAGGGAATTGAGCCATTTATGCCAAAATTGATTGGGGGAATGGTTATGCTTTCTCAACTGAAATACCTCCTGTATGCATTGACTGATTTACATTAGAACTCCTAGAACTATCATTGGCTTCCTGCTCTAACAGTCTTTGTTCGATTTCCCGTGCCGTTGCTCCAGAACTGAGCCAAAATTCGGCAGCCTTAATTCGAGTTTCCGAACCAATCAAAAATCGACAGAAATTATTGCCCATCGAATAGCATTGAATTTCCGTACTACTCAATCCACGATTCAACATTACAGAGAAGAAGCCAGCCAATAAACCTGCATAGAGAAAACAGACAGGCTTGCCAATATTGCCCATCGACTTCGCCACAGCCGAGTCGTATAAATCAATAAAAATAAATCCTTCTTTAATCGAACTGAGGTCAATATTCCACTTGCCCCAACCCTGTGCGGTTAAGGGCCACCACCAAGTTTCTAAGGCAAACTTAAGGCTAGATTTGCTGATACTTAACTGATAGTCTCGCTCAAACCAGATTTTAAAGTCTTGAGCGTCCTCAGTTCCCCAATCTTTACCAATCAAATACATCAGCCAACCAGATGCTTCACCAACTTCATGTTCCAATCCTTTGAGCAGAGAGACAATAAAATCATCGCTAGCTAATATAAATTGACGTTGATTCCAGTCTTTAATCTGCCCTTGCGACTGGTCGAACTTGAAATAAGTATGCCGACTGTAATGACATACTTGAGATAGGGGAGTTAATGGAAGAAGAGATTCTTTTTTTGAGCGGACGGCGGATCTATTCATAAAAAATCCTCAGTTGAGTGGATATAAATTTATTAGTGGTAAGTAGCTGGTTGCAATTAAATCTAAAATGTCTGTGGGACGGGCATCTTGCCCGTTAACAGGCTAGAAGACTGTTCCACTATCGTTCTTTTGCGTAAGATTTTTGGGAGGCAGTAAAATTTGACTTAAATCAGTACTAAAACTGGAATCAATTTCCGCCATTTTTTCTAAAGCCGATCGCAAAATCAACTTACCTTCTTCAACTAAAACTTCGCCAGTTAGGGGATGGATCAGATTTTGCTGAGCGCGTTTACCAATTAGGTTTTTTAATTCGCCAATCGAGCCGATATACATACCTTGAGGAACTTCAATCACCAATCCATCTTGCCAAACTCTCGCCTGACAAGCTAAGCGTGAATTCGCTTTTGATGTAGTGATAAAGCTCAGGGTTAATACCTCCTGTTCGCTTTTAGGGCTGAGCGCTTCTTTGCCATCTTGAATATACACATGACAAGTTGCACAGCGTCCTTGACCGCCACAGGCTTGAAGTACATTCATCTCCTGTGTCAGTAAAACACTGAGCAGAGTACTGTCAGTTAAAACCTCTACATCTTGGTTTAATGGTTGTAGTTTTATTTGCTTCACTTAATTTACTTCACTTAACTTCACTTAAATTGTGCCGATAAGCTCATTCAACTGGAGAAATTAATTTGGAAACATCGGCGGACAAAGGCTTGGCTTGCAAGATCTGCGAGAAGTCAACGATGACTCGTTCACATTCTTTTAAAAAAGCTCTTACCCATGTCTGCACATCCTGCAACTGCTCCACACTTAGAGGATCAATTTGTTCAGAAATGAACGGACAACTAATTTGCCCTTGATAATTAACTGTCCAATATTCTAGAGAAGGATGCAGAGTTACGAGACTAGCGTGACTTTTTTTCCAATAGTTGGCGATCGCCAGAGGTCCCAAATAGTTAGAACAGTACTTAGTCAAACGATTTAGGGCTATGAGTGTCGCCTCCCATGTCAAAGTATTCCCGAAAGCTTCTTCAGAAGATGGTTTATGAACCTGTGTCGAGGATTGAATCGTGCTTTGGATCGCGTTACGAATCAATACTTGCTGGAACAGATGTACGTTCTGAGGATGAATACTCACCACATCATGCACACCACGTTCGATCGCCCAATCTCGAAAAAAGTTACTAACTTCGATCTGGTCAACCAGCAAAATAATCGGTAAATTCCGCCATTGTTTAAGGCAACGGCGACAAACTTCTAGCCAGTTTAAATCTTCCAATTTGCCCAACAAAACTAGATCGGGGGATTGACTAGCGATCATCTGCTCCAACTGCTGATAATTGGCACAAAGATCGGGAACCCAACGGTTATCTTTTTTGATTTCCTGAAGGATTGTCTGCGATACGGTTGGTTTAGACTCAGCTAAAGCTATGTGAATAAGCGGCTTTTGAGAATACCGCCTATCTACCAGTTCTTCAAAAAAAGAATCTGAGTTATTCATTGTTAGCGTCTGCATTTATGATTTTTTATAATGTTTTGTTAAATTTTTATGATGTTGTGAGGTTTTAGTTTTAGAGTTAGAAGTGGGGAAAAGAGTTTAAAAAAGATAATGGTTTATTAAAAAATATCTCCCCTATCACTGAAGATAGAAAGAGATAAGTTATTTTGCCACGGGTTTAGTTGTGTTAAAAGCTACAACGTTAAAACTTTAAGAAAGTATTTAATTTTTAACATAATATTGCTGATGCGCCCGCTTCGCGGAAGCATCAGCCTCTCTACTTGTAGATTAAGCATCGCTGAGTAATCTTTCTAAAATTTCTTGAGTAATTAAGTTACCTTCTTGCACTAATAGCGCCCCTGAGATCGGGTGATAAATATTGCGCGGGGCGAGACGATTTTTTAATCTCTCGAAGATCTGTACTAACTTTTTGTCAGTTTTATTATCCAGATAAAAAACTACTCCATCTTCTATCACCGATGCTTGACAGGTAAGTCGGTAAAGTGATATGTCTTTGCGCGTATTCCTGAGAGTTACCTGCTCTAGGGTTTGCATCGGACTAAGGCTGTTTGCACCATCAAATATGCGGAGGGCGCAGGTTCCACAGGTTCCTTGTCCGCCACAAATTGCAGCTAGTTCTACCTTGGCATGTTTAAGCGATCGCCACAACTCGCTTTTTGGGGAGACATTAATGTAGATTCCGAGAGGTTCGAGTTTGATACGAGGCATAGAGCTTAGATTCAGCCGAGATAAATTTAACTGATGCAGTTGAGCAGCACAACCAGTTGGTAATCTTAGCCTTTTTGGGGACAGGTAAGTAGCTATTTCAAGATGATTTCATGATTTTCTCAAAGTTGTCCCAAAGTTCTCCCAAAGTTGGCTATTCATGAATGATCTCTACATTTTTTGTGCATTTTGTATATTAGGTATCTAAAATCCGCTATAAATTAGGAACTGCATATAGATTTCACGATGAAAAAAGCTCCTTCTATTCTTGTAATTGATGATGAACCTGATAATTTTGATGTGGTTGAGTCTTTTCTAAACAATCTAAATTGTCAACTACATTACGCCGCTAGGGGAAAAACAGCCCTAGAGATGTTAGAAGTATTTCGCCCTGACGTGATCTTGCTCGATTTGATGATGCCAGAATTAAATGGGCTTGAGGTGTGCAGAATAATTAAGCAAGACTCACGATGGAAATCTGTACCGATTATTATGATCACGGCGCTAACTTCCAAAGAAGATATGGCAGCATGTTTAGATGCAGGTGCTAGTGATTTTTTGAGTAAGCCTGTTAATGGAGTGGAATTACGGGCGCGAGTCAAATCTATGATTCGGATGAAACAGCAATATGATGATCTGGAATCATTGCTGCAAACTAGAGAGGATATGGTACGGATGATTGTCCATGATTTACGCAATCCCTTAACGACAATTATGCTCTCATCGTCAATGTTAGACGATGCAAATTTATCAATAGAGCGGAAGAAGGAAAAGATTGAACGCCTAACCCGCAGTAGCCACCGCTTACAATCACTGATTGATAGTTTGTTATTAATGGCAAAGATCGAAGCGGGAAAAATGGTTCTTAAATATACAAGTACCAATCTCAATCAAATGTGTTTAGCTTTAGTTGAAGATTTTGAAGCGATCGCTGCCCAAAAGAACCTAGAGATCATCGTCCAATTACCAGAAGATAGTCACGCAAATCCTGAATCGCCACAGGTAAATGTGGATATATCGATGTTTCGACGAATTCTGGATAATTTGCTATCGAATTCGATCAAGTTTTCTCCATCTAATAATCAAATTATTATCAGTGTGGAATATCCTGAATCTGGTGGTGCAAATATCAGCGTGGCTGATCGGGGAATTGGCACAACGGATGAAATGAAATTAGTAATTTTTGATAAGTATGAGATTGGTACACCTGTGCAGAATACGGCGCAATTGGGTTTAGGATTGGCATTTTGCAAATTAGCGATCGAGGCTCATGGAGGTAGTATTTCGGTAAAAAACAACGAACCTCAAGGCTCAATTTTCACGATCGCTATTCCCCAACACAACAATTAGTCGCCATCTAACCAGTTTAAGATTTCATGATTGACCCGTTCAGGATTATCATCATGGGCGCAATGTCCCGTTTCGGCGATATAGATTAACGTGCTATCGGTCGCATATTTGCTTAATCTCGTTCCCTCCGATGGTGGAATCAAGCGATCGCTACTTCCCCATAAAATCAATAACGGAACTTGTAACTGCGATAAGGCTTCCGTCAAACTTGGTGAATAGTTCGGTTGATTGAGACTGCGGTTTAAGCGAACAAAAGCTTCAGCAGCTTGGCGATCGCGAGCAGGTTTGGCAATGATTTCCACTAGCTCATCATCAACGCGATCGCGATTACAATACACAATTGATTTAAGAACAAACCGAATTAACCAAGGCTGCCTGACTAAATAGAATAATGGCTTTACAAAAATTGCGGACACGATCGCTTTGACAAACCGTTCAAGCGGACGCAACCACTTGGGAACCATGTCAGTAAAGGCAGCGATATCAGGCAGACTAATCGTAATTACTTCTGTGACAATTTCGGGATGCTCACTAGCAGCGATCGCCGATACTAATGCGCCAATGGAATTCCCCACAATCACCATTGGCACGCCAATAAATTTTTGCCAAAACTCAAAAACCTGTTCCACCCACAAATGGATAGAATAGCGAATCGCGGGTTTCTCAGAATTGCCAAACCCTAATAAATCAATGGCATAGACAGTATGGTTTTCACTTAGGGCAGGAATGTTATCGCGCCACTGGTCGAGGGCTGCACCAAATCCATGAATTAACAAAATTGGTGGTTTATTGCTATCAGGATTGCTCGATTTACTAACTGCATAGCGCGATCGCCATCCCTGAAAATCCCAATCACCATATTCCAAACTATTAACTCGATGTGCTTTATTCATAACTTTCCACGCCCAATTCACCAACCTATCTCAATAACTCACCTTACGCAGAGCGAAGATCAGCCCTCACCCCCCTACCCCCTCTCCCGCAAGGCGAGGGGGAGAAAGATTAATTATTTTCTTGTTCCCCTCTCCTGCGGGAGAGGGGCTAGGGGTGAGGGTTTTACTCACCTTCTGCATAACCAACTATCTCAATAAAAAAAGCTCGCAATGCGAGCCTTCTTATCTAACCTTTAGCGCGTACCAATTGACCATCACTATTAACGTGCAACCCACATTCCTGATTACTTATTTCCCACCACCAACGACCAGCACGGAGATCTTCCCCCTCAGCGATCGCTCTGGTACAAGGCGCACAACCAATGCTAGGGAAATTCTGATCATGGAGGGCATTGTAAGGCACATCATTTGCGCGAATATATTCCCAAACCTGCTCGTTTGACCAATCGATGAGCGGATTAATCTTGGCAATATTGCGATCGCCATCTAGCTCAACGGTTTCCATCGTGGAACGATTGGCTGTTTGATCGCGGCGTAGCCCTGTAATCCATGCGTCTAGACCTTGAGTCGCTCGACCTAGCGGCTCCACCTTACGGATGTAACAACATTTCTTGCGATTTTCCACACTGTCATAGAACAGGTTAATGCCCTTGGCGCTGACCATCTGTTCCACTGCTTCCGCCTGTGGGAACATAATTCGCAATTGTAGTTGAGGATATTTTTGCTGCACCTTGGCAATTACTTCATAGGTTTCGCTATTGAGACGACCTGTATCAAGTGTGAATACATTTGCATCAGGTTTAATTTTGGCGATCATGTCGATTAAGACTACATCTTCAGCTCCAAAACTAGAGGCAAGAGCAATTTTAGAATAGTTGCCTAGCGCCCATGTGAGGACTTCTTGAGGCGTTTTGGCTTTGAGTTGCGCGGCGGCGCTGTCGATGTCAGTTTGCAAAGTCATTATTTAGCTGATAAATCCTACAGTATTTTTTTATGATTGGT
This sequence comes from Pseudanabaena sp., assembly GCA_044355035.1. Taxonomy (GTDB): domain Bacteria; phylum Cyanobacteriota; class Cyanobacteriia; order Pseudanabaenales; family Pseudanabaenaceae; genus Pseudanabaena. Next base: position 23,569 of record JBIKYX010000046.1, on the reverse strand, counting down.
TTTGTTTGGATTCTGAACCATCGATGATGCGTTGGAACAGATAACCTGTACCTCGCGCTGTGAGAATCAACTCAGGATTGCTGGGGTCTTCCTCAAGCTTAGCGCGTAAACGGGAGATGTGAACATCGACAACACGAGTGTCCACATGGCGTTCAGGGGTATAGCCCCAAACCTCTTGCAAGATCTCGGCTCTTGAAAAAGCTTCACCCGATCGCCCGACCAATAGCTCTAACAAACTAAACTCCATACCCGTTAAGCGAATCCGCTCATCGGACTTATAGACTTGACGCTTATTAGTATCAATCTTGATCGTATTGATATGGATCACGCCAGAACTAGGAATGCCTGATGTGCCATTGCGATCGAAGCGGCGCAATACTGAACGAATCCGCGCTTCCAACTCCTTCGGCGAAAACGGTTTCACAACATAATCATCTGCACCCAATTCCAAGCCCGTAATGCGATCGGCGACATCACCCAAAGCTGTCAGCATGATGATTGGGATATCAGATTCTTTGCGTAACTCTTGACAGACTCCATAGCCATCAAGCTTGGGCATCATCACATCAAGCACAACTAAATCGGGATTTTCCTGATGGAACACTTCGAGCGCTTCTTCGCCATCTGCGGCAGTGACGACCTCGTAACCGATCATCGACAAACGTGTTTCCAGAATCCGACGAATACTTGCTTCGTCATCTACAACTAGAATTTTTTCCTTATGGTTTTCCAAGCCAGTTTACACTCCATTATGCTGCTAGCTGTAATTCAGTAAAATTTTATGAACTTACATATTTATTTAAATAAGTTTACAAGAAATCGGTCGTTACAATCCGAAAACAAAACTTAAAGTTTCAGCATAAACTTTACATATTCCTTCCCCGTCGAAGAAATAGCGGCGAGACTATATTCTCAGCATAAATTCACAAAAAAAGACGGCTTACACAACCGCTTATGGGTTATCCTAGACAAGCTGTTAAAAAACACACGCTTGAGGTTTCGGGTGTTTAGAGTTATTCGTAACTTCTAGATTCCATCTCAAGCGCAAGGATAAACCCGAACAATAGGAGAAAAATTAAATGGGAGTCGTAACCCTAGCCCAGTTGCTAGAGTCTGGAGTTCACTTCGGGCATCAAACCCGTCGTTGGAACCCCAAGATGGAGCCTTACATCTTTACTGAGCGTAATGGCGTTCACATCATTGACCTTGTGCAAACTGCACAATACCTCGAAGAAGCTTATGCATACTTGCGTCAAGCATCTGAGCAAGGCAAGAAAGTCTTGTTTGTTGGCACAAAGCGTCAAGCTGCTGGTTTAATTGCTCAAGAAGCAGCCCGTTGTGGTAGCTACTACATCAACCAACGCTGGTTGGGTGGAATGCTCACCAACTGGACAACGATCAAAACCCGTGTCGATCGCCTCAAGGATCTCGAACGTCGCGATGAAAGTGGCGCACTCGATCGCCTTCCAAAGAAAGAAGCATCGACTCTTCGCCGTGAAATGGAAAAGCTACGCAAGTATCTTGGCGGCATCAAACTCATGCGTAAGCCACCCGACATCGTGATCGTGGTTGACCACAAGCGTGAGTACAACGCGGTTCAAGAATGCCAAAAGTTGAAGATTCCCATTGTGTCTTTGCTTGATACCAACTGCGATCCCGATAGCGTTGACATTGGGATTCCTGCAAACGATGATGCTATCCGCTCGATCAAGTTGATTGTTGGTAAGCTTGCTGATGCAATCTACGAAGGTCGTCATGGCGATATCGAAGACATCGAGTATGAAGTTTCCTACGAAGATGCTGAAGCTCTTGTCGATGCTGAAGAAATCATCACTGGTGATGAAGAAGGCGCAGAAGCTTAAAGCTTCTCAACCATAAAAAAAGCGGCGCTATGCGCCGCTTTTTTTGTTGATATTAACTAATTTCATGTTTGAGATCCTGAATATAAGCATTTACTTCATTAATCTCGGTAAAACCCGATAAACCCTCCTGTTTAATTTTTTGGATAGTTTTTAAACATTGATACTTATCTATTACAAGATCTTCATCAGATTCTGGCTCCATCTGGCTATCAAGTCCCAAGCGAAAAAAGTGAATCAGATCATATAGAGCCGATAGTTTGGATTCGGGAATATATTGCAACTTGTTAATGATGGCATCTCTATTTGACATTGCCCGATACCTGTAAAAGTACGGTTTAAAACAGCGCTATTGATAAATTTTACCTAATAAAACTGATCGCTTAGCACCTGTGACGCTAGGTAAATTGCCAGCACGTTCTTTGAGACGCAAATATCCCAATAAGGCAAAGGCAATCGCCTCTTTACTATCAGCACTCAAACCAAACGCATCAGTGCGCTGCACGATCGCAGGTGCTAATAAATCCTGTAATCGCTCCATCAAATAACGATTGCGACTACCACCGCCACTGACGAGAACTTCTTCTGGAAATATAGGCAGGAAATCTTGATAGCTTTTAGCGATCGCCCTTGCCGTAAATTCTGTCAACGTAGTCAAAATATCGTAATTACTCAAACCTTGGCAATCTGCTAAACAATCATTTAAATAGTTAGGACTAAATAACTCCCGACCTGTGGATTTTGGTGGGGCGGTTACAAAAAACTCTTGTGCTAACCATTGATCAATTAGCCCAAAATTTGGCTGACCTTGACGGGCGATCGCCCCATCGCGGTCAAAGGATTCACCAAATAATTTTTGGGTTGCCATATCCATCAACACATTACCAGTTCCATTATCAAAACCAAAAACTTGATCTTGATTCTCAATCGAATTCGGCGGCAGATAGGTGAGGTTACTAATGCCGCCAATATTTTGGCAGACCCGATATTTAGTTGGATGGGATAGCAGCAAAGCGTCAATCATCGGCACAAGGGGCGCACCCTGACCACTCGCCTCAATGTCAGCAACTCGAAAATCGCTGATCGTCGTAATTCCTGTAAGGGCTGCAATTACCGCACCACGTCCAAGCTGAACCGAGTAGCCCATTTGATTGCCAACGGGAGGGCGATGAAATAAGGTTTGACCATGAGAGCCAATCAGATCGGGTTTGAGATCGCTTTTGTCGCTAATGGCGATCGCTGCTTCGGCAAAACACGCGGCAATGCGATCGTCGAGTTCACATATTTGCTGTAGCGATCGCGCTTCCCCCGCACAGACTGCGAGTATTTCCATCCGCAAATCGGCGGGGTATGGATAAGTATGCCCTGCGATTAAATTGGTTACGAGATGATTTTCGAGATGGCTGTGGCGATCGCTAATTTCCACCAAAGCAGCATCGATTCCATCGACCGATGTGCCGCTCATCAAACCGATCGCTAATATTTTGTCCATTGGTGTTGCTAGTTATTTTATTTTTTGCTGCAAATGTAAATAGTTTTTTAGCAAAAGGGACGCTAGCTATTTTGAAGTGGGAATCGAAATCTTAATCTCGCGACGTTGTTGGTTTCTGAAAGTATTAACTGCATCATCAAGAGACTCGGACTGCTCTGCTCGAAACTGTTCAGGAGACTTACCACCAGATAGATTAATTTGGTTGATTAATTGCGAAAAATTTAAGTTAGTTCCCCCAATACTAAGTGGACTTTGTTCTTGTTGTTGAGTTTGACGTAAAGTCTGTTCAGAAAGCGTAGTTGGGGTGTTAACTTGAGCGATCGCGCTAGACGCGGCAAAGGAAGCAAATATTGTGGCGGAGACAACGCTGGTCACGCTTTGAGAAATCGTTTTTAAAATCATGGCTTTAACCCTTTAATGACATCTGATAAATAGTTTATACCAAAAAATTTTGTCATGCCATAATCGCCCCTAAATCCCAAAAAGGAAGCTTTAACCATATTTTTTATGAAAAGATCTAATGCATAAACCAGTGTAAATCAGATCCCATGTTAGTTTCAGGGCATTAAGAGCATTAATTGATAGTAAAAGCTAACCCAAACATGAGAAATCTTCAGAAAGTCTTTACAAAAGCGATCGCCAATATTTCCTCACATCTGGTGATGCGGTCAGCCACATTAATCATTCTCATGAATGCGATCGCGGGTATGGCGATCGTCAAACCAACCGAAGCCGCCGAAACCGTAAATTTCAAATTTAACGTTTTTGAAGTTGATGTATCCGTAGATGATCTAGAAACCTTCTCTAAAACTGGCGAACTTCTGGGCGCTTTGGATATGGCTTCTCGTTATATTTCGGCAAAGGACATGGCAAGTTTTCAACGCATCCTCACTGAGCGAGCCGATGTTCCCTTGGTCTTGTTATCTCGATTTCTCTACACCTCACAAGGAGAGCGATCGCTAGATATTTTAGGGAACTTTATCACCACAGGACCGAATCTATCAGGTAATCGCGCCATTCGTGCCGCCGCCGTTCTAGCGACAGTGGATAAAGAAAAAGGATTATCTTTACTGAACTTCCTCCGCAAATTTCCCACTTCCGATATCTATTTCGATATTCAAGAAGGATTACAAACAGTCGGCGAACTGAGTGATCTGATTCAACATACTCAAGAGATGGTACAGATGGTTAATGACGAAGCCACTAAACAGGCTAAATCTAATCAAACGGGATCTACACAAACTTCATCTATCCAGTTAAAGAACTTGCGTAATCAAGGCGAATTTAAATGGGAGCGCTATAGCCTCACCGCACCTGCCTTAGACAATAAGTATCAAATCCCCTTCTATCTATTTATACCAAATAATTCTCATCGCGATTCAGAATTGATTCCTGCGATCATTATTTCTCCTGGGTTAATGTCTAACCGCGAACCTTTTCTTTACCTAGCAGAACATTTAGCATCCTATGGATTTGCGGTAGTACTGACAATTTCGCCAAATAGTAGTGATGAACAATTGAATAAGTTGATTATTGGTGTCGCCAATGAAATTGCACCGCCGCAGAGTTTTATCGAGCGTCCCCATGACGTGACTGCGGTTCTCAATTATCTAGAGAAATTTCCCAAGGTGAATAATCTCAATAGTACCAATATTAATTGGAAGAATGTCGGCATGATTGGACATTCCTTTGGTGGTTATGCGGCTCTGGCTCTAGTCAGTGACGCTCAGATTCAATTTGCCGATTTAAGAGAAGCTTGCCAAGGTAAATATAAGTGGAATCCCTCACTACTATTACAATGTGTGGCGCTGGGCTTACCCAATCAAACCTATCAGTTAGGTGACCCACGCATCACCGCCGCGATCGCCGTTAATCCAGTCACCAGTCATATTTTAGGCAAGCCCGCACTCAGTAAAATCACAGTACCGATCGCGATCGTCAGCAGTTCCGATGATACCTTTGCCCCAGCCGTATTTGAGCAAATTGTTCCGTTTACATGGTTAACCTCACCCGATCGTTACTTACTAATGTTGAATAGTGCAGGACATACGGCAGTCTCCGAAATTACCACCAGCGATCGCCTCAGCCCTGAAGTTAGCAGCGTTTTAGCGGGACCAAATCCGATTGCTTCTCAAAACTATCTCAAATTACTAAGCGTTGCTTTTTTCAAAACCCATCTAGTCAAAGAATCTAACTATGCTAATTATCTGACTTCTGAATACTTTGCGAATATATCCAGTCCATCAGCAAAGGTGAGCCTATTGCGATCGCTCAGTATCGAAAAAATTAATGCAGCGATCAGAAACTAGAATATGTTGACGCTGCCACCACTAATATTTTTGGTGTTTGTCTCACTGGTAATGGTTTTGATTATTTTCCAACCATTACTGCTCCAACTGCAACGCGATCGCATTTCTCGCCGACCATTTCCTAAACAATGGTTAGGAATTATCAATCGTAATGTGGCGATTTATGATCACCTCGATCGCGATCAACAAATCGAACTGCAAGGACATATTCAAATATTTCTCAAAGAAAAGCAGTTTATCGGTTGTCTAGGGCTAGTGGTGACTGAAGAAATGCGAGTCACGATTGCAGCGATCGCTTGTTTTTTGCTTTTTAACAAAAGACATACTTATTTCCCAAATTTACGCTCAATTTTGATTTATCCCCATGCTTATGTCGTTACCGAAACTGTCAGTGACGGATTAGTCGTTCAACAGCGTCAGACCACAAGGCTGGGCGAGTCATGGAAAAGGGATCAATTAGTTTTAGCATGGGCGCAGATAGCAATAGACATTATGCAATGGCAAGATGGACATAATGTTGTGTTACATGAGTTTGCTCACCAACTGGATCAAGAAGAAGGACCAACGGAAGGCGTACCAATCCTGCCCCGTCAGTCAGATTTTGATTTATGGGCTAAGGTAATGAGTAGAGCCTATTTGGATTTATGCGATCGCTTAAAACATAACAAGAAAACTGTAATAAACAGCTATGGAGCAACCAGTCCCGCCGAGTTTTTTGCAGTTATTACCGAGACTTTTTTTGAAAAACCGACCGTCTTAGTCAAACATTATCCTGATTTGTACGCAGTTCTCCAGCGCTATTACCATTTGAACCCCATTGAATGGCATTAACTCTATCAATCTATCAATTAAATTCCAAAAAATTTTTAACGCTAGAACTATAGATCAAAGCTGCAACTATGTGATAAAATCATAGAATAAAATCTATGATAAAAATCTCCCATGAGTCCACGATTAGCAGATTACCAATTAGCCAGTCACGTCACCTTACACCAGTTGCAAGTTTTTGAAGTAGCTGCACGTCATGGGAGCTATACCCGTGCAGCCGAAGAGTTATTTCTGACCCAGCCTACGGTTTCGATGCAGATCAAGCATCTGACTAAGGCGGTGGGAATGCCATTATTTGAGCAAGTTGGTAAAAAACTGTTTCTAACACAGGCGGGACAAGAGTTGTTTGCAACCTGTCAGGAGATTTTTGGGCGGATCTCGCAGTTTGAAATGAAAATTGCCGACATGAAGGGACTAAAGCAAGGATATTTAAAAATTAGCGTGGTAACGACCGCAAAATATGTGATCCCGCGTTTATTAGGTCCTTTTTGTCAGCGCTATCCGGGGGTAGAAATATCGTTAAAAGTGACAAATCACAGTGGTATTTTAGAAAGATTGGCTGAAAACAAAGATGATTTGTACATTCTTAGTGATGTTCCCAATGAACCTGATGTTAAATCTCACCAGTTTTTACCCAATCCTCTGGTGGTACTAGCCAATCACGATCACCCCTTGGCAAACGAAAAAAATATTCCTATTCAAAAGCTCGCCAATGAGCCTTTTATCACAAGAGAGTCAGGCTCAGGCACAAGAGGCTATGTCCAGAAATTATTTGATGCACATCAGCTCAAGCCCAAGGTGAAGATGGAACTATCTAGCAATGAAGCGATCAAACAGGCGATCGTTGGTGGTTTAGGGATCTCAATTTTGTCGCGACACACGATCGCTTTGGAGGGCGCTTCAGGGCAGATTGCGGTTTTAGATGTGGAGCATTTTCCGATTCCCTGTAACTGGTATGTGATTCATCTGGCAGGTAAGCAACTATCGGTGGTAGCTCAAGCCTTTTTAGAATATTTACAGACTGAAGGTAAGCAGATCGCCGAAAGTACTTCGGCGTGGTAGACAAGAAACAGTTGCCACACAAAGTGCCGCAACTGAAAGCAATGTAATTAAAGGCGGCACCCAGATTCGAACTGGGGGTGAGGGTTTTGCAGACCCCTGCCTTACCACTTGGCTATGCCGCCATACGGACGATGCCGAATGGATGCTGATTATAACAAACTCCGTGACTAAGTTGCAATTAAGTTGTAATTTTTCCAATAATTTCTTAGATAAGTTTAAAAAAATAGGCGATCGCGTTTGACATTAAACCAAATTTGAGAGACTATAAGTAAGATAATAAATTAGCTATCACTAATAAAGCTATTTTATTAAAGATTCGGGGTTATAGCGCAGTTGGTAGCGCACCTCAATGGCATTGAGGGGGTCAGCGGTTCGAATCCGCTTAGCTCCATACACTCTTAGCGCTTACGCTAAGGCACTTAAACCAGTGATTCAGAAGTAGGAGCAGTTCATGCATTGCCGTTACATCTGAGTATTTTGCGTAAATTTTAATTGTCAAGGAATAAAAAGCGTTGCTTTGCGACACTTTTATTTTTGCTGAATATAAATAAAATGACGCTATACAATAAGGGAGGCGCATAGCGCTTTCCCTTTCTTGTTGTGACATGAAGCCCATGTATCAATTAATGTCTAGTGCTTTGGCAGCGATCGCCTTTTTTTTCGCTGCTACCACCCCTCAATCCACAAAAGCTCAGACCCCACCGATCCGCAATTATCAGCCCAAGGCAACTGAAACAGCGCGACAAGCCCAAATCCAAGAGCAGCAACTAAAATCCCATCCCAGTAGATTTGATCTCCAAAAATATCCTATTAACGACAGCAATTTTACCCATTGGCAAGAGTCGTTATGGGCGATCGGCGTTTTGGCTCCTGAAGAATCCTATGCCGTCCAAGCCCTAGCCAATGTTCTGAAAATGACGACAGAGGCTAACCTTAGCGATCCGCAAAAGGGCATTATTGATACAGCCGCCCAAATTGGCACAGAGCTTTATACGCTGAAACCTGCGGTTTATGGCAGTCTCAAAGAGCATTTTTTACGCACAATTAATGCTAGTAATGATTCCCAATGGGTGGCGCTTTCTTTTTCGGCATTAGCAAAATCAAAGGATAGTTCTCAAAATATTTCACCGACACAACTAGAAAGTTTACGCACAAAGATTCAGAAACGTTTTCCCAAATGGAAGCAAGAGCTACATTTGCGAGCTACCTTACAAAATACAACCGAAAACTCACAAAATCCTGCTGTCATTCCCAATCTCGCCGATCTATTGAAATGGCAGATCGCGCCACAGCAGCCACAAATGTACGTCCTCTGTCGTCCCAATCGCGATATTTTGTGTTTAGCAGTCCTGAAGGACGGCAATGGCAAATTTGTAAAGCAAGTAAACCAACTTTGGTCGGTTCCCCTCTTGTTGCAATCCTTACGCGATCTCGATTGGTATTTCACGAATGGACGGACTCCCCAAGGGATTTATCGGATGGAGGGAATTTCGCTACAGCCTGATGATGAAGTATTTCATGCTTATGGACAATTTTCGTTAGTGAATCTATTTGTGCCATTTGAGAATGGAGTGAATGCATTCTTACCAAATCAAAAAGGCGCTTTTACTGGCAATCTTCAAGCTTATCAGGCGCTCTTACCTCCATCATGGCGCTCATATCAACCGATGCAGCAAACCTATTGGGCGGGAAATGTCGGGCGATCGCTATTTCGGATTCATGGCAGTGGAGCAGCGATCGATTTCTTCCGTAATAAAGCGGGAGTGGTCAATGCCCGCAATTTTGATTGGAATGCCACCTTGGGATGTCTATCCGCGATCGAGATTTACGATAAGCGCGGCAGTTTGATCAAAGCCGATATGCCCAAAATTCTTAATGCTTTGAATACGGTTGGGAAGGGTAAAGTTCAAGGATTTTTGATTGTGGTAGATGTACCTAGTTCATCCAATGAACCTGTGACTGTTGCTGAAATCTCTAAATTAATTAACTGATCTTATGGAGCTTATTGTTGAAAATGAACGCTTTCCCTCACCTGCTAGGCTATGAAATCGTAGAGCAAATCTATGAAGGTAAGCAGACTTTGCTCTATCGAGGGGTGAGGCAAAGTGACTCTTTGTCAATAGTAATTAAACTTCCCAAAAATCAATTTCCTAGCATTAAAGAACTCGCTCAATTTCGCAATCAATATACGATTGCGAAAGATATTGATTCACCATACGTCATCAAGATGATGGCAATTGAACCTTACAAAAATGTCTATGCGATCGTCATGGAAGATTTCAGTGGTATTTCTCTGAGGGAAATATTGCGTCGAGCGGGTAGATTTGGGGACAAGACTCTCGCACTCACAACGTTTATCAAAATCGCGATTCAAATTACAGAAGCTTTGGATGGTCTATATTACCATCGCGTAATTCATAACGATCTTAGACCTGAGAACATTTTGGTCGATCTTGATCGCGAACAAATAAAACTGATAGATTTTAGTATTGCGTCACATCTAAACCATGAAAAGCCCAATGAAAAGGAGAGTACAGAGCAGATCGAAGGCACATTGTCCTATCTATCACCTGAACGAACTGGAAGAATGGAGTGCCGTATTGATTATCGCAGTGATTTTTATTCTCTTGGAATAACTTTCTATGAAATGTTGACAGGTAATTTGCCATTTATCGCAGCCGATTCCATGACACTAGTCTATTATCATTTAGCGAAATCACCGATTCCTGCATATCAAATCAATCTAGCCGTGCCAATGTTCCTATCGGACATTGTGAGCAAGCTAATGGCAAAAAATGCTGAGGATCGCTATAGGACAGCCATAGGAATCAAGCATGATTTGGGGAAAAGCCTTGAATCGAGTATGGGTGAAATGTTTGAGCTAGGACAGGGAGATGGCATAGATCGCTTTCTCATTCCCGATCAACTATATGGTCGTGAGGTAGAAGTTGCCAAGCTATTAGCAGCTTTTAATCGCGTTAGTCAGGGAAGTACAGAAATGTTACTTGTTGCTGGGGCTTCTGGTATTGGTAAAACCACAATGGTGAACGAAGTTCATAAACCCATTGTTAGACAGCAGGGATATTTTATTAAGGGAAAATATGATCAGTTTCAGAAGGATATTCCTTTCTTGGCTTTCGTGCAAGCTTTTCGTGATTTGATGGGACAATTACTCGCAGAAACCGATACCCAGATGCAAAGATGGAAAGAACGCATTCTCGAAGCAGTTGGGGGGAATGGACAGGTTTTGATAGAGGTAATTCCTGAATTAGAATATATTATTGGTGTTCAATCACCTGTGAGCGAACTATCAGGAAATGCTGCCGAAAATCGATTTAATCATCTTATTCAGATGTTCGTCCAAGTGTTTGCCGCAGCCAATCATCCCCTAGTTTTGTTTCTGGATGATTTACAGTGGGTGGACTCTGCCTCATTAAAATTATTACAACTATTGATGCAGAACCAAACACATCTATTGATTTTAGGTGCTTATCGAGATAATGAAGTTTTACCTACTCATCCCTTGATCTTAGAGGTGAATGAAATCGCGAAGACGGGAGTAACAATCAATACGATCGCTCTCCAACCTTTGACAGAGAAAGTTCTCAATCAGCTTGTAGCGGATACATTGTTGTGTGAGCTATTTCAGGCTCAACTTTTGACTGAATTTATCTATCCAAAAACCCAAGGCAATCCTTTCTTTACAACGCAGTTTCTCAAGACCTTATATGAGGATAGTCTGATTACATTTGACGTGGAAACGAGGCAGTGGCAGTGGAGTTTTGTGGAAATAGCATTTCGCTTTAGCGATAATGTGGTAGACCTGATGGTACAAAAGTTGCAAAAATTGCCTAGCGAAACACAAGAATCACTCAAGTTAGCGTCCTGTATTGGCAATAAGTTTGATTTAGTCACCTTAGAGATCGTGTCTAAGCGATCGCAATTAGAGACAGCAGTAGCACTATCTCAAGCTCAAAGACAGGGAATGATCGTTCCCCAGAATCAATCCTGCAAATTTTTTGAAGCTGACGTGGAATTTGGGAGTGAGCAAGATTTAGGAGGGGTACAGAATTATGAATGTTGTTATCAATTCTTCCATGATCGAGTACAACAAGCCGCTTATTCACTGATTCCTGAATCACAAAAAGGAGTACTACATCTCCAAGTTGGGCGATTGCTCTTAGAACATACACCAGTTAGCGATCGCGATTTGCAAATCTTCCACATAGTCAATCACCTCAATCTGGGAGCATCGCTCATCGTCAATGCGAGTGAACGGGAGGAGATAGCACATCTCAATTGGCTGGCTGCAAAAAAAGCACGCAAATCCTCGGCATATTCATCTGCCATGAATTATTTGGATATGAGCTTGCAGTTTCTCTCCAATCATTGTTGGCGCACACAGTATGATCTCAGTTTAGGAATATATCAACTTATGGCTGAAGTCACCTATCTCACTGGTGATTATGCCCATATGTCAAAACTGATTGAAATTGGTTTACAACAGGCTCAAAATCATTTAGATCGTGCAAAATTCTATGAGATTCAGATAATGGCTCTCGCAGCTCAAAACCAGTTCGAGTTTGCCATAAAACTTGCCCATAATGTTCTGCTCAACTTTGGGGTGAGATTTCCGACAAATCTATTCAAACTAAGAACGATTTTGGGCTTTTTGATCACTGTTTATCGAATGTCACGCAGATCTCATAAAGATTTACTGGCTTTGCCTGTGATGACGAATCCCCATAAACTGGCAATCTGTAGCCTGTTCAACGTCATTGGTGCAGTACTGCAAGTGAATAAGCCAGAAATTGCGCCATTTATCACTTTTATTGGTATCTCTCTATACTTACGTTATGGGAATATCCCAAAATCATCAATGGCTTATACAATCTATGCCTATCTACTCTGCGATAAGTTGGGACAGATAGATGCTGGATATGCGATGGGGAAAACGGCGATCGCTTTATGTCGTCAAGCTTCAAGTAAAGAGGCTTTGGCTCCAACACTATTTATCTGGAATCATTTTATTGCCTATCGTAAGGACTCTTTGCGGTCTAGTTTACCTTTGTTAATGGAAGCTTATCAGGTCGGGCTAGAAGTGGGGGATGTTGAGTATGCTGCATATAGCCTGTGCGTATATTTTTCGCAATCCTATTTGTCTGGGAAAAATCTTGTGGATCTTCAAAGTGAGATGATAGCAAATCGTCCTGTTTTTAGGAAACTCCAGCAATGCTCGATGACGAATATCCATGATCTTACTTGTCAGTCTATAGAAAATCTTACAACTGCAAATAATACTGGAAGCAATAATATTTGTGATTTAGTTGGGCGCTTTTTTGATGCAAATGCTGTTGAGCAGGAAGATCATCAACTACAAGTTTATATAAGTTTATATACGGTTCATCTGGCTATTTTATTTCATCGTTATCGATTAGCCATAGAACAGCTTGCGATCGCTGAGGCGAGGATGGATATATTTAAAGGAACATTTTCTCAGTATAACTTCTATTATTATGATGCTTTAGCGAGGTTGGCTCAATATAATGATTTAACTGAGGTCGAAAAAAGAGCCACTCTTTCAAAAGTAAAGGCAAATTACAAACATCTTTCTAAATTGGCAAAAACGGCTCCGATGAATTGCAAACACAAGCTTTTATTAGTGGAAGCTGAACGCTTTCGAGTATTAAAAAAGCCGATCCAAGCCGCTAAATTATACGATCAAGCGATCGCTGAAGCTAAGGCAAATGGCTTTATCCATGACGAAGCTCTAGCTAACGAACTTGCCGCCAAGTTTTACCTCAAAAGGGGTAACGAAAGAATGTGTCAAGCCTACATGATGGAGGCTTATTATTGCTATGGTCGTTGGGGATCTTCCGCTAAAGTCGCGGCTCTAGAAAAACTTTATCCACAGTTTCTAATTCCCATTCATCAGAAACAACAATCTCCTTTTTCTAAGGCGATCGCTAGCAACTTTGGGCATGGAAGTTTTGAAACCCTCGATCTAGCAACACTTCTTAAGGCTTCCCAAGCGATCTCTGGAGAAATTGAATTGCATAAACTTTTAGAAACCCTTCTCAACATTATCATTGCTAATGCTGGCGCTAATAAATGTGTTTTATTGCTACAAGTAGAAAATCAATTGCAAATCGCCGCTCGTATAGAGTCTGGACAGCAGCCTCAAATCATTAACTCGCCAGTATCTTATGAATTCAGCCAAGATATGGCAATGAGCGTGGTAAATAAAGTTAAGCGCAGCTTATATCCATCCGTCGTAGCCAATGCCCAAAAGTCTCAGTGGGCTGACGATCTTTACATTCAGCATAACCAATCCAAGAGTCTTCTTTGTAGCCCTATTTTGTTGCAAGGGAATTTGCTGGGAATTTTATATCTAGAGAATAACCTGACAGTGGGAGCATTTACCAGCGATCGCCTTGAGGTATTAAATTTTCTCTGTTCTCAAGCAGCCGTTTCCATCCAAAATGCTCAGCTTTACGGACATTTAGAAACTGCTAACAGCAAACTCGCTGATTATTCCCAAACCCTAGAGCAGCAAGTAGAACAGCGCACTGCCGACCTCCAATCTGCCCAGCAACGGATTATTGCCCAAGAGAAACTTGCTTCCCTCGGTACGCTCACAGCAGGTATTGCCCATGAACTCCGCAATCCACTTAACTTTGTCGCCAATTATGCGAGAAGTTCGATCGGACTTGGAGAAGAATTGTTAGAAACAATTCAGCCGTTACTCCCTTCTTTTGATGAAGAAACATCATCTCTCATCCAAGAGTTGATTGCTGATCTCCAAGAAAATGCCACGACAATTCGTACCCATAGCCAAAGAGCCGAGAATATCATCGAAAGCATGATGCAACATACTCGCATCGATGCGGGACAGTCCACCTTTCAAGCTACACAAATTAATAATTTACTTGAGCAATCCCTCAAACTGGTATATCACAGTAAAAAAACGAAAGATAGCAACTTTAATATGACGATTAATAGAGACTATGCGATCGATTTAGATTTAGTTGATGTAGTAGCTATCTCGATGACGCGAGCCTTTATTAATCTCATTGATAATGCTTGTGATGCGATGCGTTCTAAACAAAATCAGATAAAAACTGATTCTTTGTCAATCACAGAAAAATACCAGCCCACACTCATGCTATCAACTCATAATCTGGGCGATCGCGTTGAAATCAGGATTCGCGATAATGGCTGTGGAATTGATCCAGAGATCCAATCCAAGGTATTAGACCCATTTTTTACAACTAAACCCACTGGAGACGGTACTGGGCTTGGGCTTTCGCTCACTCACGATATAATTGTTAAACAACATCAGGGGACTTTAAGAATCAACTCTAATGTACTGAAACCCGATCTATTTACCGAAATAATAGTTACTGTTCCTTTAAGATACTGTTAAGCCCATAGGAAATGCTATTATCTAATGCCATATATACTTAAGATGTCTAGCAATTACAATCCCACGAATTATTTTTTCTTTTAAGAAACTAGTTATAATTAAACGTAGGATGGGTTAGTGATAGCGTAACTCATCATCTTTATCGAATTGATGCGTTACGTTGCACTAACGCATCCTACAATTAATAAATCTTTCATACTTATATACAGCTTAATTATATAGATTTGCAGGATTTTTATAAATAAATGCCCCACTGAATCGCGATGAAAAGAGAGCCAAATTTAATTTTAGTAGTTGATGACGAGGCTGAATTCCAAAGGCTTTTCAAACAAATATTTAGAACAAGAATTCGCGATGGAGAGATTGAATTTCAGTTTGCGAAGAATGGCGTAGAGGCTCTACAGATCCTGCGGACAACCAATAAAATTGACATGATTCTAACTGATATCCAGATGCCAGAAATGGATGGATTAACTTTACTAGAACACTTAACGGAATTTAATTATCCCCTCAAAGCCGTGGTTATTTCCGCTTTTGGCGATATGAAGAATATTCGTGCTGCCATGAATCGCGGAGCCTTTGACTTTTTGAATAAGCCATTTGATTTTGAAGACTTAGAAATTACAATTAATAAAACCCTAACCTTTGTTCAAGAATTAAAAGAGCAGAAACAAAAACTGCAATCAACGCTAGATCGCCTCCATAGTCTCGTGTTTTACGATCCACTGACTGGTTTAACCAACCGCTATGGACTCCTGCAAGAGATAGCCAAAAGTATTGAGAGCAAGCGCACCGAAGGCACGCATTTTGCGCTATTAAAACTAGATGTCGAGAGATACTCCATCATCAAGTCGGGATTTGGTCATGCCCTTAGCGATCGCCTCTTAGTTAAAGTGGCTCAGAGGCTCGTGGAATGGGATATTCCCTCAAAGATTGTGGCTCGTCTAGAAACCAATCGATTTGCCATATTAATTCAACAGATTGGATCTTCAGACGATGCAACTACTTTCCGAAATATTCAAAATTACATTCAACAGATTCATCAGCTTTTTCAACACCCCATTCAATTGGAAGAAATAACTGTTGCCTCGAAAACCCATATTGGGGCTGTCACTTGTGACATCGAATATAATCAACCAGAAGATTTTTTGAGGGCAGCCGATACAGCGATCGAACAGGCTAAGAAAAACAGAGATCGGATAACGTTCTTTAAATCGAGAATGCAACAGAATGCAATCCATCGGATTAATCTTGAAATTAATTTACTAGAAGCGATCGAATCTCGACAAATACAAGTCTATTATCAGCCAATTGTTTCATTAAGTACGGGAAAGATTATTAGTTTTGAAGCTTTAGCTAGATGGATAACGCCAACTAAGCAATTAATCTCGCCTTTAGAATTTGTTAGTTTAGCAGAAGAAACAGGGTTGATTATTCCACTGGGAGAATTAATATTATCTGAAGCTTGTACTCAAATGGGACGATGGAAAGTCATGTTCCCAAATATCTGCCCAGCAAGCATTAGTGTTAATCTATCCAATCTACAATTGACTGATCCGAATCTATTAAATAACATTGAGCAAAGTTTAAGCTCCGCAGGTTTGACTGGCGAAAACTTAACCTTAGAGATTACCGAGAGTGTAATTATGGAAAACACAGAAACTACGATTGATGTACTATCACAATTACGAAAAAGATTTATAGGCATATCAATTGATGATTTTGGTACAGGCTATTCTTCTCTTTCCTATCTCCAATCTCTGCCCATCTCAGCCCTCAAGATCGATCGCTCTTTTATTAAAGATATTGATATCAATTCCAATAATTTAAAGATCACTTCCATGATCATAAACCTCGCCAAACAGTTGAATCTCAAAGTAGTGGCAGAAGGTATCCAAACCGAAGCCCATACAAGTATTTTACAGGATCTTGCCTGTGACTATGGACAGGGCTTTTTGTTCTCTCGTCCAGTGGATGCATCTGCGGGAACTGCTTTGATTTCCAATCAAAAATCTCTGTTTGGCTAAGGAATTATCTATATAACTGCCAATGGTGAGAGAAGTAAACGTTCCATGAGATAGCAAAGACAATCTTGACGGATGATATCGGTATTGAGAGTTATCATTGATGGCATTACTGATGATTTTAAAATAATCTCGCCATTTTCGATTTGGAAATAGCGAGCGCCTATTTCTTCACCCTCTTCACTTAACGCTGATAAATAGGCTCTCTCAGTTTTGGCTTTACCAAACTTAGCTCCAATTGGTAATTCACAAAAGTTGAGACAATCCATTTCGGCGGGAAAAGTGATGTCATCATTAGGATGATGATTAAAACTGAAATTAATCTCTTCAGGAACCTTAACGATCGCCACAGTATGAAACAAATCAATATCGACGATCGCGGCATCGGGCAGATTATCAAAACTATCGAGATTCAAACAGGTTTCCACATATTCCAAAGCGTGAGCCGTGCCATCAGCAACATCAGGCTGTCCACATTCCACCACGATCGCAGGACAAAACTCACCAAAGGCATAGGACTGCACCGTTTTGGGACTGGTGTAATGCACCACGATTTTGCTGAATAATCGCGCTAATTGGAGAGAATGCTTATCTAAGCGGGTAATACAGCCATAGTGAGGATTTCGCCCCGTATTATTGTGAATATCGATGCTGGCAAACACACCACGCGATCGCATTTCGGCAATTACCTGTTGGGCAATCAGTTGTTCTGGAGCAGCATTTAATAAAGACTCAGAGTCCTCCCCCATATTCCAAATGCGATTATAGTCAGGCTGCTCTGGTAAATGTCGCTGGCGATATCGTGCCGCCTCAATATTGCCGATAAATAACGATAGCGATCGCGGTAATCGCCTATCCTGATCATGATATTTTCGCAGTAATTCCCGCATTGCTAACCAACTCGTGGTTTCATTGCCATGTAACAAAATCGAAACAAATAAGGCAGGTTGGCGATCGCCTTCTAGATGGATCAAAGTGGGGCGATCGAGTAATTGCCAAAGTTGATGTGACTCCAAGTCTAGTAAGCCGTCAGGAATGTGATCGAAAATATTTAACATAAAAACATTTATATGCATCGGCAGCGCTAGGCGCTGTCTCTATTACAACAAAAGGCACGCTATGCGTGCCTCTTGTGATTAAAAACAACTATAAAACAATTTAGGCGCACCAATCGGTACGCCTAAATTCAAATGCAGGATAAAAAAATAATTGCACTTAATGAAAAGTAAACGAGAATCTACCTTAATTAAAAATTAAAAATCAAGAATTAAAAATCTAAAATTCGTAATTCGCAATTCAATAATTCGTAATTAATAAGTTAGACCCATACTGCGAGAGGTTTCAGCACCAAGATAGACACGGACGCTTAGGAAGTCAGTGGGGCAAGCTGTTTCGCAACGCTTACAACCAATGCAGTCCTCAGTACGGGGAGAAGAAGCGATTTGAGCCGCTTTACATCCATCCCAAGGAACCATTTCCAAAACATCACAAGGACAGGCTCGCACGCATTGTGTGCAGCCGATACAGGTGTCATAAATTTTGACTGCATGCGACATATTGCTATTGCTCCAATCAATATATGTGCCTAAAAAATAAGAATAGGCACGGGATGTTTAACCCCAAGTTTATCGTAGAGGTTTACATTCATTGCTTAGATTGTGAGATAACTTAAAACAAATTAATATTTGAGGCTGTAATCCAGTTTTTAGGTTAAGGTCACGTTGATGTGGGGCGCAAAGCGCCATAGGACATAAAAAATGAAGATACTAGTTCTCAATGCAGGATCGAGCAGTCAAAAAAGCTGTTTATATGATTTAAGTGATGTACTGCCCGACACAGCCCCAAAAACAATTTGGGAGGCAAGTATCGATTGGACTCACCATGAGGGTTTTGCTGAAATTAAGATTAAACCGCAACATGGCAAAGTCCTAGAAGAAGAAATCTCGGCAACTTCGCGTCCTGAAATCATCGCGCATATGCTCGAAACTTTGTGGAATGGCGAAACTCCCGTTCTCAAAAGTCCTTCTGAAGTCGATATCATCGGTCATCGTGTGGTGCATGGTGGTGAAGCCTATCGCCAAGGTACGATTATTAATAGTGAAGTCAAAGCCGCGATCGCTAAATTATCCATCTTTGCCCCAGTCCACAACCCTGCTAATTTAGAAGGCATTGAAGCCGCCGAAAAACTATTTGGCAATACTCCCCAAGTTGCCGTGTTTGACACTGCTTTTCATGCTCATTTAACTCCTGCGGCGCATACTTACGCTATACCGACAAAATATACCGAGCAAGGAATTCGCCGCTATGGATTTCATGGCATTAGTCACCAATATTGTCGCGATCGCGCTGCTAAAATTCTAAATCGTAAAGTTGAAGATTTACGTCTGATTACCTGTCATTTAGGAAATGGATGTTCATTAGCCGCGATTCGGAATGGACAGAGTATTGATACAACGATGGGATTTACACCCCTTGAAGGCTTGGTAATGGGAAGTCGTTCTGGTTCCATTGATGCAGGAATTCTCATTCATTTACTGCGACAACCAGATATGAATGTAGAAAAGCTCGATCGCCTCTTAAATCGAGAATCAGGTCTATTGGGTATTTCAGGCATATCCGCAGATTTGCGACCCGTTCTTCAGGCGATCGCTGATGGTAATCAACAAGCCCAATTAGCCTTTGATGTCTATGTGCATAGTTTGCGATCGCATATTGGCTCAATGCTTGCTAGTTTAGGAGGACTAGATGTTTTAGTCTTTACAGCAGGTGTAGGCGAAAATGCTCCCGCAGTCAGGGCTGCGGCTTGTGAGGGGTTTGAGTTTTTAGGAATGAAACTAGATTTAGCTAAGAATAATCAAAGGTTGATGGATGTTGATATTGCTACGCCTGATTCTTCGGTAAGAGTTCTCGTCATTCACACTCAAGAGGATTGGGAAATTGCCCGTGAATGTTGGCATTTAAGTACTAAGGAAGCTTTTCGCCTACTTGGCTCAAGTTGATCGCATAACCACCTGTAACTAAGTAAACTACATCCGCGATCGCGCCAATTTTACGACTCAAACCACCAAGGCGATCGCGAAATATTCGTCCCGATTTATATTCGGGTACAAGCCCCCAGCCCACTTCTTCTGAAACAAAAGTTATATCCACAGAACAAGCTTGAATTGATTCTAATAACTTCTGCTCAATTTCTAGCCAGGTTTCTTCATCGCAATCTAAAAAATTGGCTAGCCAAGTCCCAAGAGAATCCACCAAAATATAAGCTTCATCTTGAATCTCTAAAATGCTTTGAGCGAGTTCAATGGGAACTTCTAAGGTTTGCCAATTCTCAGGACGGCGATCGCGATGTTTTTGTAACCGATCTTCCCATTCAGCATCATCAGGATAACGAGTTGCCGTGGCGATATAAATTACTGACTTTTGCGATCGCAAGGCGAGATGTTCCGCCCATTCACTTTTACCTGAACGAGTTGCGCCTGTCACTAAACTAATCATGATTGTGTAAACCCCAAGTTGTTAGGGGGCTAAGCCCCCCTAAACAAGTTTCTAAAAAATGGGTGACCTGGGATTCGAACCCAGGACCAGCGGATTAAGAGTCCGATGCGCTACCACTGCGCCAGTCACCCGAAGTTTAATTGTTTTAGCTCATTCTGCTTTAGAGCGATTTATATCTTAGCAAAGGTTTGCATAAATGCATAACAAAAATCTTTTCTTTTCTGGCTTTCTCGATTTTAATGGGTTAGACTTTGCAATAACAACTATAAATTTTCAGAGATAACCTGTAGAGTAAATGTGTTAAACACCATACTTAGAGGACATTACAAGATTATTAGTCACCTTGGGGGTGGTGGTTTTGGGCAGACATATCTGGCTGAAGATATTGACCTGCCCACTCATCCTACTTGCGTAGTTAAGCAACTCAAGCCGTTATCTAACGAGCCATTTGTGCTGGAAACTGCTAAGCGATTGTTTGATAAAGAGGCTGAGATCCTTTACTCATTAGGCTCCCATGATCGCATTCCCCGTTTACTTGCCCACTTTCAAGAAGGTGAAGAATTTTATTTAGTCCAAGAATTTGCTGATGGTCTGGATCTCACGCAGGAAATTGGCAAGGGGAAGAGTTGGTCTGAAACTGCGGCGATCGCTCTGCTCAAAGAAATTTTAGAAATATTAGTGTTTGTGCATGGGCGGGGCGTAGTTCATCGCGATATCAAGCCTGCTAACTTAATTCGACGCAGTGGCGATCGCAAAATTGTCTTAATTGATTTTGGCGCGGTCAAAGAAATTGGAGGAATGGCGGCGGACATACAAGGCAATACCAATTTAACGATCGCGATCGGTTCCCCTGGATATATGCCAATTGAGCAGATGAATGGCAAGCCGCGCTTAAGTAGCGATATTTATGCGGTAGGGATGATGGTCATTCAATCGATTACAGGGGCAGAGGCTCGCTCATTTACAGAACATCCTGATACTGCCGAATTAATTTGGCGCGATCGCTTGCAGGGCAGTTACTCTTCAGAATTTCTGGATATTCTCGATAAAATGATTCGCTACGATTTTCGCCAACGTTATCAGACAGCGCAGGAAGTATTAGATGCGATCGTTGCGATGGGAAATATTTCTAATGTTTCTCTAAATGACCAATCAACCATAATTAGTCCAATTAACGAGCAATCAGAACTTCTGGATATCATCGACAAAATGCTTTCTCCTGATTCTCAGCAGCGTTATCAAACAGCCCAAGAAGTGTCAGAGGCGATCGCTACTATGGCTAATATTCCTAATACTGCTCAGCATGACTTACCAACAGTAATTACTGCCAGAATTACCGCCAATAGCGAACAAGGAGTTCCTGCGACAACGATTAATTCGCCACAGCACATAACAGCTTCGCAAAATTTGCCACCACGCTCAGATTTGTCAACGCCATTGCCAGCCAATGCAAATCTCAGCAGGTTTGATTTAAAAAAAGATGCTCTCAATCAAAACCTAAAATGTTTTCCATGGAAAAAAGTTTTGATCATCGGTGGGATAATCGCAGCTATATCAACTATTGTCTCAATCTCCAAATTTTCAAAGCCAAATCCAGTGGACGAAGTGAGCAATAATTCGGCTCCTGTTCCTCCTATCCCCAGACCTCCTATTTCAGTTCCTCCTATTTCAGTTCCTCCTATTCCTAGTAGTTCCATCGCCCCTATATCTACGCCGATCGCCCCATCACCTAACCCTGCTAGCAAATCTGCTGAGGAACTCATCGCCCAGTCTGTGTTGCTCAATCGTAATGACAAGTCACAAGAGGCGTTAGCTAAAATCGAAGAGGCTCTAAAGTTAGACTCCAAGAATGCCGATGCTTGGGCTGCAAAGGGATTTACACTCGCTAAATTAGAACGTGATAATGAAGCGATCGTCGCCTTTGAGAAAGCGATCGAACTCAGACCCGAATTTCCCTTTGCCAGACAAAATAAATTGCAATTGGTGCGTAAAGCTAGAACTAAAAGGTAATCTGGTATGGTTTGCTTAAAATTCTTTCATTAATTCTTAATTCTAAAATCATGCCGATTATATCTAGCCGCCAGCGTCCCGATCTCCGTGCATGGGATCAACTGCGCCCTGTGTATTTACAACATCCCTTTACCACAGCACCTGCGGGTTCGGTATTAGCAAAATTTGGTGATACTCAGTTGATCTGTACGGTATCAATCGAGGAAGGTGTGCCGAAATTTCTGACGGGTAGTGATCAAGGCTGGTTAACGGCTGAATATCGGATGATGCCTGCGTCAACGATCCCGCGTCAGCAGCGCGAGTTTATGAAATTATCAGGTCGCACTCAAGAAATCCAAAGATTAATTGGGCGGAGTTTACGCGCAGCGCTAGATATGACTGCGATCGCTAATTACACCTTTACGGTGGATGTGGATGTATTACAAGCCGATGGCGGTACAAGAACTGGGGGAATTACGGGTGGTTTTGTGGCTCTGCAAATAGCTTGCGATCGCTTGCTGGCTGAGGGGAAAATCTCGCGATCGCCAATTCGTAATGCGGTTGCCGCCGTTTCTGTGGGCTTATTGGATGGCAAACCAATTTTGGACTTAAATTATCAAGAAGATGTAGCGGTAAGTGTCGATCTGAATGTGGTGATGGACAGTACTGGTAACTTGATAGAAGTACAGGGAACGGGTGAATCAGATACCTTTTCGCGATCGCAACTCAATCAAATGTTAGATGTCGCTGAAAAAGGGATTGGAGAACTATTAGAAATCCAAAAACTCTAAGAGATCCCCTCAATCCCCCTTAAAAAGGGGGAAGAAGACGTAAACTACAAAGTGGGATAATCAGTGTAGCCTTTAGCATAGCCACCGTAGAAAGTGTTGCGATCGGGTTTGTTTAGAGGTGCATTAGCTGCAAAACGCTCCACTAGATCGGGATTAGCGATATACAGACGACCAAAGGCGACTAGATCGGCTGCCCCTGAGGGTGCGACCTTAATATAATACACTTATTAAGTGGCAACAGGAAACCCATACTGATTGAGATTTTGCCAGAATTGCTCCCAACGCGTAGAAGTT
>JBIKYX010000045.1:0-32382 GCA_044355035.1 Pseudanabaena sp. | reverse complement strand
GTGATCATCGGCAGTGGCTTGATTAACTTTCTTGCAAAACTTCTTTTTCATCGTCATCGTCCTGATTTGTGGATTTCTCCATTGCCACAATCTGACTTCTCTTTCCCCAGTGGTCACGCGATGCTTAGTATGAGTCTCGTAATTGCGATCGCGATGCTGATTCCTCAGAAACATTGGCGATTAATTTGGTTATTTACAGGTGGATTTTGGTTGATGGCGATCGCTTGGACAAGGCTATATTTGGGCGTGCATTATCCTAGCGATATTCTCGGTGGATGGTTATTGGCAATCTGTTGGAGTAAAGCGCTACTGAAATAGAGGAATGAGAAGGTAAGTTTTGCTTTCGTACATGATATACAAGCCCAACGCAATTAATACGAAAGGGACAATGATATGACTATAACGAGTAATTATTTTTGTCACTAAAGGATGAGAACTAATCAAATATGCGACATAACACCAAACCGCAATCATTAACAAGAAAGTGATGACTATAATTGATAAAGAAACTGCATTAGTATTCGCAAATAGGGGAATATAAATACCGATATTATCGCCGCCGTTAGCGAAGGTGACTACCGCAACATGATAGGTTTGTGGCGAGATAATTGGGGATTTATTTAATGATTTTTGATTAGCGATCGCACAGGTTTTAACATTTATTTCAGCATCATCTTCCTTAGAAATTAGTTGCTTCAACCCTATCGCGATCGGTAATAGTCCCAATAAGCCTAACCATTTATGGTCAATAATTAGACCACCGAAATACCCTGGTAAACTTGCTAAGAGAATTATTCCAAAACCTAGATACTGACCAATCAGAATATGACGCGGACGAAATTTATCATCGACTTGAGCAAAGAAAATGGTGAGAATGAGAATGTCATCGATATTTGTGGCAGTAAAAGCAGTAACTGAGATCGCCACTGTACCGATAATCCATTCCATATTTTTCCTCAAGTTAATAGTGAGTAGAAGTATAGCAAAAAGAGGGTTACACCGCTTCACGGTGCATACAGAGAATTTTGAAAGCGCGGCTCTGCCGCGCTTTCAAAATTAATCTATTTACGGTAAATCAGCGTTGTTTGAGAGTGATGTAAGATGCTTTTCACTAACTTTTGACGCTCAAGCAAGATTGAATGACGCTCGAACAATTACGGATTTTTTTAGCAGTTGCTGAACTTTTGCACTTTACTCGCGCCGCCGAAGAACTATACATCACTCAACCTGCCGTCAGCGCGGCGGTGCAGAGCTTAGAGACATATTTTGGTGTGAAACTATTTCATCGCATCGGTCGCCATATTGAAATTACCGATGCAGGAATTTTGCTGCAAACAGAAGCTAAGGACATTCTCGATCGCGTGAAGTTAATGGAACGCGGATTACGAGAGCTAAATGATTTGCAAAGGGGCGAGTTAAAACTAGGCTCTAGCCTCACTATCGGTAACTATTGGCTCCCCGCAAAAATCAGTCAATTTCAAGAACAATATCCGAATATTTCGATCAAATGTAGCTTGGCAAATACTGAAGAAATTTGTGATGGAACTGCCGCAGGGCTGTTTGATTTGGGACTGATCGAAGCTGGTGTAAAGCCATCGTTGCAAAAAATGCTTAACTCGGAGGAGATTGGCAGCGATCGCTTAGTGATTGTCGTTGGCAAATTACATCCTTGGTATGAGCAGCCTGAAATCACCCTTGAACAATTGTACGAAACCGCTTGGGTGATGCGTGAATCAGGTTCAGGAACACAACAGGTTTTTGAACAAGCATTATTAGATTGGGGCGTTGAGTTATCAAAACTGGAAATTATGTTGGTTTTAAGTAGCGGCGAAATGGTGAAGGCAGCCTTGGAGAGCAGTGTCCGAGCCGCCGCTATTTCTGAATTAATGGTGCAGAAAGAATTTCAATTGGATATATTACGCAAAGTTACCGTTATTAAACCTGCTATTGATGGTGAGCCAGAAACTGAACTCAAAAGCGATCGCCTCCAGCAATTAGAAATTAAACGTCCGTTTTTAAAACTAACCCACAATCAACGTTTTCAAACCAAAATTGCAAGGGTGTTTGGCAAAATTTTATGCCGAAATGTCTCCTAGATAACTTGACTTACACAGACTCGCTAAACTAATCTACGGTAAATACGTCAAGATAACGTAAATTTAGGTTTTAGCCAAAAATAAGGCAGGTATTCCCATGCTCAACACTAAGTTCAATATTGTTCAAGGACTCGCTATCAGTACCAATTCGCAAGCAACAATCACTGCTATCAATGCCTATACTGAACAATGTTTGAGCTACGGAAACCGCGCTGAAGCCTACATTTTAGAAGCGATCTCGGCTGATCCTGAATGCGTCTTAGCAAATACCTTTGCCGCAGCGTACTATTTATCCCAAGAAAACGCCAACGATGCGAAGACTGCTAATGCTTATCTTGTGCAAGCAAGAAAGAATTTTATCAATACAAATGAAAGAGAAAGACTACATTTACTAGCAACAGAAGCATGGGCTGAAAGAAAAATCGATCAAGCAATTCTCCATTGCGAAGAAATAGTCGCTAGGTATCCTCAAGACCTATTGGCAGTCCAGCAAGCGCAATATCACTACTTTTATACGGGCAATAAATCAGGTTTAATTTCCATCGCAGGTTCCGTTTTTGATATTAACGTGGGTAATCATTACCTGATGGGAATGCTTGCTTTTGGATTAGAGCAGAGTAATCACTTCGCTCAAGCGGAACGCCTTGCTCGATTTGCCCTCGAAATTAATCGTGCCGATCCTTGGGCGCAACACGCCGTAATTCATGCGATGGAAACCCAAGAACGTTATCTTGAAGGGATTACATGGATGGAAAGTTTTGCTGACACTTGGGAATCCTGCAACTCGATGCTCTATACCCACAACTGGTGGCATGTTGCGCTCTCCTATTTAGCCATTGGTGAAATTCGTCATGTGTTATCTCTTTTTGATCAACATATTTGGGGTAAAGCCACTAAGCGATCGCCTAAGGATCAGGTAGGCGCAATCTCTTTGCTTCTACGACTTGAATTAAGTGGGATTGATGTTGGCGATCGCTGGGAACAGATTGCTCATTATCTATTTGAGCGTATCCATGAACATTCCCTTCCTTTTCAAGATCTGCATTATATCTACGCTCTAGCCCGTACTAATCGGATGGACTTAGCTAGAGACATGTTATTTAGTATGGAAAGCTATGCTCATGATGCTCAGTCCTGCCATCAAAAGGTCTGGCGAGAGGTCGCCTTACCTGCTGCGAGAGGGGCGATCGCCCATGCTATTTGTGATTATAAAAAAGCCCGCAAGGAATTTAAGCCCATTTTGACCAGACTGCAAGAGCTTGGTGGCAGTAATACCCAGCGTCAACTGTTTGAGCAAATATTTGATGATGCTCACCGTGAAGTGATCATTAACAATCACTATCGCCGAAATTATGAAGCGATCGCTTCATAAATCAAATTAAAAATATCTCAAAGTAAAGATGTGCTAAGTTATCATTGAAGGCAGCCCATCTTTACTTTTAGGAGAAATATGAATGAGTTATAGATTGTCAGATCATGCAATTAAGCAGATTGGCGATCGCGAAATACCAATAGTATTATTAGAACAAGTGATCGACTCACCAGAACAGGTTCTTGAACAGTCAGATGGCAGTAAAGTATATCAATCAAGAGTGTCAGGGCTTAACAGCAAGACCTATCTGCTGAGGGTATTTATAAACGATATAGCTATTCCAAGAATTGTGATATCGGTTTATATGACAAGTAAAGTTAAAAAATATTGGGAGTAAATCATGAAATCTGCTTATGATGCAAAAGTAGATGCACTCTATATTCGATGGACAGATGCAAAAATTGCCGAAAGTGATGAAGTATCAGAAGGAGTGATCCTAGATTATGACGAGGAAGGTAACGTTGTTGGCGTTGAAGTATTGAACGCATCTCACAAGATTTCAGGGCTTACTGCACAAGTTGATAGAGTTGCGAAACTAGCAGCGATCGCCTGATCATAAAACATACCAATCTCTGCATAATCATTAATACTCGCAGTCGTGTAATGATTTACCTCTGCTAGTTCCATCGCTTTTTGCAAAGAGACATCAGGATCTAAAAGAGCTTGGCACATTTCCTCAACAAATCCACCGCCAAGCTGATTATAAAGCCTTGATGAAATCGTAATTGGTGGTATGGGAGAAGGAATTGATTCAATCACTCTTAGAGATTGAGCAAGCTCAGGAAACTGTCGCAACTCTGCCGCCATCACTACACTATCGATCGCCGCACAATCCGCAAGCCCTGACGCAATCCACTGAAGAGAATTTTGATGGGAACCAGATGCTTGTGATGATTGAAAAAATCGATAATTAGGGGGTAAAATTTGAGATTTTAGATATAGCAAAATTCGGTAACGTATTAAGTTATAGCCACTATTAGAACCGCGATCGTTATAGCAAAACCGACTTCCTGCTAAGTCCCCAAACTCATAAAAATTACTATCTGCATGAACCACGATATCAGCAAAATAAATTGGTTGCTGCAGATATCGATCGCCTTGCATTACGGGCACAGCTAATATTTCTAGAGGTTGTTTAGCAATGCGGTTATGGCGAATTAACGGCAATCCACAGATAAAAGCGATATCAACTTGATCATGATTTAACAGACGATCATCGAGGGGATCGCAATTTGCAGCAATTAATTCAATATGGCAATCACATCGCCTTGCGATCGCCTGCACAACTTCCTGATACAACCAAAATAAATTAGGTGATAGATAGGAAATAGCCTTGAGCTTTGTCATCTGATGTCTATGCCATTCTATTACTCAGGCCATTACTCAGGAATAATATAGTTCAGTTGCTCTAATGGTGCGGCAAATACATAGAAGATTACCCCTGCACCGATAAGCGTAATCGCCAAACTAAATAAAACTACCCAGCGATCGGGTGGATCAAAGGTGTCAGTATCAATGTCGTGCCGCACTGCAAAGTAATGATAGGTCGATAACCATACAGTCAACATTCCAATCACTGCAAAAGCTAAGCCCAACTTCCAACCATTACCAACCGAGGGCATCATTGGCGGTTTTAAAATTCGTAACCGCACCACGATTACACCCACACCTAAAAGAGCGATCGCCATTCGCATCCATGACAAATAGGTTCTTTCGTTGGCTAAATGGTCACGAACGCGGTTAGGATTTTGCTTACCCAGAAGCACTTGTTCTTCAGTAGGGTGTTTCGGTTTGAACAGTGAAATCATTATGTAGCTGCTGAATCTTTGACTTGATATTATATAGGAACAGCAAGAAAAAATCTCCTATATTCCAATGTCTGAGATCCAGATATACATTAGATTTTCAAGGTTTAATTACCGTTTAGAAACCGTCATTTAATCAAAAAGAGACAACCCTTAGCGTTGTCTCTTTTCTTAAAAACCAACTTTTGATGACGAGGCTTTGACGCGCCATCAAAACTCTTAAATTGCGAAACCCTAATCCAAAGGAGCTTGGGGAATCTGCAAGGTTGCCAAGACTTCAGGGCTTTCAGGAATATTCCAATTTGCATCACCCGCTTTGAAGACTTTAGCAACGGGAATATTTAATTCTACTGCTCCAGTCTCAGGATTAGTTTTAGCAACTAACTGAGTGCCTGTAACAATCTTGGTGGCTACAGGTACGCCATCATTATTTAAACCGTTGCTAAAATATATACCTTGACAGTTCCAATCTTCATTGGTGGTTTTGCCAGCAGGAAGCGTGTAAAAAGCATTGTCAAAGGTGGAAGTATCGAGCTTTGACTTTTTACCATAGACAATTAGAGGACTCGCCGTTAAATTACGGCATTCGGCAAAGGATTCACCCGTTTCAATAATGTATTTCTCAAATTGAAGCTTGGCAATTTCAAGCGGATCAGTGGCGGCGGCGAGTTCTTCAGTCACCGCAATATAGTCAGGATTGCTGGTAACAGGCGGCTTATTTGCCCAAGCTGGTTGTGCGATCGCTAAACTACATACCAACATCAAAGCGATTACGAGATTCTTTAAAAGTTTCATTGATTTTCTCCTAGAAATACATAACGTCAAAAGTCTTCCACCGTAGAGGCAATTCATGAATTGCCTCTACTACAATTATCAAATCGTCTAATCTAATTGTGCTTCCTTAGCTCTCAATCCATTTCCCAAAGTATTACTAGCATTAAGTTCTGCAATATTCCGTCCCAGATTGAGAACTACTAAACCACCAATAACTAAGCTCAATACCGCTAGTCCGCGATTCTCTAGCGTATGGCTATCAATCATGATCAAAACACCTAAACCAATTAGCACAAAGGGGACAAGGTAATTGCCATAACGACTTAATGAATCAGCGATCGCAGGGACTTGAATCAATCGATAGGCGGCATAACACCAAACACCAACCATAGAGAAGAACACACTCAAAATCACTAATAAACTTTCCCATGAAGCACTTGCAAACATAGGAACATAAATCCCTACATTGTCACCACCATTAGCAAAGGTCACAGCCGCTACGCTATAGACCTGCGGTGAGAGGAAATTCGATAACCAAGAATCACTATTCTCAACGACCTCCTCTTCTTGCTCAGAGTCGTCCGTATCAGGGATAAATAACCGATGTAACCCAATAGAAATTGGCAAGATACCTAACATTCCAATCCAATCACGGGGCATTAACAGACCACCAAAATATCCCGATAGACTTGCTAATACCAACGCTCCGAAGCCGAGATATTGACCAATCACAATATGTTTCTTTTGGAATGCGGTATTCACTTGGGAAAAGAATAGCAACAAAATCAAAACATCATCTAAATTGGTGGCAGTAAAAGCCGTAATTGCAGTAGGAATTGCGGTAAATAGATCATTCATGGTTTTTTCTTTAGCTAACCATATTGGTTATTAATTAACGGAATTCTTACGTAATAACTGTAGAATTTTCTCCGTGAAAATATTTGATTTGTGGATGAACTAAATATAGCGATCGCAATCAATAAAATCAAATATTGTTGCTTGTTGAAACGATAGATTTAAGTAATCAAATAGCCCTAAGCCTGATTTCTAAGGCGGTATAACCCGCATTCTTTTTTAAGAATTTGCTATGCATAACCTGCTGTTATCGTTTTAACAACAAACAATATTTGTTTCTATCGAAAGAAATCGATACGATGAACTCAAAGAGATAAATAAGTTGTAGAGAAAGAAATGAGTTTAGAAAGCGCGATCGCCACAGGAGCAGCAGTAGCATTAGCAACAACCTTTGATGACAATATATACCTCACTTCTTTTTTTGGCAGGGTCAGCCGTACTTTTCGCCCTCGCCATGTCGTAGTTGGGGAATTCCTTGGATTGACAATCTTGATCAGTATTAGTCTGGTTGGTTATTTTGTGGGAATGATTGTTTCCGATATGTGGGTTGGGCTACTTGGTGTACTGCCAATCATGATTGGAATTCATCAATTAATGAATAAAGAAGATGATGAGAATAGCGATGTAATTGAAGAAGTAGAAAAAGTACATACAGAAGTTGGTAGACCTCGAATTAAGCAATCCTTATGGTCTACAATCCGCGATCCCAAAACCCATCGAGTTACTGCTGTCCATGTCTCTAATGGCGGAAACAATGTCGCCGTCTATATCCCTTTATTTGCCAGCAGCAGTTTACCTAGTCTTGGTGTAATTTTGACAATGTGTTACATGACTATCGGCTTCTGGTGTTTCTGTTCCTATAATCTCACTCGTTTCCCTGGAATTTCTGTTCTCATCGCTCGCTACGGGCGTAAAATTGCGCCTTTCGTGTTGATTTATCTAGGGTTCTCTATTATTATTAAATCCCAATCTTATCGCTTAGTGCTATCTGTGTAACTGATAACTGATGGTACTTTATTGCGACTTAGATATAAAACATAACCTCTGCCGCTTGTTTTTTCTCCTCACATTTCATTAAGAGATCTTCAAGGGTATGTTTATGTAAAATCTCAAAAGAGGCAACCTTCGCTGTCTTCCACATATCGATGACCGAGGCTTGTTCGGCAGTAATTGATTCAGAATTATTTTGATCTTCATGACTCTCTCCATCTAAGGCGGCGACAATGTCCGTGAGCTTGATTTGCCAAGGTTCGCGAGCCAAATAATAACCACCCTTTGCGCCGCGCTGACTGGTAATGATGCCCGATCGCCTCAGCATAGCCATGACTTGATCGAGATAGCGAATGGGAATATGTTGACTGATGGCAATTTCACTAACAGAGGTTGGTTTGCCGAGTTTATGACGTGTTGCTAGTTCTAGCAGGGCAATACAGGCGTAGTCAACCTTACAAGATAGTTCCATAAAATTTAAAAATTTGCAGAATTTGTTTTTGCAAGAAAGCCGAGCTTGGCTTGGCTTTCCTGTTCTTTAGTGATTAATAGAAGCTGTTGCTGTAGTCACAAAATCGGGATTCTGAAAGAGTGGCGTACTGAGATATCTTTCTCCAAAACTTGGCAGGATCACTACAATGAGGCGATCGCGATTTTCTTCCCGCTTACCAACTTCAATGGCAGCCGCAAGAGCCGCACCAGAGGAAATTCCCGATAGCAAGCCTTCTTCACGGGCAAGGCGGCGACCATAGGTGATCGCTTTTTCATCAGAGATACCAATCACTTCATCAATCAGATCGGTGCGTAAAACCTGCGGCACAAACCCCGCACCAATGCCCTGAATTTTGTGAGCGCCCGCTACACCACCCGCTAACACAGGACTATTAAATGGCTCCACTGCGATCGCTTTAAAGCTGGGTTTGCGCTCTTTGATAATTTCCGCAACACCAGTAATCGTGCCGCCAGTACCAACACCTGCGATCACAAAATCCACCTGTCCATCGGTATCATTCCAGATTTCTTCAGCCGTAGTTTTACGATGAATTTCTGGATTTGCGGGATTGTTAAACTGTTGCAGCATATAGGCGTTATTCGTAGAATCCGCTATTTCACCCGCTTTACGAATTGCGCCCTTCATTCCTTCCGTTGCAGGAGTTAATTCGAGTTCCGCACCATAGGCTCGGAGCATAGCGCGGCGCTCTAGACTCATGGTTTCGGGCATGGTCAAAATCAAGCGATATCCCTTAGCGGCGGCTACCATTGCTAGGGCTATCCCCGTATTTCCTGAAGTTGGCTCCACTAAGACTGTTTTCGCAGGACTGATTAAGCCCTTATTTTCGGCATCCTCAATCATTGCAAACCCAATTCGATCTTTAACCGAGGAAGAAGGGTTAAAACTTTCGAGCTTGACGACAATTTTGGCTAAACTTCCTTCGGATTGAGGAATGCGATTAAGTAATACAAGGGGTGTACGACCAATCAGTTCCGTAATATTTTGTGCAATTTTCATGAATGACTCTTTGGGCTGTCTAACGCTTAATTTAGGGTTGAATTTCGGGCAAAAACAATCTACGGTATTTACACTTAAATACCGTACTTAGTAAGATACAATACTTTTCAACTCAATACAAATAAAATCTACGGTTTCTCGACTGGGTATGTGATGATTTATCTTGAAACAACGACTTCTCGTGTTTACAAGCGCCGCGAAATGCTGGCTCGCCGCCATAACTTTATCTGGAAAATTGAATCTGGCGTGGTGCGATCGCTGACTTGGACTGAGGATGGACAGGTGATTTGTTCGGGTTTGTGGGCGGATGGTGATGTAATTGGTGGCGATCTGTCTAATCTCCATCCTTACGAAATGGAGTGTTTGACCGATGTGCAGTTAACTGAAATTCCGCGATCGCAATGGGGCGATCATGTTGATGCGATCGTTCGTCATAGTCAAACTAATGAATTTTTATTAAAAATTGCCCATTGCCGCGCTAAAGACGATGCCGTGCGCCAGTTGTTAGGTTGGTTAACCGATCGCTTTGGTGAGGATGATCGCAAGGGACGACTGATTGGTTTACAACTAACCCATCAAGAAATCGCGGAGCTAATTGGTTCTACTCGCGTTACAGTGACACGCATTATTAATGATCTCGAAAAGATTGGTGTTCTCTCTCGCAAAGGACGTAAATTACTATTTCTTGCGGAAGCTCATGAACATTGGAACTATGAAATCTAGGAAAAATTACCCGTAAGGGAAACAAAATTTGCTGTTATATAACAAATGTGAATAAGCTCCATGTGGTATAGCTCTATGGATATAATCGCATTAATTGAATTGAGAAATAATATGGATTACTTACCACTTCAAGAAGCGACTAGCAACTGTAATAATTTAATTAATCAAGTTAGTGCAAGCCACCGCCCTACGTTGGCGATCGCTTGGACGATGAGAATTAGTTGGTTAAGCAGGGTAAATGCTAAGCTATAAGTAATCTCATCAAGTGCGATCGCCTAAGCCGTAACAATCCTATGTTTACCGAAGTTCAAATCGAGAACTATAAGTCAATCCAAAACCTCAAGATCGGTTTGGGGCGGGTTAATGTGTTTATTGGTGAGAATGGTTGTGGGAAGAGCAATATTTTAGAGGCGATCGCTTTAGCTGGCGCGGCGGCAGGCAACAAGTTAGATAATGAGTTTTTAGCGCCTAGAGGGATTAGAGTTACTGAGCCAGAATTTATGCGATCGGCTTTTGATAAAAGGAATGTCACAAAAGAGATCAAAGTAGAGTTAAAAGTGAACCAAGAAATCTCTTTTAACTGTATTTTACAACATGATAACCAAGCTTATTCTAGCTGGATAAATACTAGTATACTTAATCCACTCGAAAAATTTGCTGGTTTTTTAAAAGATGCAGAATTGAAAAATCAAGAAAACAAAATCTTTGGACGTAAAATCGGCGAAAAAAAATTATTGAATATTTTGGACTCCATAACAAAAATCACAAAAGAATCAATTCAAAATGCAATCAATGAAGAAGTTTCGCAAATTGACAACAATTCCTATGAACTTGACAAACTAGTACAGAAGGCAAGAGATCATGTTTTTAATCTAATTATTTATGATGAAAAAAAAGAAATATCATTAGTTAAAGAGTTTCTAATATACTCGCCAGAGAACTCCTCGTTGCGAACTTTTGAGGAAGAGGGACAAGTTCAACCTTTAGGAATTAAAGGGCAAGGTTTACTTAAACTTTTAAGGATTTTAGGTAGGAGTTCAGATAAAATTAATGAGATCAAACAAAGACTTGAATTAATTGATTGGTTTGATGATTTTAAAATACACCAAGATGCTGATATAGAAAGAACTATTCAGATTAAAGATCGTTACTTAGATAAAGAGTTACCATATTTTAATCAAAGAAGCTCTAATGAAGGCTTTCTGTTTTTGATGTTTTATTTTGCACTATTTGTCAGCGATGATACGCCGCAATTCTTTGCAATAGACAACATCGAAAATGCACTAAACCCTAAACTATGTACAAGACTAATCCAAGAATTAGTAGAACTAGCGAAAAAATATGATAAACAAGTTATATTCACAACACATAATCCTGCGATCTTAGATGGGTTAGATTTGCATGACGATAAACAAAGATTATTTACGATTTATCGAAATATTTATGGTCATACAAAAGCAGAACGTATATTTGCACCACAACCATTAGAAGATGAAGAGCCTGTTCCATTATCTGAGGCTTTTATGAATGGTTACATTGGAGGACTCCCAGATAATTTCTAATATGAAAAAACGTACTTTTGCTGGAATTGTCGAGGGAGTAACTGATAAGAGAGTTATCACTAATATTTTAGCTGGATATTTTAATAACCCTGATATTAAAGTTACTTGGCTTCAACCAAGAGATCCTATTGGCAATACCAAAGAGCCGCCACCAGCAGGTTGGACAAGAGTTCTTAAATACTGCAAAACAAAACAATTTAAAGATTCATTTCAAGAGAATGAATATGTCATTATTCATATCGATACTGATGTCTCACCAGAGAAAATTTTTGACGTGCCTCATCATGATGAAAATGGAAAACTGCTGACAACTGAGCATTTAATCGAAAACGTAGTAAATAAATTTAGATCGTTAATCGGTGAAGATTTTTACGATCAATACGCAGATAAAATTATCTTTGCGATCGCAGTTCACTCGATAGAATGTTGGCTACTGCCTCTATGCCTTCCAGCGAAAAAAGCAGAAACTGATGATTGCATGAATATCCTCAAAAGGGATTTGCCTGATTTCAAACCGAAAGACCACAAATACTATCAGACAATTTCTATGGAATATGCCAACGCAAAATCATTGTTGAAACTATATCCAGAAAACCCTAGCCTGAAAATTTTTATTGATAACCTTGCTAGTAGAAATATTGAAATTCCTGAGGAATCATGAATTAGTGATGAACAAAAGAAAGTAATTGACAAGTTTCGCTTTCGTAGAGTAGGACTATCTTTAAATTTTTTGAATTGGAGCGATTTTCGGATCGATGATTTTTTTGCCTTGTCCTGCAAAGGCAACCGCTAAATACATCTTGTCACCTGTACCTAGCAAATTCGAGACTTCACCTTCACCAAATTTCTCATGCATGACGCGATCGCCTACTTGCCAATCGATACGAGGTTTAGGCTTAACGGCATTGACCTTGGCGGGAGGTACGGAGCGGAGGGAACCTTTAACACTGGTGGCTTCGGCACGTTGACTAGCCTTACTGATAAATTTATCGATGCCATGTCCTGTTAAATATTCTTTAGGAAGTTCCGCTAGGAATTGGGAAGGAATTGCATATTCGCGATTGCCATAGAGACGACGAGCTTGGGCATGACTGAGGAATAGTTTCTCTTGGGCGCGGGTGATACCCACATACATGAGACGGCGTTCTTCTTCGAGAGCCATCGGATCGTTAATGGAACGAAAACTGGGGAATAAACCTTGCTCTAAACCAACCAGAAATACGACGGGAAATTCTAAACCCTTAGCGGCATGGAGGGTCATCAGCGTCACTTTTTCGGCATTCTCGCTGCTGTCATCAAGACTGGAGGCTAGTGCAGCATTAGCTAAAAAGGCATCAAGGGAAGCATCTTCATTCTCTTCGGCAAATTGAACTGCGGCATTGTAGAGTTCCTGTAAGTTAGCAATGCGATCGTTGGCTTCATCATTACTTTGCGCTTTCAACTCATCCACATAGCCCGACTCTTCGAGAATGCCTTGGATGATCTCAGCCGCAGGAGTCACCGCGACTTTATCCTGCCATTTTTTCATCAGTTCCACAAAGGAGAGAACCCCCCGCGCCGATCGCCCTGCTAATGTTTTCACCGTTGCCTCATCGCTAATGATTTCCCAAATTGGCACTCCTAGTTCTTGGGCGGCTTGTTGAAGCTTATCGAGGGTTGCTTTACCGATGCTGCGCTTGGGAACATTGATGATTCGCATCAAGCCAAGGGTATCGGATGGATTGGAAAGTAACCGCAAATAGGAGAGGGTATCCTTGATTTCCTTGCGATCGTAAAATCGCATTCCACCGACAACCTTGTAAGGAATGTTCCAACGCACTAGCATTTCTTCAAAGGGACGCGATTGGGCGTTGGTGCGGTAGAGAATCGCAAAATGTCCCAGATTTGCGGTTGGATTTTTGGTTTTAACACGGCGGATTTGTTCGATCACAAACTGAGCTTCATCAACCTCATCTTCAGCGCGGTACAACTCAATCAAGTCGCCGTCGGGACGGGTTGCCTTAAGCACCTTATCGATGCGCTGTGTATTGTTATCAATCAGTTGATTGGCAAGTTCGAGAATATTTGCCACTGAGCGATAATTTTCTTCCAGCTTGATCATTGAATTTGTGTGAGCATCGGGCAAGCGATCGCCAAATTCCTGCTGAAATTCCATCAAAATTGTGAAGTCGGCGGAACGAAAGCTATAAATCGATTGATCCGCATCACCTACTACAAAAATAGAACGATCCTCCCAATTGGGTTTTTGATCTTTTGTAGATAGCAATCGAATTAGATCGTACTGCGTGCGGTTAGTATCTTGATATTCATCAACGAGAATATGTCTGAAGCGATCGTGCCATTCTTTCAATACTTCAGGATTTTGCAGGAATAGACGCACGGGTAAGAATATCAAATCATCAAAATCAAGGGCGTTATTTGTGGCTAACTGATTTTGGTAGAGACTATAAACTTGAGCGATCGCTCGTTTACGAAACGAGGAATCATCACTTTGGGCTTCATATTCTTCAGGAGTCCAGCCTTTATTTTTGGCATTCCCGATCGCAAAGCGTACCGATTTTGGCTCAAATTTCTTTTCATCGAGATTTAGCTGATTGACGACAATATCTTTTACTAACGATTGCGCGTCTGAATCGTCAAAAATCGAGAAATTCTTTGCCCAACTTCTGCCATTACTATCTTTGTACTTATCAATATCAAGGCGCAAAATTCGACAACACATACTATGGAAAGTCCCCATCCATAGCCCATCTTGAGCAAAGCTATTGATATAGCGCTTATAAACTTTTTTGCGAAGTTTGTCCTGTTCCCAGTCTTGCATTTCACTCAATGGCTTGCCTATTTCTCTCAAGGCGACCTCTTGGACTAACAAAGTTTGAATGCGTTCATTCATTTCCTTGCCAGCCTTGTTGGTGAAAGTCACCGCTAAGATTTGTTCAGGGGCAACATCGTGATTGAGCATCAAATTAGCGATGCGATAGGTCAATGTCCTAGTTTTCCCCGATCCTGCGCCTGCAACCACGAGCATTGGGCCGTGGAGATGGCTTGCTGCTTTTTGCTGAGCAGGATTAAGATGATTTAAAAAGTTGGAACTCATGGGTGCAGGAGGGGAAAACTTAGGTAGACTCTTATACAGTATGCCAAAAATGTTTACTCATACGCTTAACAGTGGATATTTACTGCACACGCCCCAATTGTTTGAAGCCTTTAAACTCATTTGCTGACCTCGATAGCGGCAATACAGTTAAGACTATTTCGCAAAAATTCTGTACGAGTTGCGGGATGCCCCTGTTGCTGGGTGGGCGCTATATCGTGGAAAGCCCGATCGCCAGAGGTGGTTTTGGTGCGACTTTTTTAGCACGCGATCGCTATACGCCCGCAATGAAACGCTGTGTGGTCAAGCTTTTACAGCCCATTGGCTTCACGCCTCAACAGATGGCGATCGCTAAGCAAATGTTTGAGCGCGAGGCGACGGTTTTAGAAGATTTGGGGACACATCCGCAAATTCCTGATTTACTCGCCTATTTTGAGGTGCAGTCGGGACAGGATGAATTTTTTTATTTGGTACAAGAATTTGTCGATGGCTTTACGCTGGAAAAGGTGATCGAGATGCATGGTGGGGCGATCGCGGAAGCCGACGCTCTAGAAATTATGCAGAGTCTGCTGCCTGTCTTGACCTTTATCCATAACAAAGGCTCGATCCATCGCGATATCAAACCCGCAAATATCATGATCCGCCAGTCCGATCAAGTCTATTTCTTACTAGATTTTGGTGCGGTCAAACAAGTGGCAGGAGTCGCCCAAGGTCAAAAGTCCACAGGCATTTTCACCCCAGGCTATGGCGCACCCGAACAAATGCGCGGCGACACTGTTTTCCCATCGACCGATCTCTATGCCTTTGCGGTCACTTGTTTATTTTTACTAACGGGCAAAGAGCCTGAAGAATTATTTGATGTGAATTACAACCGATGGACATGGGATCGCTTTGTCAAGCTCAGTCCAAATCTTAATAATGTTTTACATAAAATGTTAGAAACTGCGCCAAGCGATCGCTTTACTTCGGCGGCGGATGTCCTGCAAGCCCTCCAACAAAAATCTTCATTTCACTTAAATACGATCGTTCAACCCGTTGCCCCTGTTTCGACCTCTGCTCCAACACCTACTCCATCACCAGCAGCAGTTAGCGCCCCTCCTTCCGCTAAACCCGTAGTTCAGCGATCGCAAAAAGCACCTTGGCTACTATCCGCCCCCATCAGCAAACAGTTCATCGCCGCTTTTCTGCTCGGTGTCGAAGCGATGCTGTTATGGCAAGTCAGCACCACTGTCGGTGTCGCCTTAATTGGTACTCCCGCTAATTTAATTACTGTCGCGGCGGTAATGTTAGGAGTTGTGATTTTGAGAATAAGTACAATTCTGGACAATAAAGATTTATTTGTGTTCGTAAATTTATTGAGCTTTGGTGCAGTTTTTGGTATCCAATTTTTTAAAATTATTCCTTTATTTGAGAAACTACCACAATGGATTGAAATTCTTTCGTTTTGTGGAGTAGCGGGCTTTGGAGCGATCGCGTTTATGGCAGCCTTCCGTTTAATCTTCAAATTCCTCTATTCGTTGCTTTGAGATTACCTTAAGGGGCGATCGCCTGATGACCAACCCAAATGCCAGTGCTAAAGAGACGCAAGTTGTGCTAAATCTTTCTTTTCCTAGAGTTCTCAAGGCTATTTGTAAAGCCCCTTCACTTATTTCTGGTCGTTAATATTTCTGAGCCAATTGTGTAAATCTTCCAAACTTTCCAAATCAAACAAAGCTTCACTTAATACGTCTAATAACTCTGGTGCTAACTGATGCAACAGCATTTTAACTTCATCAGGTATGGCTCCTAGCTTACGAGAAAGTTGCTTTAGCAGAAGCGATCGCTTCCCCGCTTGCACACCTTGAGCCTTGACCTGAGCTATACCTTTAGCTATACCTTCTTCTCGCGCTGTTGCGATTACACTATTCATGTCTCGGTAGTACTTTAAGCTGTTTTCATAAGCCGCCATCTCTGTTTGCGAAAAATTCGTAATCCGTGCGACTTCAAGCAGTTGCATAAACACATTTTCTTGCAACGGTAAAGGCGGCTCTTCTAAATCAGGTAGATATTTTAGCAAAAATATCCACTTGTCAAGATGGTCGTTTAGCTGATCAATTGTTTTTTTGAATTTTGGTAATTCTAAATAAATAAATTTGAAATTTTCTTGGCAATCTTGTTCAACGATATGGAAGAAATTGACATCATTTTTATCTTCATTAAAAACAAAGTCTAAAATGCCGATCATATAAACTGGATTAAGATTGTCATTCCAATTTCCCTTCTCTATTTGTTCTTGAATGGGAAAGGAAGAATAGTAAATGCTGCGGTATTTGAAATAATTATGTTTAGCTTTTTGCATTTCGACAATAAATTTTTCGCCCTTTTCACTTTGACAGTAAAGCTCGAGATCAAGGACGAGGTTTTCGGTGGTGCGATAGGTGAGATCTTTGACCCGATGTTGAGTTGGTAATATTACATTGAGAAAATCAATCAACAGATTTTTATTTGAATCTGTTCCAAATAGGCGCTTGAAGCCGAAGCCTGTGAATGGATTGATATAGCGATCGCCGCTAAGTCGTGGATAAAACATGGTTAACTATTTGTTTATGGGAACTATGGCTCAACAATATTTTAACAGATCTCAAATCTCGCGATCGCCCCTTCAAATAAACACCATTGGCTTATTCTTAAATGGTGCAAACGCTTTAGCATCGAAACGATAAAGACTGGCGGGGCGACCTGCTCCCCGTGATGTTTTGATACCAGTATCACTGAGAAAACCGAGTTTCAATAATCTGGTGCGAAAATTGGAATAGTCGGCAAAGTTTTCGCCGAGAACGCTCGTATAAAGTTGATAAAGATCACTGAGAGTAAAAGATTCGGGTAGAACATCAAAGGCGACAGGGCTGTATTCCAGTTTATTGCAAAGGCGGCGATGTCCGTATTCGAGAATGCGATTGTGATCGAAGGCGAGTTCAGGAACTTGGTTGACGGGATACCATGCGATACCACTGACTCCATCAGCGATTAGCTCCGCTTGAGAGAAGGGAACTAAAGCAAAATAACTAACGGATAAATAGCGCACAGCATAACTATCAGGCGCTTCACGAGGATCGCGTCCAATATCACCAAAGGTGAAGAGTTGTTCCAGATAGAGATTTTTAGCCCGAATTTTTTCCGACAGAATCCGATAGGCTGATTCCTCAAGGGATTCACCTTGACGCACGAGAGTTCCAGGGAGACACCAGCGATCGCGATATGGCTCATGTTGGCGCATCACCAGTAGTACCAATAAACGATTCTGTTCCGTATCTACAGAAAAAATTACATTATCGACACCGACTTTAAAATTTGCTAAGGGCTTTTGGGCTGCTAAGTTTTTTTCGGCCATGCGTAAAGCGACTCTTGTTGGATATAGGCTGCGACTGTGGGTATTATGACTGAATTATTGCCATTATTGCGATAATCAGACGAAGAAACATCAGGTATAGAGATCGATTCAGGTGCGATCGCCACATCAGTACCCATATTCACAAGGCGCTCAATATCGGCGGTCGCGATCGCTACGCCTTGACGGGGAACGACTAGCAGATTGACTTGTCTG
Source organism: Pseudanabaena sp. (assembly GCA_044355035.1). GTDB lineage: Bacteria > Cyanobacteriota > Cyanobacteriia > Pseudanabaenales > Pseudanabaenaceae > Pseudanabaena. The sequence continues at coordinate 14,018 of JBIKYX010000045.1, read as the reverse complement.
AGCAGATCTTGGGCGCGATACCAAGTCGGTAATTGGGCTACGAGGTCGCCGCCGATGACGAGGCTAAAGCTGGCGCTGGGCATTAACTGTTTGGCTTGCTCAACGGTATGGATTGTACGCGGATTACTAATTTCGGGATACATAGCGATCGCTTGGGGCGGTGGCTGAATGGCGGCTATAGTTAGCTCCATCATTTTCAGGCGATCGCTAAGGCTTGCCTGATGAGTTTTAAAGGGGTTATCCGACACCCAAACCCATACGCGATCGTAATGATTATCGAGCCATTGCAAGATCTGTTGATGTCCAATACTAGGCGGATCGGCACTAGTTCCAAAAAGAGCGATGTTCATTTTTTTAAGTTCAATCTGTCTTTAACTATTGTCTTTAACTATACTGAGAGCCACAGCTTCTGCAACCTTAATCCCATCAATTCCCGCCGAGAGAATTCCCCCTGCATAACCCGCACCTTCACCAGTAGGATATAAACCTTCCGTATTTAGGCTTTGGTAACTCTCATTCCGTTTAATTCTAATTGGTGAAGAAGTCCGTGTTTCCACTCCAGTTAACATCGCATCATCCATCGCAAAACCATGAATTTGTTTATTAAATACAGGTAAAGCTTCACGAATAGCGGCGATCGCATAGTCTGGCAAACTCTCACTCAGATCACCTAAACGCACATTTGGGGCATAAGAAGGATTCACAGTTCCCAGAGATTGAGAAGGTCGATTCGCCAGAAAATCACCGACAAGCTGAGCAGGTGCGGCATAGGTTCCACCACCCAACTCAAAGGCGCGTGATTCTAAGCGGCGCTGAAAATCAATCCCCGCCAGAGGATGTTCGGGATAATCTTCAGGGCTAATGCCAACGACAATTCCACTATTGGCATTGCGTTCATTGCGCGAATATTGACTCATGCCATTGGTGACAACATGTCCTACTTCTGAAGTTGCGGCAACGACTAATCCCCCAGGACACATACAAAAACTATAGACAGAACGTCCATTTTGACAGTGATGCACCAATTTATAATCGGCTGCTCCTAAGATTTTATTACCTGCATAAGCGCCATATCGAGCGCGATCGATCAGTTCTTGAGGGTGTTCAATCCGAAATCCAACCGAAAAAGGTTTTGCTTCGATATATACGCCGCGATCGTAGAGCATTTGAAAAGTATCACGGGCGCTATGTCCCACGGCTAAAACAATATGATTACTAGCAATATATTCGCCATTAGCGAGAGTTATTTCCTGTACTTTCCCATTGTCAATAACAAGATCGGTGACTCGACTTTGAAATCGAATCTCACCACCGAGGGCTTCGATTTGAGCGCGAAAGTTTTGAACTATACCGACTAATTTAAGAGTGCCGATGTGGGGTTTATTAATATAGAGAATTTCAGGAGATGCGCCCGCATTTACAAATTCAGTCAAGACTTTACGCCCGTAGTGCTGCGGATCTTTGACTTGGCTGTAGAGCTTACCATCAGAGAAAGTCCCTGCGCCACCTTCCCCAAATTGAGCATTGGATTCAGGATTAAATTCGGCTCTTTTTTTCCAGAAATTAAAAGTATCTGCCGTGCGATCGCGTACTGCTTTACCCCGTTCTAAAATTAAGGGACGAAAACCCATTTGCGCCAACATTAAACCCGCAAACATTCCTGCTGGTCCCATTCCAATTACGATTGGACGAGTTTTGAGGCTATCACTAGAAACATTAGCGACATAGCGATAACTCATATCTGGAGTCGGAAAAACATGGGGATCTTTTTTAAAGCGATCGCTTAGTTGTTGCTCGTGAGTCGTCTCAATATCAACGATATAAACTAAATAGATATCTGTTTTTTTACGCGCATCATAACTACGTTTAAAGATGGAATAGCTAATCAGTTCATCGGGTTGGATTTGTAATTTTTTGAGAATGGCAGTTTTGAGAGCATCTTCAGGATGATCGAGAGGAAGTTTGATTTCGGTGATTCGTAACATAATCGATTTAATGTAGCATTTTAAGAACTTTAGGGCTTACGCAAAATAACCAAACGTAAGGGCAATTCATGAATTGCCCCTACTGTAGAATAACGATTTATAGAACTAAGCTAGTTTATACAAATTTATGCAAAATATCTTTTTAGCAGGATCTAGTCGAGGTGTGGGGCGAGAGATTGCCAAGCTTTTGCTACAAAATGAGCCACCTTTGGTAAATCTTACGGTATTACTACGCAATCCCACCCATGTTGTGGAGCTACAAGCTTTGGGCGCTGAAGTAGTTATGGGTGATGCGATAAATTATGCATCCCTAAAACAAGCCATGTCCCAAATTGAAGCGATCGACATAGTAATTACCACTATGGGCGGCTTACCAAACGCTCAAGGCGATCGCGCTGATTGCATAGGAAATAAAAATTTGATCGATCTCGCTGTAAAGGCGGGAGTCCAGAAATTTATTCTTGTTTCCTCAATTGGTAGTGGCAATAGCGTAGTGGCTCTTTCATCACAGGTTTTACAAACTTTTGGGGCAATTCTCAAAGAAAAAGAAAAAGCGGAACAGCATTTAGTAGATAGTGGCTTAACTTATACAATTGTTCGTTCTGGGGGATTAAAATCAGATTTGGCAACAGGTCACGCAGTATTAACCGAAAACCCTAGGGTGGCAGGTATCATTCATCGTGCTGATGTGGCAAATCTCGTATGTCAATGTTTGAATTCATCTAAAGCCAATAATAAAATTTTCTCAGCGATCGATCGAAATATGCTATTTCAAGCATTAGAGTTTGACTCATTCTCATTGTAAAAGTCAGTTTTGATTAAAACTCTATCTAGGGTTATCTTGATCTAAGCTGACTTATTTTTTCTTGTCCAACGGAACCACTATGCAAGAATACATCGTTAAATCTGGGGATACCCTGTCAAGGATTGCCACAACCTTTCTGGGACCAAACGGCGATTGGCGCGAAATTGCCCGTGTTAATAACATTACCAACCCAGCCAGTTTACAAATTGGTCAGCGTCTATTGATACCGACTAGACCATCCATTCCCCGCCCTCCGCAAACTACATCCGAAATTGCGATGGTCAGAAATACCTTGCAAGGCTTATATCCCCCGAATAAAATTTCGGTTTCCTTTACCAATGTGGGCAATGATCTGATTGCCAAGTTGTCAAACACAGGGCAGCAAGAAGTTTTTGCTAAAACCAAAAACCTTGGGGCATATCGGCTAGGTATTTTTAAATTGCGTGACTTTATTATCTATGGCGCAGGTTTGCTGCAACAGGTGCAACTCAGCCCTTCGGAAATCAAAGTGATCCAAGTGACGGCGGCAAATGAAGGTAGCTTAGATGCGATTAATACTTGGGATAATCAATATTTGAGCTTTGGCATCTTTCAATGGACATTAGGCTCCGCAGGGCAGCAAGGTGAGTTACCCGCGCTCTTGTCCACGGTGAAAAGGCGCTATCCATCCGAGTTTCAATACTACTTTGGACAATTTGGCTTGGATGTTAGTTCCCTTGATGGGATTACGGGTTGGCTCTCGCTGAATGGCACACGCCTTGTTACTGAAGCCCAAAAAAATCTGATGCGTCAACCAATTTGGGCATTGCGATTTGCGATCGCAGGCATGGATGCGCTCGTACAGTCAGTACAAGTCCTTCAGGCGATTTCACGACTAGATCGCTTTTATTTTAGTCCATCCCAATCTTTACAGGGCTTTGCTTTGTCTCAGCTTTTAAACTCGGAGTACGCCGTGGCGCTGCTGCTCGATCAACATGTCAATCGTCCTAGCCATGTCATAGGTTGTGTTGCTGATGCGATCGCGCGATCGGGTTTAACACCTACAAGAATCGCCAACAGTTCGACTGACAACGAGGCTGTGATTATCCAAAATTATTTGACGCTGCGTGAAACCTATGGCGGCGTAAATGCGATGACCAAATCACGCGAAAGAGCTAATCTGATTCGACAAGAAATTGTGAAGAGCAATCTATCCACCCAAAAGTTTTCATTTCGCTCAAATCGTCAAGCAAGGCAAACAAGATAAATATAAATGGCGTAAATAGCGGCGCTATTTCTCTTGTGGGTTTGCCATATATTCCTCAATCGCTAATAATGAGTAAATACACCTATAGTACAAAAGCGCTACAAAAGTTAACAGTTTATCGGATATACTCCCGTAAACTTCTGAATGCTTTACTGTCGGTGTCGTTATTTTTGATGTGAGGAGGACAAGGCGATCGCTACTATTATCAGTTCAACCAATGCAACCCAACTACAGCCTATGCAAGTTACGGAACAAGCTACAGAATCAAACGAATTAACCGTACTGGAATCTCTGGAAATAGCGCAACTTGAAGCTAACGCGCCATTCCTCCGCATTACTGGCAAAGCAAGATTATCTGGTCATGTACCCATTAGCGGCGCAAAAAATTCAATCCTCGCACTGATGGCAGGTACACTTTTATCCTCCGATGGTTGTCGGATTCGGAATGTGCCTAACCTCGCTGATGTACAGCGTATGAGCGACATTCTCGAAGCCCTCGGCGTAAAAATTTCTCGTAACGGTGATGTCCTTGATCTCGACACTAGCAACCTCACCAAAAACTCGGCTCCCTATGAATTAGTGAGCAAGATGCGTGCGAGTTTCTTTGCCCTCGGCTCATTATTAGCAAGACTAGGTTCCGCGAAAATGCCTCTTCCAGGTGGCTGTGCGATCGGGGCGCGTCCAGTCGAGCTACATGTGCGTGGACTGCAAGCTTTGGGTGCAGATGTGTTGATTGATCATGGGATCGTCACGGCTCAAGCGAAGAGTCGCAATGGACGGTTACAGGGAGCAAAGATTTATCTCGACTGTCCTAGTGTTGGCGCGACCGAAACCTTGATGATGGCGGCGACACTTGCGGAAGGTCAGACCGTAATCGAAAATGCGGCGCAAGAACCTGAAGTAATTGATCTTGCGGATCTTTGTATCGCGATGGGAGCAAAAATTCGCGGCGCTGGTACGAATACAATCATCATTGATGGTGTAGATAAGCTGCATTTTGCGGACTTTACCGCTATTCCCGATCGCGTTGAAGCCGCCACTTTCATGGTCGCCGCCGCGATCACCCGCTCAACTTTGTCCATGTCGCCCGTGATCCCATCGCACCTCACCGCCGCGATTTCCAAATTGCAGGATATCGGTGTCACTGTGCGAATCGATTCACCCGATACGATTACGGTGATTGGTGGCGATCGCTATCGCGCTGTGGACATCGAAACTCTTCCTTACCCTGGATTTCCTACGGATATGCAAGCCCAGTTTATGGCGTTGCTGACCATTTGCGAAGGCAATGGCGTGGTGACGGAGACTGTCTTTGAAAATCGTTTGCAACATGTTGCCGAGCTAAACCGCATGGGCGCAAATATTCGCCTTAAAAATAATGTAGCGGTGGTAACTGGTGTACCGCAGTTGTCAGGCGCTCCCGTGATGGCGACGGACTTACGCGCTTCGGCGGCTCTAGTGATTGCAGGTTTAGCTGCTGATGGCGAAACCACAGTCATGGGTTTACATCACCTTGATCGCGGTTACGATCGCATTGAAGAAAAGTTACGCAATGTCGGCGCAAAGTTATACCGCACTACACAAACAAGCACATAACCAAGCTTTTGTAATGCTTACACCGATTAAAAGTGCCGCATCGCGGCACTTTTAATGTTTTTTGCTGTGGCGATTGTTATAATTAAGATCATAAATTTTTTAAGTAACGGCAAATAATGGCGACTCCTCATCGGACAAAACAAGTAAATCTTCGGTTTCCGTTGCCCTTATTGAGCCAAATCAAAACCAAAGCTGATGCTCAACAACAGGCGATCGCCGATTGGATTTTGGCTGCGGTCAGTCGCGAGTTTGAGCAAGCACCAGTATCCGACCAAGTATCTGAAAAGCCAAAAAATTCGCCAGAAACAGATTCTTTTGTGCTACATCCAGAGCTTTTGGAATATGTCAAAAATTGCTTAGCCCCACTACAGTCAGAAATTAACGAGCTAAGAACATCATTGGGGGAGTCCGCAGCCTGATTGATAATGGGAAATCCAGTCAGGCTCAAGCATCAGTCCCCAATCAGACCAGTGAAGATCGAGACTATACAGGCAACGATACAAATAGCGATACCAATGCTGGTAAGGGCGTTTACACCAAATCCAATGGCAAATCCAATGACAAATCTAATAGCAAACCGTTATTTAACTCATTAGTCGGCTTTGCATTAGAAGTAGGCGATCGCCTTTTAATCAATGATGTTGAAGTAATTTTTAAAGGTTGGGTGGATCAGTCGCAAACCGCGATCGAGGTCACGGCGATCGTTGATGGTGCAGAGACTAAACTGATTCGGGCAAAGGAAATTACAAGTCTGGCGCGATCGGCGGATGTTTCTAGTAAGTCACAATCAGATAAACAGGATTTACATGATTTGCGTGATTCTCATGATGATATGGGGGCTGGGGTTGAAGATGTTTTTGAATCGGGCGATCGCTTTAGCCAAGATCAGGTCAGTAGTAATCAAGCTTCTGATGAAAATCACCAACCTCAACAAGATCACCAAGATGCTGATGTTGAGGTAACGCCTGAGCCTATTGCCGAAGAATTGCCTGAAATCCCCAAAGAGCCAGAATATAATGCGTGGGAAGTCTGGACGTATCTCGAACGTCAGCGCCTCAAAACCTTGAAGTTATTAAGTACATTTCGGGCGGAGTGGGAAGCTAATCGATTTGTGCGGGAAGCTGAGCGCAGCGCTCCATCTAATTTAAGGGTGCATTATGAGATTCGCCCCGTTTATTTAGATGAATCTGAGATCAATGATTCCAATGAGAATAATCATGCGCCTTACATTAACACTGAAGAAGTTAATCCTGATGCTGAAAATTATGCCGATGTGATCGATGTTGAGGTCATTAAATAAAAAGATGCGATATCCACTGAGCCTATGACCTGTCTTTTACTGTAAAATTCCTAAAGCAATATTATTTAGTTATTTAAAGAAGTTTGGAGAAATATTATGGGAGAAATGGTTAACGCAATGGTTTTGTGTATGGTACTGATTCCTGTCGGTATTGCATTTGGTTTCTTTTTGCTAAAGCTACAAGGCGAAGAACAAGAAGAAGCTTAATTTTTGCGGTAGCGGCGCTCAGCGCCGCTTTTATATGCGTATTTATCTAGCCCAATTGAGGATAAAGCAATGACTGTTATCACAATAGATGAAAAACTAATTAATGAGGTTATCGCGGTCAGTCACTATGAAAATGCCCAAGAAGCAGTCATTAAAATATTACGCAATTATTTACATCAACAGAAAAGAATAACTTTGTTTGAGCGCCTCCGTTTTGTGGATCAATACGCTGATGATGATATTGCTTTACTGTTTGAACGTGACAAAGATACGGGTAGGGATTTTGAACTGTGAATTATCTAATCGATACCTGTATAATTTCTGAGTTTGTTAAAAAGATTCCTAACTCTGAAGTTGTTCAATGGTTTAATCAGCAACAGATTGAACAACTATATTTAAGCAGCGTGACTATTGCTGAAATCAAAAAAGGCATTTACAAGATCCAAGACTCTCAACCTGAACGATATCAAAGACTTTCATTGTGGCTAAAAACTACAGAAGTTGAATTTAGTTCCCGTATTTTGCCTGTAAACAATGATGTTCTAGATAATTGGGCAAAAATTTGTGCAAAAGCAGAATTAAACGGAAAAAAGTTGGCAGTGATGGATAGTTTGATAGCCGCAACAGCAGATCATCATAAATTAATTCTAGTTACCAGAAATGTTGATGATTTTAAAATGACACCAATTAAAATCATCAATCCGTATCTGCAAACATAAAACCTAAGCTTTAGAATCTGATTTAAAACTTAGTTCAGTGCCGTTGAGCAGACGCTCGATATTAGAACGGTGAAGCCAAATTACGAATGCACAGCCCACAGTCACAAAGCTTGAATAAATTATATTGGTTTGTAATGTCCACATCAAAATTGGCGCGATCGCTGAGGCGGAGATCGAACTAATCGAAACTGTGCGCCAGATTGCAATCGTAGCTAACCAAAAACCAAAAGCGGCGATCGCCACTGTCCAATTCAACATAAATAAAATTCCCACGCCTGTAGCAACAGACTTGCCGCCCTTAAATCCCAACCAAACTGGGCGGCTGTGACCGATTAAAGCCAGCATCCCTGCTGCAATCACAAATATTGATAAATTAGCGATATTGGTAGTGCCTATACCCAAATTAGTTTGCAACCAATTAGCTTGCTGCATTAAATAAATAGCGATCGCGCCTTTCGCAAAATCGATCGCAAAAACGCTGATTCCAGCTAACTTACCAACATTGCGCCAGACATTTGTGGCTCCCGTCGAGCCTGACCCATGCTCACGAATATCAAGCCCAGCCAAGCGTCCGACTAAGTAACCAGTGGGAAAAGAACCAAAAAGATAGGCGATCGCTAGTAAGAAATAGGGAAACCACATAATCTGTATTAAATTTGCTTTAAAAAATTTTATTCAATAAATTTTAAGACTCGCTTAGCGAACCTTAAAATTTATTTGTTTGTGTTTAGTCAATAGAAATCGATTGAGGACCATCATTGGCACTGCTAGCTGTAGAAGCACTGGTAGGCGTAGCCCCTTGCTTTTCTAGCCAGCCCTTTAGGGGATCTTGTTGAAGATCGAGCTTGAGAAAGCCCGAAACGAGTCCACCAAAAAATGCAACGGGTTGCCCTAAGAACTCATTGAGAATCGGTTTTAGCTCGTCCATAAATGCAGAGATATAGGTTTGTTTTGATAATGTTAAGAAGTACAGCATCAATGGCTGCTTCTTCTAATATATAGCCAAAACTATAATTTCTTCGCTATCTGGTAATCTTTAGCCATATCTAGCCATATCATAGTTAAATCGATCAATGCACTCTTATAAATTTTCTGAGAGTGGCTAATCTAGAGAAAATTTTCGATGACCACGCTAAACCTATCTACTCTTCGTCGCCTCAAAAAGCTCAAGCAATCAAATGCTGTTTGGGAAGGCGATCGCCGTGCCTTACCAGCCAAGATCCGCCAAAGCAAAGACAGTTCCAATATTATTCCCCTTCATGCCCCAGATGGAGACAGTAAGCCCCATTGTATTTTATGGGTAGATGGCTCCCAAGGGATGGTACGTGCTATGGATGTAGTCGATTCAGGCGTGGGCAAAGAAGCTTTTGTCCGAGCTTTGCTACAGGCGATCGAACATCCTCAAAGCCCTTCCCTACCATCCCTGCCTCAAAAGATCTTGTTGTGCGATCGCGAACTTCAGTTTTATCTACGCGGTGTTTTGCAAGATCTGGGAATTTCGGTCGAGTATGTCGAGCGCTTGCCCTTAATTGATGAGATTTTTTCGCATATTTTAGAAAGCGTTACCGAAAATCCGCCAATTGTGCCAGAGCGATTTGCTGCCGCCCTCAAGCATCAGTCAGAACAGTTGTGGCGTAATGCTCCTTGGGATACCCTCTGGGATCATCAGGTAATTTCGATCAAACTAAATAACTGGGATCTTGAGACGGTTTATGCGATCGTCATGGGCAAAATGGGCTTAGAGCAGGGCATAATTTTTTACCGCACGCAGGATTCGCTAATCAAATTTCGCCAAAGAATTGTTTCGGGTGAATCTGAGGATCAGATCGAGGAGACTTTTTTACACCAAGACTGTCTGTTTAATTTGTTTGAAAATCCCGAAATGGATATGGAAGATGAGTTACCGCCATTTCCATTTCGCGGCAAAATGCGGGCTATAAGCGCTGCACCTCCCACGATCAAGCCCATCTACGGCGCACTGCATCCCCTTGAAGGTGGTAGACCATATTTGTACGATGAAGAGGCGATCGCTTTGATCGTGGCTCTTGAAGCACTCAATAAATTTTGGGAGCAAAATCATAAGCGGTTGCAAGCAAATTTTGGCAAGCTATCTGGCACTTACACGATCCATGCCCCAAGTTTAGAGGGTGATGTACCAGAAAAGCTGAAGATTGTGGTGAATACTATGCCCGATCTAGCGGAAGAACTACATCAACTGGTCGATGATAGCGATGATGATGACGAAGACGATGACGATGATTGTCCTGTAATTTCTGAAGGGTTTTGGCCAGAAAATGCATTAATCAATATGCTGACAATGCCATTCAGTCAAGTTGATTTGTTCCGCAGCAAAAATATTCATAATCAGCTTTTAGATAATCTCCCTGCAATTATTGCTAAACCAAAAGGTGATGGGTTTCCTTCACTATTGATTCAAACTTCGCGGGTTAAGGCGTTAGACTTGATCGATCAAATCAATGATTTTGGGGGAATCAAGGGACTTTGTTTTAATCCTGCTGAAGATATTCTTGGTAATTCCTGTCAGCTTGGTTTGATGGTAATGAGGAATGAAGAGATCTACCTATTTGGCGAATTCGACAAGGCGAAAGTTAATGGTGAGCAATTCAAGCGCTGGCATCAGAGAGCAAAAAATACTAAAGGTAATATTTGCGTTCTCATTGCTATGGGTGCGACTGGTGCAACACGCGGTAAACCTGCGCTTCATCACATACTTGGCTATTACGAAGTTCCCTTAATCAGTGATAAAGAGTTAGGTTTAGGTAAATTACGCGCCGAACCCGCCTTTGATTTTGACTTTTAATCTGATGTTACGTGGAATGAAGATTGCCCTCACCCCCCAGCCCCCTCTCCCAGAGAGGAGAGAGGGAGAAAAATCCAGTAATTCTTGTTCCCCTCGCCCTTTGGGAGAGGGGCTAGGGGTGAGGGTCTTAGAAGCTTCCACGTAACATCAGTTCTAATCACAAACGAATCAAGCGACTTAAGCCACTTGTCTACTCAATATGCAAATTATTTATCGCATCCTTGATGCCAATCTTGATCGCGCTCGTGAAGCTGTCCGCACCATTGAAGAATGGTGTCGATTTGGTTTGGAAGATCTCGAATTATGCGATCGCTGCAAACAAATGCGACAAGAACTCGCCCAATGGCATCGCGAAGAATTTCGCCGCGCTCGGAATACGCCTGATGATCCTGCCACAGGTTTGAGTCATGCCAATGAAGTTAATCGCCCTGATGTGCAGTCTGTACTGAGAGCCAATATGGGGCGATTGCAAGAGGCGCTGAGGGTGTTGGAAGAGTATGGCAAAGTGATTGATCGCAATTTTGGTGAAGCGATGAAACAAATGCGCTATCAGGTGTATACCCTTGAGAGCCAATTGCTAGCTTATGAGAATGCCAAACAGGAGATTAATAATATCGGTGAACTGCGCCGCCAAAAATTGCGATCGGCAAAGTTATATTTAGTCACGATGCCTGTGGATAATATTGTCTCTGTGGTTGAGTCAGCATTACAAGGCGGCGTACAAATTGTCCAGTATCGTCAAAAGGAAGGGGAAGATGGAACTCGCTTGGCGATCGCTCAACAACTTTGTGATATTTGCCATCAATACGAAGCTTTATTTTTAGTGAATGATCGCGTGGATATAGCGATCGCTGTGGGAGCGGATGGAATTCATGTCGGACAGACAGATTTACCTGTATCCGCAGTCCGTCAAATCCTCAATACCAACGCTGGTAATGCGTCTGAATATATCATCGGACAGTCAACCACTAATCCGCAAGAGTTAGATATTGCCCTGAATAATCAAGTCGATTATGTCGGAGTTGGTCCTGTCCATGCCACACCCACAAAGCCAAACAAAGCAGCCTCAGGTTATGAATATGTCAAGTATGCTGCGGCAAATATCGATATTCCTTGGTTTGCGATCGGTGGTATCGATGAACATAATCTAGGAGAGGCGATCGCCGCAGGTGCAGAACGAGTTGCTGTAGTCCGAGCCTTGATGAAAGCAGAACATCCTGATCTGACTGCTCAACAAATGCGATCGATTTTATAACTAGTGAAGAGCTAAGGATGGGCGGTGTTTCGCGTCGCTCATCCTTACAAAAAACTGGCTAGTTTAAATTGAAATCCATTTGGCTCGATCATTTATCTGAAAATTCCAACCAAACACCTGAAAACGTTTGTGTTTATGTTGCAACTTCCGCAGTATTTTGACTACTTCCAATAAGTCTTCGCGCTTGTCTGGAGGTTTCTTGTTATGTAATTTTGCAAAGGGTAAAATCACACCGAACTGAGCCGCCGCATTGCAAAAAGAGTTGAGCATGGCTCTTTCAGGAGCGTGAACTCCGATGGTGGTAGAACCAACCTGAATTAGGCAGCCTTTGTCACTACCCGTTGCTTCACGCCTAACACGATCAATGGTGAGTGAGCATCGCATTGTAATGTAGTCGGAAACCGCTACTGGATCGGAAAAGCTGACTTGCCAATCTTGTCCCAGTGCATCTAGTCGAGAGCAGAGCATGAGCCAAATTGCAAAAAACTCTGAAAAGTTCTGGCGATCGCCTTCACAGTTAGCGGCAATACCAAATGATCGCGCTTTAGAGGCGGACAACAACAAAATCGGATCGGAAGCACTGGAAAGATGACTCATTGCGAAAACCCAATAACGCTTTGATTAATGTACACTTATCAATGAGATATGTCATCTCCCATTTATAACTAAAAATAGGCATTATGCAGTCATAAATTGTTTTTTCTGGCTTAAGCTGGGTTTCTTTTGGATTTACGGCTATTTATAACTGTTATGGTTCGGGATTGCTTTTAAACAGACGGACGTACCACCCGAATTAATTTTCCTCGTAAAGATTCCTCGGCTCTCACTGCCTCATCAATTCGTGCTGCAAACTGTTCCCAATTACGATTATTGGTACAAACAATAATCCCGAAATGCTTATTATCACGACGATGCAAACGGATAAAATCAATTCTATTGATAGTCAAAATTGATCGCTCTTGACCTATGGCAAACGCCAACACCTGATCATCAGGTATCCGTTGATTAGCATTTCCTGCTTCTTGCACCGTTAAAACATCATGCTCAAAATTTCTCAACAATTCTACAACCTGAAAGGGAAACTGCTCATCCGCATAAAAACTTCCCATGCCTTAAGCTGCCTCATTCTGCTCAATTACCAAATCAATTTCATCCGTATGAGCCGCCGCATATACCCAAGCATTTGCTAAATCCGTAGCCGTAATTGTTGGATAGCTCGTTAACAAGTCAACATCGCTATATCCCAGACGGCGAGCCTCTACAAGCACCCAAACAGGAATTCTAGTATTCACAATGCAAGCTTGTCCACCACAAACTCTAGGCGTTTTCTCAATACCCTGCCAATTGCTACCAAGACTTTGAGTAAGTAATTGGATCACCTGTACCTTTTCGCTAGGTCTGAGGGCAAGAAGTTGTTGTTCTAACTCTTTGACGATCACTGATGTAAGTCCTCATGCTTTTAGCAAACTATATTCACCATTTTACATTCTATCAACTAAAGATAAATATGCTAGAAGCGATCGCCTATCCCTCAACCAAAAAACACTAAAGCGATCGCCTATCCACTTAACCATAAAATGTAAAGGCGTTATTTGTCAGTCAAATTGCAAAACACTTCCCAATCGTATCTCGTATAAATTCTATTGAGGAATTAATTTGATTAAACTTCTTAAAGTAGAATTAACCGATGCTGAATTGGGAAAGTATATTTTGACATCAGGATCGAGAATGATTAAATCATCTTGTGGAGGAAAATATTCTACAGATGTTGTACCATCTTCATGATGAATGGTAACACTATGCCCTTTTCGATACTGTTGATAATATTTTCCCCGAACAGGATTTTTAAGCTCACCTAAATCATATTCTTCGCGTAATTTATCTTCTAATTCATATTGAATTTCATTGCTCATAATACCTTTTCTCCTTGGGTGTAAGTAATCTTGCACTAATTAAACGGGTGCGACCTTGACTTAATACGAAGATAGCAGGATAATGAGAGAATAAAGAAGGAGGCAAGAAAGAAAATGTCGGCAAAGGTAATAAGTGTAGAAGGCACAAAAATAAAAATCGAACTGACAATC
>JBIKYX010000132.1:0-10065 GCA_044355035.1 Pseudanabaena sp. | reverse complement strand
TGAATTTTTGTCTACCACTAGCGAAATGATGCTCTTTGCCGCTATGGTTCATCTGATGGTTCGTCGTTTAAGCCCTAAATCCATCCCTATTTAACCTACTCTAAAACTTTTCAAACACTCTCTAAATAACCTTGGTACAAAAATTGATCGATTTCTTCAGCTAAATAGCTCTCATAACCCGATGTTAACGGCTTACCCACACTAGGATCATGATCTAAAAAAGGCGGTGCAATAAATACTTTTAAGGGCATTACGCCATGAGAAAAAGAGTTTTCTAATAAATGACAAGCTAAATTAGCAATCGGAGATTTATCCGAGCTTAATCTTTCTCTCATTTGCTCCACTGCATTTTGATGTTGCAAACGAACTAAATCATGTTGAAAATTTTGCTGTAACTGCAATATCTCAAACTGAATCTTTTTCTCCTGCTCAAAACGCCACTTTTGAAAATCGAGATTTTTTTGATTAATCGCAAAATTAACTTCTGCCCGATAAGCCTCAATTTCCTTGGCTCTTTCGTGACTAAGTTCAGCTAACTCTCTTTGAAAATCTTGATTCTCTCTTTGTTGCAATACCGAAAATTTCAATTGATTATATTGCAACTTCGCAGAATGCTCTCTACTCAATTGAGCAATATCTTGAGAAGAATCCCGATTTAGCCGACTAATGCGTTCAGAGGATTTACGATTTTCACCTGCTGACCAAGCATTTACTAGACTTGATACTAACGTACTGATCCCTAGAACATCTCCAGACATATTTTTAATTTCTCCAAAATTCATTAAGTAGGTAAGCTGAATTAATTGTTAGATAGTGGAACAGGTTAGACATATAGTGGAACAGGCTTCTAGCCTGTTGACGGGCAAGATGCCCATCCCACACTTTATATTTAATTGCAACCAGCTACTTATTCTTAAACAAAAATTTAGTTTACAGGGGACAGGCTAGAAGCCTATCCCACCCAATTTTACAACTAGTTTAAAGAGGTTATGTCCTTACTTTGAACCATATTTTTGGATGTCATGGTACGCAACATTCTCATAAGTACCATGACTGGTTTGTACTGTATAAGTATTATTACTATTAACTTGTGTCACCGTACCACTTTGTTCATTACGATCAGCATCTTTGAAAATCACCTCTTTATTCTCGGAAATATCATTAGAAGAAGAGGGGGTAAAATTAGTTGACCCCGATCGCTGCGAAAGATGATCAAAATGCGCGTCAACTAAAGATTGCGAGTGATGGGAATCGGCAAAATGATGATGATCTAGCAAGCTATTAGCATGATTTGACTGATAATCCGCTAAATGCTGGTTTTGAAAAGAATGCTCCAAATGGGCAGTATGACCAACTTGAGAATATTGATCATCCAACAAACTGTTTGCGTGATGGGGCTGATAATCCGCGAAGTTATGACCATCAAACCCAGCATGAACATGATTCGGCTCATAAACCCCAATACTGGATGGAGCAAAAGGATCGTGATTGACTCCAATAGTCGGATCACTCAACAAATCTTGATGAGTCTGTAAATCTTGGGGCGTATGCAAATCCTTGTGCAAGTCATGCATATCGGCAGAGTGGAAATTATGGTCTATGGGCTGAGTATCCATTGATTATTACCTTGCTGAAGGTGTTAACAGTTAGACTCAATTCGCACGTTTGAAATAACTGTGTAGATAATACTATTTTTACCTGAGTTCGTATATTAAGTGGCTGGTTGCAATTAAATATAAAATGTGGAACGGGCATCTTGCCCGTCAAAAGGCTAGAAGCCTGTTCCACTATCTAACAATTAATTAAGCCCACTTACTTATCCAGTAAGACTTATTTAATCTTAATATTCTGAATTAGCTAAGTAGCTGGTTGCAATGTAATTATTTGATAATGTATTTCTCCCATTCATTGTGATTGCCCGATCGCAGATACTTTGTCACCTCAAAATGCAGTCCACTGTGAGGACGGCGCGGCTGCTTCTTTAGGGGCATACCTGCCTCCTTGGGCGTGCGGTTGCCTTTTTTGACATTGCAACGCACACAAGCAGTAATAATATTGTCCCAACTATCAACACCACCTCGCGATCGCGGCATTACATGATCGAGGGTAAGGTCATCGCCTGTATGCCCACAGTACTGACAAGCGTGAGAGTCGCGATGGAGGATATTTCGGCGGGTGAGGGGAATTTCTTTGTAGGGAATGCTGATATATTGCAGCATACGGATCACTGTCGGCAACGGCATTCCAGGATAAATCATCTTGCCATTATGCTCGATTTGTTCCGCCTTTCCTTTTATGACCAACACAATTGCTCGCTGCCAATTGGTGATGTTCAGCGGTTCATAGGACGCATTTAGTACGAGGACTTTTGCCATTACTATCCAGCAGACTTACAACAGATGCTAGCACAGCTATAGAAAATCAGCTAAGTAATTTTTTGTAGCTTAACCCAGCGATTCCATGAATCTTGCTGACATTATCCGCAAGGACTGTCAATTCTTAAAGAATTCTTAACTTGCGAAGCCCTAAATTATACTAAGGTGAGAATCAAAAGTGATTATCCTCTTTAGATAATCTCAAAAAATAATCCTAATTGTTTCATAATCCTCTTCATGACAGCTAAAACTGACCCCGTTACCGATTTTTTGCGCCATGTACCAGAGTTACAGTCCATAAATCCTCTCACTTTAAAAGAAATATGTGAACGAGTTCAGCCACTGCGCTATCGAATGGGACAGGTGATTTTGCGGCGAGAAACGATGCCCGCGCAAATTTTGTTTCTGATGGAGGGGCAAGCAAGATTAATTGGACAAGTCCCCAAATCACCCGCACCAACAACTTTAGAAATCCTCAAATCAGGGGCAATGGTCGGTTGGCTAAGCGTGCTACGGAATGTACCTTGTGAAACCGTAATTGCCTCTGTTGAAAGTACTTGTTTGGCTTTGGAAGTCTCAGATTTTTTACAATTTTGCGATCGCGATCCCGCTTTAAAAGCTGTTTTTGAGACTAAAGCTGTCTCAGTTGAAGTATTTGATCTGTTGGCGATGGAAATGGATCGACGGGCGCAAGCACCAAACAATCTGGCTCAGTTAGCGCGGGAAGCTCTTCCAGATTCTGTGGTCATGACCTTAGATGCAGGAAAAATAGCCTTATCAAAACTCGATCGCGATTTTGTATGGCTAGTCAGTGGCAGTGATGGCAGTGGTAGGTTCGCCGCGCCTGTCGGTAGTCGCATTGAGTCGGTTAAGGATGGCGATGTACTCGAAGTGCCACAGGGCAGTTATGTGCGGTTAGTGGGTTTGCGAGATGCCTTTGCGGTTAAGGCAGAGGTAGTAGAGGAGCCAACGGTATTGTCGGCGATGGATATTCCCTATGCGCCTGATTTACCATCGGTAGGCGATCGCCCTGATCCCAAAGGCACAGATTTTCCCCATTTTTATGGGCGGGGTCCCGTTGATGCCTCTCTTGCTTGTTTTCAGATGTTAGCTAGATATTGGCAAATTCCTTTTTATCGCCATGTTGTCAAACGCGCTATCGACAGCCAATTTGCGCGATCACCAAAGCTTTCATTACAACTATGTGGCTCGATCGCTGAATTAATGGGATTAAATGGTCAATTGGTGACAATTCCCACGAGTTCGATCGCGCAAGTACCAACTCCCGCCATGTTGCCTTGGCAAGATACCTTCGCAATTCTGTACAAAGCCAGCGATCGGGAATTAGTTTTAGGGATTCCAGAGCAGGGGATCGTCACTAAAAAAACTTCCCAGTTTGCCGACTTGTGGGGCGATTCGGGACAGATTCTATTGATCAAACCCACCCAAGATACACCCAAAGAAAAATTTGGTTTGTCTTGGTTTTTGCCATCCCTAAAAAAATATCAAGGCACTTTAATCACCGTATTAGTTGCATCATTCTTTGTGCAGTTACTGGGCTTGGCAAATCCCTTAATCACGCAGGTAATTATCGATAAGGTAATTATTCAAAATGCCCCTGCTACACTGAATACCCTTGGGATTTTGTTAGTTACCATCTCCATTTTTGAAGCAATTATCAGCGCCTTACGGACTTATCTATTCGTCAACACCACCAATCGCATCGATTTAACTCTCGGTTCGGAAACAATCGATCACCTTGTCCGCTTACCTTTGCGTTACTTTGAAAAGCGATCGGTTGGTGAACTTTCTAGTCGGATTGGAGAACTGGAAAATATTCGTCAATTCCTGACAGGCACTGCCCTAACGGTAGTCTTAGATGCTGTCTTCTCGGTGATTTATATCATCGTCATGCTCTGCTATAGCTGGCTGCTGACCTTGGTTGCTCTCGGCACAGTGCCACTATTTGCGCTGTTAACCTTTATTGTTGCGCCAATCATCCGCGTCCAGTTACGCAGCAAGGCTGAGCGCAATGCCTCTACGCAATCTTATTTAGTAGAAGTAATTTCAGGGATTCAGACCGTAAAAGCGCAAAGCATCGAACTAAAATCACGCTGGGAATGGCAGAGACGCTACGCCCGTTATGTTTCCGATGGGTTTAAAACCGTAGTAACTTCCACAACCGCAGGTTCGACCAGTCAATTTCTCAATCAACTTTCTAACTTGCTCTTACTCTGGGTCGGTGCATATCTGGTACTCAACAATCAGTTATCGCTTGGACAGTTAATTGCTTTTCGGATTATTGCGGGCTACACCACCACACCACTATTACGCTTGATTCAGCTTTGGCAAAATTTCCAAGAAACGGCTCTCTCGCTCGAACGGCTCAGTGACATTATCAACTATCCCCAAGAGCAAGAAGAAGCGGGACGACGCAACATTCCCATGCCCGCGATTACAGGGGCTGTTCGTTATGAAAATGTCAACTTCCGCTTTGTGGCAAATGGTAGTTTGCAATTGAATAATGTCAGTTTAGAAATCCCTCCAGGCATGTTTGTTGGTGTAGTCGGAGCCAGTGGCGCGGGTAAGAGTACGCTCACCAAACTGCTTTCGCGCCTTTATGAACCTGAATCGGGACGAATTCTGATCGATGACTACGATGTTAGTAAAGTGGAACTATATTCCCTCCGCCGTCAGATTGGGGTAGTGCTTCAAGATACTCTGCTGTTTGATGGCTCTGTTCAAGAAAATATTGCTCTAACTAATCCCGATGCTACGCCCGAAGAAATTATTGATGCTGCACGCATCGCTTGCGCCCATGATTTCATTATGGAATTGCCTCAAGGTTATGAATCACGGGTTGGCGAACGGGGTGCATCGCTTTCAGGTGGACAGAGACAGCGAATTGCGATCGCCCGAACTGTATTGCAAAAGCCGCAATTATTGATTTTAGATGAAGCAACTAGCGCCCTTGATTACAATACGGAGCGTCAAGTATGTTTAAATCTAGCCGAAGAGTTTCGCGGTCGTACGGTCTTCTTTATTACCCATCGCTTAGCGACAATTCATAGTGCTGACTTGATCGTAGTGATGGATAGCGGACGGGTTGCGGAGCAGGGTACACATACGGATTTGATGGCAATGCGCGAACGTTATTACACCCTCTATCGCCAACAAGAGGCGGCTGGCGAATCATAAGATCCCCCTCAATCCCCCTTGTAAAGGGGGAAGAAGAAAATTTTTAAATAAAGGTGAACAAAAATGACAAATGCAAATGATAACAACACAAATCTAGAAGTAGCAAAAGGACAAATTAAATCCGATGCTCTCGTTGTGCAAGGTGCAGATTCTAGCGCCCTAGTCGAAAACAAAGCAGGGGCGATCGCCTCACAAAATTTCGATCAACCCTTAGTTTTGCGGCAGTCACCGAAATGGACACAGGCGATTTTATGGACATTAGTTGGCTCCGTCACCTTTGGACTGATTTGGGCTTCAGTAGCCAAAATCGAGGAATCTGTACCTGCCCAAGGTAAGCTTGAACCACAGGGCGCAGTTAAAGAAGTTCGCGCACCCGCCAATGGCGTACTTAAGGAAATTTTGGTCAAAGAAGGGGAGCGCGTTACCAAAGACCAAGTGATTTTGCGAACTGATCCCACTGCGGCTCAAGCCCAACTCGATTCACTCAAAAAACTGCGTAAAAATCTCCAAGATGAAAGCCAGTTTTATCGATCGCTTCTCAATGGAGATCGCGCTCCAATCGCGACATCCACAGTGGCGGCAATTCCTGCCGAGGTCTTAGCCCTTGCGCGTAGTCGTGATGCATTGATCTCAGAACAACAACTTTATCGGATGCAAGTTAGTGGCGGTGGCGCAAGTCTTTCTAGCGATCAACAGGATCGTCTCACGGCTAATCAAGCCGAACTGAGTTCGCGATCACAAGCTGCCGATGCCAGTATCGCTCAGTCCGTTGAACAACTAAATCAAATTCAAACCAAACGTGCGGGTCGTCAAGAATCCTTGGCAATTAACAGAAAAATCCTGAACGATATTAAAGATGTTGCTGAGCAGGGAGGGATTTCTCGAATTCAGTTTCTCAAGCAACAGGAAGAAGTGCTAAATACTGAGTCCGAAATTCGCCAATTGGAACAAGAGGAAGCTCGGATCAAAGCAGCGATCGCTGAAGGTAAATCTCGTCTTACCAACACCTTTGACACCACGCGCAAAGAATTAACTGTGCAGATTGGCGACAATACCAAACGCATTGCCGAAATCGATAGTCAATTCAGTAAAGCGATCGCCGACAATGAAAAACGCCTTTCCGAAATCGAAGGACAAATCAAACAAGCGGAAGTCGCATTGCAATACCAAGAACTACGCGCTCCCGTTTCAGGTACAGTCTTTGAACTCAAAGCAGGATTGGGATATGTCGCCAATACCAATACTTCGGAAAGTGTTCTCAAGATCGTTCCTGATGATCAGCTAATTGCCAAGGTCTATATTACGAACCAAGATATCGGCTTTGTCAAAGAAGGAATGCCCGTGGATGTCCGCTTAGATTCTTTTCCTTTCAGCGAGTTTGGCGATATCAAAGGCACGTTAACTTCCATTGGTTCCGATGCCTTGCCCCCCGATCAAGCTAATCCCACCTATCGCTTTCCTGCGAAGGTGCAGCTCGCGAAGCAAGTCATCATAATTAATGGTCGCGAAATTCGTTTGCAGTCGGGTATGTCGCTCACCGCAAATATTAAAATACGCGATCGCACCGTGATTAGCCTATTCACCGATTTCTTCGTTAAAAATACCGAAAGCCTTAAATTTGTACGCTAAAGATTCCTAACACCCAACGAATCACTTTGTACTATGATAAACAAATCTTAAGAAATACCAGTTAAGAGACACAGAAAATTTGCCTTATACTTCTTGCGTTCTAGGAGGAAACATAGTTGGCTAGTCGCTTCTTATTTACATCTGAATCGGTCACGGAAGGTCATCCTGATAAGATTTGTGACCAGATTTCCGATACGATTCTCGATACTTTACTGGCTCAAGATCCGCGATCGCGTGTAGCTGCCGAAGTTGTAGTCAACACAGGGCTAGTCTTGATCACAGGGGAAATCACCACAAAAGCACATGTCAATTATGTTGATATTGCTCGTAAAAAAATTGCGGAAATTGGTTATACCAATGCTGACAATGGCTTTTCAGCAAATAGTTGCGCGGTAATGGTCGCCCTTGATGAACAGTCGCCAGATATCGCCCAAGGTGTGAATGTTGCCCATGAAGTCCGTACTGGCGCTGAAGAAGAGGCTGCCCTCGAAGCCGTCGGTGCTGGAGACCAAGGCATCATGTTTGGGTTTGCCTGTGACGAAACGCCTGAGTTTATGCCCATGCCGATCGCTTTGGCTCATCGCTTAGCCCGTCAATTATCAGTTGTGCGTAAAAATGGCACATTGCCCTATTTGCGTCCCGATGGTAAAACTCAAGTCACGGTGGTTTATGAAAATGATAAGCCTGTGGCGATCGATACGATCTTGATTTCCACACAACATGATGCGGCGATCGATGGCATTAGCGATGAAGCTGAAGTTCAAAAGCGAATCAAAGCTGATCTCTGGACTCATGTTGTTCTACCTAGCTTTGCTGATACATCAGTTAAGCCAGACGCTCAAACCCGCTATCTCGTTAACCCCACTGGTAAATTTGTGATCGGTGGTCCTCAAGGGGATTCAGGACTAACGGGACGGAAAATTATTGTCGATACCTACGGCGGCTATGCTCGTCATGGTGGCGGTGCTTTTTCAGGTAAAGATCCCACAAAGGTCGATCGCAGTGCCGCTTATGCCAGTCGTCATGCAGCCAAAAATATTGTCGCGGCGGGACTTGCTAGCAAGTGTGAGTTGCAAATCAGTTATGCGATCGGTGTTGCACGTCCTACCAGTATGCACATCGATACCTTCGGCACGGGTAAAGTTGATGACGAAACTCTGCTACGTCTAGTTAAGGATCATTTTGATTTGCGCCCTGCGGCGATTATCAAAGATTTTAATTTACAAAATCTACCAAGCGATCGCAATGGTCGTTTTTATCAAGATGTTGCGGCTTATGGTCACATGGGACGCAATGATTTAGACCTACCTTGGGAACGTCTAGATAAAGTCGAAATCTTGAAACAAAACGCATAATTAAAAAGGCTCGCAAAGCGAGCCTTTTTGATTTTAAACGTTGAATTTAACTACAGTACATGAATCAGCCGCTTCCAAAATCTCTGTATCTACATATTCCATTTTGTAAGCGACGCTGTTTTTATTGTGATTTCGCAATTACAACGGGTGGCGAGAACCTAAGACAACAATATGTTGATGCGCTATGTCAAGAAATTAGGCTGACAGTTGCTCAAATCCCCCCCATTGCGACATTACAAACAATTTTTTTTGGTGGTGGTACACCATCTTTGCTATCTGTAGGACAGGTGGAGCAAATACTTGAAACGATCGCTAAGTATTTTGCGATCGCCCCTGATGCCGATATCTCACTGGAAGCAAATCCAGGGACGGTAACTGTAGAGAGTTTGCGCGGTTATAAAGAGCTAGGCGTAAATCGAATTAGTTTGGGCGCACAGGCTTTTCAGCAAGAATTATTAGATGTTTGTGGGCGTGGGCATAGCGTTGCCGAGATCTATGAAGCTGTAGATGCGATTAAAAGTGCAGGCTTTGAGAACTTCGCATTAGACTTAATTTCAGGATTGCCAAATCAATCAATGGAACATTGGCAAGATTCTCTTCTTAAAGCGATCGCTTTAGAACCGAAGCATCTGTCCGTATATGATCTCACAATTGAAGAGGGAACTGCCTTTGGTAAACGCTATCAAGCAGGCGATCGCCCCTTACCCAGTGATGAAATTACGGTCGCGATGTATCTTGCAGCCCATGAGATACTCCCTGCCGCAGGTTATGAACATTATGAAATCTCTAATTATGCGAAACCTTCCTATCAATCACGGCACAATTTGACCTATTGGCACAATCAACCCTTTTACGGTATGGGTATGGGCGCAACCAGTTACATCGATCGCCAGCGCATTGATCGACCTCAAAAAATGCGTGCATATCTAGATGCGATTTCCCAATGGCAAACAGAAGGAATTGGGTTTACTGCTCCCATTCTTTCGGATATGGAAGAGTTAATGGATACTTTAATGCAGGGATTACGCTTGGCTGAAGGTTTGAGTTTAAATTCTTTGCAAAAAATCTATGGCTCGGCTCTATGCGATCGCGCTCTAAAATGTCTAGAAAAATATGTAGAAAGAGGATGGGTGCGATTTGTGAATGCCCAAGATAACCAAATAGATACAAGAATCTTTTTGACTGTTCCTGATGGTTGGCTATTTTCAGATGAGGCGATCGGTGATTTGTATGAAACGCTAACTTGACAAGATTCGCCCAGCCCCTCTCCCGCGCTCCCGTGTACACACAAGTCTAAACTTCTTAAATACCCTGCAATAAATTGCGGGCTGAAAGCTAAAACCCGTTGAAACGGGTTGGATTTCAGAAATTAGTCAGTTTTAACCCACATTCCGCTCGTAATGGAATGGGAAAAATAATTAAGAAACAGGCTCAGGCACAAGATAGTAGCGTTGGCAGGCGGGAGAGAAGAAATTTAAAATACGAAGACGAAGAGAGGACAAATTGAT
>JBIKYX010000044.1:0-32793 GCA_044355035.1 Pseudanabaena sp. | reverse complement strand
TTTCGCACGAGATCGCGTGAAGCCAAGATAGTCTTGCTCTCTGGAAAAGTCGTTCATTTAGATGGTCAGGACTGTGTGATTGGAGTACTCAGTGATATTAGCGATCGCAAACAATTAGAACTCGATCTACAGTTATCAGAAAGTAAGATAACTGACATTTTAAATAGTGCTAGTGCTGCCATTACAAGGATACAGTTTTCAGTTGATGGGAAATGGGATATCAGCTATGTTTCTAAGGGGTGTGAAACAATTTCTGGTTACAGCCCTGCCGAATTAATTGCCGATCAATCTCTTTGGGTTAGCCGCATGAATCCCGAAGATTCCACAAATCTTATGGATCAAATTTATGCAGATATTTTTACTCAAAGTAGTGGAACTTATATCTATCGATTTAAACATAAAAATGGATCTCAACGTTGGGTTTCGCAAACA
The DNA here is from genome assembly GCA_044355035.1 of Pseudanabaena sp. Classification (GTDB taxonomy): domain Bacteria; phylum Cyanobacteriota; class Cyanobacteriia; order Pseudanabaenales; family Pseudanabaenaceae; genus Pseudanabaena. The sequence goes on along the minus strand of JBIKYX010000044.1, from coordinate 32,361 downwards.
AATCATTCGCGTTGGGATGACAAGCAAAATGTTTATGTGGTCACGGTTCTCACTACAGATATTACCGATCTCAAACAAGCAGAACAAGAACTAAACTACAGTCGTGATTTTCGAGAAGCAGTTTTTAATGAGTCTAATGATGCTCTCTTTTTGGTCGATAGTGAGACTTCACTGACAGTAGACTGTAATCAAGAAGCAATCAACTTATTTGAAGCAGATTCTAAAAACGATCTGCTTAATATTGAAGGGCGCACCCTTCACAATCGGGATTTCAATAGACAGGAACTTGACTATATTAATCAAGAAATTAACCGAAAAGGTTCCTTTAACTTAGAAGTGGCATATATCACTCGTAAAGGACGCAAATTTTGGGGATACCTTTCCATTAAGAGAATTAGTTTTGGAGAAAAGAAATTTAGCCTAGCGCGGATAGTCGATATTGATATCCGTAAGCAATCAGAACTACTTTTAGCTGAAGCCAAGCAAAAAGCTGAAGACGCTAGTAGGGCTAAAAGTGATTTTTTAGCCAATATGAGCCACGAAATCCGTACCCCGATGAATGGAGTGTTGGGCATGGCGCAACTTTTGGAAATGACAACTCTGGATGAAGAACAAACAGACTTTGTGCAGACGATTAAAGGTTGTGGTGATTCTCTATTGAACATTATCAATGATATTCTCGATTTTTCTAAAATTGAGTCAGGAATGCTAGAGCTTGAAGAAAAAGTTTTTGATCTGGAAGATACGGTAATTGCCGTGGTCAAATTGATGGAAAGTCTAGCGATCGCCAAGCAAGTTGAACTTAAGTATACGATCGCGCCCGATGTTCCTACCACAGTCATTGGCGATCGCACCCGTTTGAGACAAATTCTGTTAAACCTGATTGGCAATGCAATTAAATTTACTAAACAAGGTCAGGTTGAAATGACCGTTCATGGGAAATTTAAACCTATTAGCACTGGTCTCTCGGCAGATCTCAAATCAGATCGCAATTACGAGCTAAATTTCGCGATCTCCGACACAGGTATAGGCATTAAAAAAGAACAAATCGACAAACTCTTTCAAGCTTTCACTCAAGCTGATAGCTCCATTAATCGTAAATATGGCGGCACGGGACTCGGTTTAGCAATTAGTAAACGCCTTGTCGAGTTAATGGGTGGCACAATTTGGGTAGAGAGTATGGGAAGCATGGGCGGCTATCCTCCCTCGGACTGGATATCAGTCAGTCAAGCAGATGATCAAGGCTCCGTATTTTACTTTGCGATCGCGGTATCCATCCCTGTGTCCAAAGCTGAAATAATCAGGCAATCTCAACAAGCTCCTTCTCTAGATTCAAATTTAATTTATCCTGAATTAGCGACCAACTTTCCATTACGGATTTTGTTGGTGGAAGACAATTCCGTTAATCAAATGGTTGCCCAACTGTTACTCAAAAGACTGGGTTATCAAATTGATACAGTCGAGAATGGATTTGAGGCGATACAAGCTACCCAAAACAAACGCTACGATCTGATCTTGATGGATCTACAAATGCCGAAAATGGATGGATTGACTGCCACAAAATTGATTAGATCCCGCCCTCTCAATTCTAAAGCTCAGATTGTCGCCATGACTGCCAATGCCATGCCCGAAGATCGTCAAGCTTGTTTTGATGCAGGTATGGATGATTACATCAGCAAACCCGTTGTTTTGTCAGAAATTATTCAGCTAGTTTCAAATATAAAAATATAGACAAAGATTTTAGTATAATTTAGATTTTTAGACTTTTCATCATCACAATTATGACTAATCATGCAGATGTATACACCCTTGCTCAATGGCTAGCAGGTGATCATAGCAATTGGGAACAGGCGATCGCTAATCCACCATTTTTTGCCCATATTCGGGTCGGCATTCGCGCCTTGCCTCAGCCTGTTACCAATGAAGGAGTCTGGCTATTTCTTGAGCAAGCCTATGACTACGAGTTACATCATCCCTACCGCACCGCCATTTTAAATGTGGTTTATCAAAACGATCGCATCGAAATGATTAACTATCGTCTCAAGAATGCCGAAACTTTTTTTGGTGCTAGCCGCGATCGCGATCGGCTTATGTCCATTGATGCCGAAGCGATCGTCCGTCTTGATGGCTGTACTCAATGGGTGGAACGCACCGATGCCCATACCTTTAAAGGTGGTGTCGAACCTGGCAAAAAATGTTGCATCAATCGTAAAGGCGTAGACACCTATCTCAGCATTGAGTTTGAAGTCACCGAAAACACATACAGCAGTCTCGATCGCGGATATGACGTAGTTACCGATGAGCGCGTATGGGGATCGATCGCAGGCGCATTTGAATTTACAAAAAAAGTCAGTTTTGGCAATGAAATTTCCGATGAAATTACCGAATGATCTATTCCTATAGGTATAATAGGTTCCTGACAAATTGGATTTTCTGTAGTTAAGCTCTGTTAAATCAGTGTTTAATCTATAAAAAAACTAATGCTTAGTAGTTAATTTATGTAGATGCCGAGCATCATCATAAAACTTCTATGAAAGTCATAACTAGTGTGAGCATTAAAGGTGTAATTTGAAAGTCCTCGTGGTTGGCAGTGGCGGTAGAGAACACGCCCTAGCTTGGAAACTGTTGCAATCTCCCAATATTGATCGAGTTTTTTGCATCCCCGGAAATGGCGGTACGGCAACCATGCCCAATTGCCAAAATGTTTCCCTAAGTGTCGATGACTTTGAGGGAATGTTGCGGTTTGCCCAAGTTCAAGGGGTTGGTTTTACTATAGTTGGACCAGAATTGCCATTAGCCCTTGGCATTGTCGATTATTTTCAAGCGGCGGAATCACCGATCTTTGGTCCGACCAAAGAAGGCGCACAGATCGAAGCCAGTAAGTCTTGGGCAAAAAAGCTGATGCATGAGGCAAATATTCCTACGGCGGCTAGTGCTGATTTCCAAGATCTTGAATCCGCCCAAGCCTATGTGCAGTCCCAAGGCGCACCAATTGTGATTAAAGCCGATGGCTTGGCTAGTGGTAAAGGCGTAACCGTAGCCATGACCATTGCCGAAGCTTTAGAAGCGCTCGAACGCATATTTGCAGGACAATTTGGTTCCGCAGGTGAGACTGTGGTGATTGAAGAACATATGACAGGGCAGGAAGTGTCGGTGCTTGCCTTAACCGATGGCAAAACCATCCGCGCCCTTGTGCCTGCTCAAGATCACAAGCGTCTCGGTGATGGTGATACTGGTCCAAACACAGGCGGTATGGGAGCCTACGCCCCCGCCCCGATCGCTACGCCTGAGCTAATGGCAAAAGTCCAGTCTCAAGTTTTAGAACCTGCGATCGCTGCACTTCGGGATCGGGGCATTGATTATCGTGGCTGTCTTTATGCTGGGTTAATGATCACACCCGAAGGTGTTCCGAAGGTAGTCGAGTTTAACTGTCGATTGGGCGATCCTGAAACCCAAGCGGTTTTACCGTTATTGGAAACTAATCTTGATGATCTGCTGTTAGCCTGCATCGAAGGTAGACTCGGCAATTTTTCACCCCTGAAATGGAAAAAACAATCATCGGTATGTGTGGTGATGGCGGCGGGCGGCTATCCCGATAAGGTCGAGATTGGTCAATTTGTGACAGGCATCGGTAAATCTGAGGATGTTGGGGCGTTTGTGTTTCAGTCGGGAACTAAGCTAAAAAATAACGCCCTAGTCACCAATGGTGGGCGCGTTTTAGGGGTAACGGCTCTCGGTGAGGATATTCGCAGTGCGATCGCCAATGTTTATACCGCCGTTGAATTTATTGCCTACGATGGCATGTATTACCGCAAGGACATTGCGAGTAAAGCATAAAACAGAGGGCGCAAAGCGCCCTTTTTTGTTTATGCCTTGCTGAGATTGACCGTAATCGTCAATTTTAATGAGGGATCAGTATTGGATTCGTGAATCTGTTGCAGATAATGATCGATTGTTCGATCAATTTGGCGATCCATCGTGCGATCGCCGATTGGCTCAGTCAAAACCCGCGAGAGTAATTGAAACAGCTTCGATGCGCCATTACTGATTTCCTGACTGAATGATCCTGTAAATGACTCTGTAAATGAATCAGTGACAACAGGGAAATTTATCGGTGCGGAAGTTGATTGAACCACGCCATTACTGGTGGAGTTGCTAGCCTGTAGCGATCGCTGACGATAACGGCGTAAAATCACTTGGAGATTATTTTTAGTCACGCGATCGCCAAAAGCATCCGATAGTAATTGCCACAATTTGTAACCGACATCGCGAATGTAGGCGGCATCATAGCCGACGTTTTCAGCGATTTCTGAATAGGTCTTACCCTCCCAAGTCTGCCGAAAAATTGCCTCTTGAATTGTACTAAGGCTTTTATTTCCCAAAGCAGAATCCACGATATTGAGTGCGTCTTCAATAGTCATCGTTTTCCTCACATTTCACTAAATCATTGGACGTTATATATTGGAACGTTTATATTCAAACGTTTGATCTCTACTCAACACATCCATCAATCCATTTGAAGTTAGCACAGTTTATTTAAACTTTTTATGTAGGGATTTTGTATAGGTGTAAACCTCAAAAACATTCATTAGCAAGGTTTTCAAGGATTATTATATTTTCAAATTGAGCATTAACTTGTTTTTAACGATAAAAATTCTGCTATTTCATGACAACAATTCAGGCATTAACAAACAAGTTATGGGAACAGAAAAAGTCATATCTTTTTTTCCAACATTTTCCGACAAAATAAATATAGCAATTCCAAGAGTGGTGAGTTGCACCCTGCGGGTGCGAGACTCACGGATATATTAGGTGTCCGCGCACGAACCGCCTGTCATACGGAATTCGTCAACTTGCGCCCATGTATCTTGATTGAGCGCCCAAAGCCCCGTAAATACATAATAAGTTCCACTTTGCTGCGGACGAAATACCACTTTTAGCTCTTTGTAGCTTGCCATTGCGCCAAACTTAATTTCGGCTACGGGCTTTTGCTGGGCATTACGAAAACCAAAATAACCATCGGTTAGATTACCTGATGTACGCACTCTTGCTGTCAATGTGTAAGTACTACCTGCGGTTAATTTTACAGATTGACGAATTCCATTCCAACCCTTATTGTTCCGAATCCAAGCATTATTGCGACCACTCAAGCTTAGACCTTTATTAATATCTATCCCTGCCTGACCTTCTCGAAACCAAGGTCTTAACACCGCACCAGAGGTTTGTTGCTCAAATCCGCCATCATCTAAGGGCGATGCACAGGACGCATGAACTGAAGTTGGTATTAAGGTCAGAGAAGCTATGGAGGTGATCGCAACCAATGCAGTCGCTAAGAAGAATTTGCTCTTATTCATTTGCTCTTATTCATTTTGGTGGTTTTGAGAGAAATCATAAAAAGAATATATTTACTATTTTCAAAAAAAAAGGTTAAAATTACATAATCTGAGTTGATTGTATAATTCAGCTAAACTTTACCGTTACGTTTTTACAATAAATCTTCATGAATTAACGCATTATGTCTACAACCACATCCCAAGAGTCCCATGTTGCTCCCGATCGCATTATCTTTTTTGACACCACACTGCGCGATGGCGAACAGTCACCAGGCGCAACCCTTAATGTGGAGCAGAAACTGCTAATCGCTCAGCAACTGGCTCGACTTGGTGTAGACATCATCGAGGCAGGGTTCCCTTTTGCGAGTAAAGGCGATTTTCACGCCGTCCAACAAATTGCGAAACTCGTCGGCACAGAAACGGGACCGACAATTTGTGGTTTAGCGCGGGCGACCAAAAACGATATTGAATCCGCCGCCGAAGCTGTCAAACCTGCCGCAAAAGGTCGTATTCATACTTTTTTGGCGACTTCCGATATTCATTTAGAATACAAACTTCGGAAAACTCGCGCTGAGGTTTTAGCGATCGTGCCAGAAATGGTTGCCTACGCTAGATCCAAAGTTGCTGATGTTGAGTTTTCACCTGAAGATGCAGGACGCTCCGATCCTGAATTTCTCTATCAAGTCTTAGAAGCCGCGATCGCCGCAGGTGCATCAACAGTCAATATTCCCGACACCGTAGGCTATTTGACTCCTTCTGAGTTTGGAGCCTTAATCAAAGGTATCAAAGAGAATGTGCCGAACATTGATCGTGCCATTATCTCGGTTCACGGTCACAACGATCTTGGTTTAGCCGTAGCCAACTTCCTTGAGGCAGCCAAAAATGGAGCGCGTCAAATGGAATGTACGATTAATGGCATTGGCGAACGTGCTGGCAATGCCGCTCTCGAAGAGTTGGTGATGGCTCTCCATGTCCGCCGCGCTTATTTCAATAGCTTTCTCGGTCGCCCTGCCGAATCCACTGCACCCCTCTGCAATATTGACACGAAGCAGATTTACAAAACTTCGCGCCTTGTCTCCAATCTCACAGGAATGTTGGTGCAACCCAATAAAGCGATCGTCGGTGCGAATGCCTTTGCCCATGAATCAGGTATCCATCAGGACGGCGTGTTAAAAAATCGTCTCACCTACGAAATCATGGACGCGCAATCTATCGGCTTGACCGATAACTTGATTGTGCTTGGGAAGCTTTCGGGGCGCAATGCCTTGAGTTCCCGCTTGAGAGAGCTTGGCTTTGAACTTTCTGAACAAGAACTTAATGCTGCCTTTGTCCGTTTCAAAGAACTTGCTGACAAAAAGCGTGAAATTAGCGATCGCGATTTAGAGGCGATCGTCAATGACGAAATCCGTCACGCCCCTGAAGCCTTCAAACTCGATCATGTTCAAGTAAGCTGTGGCGATCGCGCTATTCCCACAGCGACAGTCACAATCGTCATGCCCGATGGGCAAGAAATTACCGATGCCTCCGTTGGCACTGGTCCCGTTGATGCAATTTATAAAGCCATCAATCGGATTGTGAATGTTCCCAATCAATTGATTGAGTATTCTGTGCAGTCCGTCACCGCAGGTATCGATGCTCTCGGCGAAGTCACGATTCGTCTCAAGCATCCTGATGTCGGAACGCTTTCGGGACATTCTGCTAACACTGATGTGATAGTAGCTTCCGCCAGAGCCTATGTCAGTGCCTTGAACAAGCTCTATTTTGCTCTTCAGACACCGAATACCAAGATCAGCGATCGGGACAAGCTCAAAAAAGAAGCTGCATTGTAGATTTCATAGTAGATTTCATAAACAAAAGAGCCGTGCATTATGTACGGCTTTTCTGTGCTAATAGAGCCGATCGCGACATATCGCCAACCAGTCAGACCAATCGCCGCCACGCCATACTCGCAAAGTTTGATCATCACTGCCCGAAATGATTTGGTTACCGTCAGGGCTGAAAGCGATCGCCCGCACTCCATGTTTATGCCCTTGGAAGGGTTGACCGATTTGATTACCTTGTAAATCCCATAGGCGGATAGTTTGATCATCACTCCCTGAAATAATTTGCTTGCCATCAGGGCTTACCGCCACCGTCCTAATCCAATCGTCATGTCCTTGAAACGGTTCACCGATTTGATTTCCCTCTAAATCCCATACACGAATTGTGCGATCGGCGCTACCCGAAATAATTTGTTGACCATCAGGGCTGAAGATTACGGCACTAACCCAATTCTCATGCCCTTGAAATGGTTCACCGATTTGATTTCCTGCTAAATCCCAGAGGCGAATCCGATGATCTGCTCCACCAGAGACGATCTGCTTGCTATCAGGGCTAAAAGCCACAGTCCAAACTCCTTGTTCATGTCCTTCAAATGGCTGTCCGATTTGATGACCTTCTAAATTCCAAAGTCGTAGGGTTTGATCAGAACTTCCTGAAATCAGATATTGACCATCAGGACTAATCGCGATCGCTCTCACCCAGTTTTCATGCCCTAGAAATTGTTGGATTTGATTACCTTCCAAATCCCAAAGGCAAATTGTATTATCCGCACTGCTCGAAATAATTTGTTGACCATCTGGACTGACTGCTACAGCCAAAATTCCATTTTCATGTCCTTGAAATGGTTCTCTAATTTGATGACCTTGCCAATCCCATAAACGCAAAGTTTGATCGTTACTACCCGAAACAATCCATTCGCCATCAGGACTAATCGCGATCGCCCAAACTCCATGCTCATGTCCTTGAAATGCTCCACCAATCTGATAACCATCGGTTTCCCATATTCTCAAAGTGCGATCGTCACTAGCCGAAATAATTTGTTGACCATCCGCACTAAAGGCAACGGCTCTGACTCCTTGCTGATGACCATAAAGCGGTTTGCCAATCTGATTACCTTGCAAATCCCATAGGCGAATCGTTTGATCGTCACTACTAGAGATAATCCGTTTCCCATCTGGACTAAAGGCTACATCTCTAACCCAATTTTCGTGTCCTTGAAATGGCTCACCGATCGCTTTGCCCTGTAAATCCCACAATTGCAGTGTTTGATCGGAACTGCCAGAAATAATATATTTACCATCAGGACTAAAGGCGATCGCCCAAACTCCATGCTCATGTCCTCGAAACGGTGCGCCGATCTGATTTCCTTGCAAGTTCCATAATCGCAAGGTTTGATCATTACTACCCGAAACAATCTGATTACCATCGGGACTAAAAGCCACTGACCAAATCCAATTTTCATGCCCTTGAAACGGTTCACCAATCTGGTTCCCTTCTAAATCCCAGAGGCGTAATGTTTGATCATCACCACCAGAAACAATCTTTTCACCATCAGGGCTAAAGGCAACTGACCAAATCCCCTGTTCATGTCCTTGAAATGGTTCACCAATTGGATTGCCTTGCAAGTCCCATAATCGCAAGGTTTGATCGGCACTACCCGAAATAATCTGCTTGCCATCAGGACTAAAGGCGACCGATCTCACTGCCTGTTCATGTCCTTGAAATGGTTTCCCAATTGGATGACCTTGCAAGTCCCATAATCGCAGGGTTTGATCATCACTGCCCGATACAATATATTTGCCATCGGGGCTAATGGAGATCGCCCAAACTCCTTGCTCGTGAGCATTCCAACATTGCCTTTCTCTAGAAACTTCCACTAGCGATCGCAGTAAACTCTGGACAGGTACAATAACTTCCTGTGGTGAATGTTCCAAATAAGTTTCGGTAATCTTTAAAGTTTGCTGCAAAGCTTTGCAAGGCTGACTGGGTAATAAATTAGTGATTTTGATTACCTGTTCTCGCAGTTGCAGTTCCATTAACTTGCGTTCAACTAAGAGCATCTGCTCTGTTGCATTCTGCTCACTCTGTTGATAGTAGTCCTGCAAAGCGGGAGAAAGAATATTCTTTGCATCTTGCCAATGTTCTCTTAGTTCCAAGATCAAACGATTAGACAATAAATAATCAACGGTTTGACCATGATTTTCCCATACTAGCCAAGCCGATTGTAGGCGATCGCCTAGTCTTCGCAAATCCTGTTCTGTCAATAGCCATTCTCTAAATCTCGACCATGATTCCATTAATACTTTTTGAGAGAGAGCAATTATTTCAACTTGATTCTCGGTTACTTCGATTACTAGCTGTGCTTCAATGAGCGATCGCAAGACATTCTCGATCGCCATATAATCATTGATATCATTAGCCATTTCCAGAAGGGTTTGACGTGGCTGACGGATATCTTGGTGTTTTATGCTTACAAGTTTAAGCAAAATCTTTCGCATCCATATCTTTTCTAAATCCGTTTGGAGCGCATAGATTTTTTCGACATAATCATCTAAGGCTCCCTTGAGTCCTTTGATTTGATGATAAGCTTCAAGAGTCAGTAAATGATTTTGTCGATCGCGATTTTTCCAAAGTTGTTGCAGCGTGAATTGCAGAAGTGGCAAATAATTGGGCTGCGATCGGATATCACCTAAAATCGCTTCTAGTAAACCTTCACCGAGTTGATATCCCCATATTTCCGCAGGTTTAGTGATCGCAGCTTTTAGTTCCCAATCAGCAAGATCTGGCAACCAAACCATCTGCTCATTAATGATTTTTTCTAAATTAGGATCATTGCATTCTGCTAAGAAATCAGATCGCATTATGGCAATAGTTACTAAATTTGAGTCTTGCTTTTCAGCAATCTCTAACAATATTTCAATAAACTGATGTCGTTCAATCTTAGAATCAGCAAGTACAAACAACTCTTCAAAGCGATCAATGACTAACAAAGTCGGTGATTTTATGCGATCTAGAATTGCCTTCAACTTTTGGACAGGACTTGTCCAAGGCTGTATTTGCAATATTTCATAACCGCGCCGCCTCATCTCAGGAATCAGTTTTGCTTTTACTAAAGATGATTTACCACTTCCTGAAGCTCCGCTTAAAAACAAAAATTGATTGCGACTAGAATTACCATGAGAAGTTTGATCAATCTTTTGCATCAACCGCATAAAAGTGCGATCGCGTCCCAAAAAACATTGCACCGAGTTCTCATCAAATGGATTTAATCCCATATATGGACAAAGTTCTTCTACTTCCGTTTTTCCATAATCGACAATGCGTAGAGTCTTACCATGCCCATAAATTACTGCTTCTTGTCCCGTTCCCTCTAATTGCGCCGCTACATAGGCAAACATCGCCCTCACATCAACTACGCCGCGAGCATCAGCGCGATCGCTTGCTAAACTTTGCAATACCGCCGCTTTGACTGTACTACAACTCTCATTATTATTGGTATAGACCTCCTCAAATTTGCGATAGGTTGTTATCAAAAAATAATTTTGTTTGAGTTTGCCAAAAGTCTCGGCAAAAGTCTCACGAATAAGCTCTTCTTGTAAAAAACCCTGACTCGCTTCCAGTAATAAGTCGCGATGGCAACCATCTAGCAAAAACAGTAAATTACTTAAATTCGATTCCCTAATCAGAGCATTCAAATCATCTAAAGCGATCGCATTTTCAATGCCCGTGATTTCAGTATTGTGAGTTTTGAGAATCGTATCTGACAAGGCTAAGTAGCCACGTTTTTTACCAAAATTCCCCCTCACAACTACCGCTTGACCGATGTAGTAGATCAATATTTCAGGGCGATCGCTAGAATTAGTTAGCAACTGATGCAGCGTATACTCTAGTTTTTCGCTAGTGACATCACCAGTCAGTAGCTGAACATGCTCAAAATCACCATGCTGATTGAGTAGCTCGGCAATCAACTTAGCTCCACATTCAGTCTTGCTCAGGCTGATAAGCGGCGACTTGTATTTGGCGACACCTATAACCAACGCAGATCGAGCCATAAATAAAAATCTACAGTAAAAAATTGGTAATGCGATCGCTACATTCTCATTACAGAATACAGGCAAACACCTTAACTATGTCTCGGCTAAGTCTCGTAACTGTAATTGGATTTGAGCAATTTAAAAATTGAATTTCTTAAATCATGTCGAGTCTCTGAATTTTCTGCTTCAGAACTGTAATTTAGATCGGTGGTGTCGTGCGGTTCGTGATCCTGCACGTCAGATTTTTGAGCTAGGCGATCGCATACGCTTTCCATAGCCGTTGACAATTTAACTGGCACATGGGGCGCAACCAAATCAAGATTGGGATGACTGGGTAAATCATCACAGGGACAGCAAACAGGAACCCTCGGTCCCAGATCGAGAGATGGTACAAGTAGGCTACAACGAGCGCAACCAATGATCTCCCAGCGATCGCTAAGCAAGTCACCGATGGTTTGGTCAGTACCGCTTAAATAGGCTTGTTCAGCTTTGGTCGTACTAATTTCATCCCATAGTTTATTAAACATCGGTGAATATTCCTCACCGCTTAAAATTTTATAGATTGAGACCTGTTCACCTTGAGTTGATAGACTGATGGATTTACCCATCTGCATCCATTGAGCAACATAATTTTTGACTAAGGTTCGGGCTGCCATAATTTAGAACCTTTTTTAGTGATTTTTTGAAGATTTTCTTAGGGGGTGGTCGGTATATTAACTGGCATAACTATAGACCGATGATAAACTTGCCGATCATTTAGTTAATATAGTCTGGAGGCTTCGTGAAGAATCTGAATAAATGTTTTATTTTACCAATTAATTATTTTGTCCATAGGTTGCTAGACTATGCTCGAAACTTCTCTTGCCCCTACACTAACATCTTTATCATCTGATGGTCAGCCATCGATTCAGATTCGGAATTTAAACTTTCATTACGGTGAAGGGGATTTATTCAAGCAGGTTTTATTTGATATCAATCTTGATGTCTATCCTGGACAAATTGTCATTCTCACGGGACCCTCTGGCTCAGGTAAGACGACTTTGCTAACGCTGATTGGGGCTTTACGCACAATTCAAGATGGCAACCTCCAAGTTTTGGGGCAGGAACTCAGAGGACTAAATCCCAAAAAACTGGTGCAGATCCGTAAAAATATTGGCTTTATTTTTCAGGCACACAATCTTTTTTATTCCTTGACGGCTAGACAAAACGTGATGATGTCTACCGATCTTTATCCGAATATTAATAGAAATATGCCTCCTGCGATGTTGGCGGCGGATATCCTCAGCCAGTTAGGACTCGGTGAGCGCATTGACTATAAGCCCCATGAGCTTTCGGGTGGTCAAAAACAACGGGTAGCGATCGCTAGAGCCTTAGTAAACCGTCCCAAATTAATCCTTGCCGATGAACCAACTGCCGCTCTCGATAAAAAATCAGGGCGCGATGTAGTGACACTCATGCAAAAAATGGCAAAGGAAGAGGGCATCACTATTTTGATGGTCACTCACGATAACCGCATTCTCGATGTCGCCGATCGCATTGTCAACTTGGTTGATGGCAATCTCGAATCGGACAATGTGGTGAGTGGCACTCTAACTAATGATTCGCGAACATTTATGTTGTAAATCCTCCACGACAGTCATCACTCTGAGTTTGCGGATCAACTTATAGAAGGAAGGGAAAATCTCAACTAACTGCTATAGTCCGTAGACTCAATTTCTATGGATGCATTAGGAAAACCGACAGAGATGAATATCCGACTCATCATCAATCCCACTTCTGGTCCTGCGAACAAACCTGATCTGTCAACTGAAATTATCGATGCTTTGCAAAATCAAGGGCTTGAAGTTGAAGTCTGCACGACTTCTCCCGATGAAGATGGTGAGGAGCTAGCGGCTGAGGCTGCGAAAGCAGGTGCTGAACTTGTGATTGTAGCGGGAGGCGATGGCACGATTGAAGCCGTAGCGCGAGGATTAAATATTCCCAACGATTTATTTCAAGCCATTCAGACTCTGGTAGAGGGCGTGCATGGTCGGTTTGATATGGGCAGAGCCAACAATCATTATTTTGTAGAAGTGGTAGGCGTGGGGCTAGAAGCGACGCTCTTTCCTTGTGGAGATGAAGTCAAAGAGGGAATCAAGAAAAATTATTGGGCTGCTCTTAAAAGTGTCTTCTCAGGTATCCAAACTTTTTTGCAATTTAAACAACACCGCTTGGTCTTGCGCCTTGATGGTAGAAGGATGCGTCGTTTACGCATTTTGCAAGTCAATATTTGCAACAGTCCTCGCTATGGGGTGCAATTTGCCTTAGCGCCTGACGCAAAAATGAATGATGGCAAGCTGGACGTAATATATATTGATAACCCCTCCAAATGGGATCATCTGTGTCACTTCTTTAAAGCGATGCGGGGTGAACGTCTGCCCCATGAGCGGCTCAAGACCCATCGCGCTGCTAAAATTGAGATTAAGAGTTACCCACCCTTAGAAGTTCATGCCGATGGACAGTATCTAGGCGTTACCCCCGTCACTGTGGAAGTGGTTCCAAATGCTCTTTTAATCTGTGTACCTACACCTGAGTTGCTATTAAAGTTCGCTGACGAAAACAATAGCTATGGTTTGCCTTATGATTTGACGGAACAATCTGGCAGCATTTTCAGCGATCGCCCATCTATCTCTGCTTAAATCCCCCTAAGTTGAGCCAGACCGTACAAGCATGATCCAAGCCAGATGCCGCCAGCAACCCATCCACTCAAGACATCTGTCGGCCAATGCACCCCAAGATATACGCGGCTAAAGCCCACCCCCAAGGTTAAAAACGCAGCTACGGGAACAGTAAGCCATAGAGAAATACCTAGAGACTGCGTTAAGATTGCCGCTAATAAGCCGTAAAAGGAAATGGCACTCATGGAATGACCACTAGGATAACTGTAATCCCTCGGACGTTTAGAAGAAGCCCATAGATCGGGACGTTTGCGGCGAAAGAAAGACTTGAAAATGCCGTTAAGCAACCATGAACCACTCAGCCCGATCGCTAAAATCAGCGCAGGAACCGCATCGTCACGATAAATCAGAATCCCTGCGATCGCCATGAGTATCGGAATAGTAATTTCGCCCTGAGCCATCCAAGTTAGAGCCATCATGTATCGATCGCGGGTCGGATTAGCCCATTCTTTGAGGGTTAACAAGCATGACTCTTCAAAAGGCAGTAACCAATCCCATAAAAGCAAGCGGGCGATGAAAACACCTAGCGCTAAAACGAGCATATCCGCTAGCAAACCTGCCAACAGATAGGGGACAAAATCCATAAGTGATTGGAACAACCAATAAAGACGAGTATTAGCCTGCGCCATCGGCAATTTCCTAATATAAGGATGAATGTAATTTATAAGTAATTTATATGTATTGTAGGCTGTTGATTGCAGCAATAAGGGATTACTACGTTCCGATGTTGAAGCAGATACTGAAGATGCTAGTACCCGTAACGATTCAGCGTAAAATATTAGGACGATGTACAACATTAATTTTTGATTTTATATAAATATTTCATACAAATAAAATTGCGACTATGACGGTATCAACTCCAGACAAAATGCTCGAATCATCTCTAGCGGCGGTCAAGCATCGCTTAGAACAAGGCGGCGCTTTACTTCCCGATTCTCCAGACAACGTGCTTGAGGTGGTTGGCATTCTCAAAAGTTATGGAGTTGTTCTTGGCGAATATTATCGAAATCTCACCTATGTTTCTGAGTATCAGTTTTTAGAAATTTTCCCATTTTTTAAGTTTTTCAATGGTGATATTTCCATCGGGAAACTAGGGCGGCATTGGTGGCACGATCGCATTAACCTTGAGTTCGCTGAATATTGCATGAAAGCGATGCTTTGGCATGGCGGCGGTGGACTCGATACCTATTTGGACTCATCCGAATTTCAAACCCGCGCTAAAAAAGCGATCGCCGCGAAGCTCAAGAACAATCCGATCATGGCGCTGATCCATCGTTTATTTCCAGATTTTCTAGTAGAACAAGTGCGGCTGATGACCTATTACAGCGCCCTTGGCTATTTCTGGTCTTTCATGTCGCCGTTGTTTCTGGACTTGAGCGATCGCTATGATCGCGGTGAAATCAAAAAGATTCCCGATGTCGTTAAACATGTTCAAGATGGATTAGTCGCCGCCGCCAGTGTTCCCTACACTTACAAGGTAACTATTAATGGTGATGCTTACGAGATTGTGCCTGAGTCAGCAAACTTAAGCTTTCTGATGGATACTGCCGTCCCCTATGTGGAAGCTGTCTTTTTTCGTTCTTTCCCGTTTCGTGGCACGGTTTCCTACAATGCCCAAGCGGAGCAGATCTCCACAGAAATCTCCCAATTTAATTATGGTGTTCTCTATGCCGATCCTTTGCCAGTAGGTGGTTCAGGGATTCCACCGACATTATTAATGCAGGATATGCGCCATCATCTGCCTGATTATTTGCATCGTTTCTATGAAAATAGCGATCGCGGCGAAGAAGATTTACTCGTTAAAATTTGTCTTTCTTTTCAAAAATCAATGTTTTGTGTAACCACTGCGGCGTTGCGTGGTTTAGCGCCCCATCCGTTTGAGACTCAAGATCCTGAAGAACAGCTAGTTAACGAAAAGTTTATTGTTCCTTGGTTGGAACGCTTATCGCGATCGCGGTTGGAGACTCTGCAATAGATGTAGAGAATTACGAATTAGGAATTATCAATTACGAATTGCTGAAAGTTTGGACATACTTCATCAACAATATCTTCAAGCTGTGAATTATTTATAAGGCGATCGCTGTGGGGTTTTTGTGGCATTGGTTTATGGATAGGCGATCGCTTTACTCAGACTCTAAACACTCAGCAACTTCATTTAACTCAGCGATCCCTCGAACTAAGCGATCGCGCAAAGCATCGTCAAGCTTGGGATTTTGCAAAGCTACATCTTGGATGGCGGCTAACCATTGTGCGATCGGGACATGGCTAACGGCGGCGCGTAGACCCATATTTGTCAGGATTGCTAGGTAAAAGCCTTTGAAATCCTCTGGGTAGCCGTAATCATAGAAGCCATTCATTAGCTCTAGTTTTTCGGGTGTGTAGGCTTCGTATTGCTCGAAGGTGATTGGGGTGCGATCGATTTGGGGTTGGGGGAGTGGTGGTTGGGGCATGGGTTTTCTACTAAAACGGGTTGGAATTTTATAAAAACTCTTCAAATTCTTTTACTATTACAACGCCTTTCGGCATCAGAGATTCAACACGCATTCTGTTATTCAAAATGTCTTTTAAATCCCAATGTGCTCAACGCCTTTCGGCATCAGAGATTCAACACATACGGCTTACATCAAACATGGCTTTATACGGAGGTGCTCAACGCCTTTCGGCATCAGAGATTCAACACATCAAAGATCATTTTGCCGAAGCTGGGATAACAAGTGCTCAACGCCTTTCGGCATCAGAGATTCAACACAATCAACACGGCTGAAGTGTTTGCGCGGTTTCATCTAGTGCTCAACGCCTTTCGGCATCAGAGATTCAACACTAAATTAATTAGGAATTAAAACTATGTCAGCTTTAATGTGCTCAACGCCTTTCGGCATCAGAGATTCAACACCCAAAACCTAAAGGCAAGATTTCACTGCAAGGTAAGGTGATGTGCTCAACGCCTTTCGGCATCAGAGATTCAACACGATCGATCTAACCTATATGTGCAATGTTGCGCCGAGTGCTCAACGCCTTTCGGCATCAGAGATTCAACACTTCAATTGTTCATCAGTTAATTTGTCCACAGCTTTCTGAGTGCTCAACGCCTTTCGGCATCAGAGATTCAACACATCATCAGGAAAATAAAGCAAAGCAGCATTTTTGGCAAGTGCTCAACGCCTTTCGGCATCAGAGATTCAACACGTAAATAGTGCTCCAATTGATTTTAGAAAACTCTTGGTGCTCAACGCCTTTCGGCATCAGAGATTCAACACACGCATTTCGGCTTCAAAGCTAAATGCATAAGTTTTTAGTGCTCAACGCCTTTCGGCATCAGAGATTCAACACGTTAAAAGATTATACTTTTTGAAAACTTCCAGATCTTGTGCTCAACGCCTTTCGGCATCAGAGATTCAACACCACACTAAAGTTATCATAATTAGGCTCTTGATATCGTGCTCAACGCCTTTCGGCATCAGAGATTCAACACGCCAAAATCTGCCAAGTGCTGACCATAGCCACAATCGTGCTCAACGCCTTTCGGCATCAGAGATTCAACACTGCGGAATAACCGAGTTCTCTAGCGTTCATAGACTTGTGCTCAACGCCTTTCGGCATCAGAGATTCAACACAGAAAAGAAGTTATTCACAGCGCGATTGCAAGATAGTGCTCAACGCCTTTCGGCATCAGAGATTCAACACATCTGCCAGCCAAGCACCTTAACCAGAATCTCGATCGTGCTCAACGCCTTTCGGCATCAGAGATTCAACACTTTAACATTATGAATAACATCACAACTAATCAATTTCAGTGCTCAACGCCTTTCGGCATCAGAGATTCAACACATTGAGTTTAATACCCTGTTCCTAAAGTCATATGTTGTGCTCAACGCCTTTCGGCATCAGAGATTCAACACGATCGCCATCGGTGACGGTTGATGATGTCCATTGCGCGTGCTCAACGCCTTTCGGCATCAGAGATTCAACACTTTAACGATAACCTCGAAAGAAAATCGCTCTTATTCGAGTGCTCAACGCCTTTCGGCATCAGAGATTCAACACTGCCTAAAATGCTTAATCACACACTCATCGCAACTGTGGTGCTCAACGCCTTTCGGCATCAGAGATTCAACACGTGTACTTGCTGCAAGCTGTTGCGATCGCAATAATCGTGCTCAACGCCTTTCGGCATCAGAGATTCAACACCCCAGTATCGTGATCAAATAATACGGGAGCATTATGTGCTCAACGCCTTTCGGCATCAGAGATTCAACACTGGTATATGCATTATCGATCCTGACGGTACTTACATGTGCTCAACGCCTTTCGGCATCAGAGATTCAACACAACCCCTCGGCATGGGTGATAATCTCGGATATCTCGTGCTCAACGCCTTTCGGCATCAGAGATTCAACACGCATTGCACGAAGAAATTGTCTACGTCTCTTTACTGGTGCTCAACGCCTTTCGGCATCAGAGATTCAACACACAAAACCATGAGTTCAGATGCTGAAGACCAGATGTGCTCAACGCCTTTCGGCATCAGAGATTCAACACGCATGGGTTAAGTGAGCTATGGCACAATAGAATCACTGTGCTCAACGCCTTTCGGCATCAGAGATTCAACACTCGGCGATGAAAGATGATCTCCTTAAGAACTCAATTAGTGCTCAACGCCTTTCGGCATCAGAGATTCAACACACCGTCACAGCCGATCTAGTCGGCGCGACAAACAAGTGCTCAACGCCTTTCGGCATCAGAGATTCAACACGTTCTGATACTAAATTATTCGTCATCTTCTTTCAGTGCTCAACGCCTTTCGGCATCAGAGATTCAACACTTTCAAGGGATGAATGGATTCAGATGAAAAAAGACGTGCTCAACGCCTTTCGGCATCAGAGATTCAACACTCGGCATAGACTATCTGCCATGCACTCATTTTTGAAAGTGCTCAACGCCTTTCGGCATCAGAGATTCAACACAAGTCAATTTGAGAGGGGTAAATATGGCAACTAAGAGTGCTCAACGCCTTTCGGCATCAGAGATTCAACACGCTGTGGCTGAAAAAACATTACTTGTGACATTGAGTGCTCAACGCCTTTCGGCATCAGAGATTCAACACCTCTATAGTACGCTTGTCGCATTCTAGATCTAACTTCGTGCTCAACGCCTTTCGGCATCAGAGATTCAACACAGATAACTCTTTACAGAGTTTCGAGATAGTTAATAGGTGCTCAACGCCTTTCGGCATCAGAGATTCAACACTGAGCTTTTCGAGAACTCCAACTAGAGACGATCTAGGTGCTCAACGCCTTTCGGCATCAGAGATTCAACACTGTTTAACCTCGGTGCAACTAATTGAAATTTTGCAGCGTGCTCAACGCCTTTCGGCATCAGAGATTCAACACGTTGTGTCGAGCCGCCCAATCCTTTAAAGAAAAAAGTGCTCAACGCCTTTCGGCATCAGAGATTCAACACAACAATCAATCAATTATTAATCCATCAGAACTAGATAGTGCTCAACGCCTTTCGGCATCAGAGATTCAACACGATTGTTCACGAGTACTTACTCTTGAATATCCAATTATGTGCTCAACGCCTTTCGGCATCAGAGATTCAACACAACAGGGGGCGCGTGGTTTGCCCTTGCGACTTTGACTATGCTCAACGCCTTTCGGCATCAGAGATTCAACACAACATCACCAAGTCCATCACCTAACCCATCACCAAGTCATGCTCAACGCCTTTCGGCATCAGAGATTCAACACAACAACTTGGGTTAGTTAGGTTAGGTGGTGACGTTGGATTAATGCTCAACGCCTTTCGGCATCAGAGATTCAACACAACATTTCGTAGGCTTGTCTCTCGGTTTTGGTGAGTTATGCTCAACGCCTTTCGGCATCAGAGATTCAACACAACAGCGTTATTTAAACTATCAAATATTCTATTTAATCATGCTCAACGCCTTTCGGCATCAGAGATTCAACACAACTGCGATCGCTCAAACCCTTATAGGGGCTATAACGGTTGTCAACCATGCAAGCACCTCATTGAAATAGTATAGATCATCGCTCGCTTTAACAATTTGTATCGGTCTAAATAGTTTCAAACCCTTACCTCACATAACAAATACAAAATACATGGATCTCAACTAACTTCAAAACGAATAGAAATAGCCACATGTAAGACATTGCAGCCCAATCTACAGCCAAATCTTCAAAACAGTTAGAGATACTTGCTAAAAAATCCGATGATGATCGCAGGTCGTTGTCCAAGCCTCAGAACGATTGCAAGAAATCATTCTTGAAACACATCGATCGCACATTCCAGCTAATAGCAAACTATCATCAGCCGTCAGGATTTTTTCTAGCTCCCACCTCAACTTCTCGCGATCGCGCATATTCAACGCACAACGAAAAATTGAATATTGAACCCGATCTCCATAGCCTTGCAAAAGCTTATAAGCCTTGCGCCATCGTTTCGGATCGCGAATGTCATAGCAGATTAAATACCAGTTCTTAGTTTCAGCCATTGGATTACCTCAAAACCAACTGAGCAAATAGACCTTCTTCTCCATTCCATTCTTTCTCTAGTAAACGAACTTCCAATTCAAACAAACGGCGATAGGTTAGCGAATATCCCAAAACAGGATGTTTCCAACTCTCCTGCTTACGCTTCTCATAGATATCAATAAACTTGCGCCGCCCAGACTCACTCAGCCATACCTGAGCGCCACGAATTTCAAAATCTTCCTGAATATGCCATTGACCGCGATTAATCGAGCCAACGATGGGCATATCAACCAAAGGCACACGAAAAATTTCGATTAGATCTAATGCTAGGGGAGGGGCTTGTGTTCTTGGCTGATGGTAAAACCCAAGGGCTGGTTCTAAACCCACCGATAGAATTGCACTCATCACATCCTTCAATAAAAGTGCATACCCAAATCCCAACAATGCATTAAAACGGTCTTTAGGAGGACGACGATTGCGATCGCTAAACTGCATTTCTGTGGGTACATCAGCACCCAAGAGTTTAGGCAAAGCCCCAAAATACAAAGCCGCTAAATTGCCTTCTAGCCCCAACAGCGAAGGAATAGAATTTACCTCTGGAATTTGCTTTAGGACAATTTGCATTTGTTTAATCGCCTTTTCAAACTCCTCTGGAACTTGCTCTAGACCGCGTTGACCCCGCATCAAAAATTTGCGTTGTCCTTTACCGCGACAAATCACAAGTTTTTTTGCCAAATCCAGACATTTATCAGGATTACTCAAAGCAGCATATTGGCGAATACGTCTCTGGATGCTGCCATTACGCGGATCGAAACTGCCTACATAGCGCCCACCGCCCGACACAAAATGCACCCCGATATCTTGTGAAATACAAAGATGTAGAGCTTGAGTCGAGATTTGCGAATAACTATGTAAAACCAACTGCCCTATTTGCTTGGCTGGAACAATTTCATCGGACCGATCGCGTTTTACGATTTTGATTTGTTCGCCTTTCTTGCCAACACTTGTACCAGCCTCAAGTACATGAATCACCTCGCGTTCGTCATCTTTGGGGAATAGCCTCACAGGTTGCCATTCGCGATCGTAGGCTAATCTGGCTTCTTCAGGTAGACACACAGGTGAAAGAGAGCATCTCGCACAGAGCCTTTCATTATCAGTAACTGGTGGTCGGCATGGTGAAGCTCGTAAATATTTCGATCTGGCGATCGCATCTCGTACTAATTTTCTACCCTCATCATCAAAGGGTACATGAACCAGCACATTGTCGGCATGGTAGCGAATCCTTCCTTCTTGAATCGAAACACCTAAAGACATCTCAAGCAGATAGGCATAGGCGAGAATCTGCAAGCGATCGCTTTCCCATGCTTCAGGTTGTTTGTTTTTATCTCGCGCCGCTTTACCCCGTTTATGTTCATAGGGAATTGTCTGACCATTGCGGGTACGCAGAGCATCAACCTTGCCACGCAAACCTAGTTCTGCACTTTCTAAAAAAAGTTCATCCCAATCTTCATCTTCTTGTTTCTCAAGTTCAGCATGGAGCCTTCGCCCCGCAAAAACTGCGGCATCTTGGGTATAGAGTTCTTCTACTTCTTCGAGATAAAACAGACGTTCGCAGTAGGCTAATGCATGGAGAGCCGAGACACGGATTGTATCTTGAGTAGTATCGCCAATCTCTTCCAATCGCAAATCAGTCGGATCAAGTTCCAGTGCCAACATATTTCTTTACCTCTAAGTTACTGAAAAGACAAAAATAAAATTTTGCGCCTAACGGCATCAGAGGTAAAAATAGTATCAACTTTGGTTAATTGCTGTCCATGAACTAACTGGTGGATCATAACTGTAGATAGGCTTTTGCAAAGAATAGCGCTGCCATCTAGTTCCCTGTGAGCCAACATGATCGACCCAATAAGGCAAAGTTAGCAAACCATTCTCATTATGTTCTAACCATTGCCAAGAGCCAGTCAAATTCTTAGATTTAATAAGCTGAATCGAATTGACAAGATCGCGGCTTTCACCCAAACAGAGACCACCAAAACGGGCGATCGCTTCAGGATTATCAAAAGCAACTTGTAGGCGATCGGCTAAACTTGGCTGTGCCGATTCCAATTGGGAATCCACATACACCACAAATCGAATATCCGTGAGTAATTCCTGATAGTCGGGACGCGCATTAGTCGGATCAGCGATCTCTCTTTTCTTAAAGCGCCGAAAAGTACGAATCACCGTTGATTTTTCAGGCTGTGACAACATCGCGATCGCCAATTTCACGCCGATATGTCGATAGCGATTCACCTCACCCACACAGGACAGCAGCATTCCATAAACCGTAGCAGGTGGCGGCACGGGATAGGTTTCCGCATATTCACGGGCGCGAGACTGCCGAAAACAGGCGATCGGCACTTCCACTAAGAGCGAGATCGTCATGATTAAACCTCCAAGTCACGCTGAATCTTGCGCTTAATATCTTCCACAGCCAACTTGATACCCTTAAAGGCATTTACTCCCTTTGCTTCAAGACTTTCACCAATCTCTGTATCAAGAATTGCTCCCGCAATCCACAATTCATTGGGATCAATATCTTCTGCTTCGATACGGCGCAATAAATCAGGCGCAGAAATGTCGCCATCATCTTCCGTAAAGCAATAAAGCAACCGTGGCGAGAAGTCATTTGTCCAGCGCAAAACAATACTGTCAGGGGCAAAATCATAGAGAAACCGTGAATGATTTCCAGCCACACCACCAATGGAAATTAGTCCATCTAGTACAGCATGAATTCGAGACTTATCTTTTAGGCGATCGGGTGTCATCGCAAAGCCATACTGATAGCGAGTTGCATGAACTTCCGTTCCATAAAGTGAAGTGCGATTTTTCTGTCCACTGGTCGCATTAAACGTAATATCACCAGCATAGGGAATTGTCGAAACCGCACGAGTTACTTCTAAAACACCACGCTTAACTGTAGCAGTTCCTTTAGGAGCAGCCTTTTTCTTTTTCTTACCATCTGTAGGTTCTTGTTCGTCATTGGCTTCGGTTTTAGCCGCATCCGCACGCATGAAGCCCAAAACATCATCATCAATATACAGTGTGTCATCGAAATTACCATTTCCCTGCCATACATTATCATTTTTATCATCATCCCACTGACGATTAACTTGATACTCACCAGAGGTCTGCCAGTAATAGCGCAAAGCCCAACGAATTGCTTCAGCAGAAACAGTTGTATGCACATCTCCCTGCCAGAGAATCTTTTGCAAAGTGGTTATGTTGCCTTCGTTTTCACCGCGATTATTTGCAGCCGTACCGTAATTGGTGAGAATGTTACCGAAAAGATGCCAAGTCATAATAATTTACCTAGAAATAGATTGTTTGAATTTTCTTTTTACGCCTATTGGCATCTGAGGAGAAACTTTGAATTATGAATTATCAGATTGAACTGCTCTCATAACTTGCTTAATAATCTTGGGATGCAGGATTTTACCAGAATGAAATGGAATCACAACTCTTTGACTATCTTTGCCATAAATTCGATGACTCCCTTCACTTCGCAATAGGGCGAACCCTGCGCTAAATAGCAATGATTCAGCGTCTTTTGCGGTAAGTCTTGGGTCTTTAGGCAACTTGCACCCCCACTAACATAGTTGTTGTATTTTTCTCAAGAATTTGTTTTTTCTCTATAGAAGATAGTGTCGAGATGTAGAGAGAAATAGCTTCTTTGATATAAATCAACACTTCTTCATAGGTGTCACCTTGAGTTTGGCAACCTTCTAAAGATGGACAATAGGCATAGTAGCCATCTTCATCTTTTTCAATTACTACGGTCAGTTGGTACATTGTCTAATCCTCCTCGTCAAAATTTGTGTTTGCCAAGCCTTTAGGTGCAATAACGATCTTAGCCCCATCTTCAATCTCATTGAATACTTCGAGATTTTCTGGTTTTTGAGGATTAGAACTGCTATTTCCAAAATTATCTTGTCCTTTGTAACTAACTAGGGCAAGCAAAGCCAAATCTCTTGCAGCTTTCCAATCATCTGTCATGAGTTGCATAAAGGCTTCCCAATTATCTTGCACAGTAGGTAGTCTACCTGCTCTAGCCCAAAAGTCCATCACAAACTCTCTTACAGAGTCCCGATTTTTGCAACGTATTAGTTTAGTTCTAAATTTCTGATTCACCTTGTCAAGGCGAACTTTTTCATCTTCTTTAGTACGTTCTGATTGTTGCCCATAGGTATTGCGTAATGCTTCGTGAAAAGCTTTTACGAAAAGCCGTTCTTCCTGACTCCATTCAATCTTTTTGCTCTGAACCATTTGATTTAATCCCTCTCGCTCATAGTTTAATTTTTCAAATAAATCACCACTCGTAATTTTGCTAGAAAGCTCAGCATACCAAGGCTTGCCTCTAGCAAGATTATCAGCAATTAACTCGCGCGCTAGACTCGTTGCTATAAAGCTATCTCCTTCTTTATCTCTAGCAATGACCCTGTCTTGTAAGCATTCTCGGCTAACTCGATAATTTTGAGGAACTTTGCTAGCTTCATCAATCTTGACAAGATAGAGATCGGTTCGAGTTTTCTGTTGGGTTGACCATGCGACTGTTCCCATTGTGATGACTTGACAAGCGGTAGTATCGTAAACATTAGCCAATTTCTCAGTCATTGTCAGAAATTGTAATCCTGCATCTCCCAAACTTGAAGCCCAAAATTCCTTAAATGCTCGATTGCGGAGACTCCTGCGATATTTAGTATATTTTTCTAAATCGCGAATTTCGGGAATGATTAGTGCGTATTGAGCGCGTTGGTCGCGGAGGCGCGATCGCAAGATAAAGTAGCAACAAGCAACAGGTGCAAATAGTAAAATTAGGACGAGATGAGCAGGTTCTTCAAAGCTAGTATCACTACTAAACGCAGTATGCCTTACTGCTGCACCTAGATTAAGCCAGCCTGCAATACTAATTGGCTTAGTAGAGAGATTTCCATTTTTGTCACAAAGATTTTCGGCAAACTCCTGATAGACATAGGATTTTAAGGCTTTGTAGCGAATAATAATTGGATAAGACTCCTCATCTTCGTAATAAATCTTGGTTTGTACTCCCATACTTTTATGAGTGCTGTTGTGTTGGAGTAATGTGCCTAAAATGCCCTGATGGGCGATCGCTAAATATTGCGGAGGCATTTGTTTTGCATCCAGTCCGCGCAAGCAGATCATGTCACCCTGTAATTGAAAAGATTGCTCAAACAACCATTTCAAAGCATCAAGAGCTTTATCTTCCCACCATAAGGTTACGGATCTTTGATCGTATACCCATTGCAAAGGGATTTGCGAATTATGTTGAAAATTCTGATTTTCGCGATCGAGTTGTTGTAGGGTCATGTACAATCCTGCTAAACCCGCCCGATGCATTGAAGTCATCTGCGGATCGGCAAGATCGAAAGTAATTGCTTGATTCTCTGCTTCTAACGAGATTAATGTTTGCATGGTTCCGCTCCTACCTCTTCACTGTATTGAATTGCATCATTGGGTGCTCTTAGATAGAATTTACAGCGTTTCCAAGTTTCCCATCCTTTCATAAGTCGGATCGGTATACTCCAAGCTTGAGCCTCCTGTATAAAGGATCTCTTGTTTACTTCTGATGCCTCCTTAATTGCAGCCATATCATTATTAAGAATGACTGTTATCGTTCCGCCACCTTCACGCAATGGAACAGGATAGGTTTCCCAATCAAATTCTAGCCAAGCTGAAGATATCTCTTCTTGAGGAATTGGCAAGGCAATTTCTTTAGCAATATTCGCAAGATCTTCTTGACTAATTGCTTCAAAATTCTTCAATGCCTCAATCAATCGAGTTCCTGTTCTCATTTCCTCATTAGTGTAAGGCATTCCATTCCAAGCATAAAAAATTGCAGTACGGATGTGTTTGACTCGAAACTGTTCAGGAGCATATTCATCTGCTTTACGATTGAGCCGCCCTAAACGCTGAATTAATGCCGCCGCAGGAGCCATTGCGGAAACTAAAAGATCGGCACTAAGATCGAGGGACATTTCACAAACTTGTGTACTGACTGCTAGGCATGGTTCATTGTCTGCAAATGCTTTGATAACCTGCTCATGCTTTTTAACGCGATCTTTATAGCGAAAGCGGCTGTGATAGATCAGATGCTTGATATTAGGGTTATCTAGCTTTGCAATATATTCCTTTGCCTTACGGTAAATATCAATGCAAGATTGGACGGAATTTGTCACCCATAAGACTTTTTCACCACGTTCCAAAGTTTGTACTACAGCCTCAAAAATTGGCTGCAAATTTTCGATCTTAGAGTTAATTTCGGGGTGATGGTCAAATTTATAGCGCTTAATTTCTTCAAGAGGTTTGTAACCTTCATCTAGAATATTAATTCCCTCATTTAGATCTTTTTCAATTACTTTCCGAATTGCTTCTTTCTGCTCTTCGCTAAAACTAGCACTCATCAAAAGAATTGGCGCACCCCGAAAGGTTTTTAGAAATTTCAATAAAGCCCCAAACAAGCGATCATCATAGGCATGAACTTCATCGAATACAAAAGCAGCTTGCACTAGAGCAGGAAAGGCGTATAAAGGACGGCGATTGTTTTGCATTAATCCCAAAACCGTATCCACTGTGCAAACTACGATTTTTTTTGTCCATGCTTGCAATGCTGATAATCTCGCATCAATACTTTCTGAATCATCTTGCTCACCAGAAAATAACAACTCGCGATCGAGTTCTGAACGAGAATGCATTAGTGCTGATTCAGTCTTGCTACCATTTGCATAGTCAATAAATCCTTGCGTTGCTGTTCCTGTGGTGGGATAGCAAAAGAACAGTTTACGAGCAGGCTGATTTGGATTTTTTGTTGCCCATTTTTGTGCCCAAGCATAGGCAGCAATAGTTTTTCCAGTACCACAACCTGCTTTAACTAGAGTGATGCGATGTTCAGTATTCGCTATATCTTCTTGAAAACAGCGCAGTTTTTTGCTCCCAAGCTTTTCTTGCAGAATATTATGCAAATCATCAGGATCTAACACTAATTCCAGCATTTTAGGAATCCAGTCTTTAATATTCTCACCTTGTTCTGACAAGGCGGAACCAGCAAGATCGGCTGCGATTACCGTAGCTTTAACCGCAGCAATAAACCTCTGTTCAGATTCATCACGTTTTGATAAATTTCCAAATTCATCAGTAAGTTTTGTGATCGCTGTCTCCAACTCATCTCGCGCCCATTCACGGGTAGGTACAATCGGAACACACTCAGGCAATCCTAAATACTTGACACCCATTTTCTTTGTGACTAATTCAAAATCTTCATGGGATGTAAAGACTGTGATAGTTGATCCTGTTCCATTAGGAAAATCATCGATTTTATTAGCGTCAAGTTTGAGATGATGCCCCATTGATGCCCATACTGCAACAATCAGATCGGCATCAGGCATTTGTGAAAGCCATTCACGAAATTCTGGAACCTGTAAAGCTAAGATTCCGCTTAATACCTCATGACGAATCATTTGGCGCTGTCCATGCGATCGCCATGCTTTTTGTACTCGCAACCGTTCAGATGATGGCAAAATATCCGAGTTAGAGTTACGGTAAACCATTTCTTGAAAATGTTGATTAGCCTTTCCCCAGTCATGAAGATAAGCCGCTAATTCCACGGTTCTTTCAAATTTGGGGCGATCATTCGGATCTAGCCCCAATTGTTGAAAAATACGATCACCAATTTCTGCAAGGATTATTTTCGCAGATCTATATACAGCCCAGATATGCCCTGTAAAAGTTGCTGAGGTGCAAGTTACAGAGTTTGCTGATTTTGCAAGCAATCTTTCAAACATTATGCTCTCTCCTTGACGGGGATAAATACACCACAGCCCATGTGACGCTTGCCACCAAGTCCATAGACTTGTAATTTCAATGAATCCTCTTCGCTCAATTGATTGATTTCCACCGTAAAGCCAATCACCGTAAAGCGTTTGATTTTGATGGTTTTGCGTGCAGGATTACCATTGCGATCGCTAGGAATCAAAATCTCTCCTTGAATTTCTAATGCTTCTAACTGTCGTTTTGCAGCCGCTAAAAAAAGTTCTGGTTCTTCATAGCCCTTAATTGTGACGATACGCGATCGCAAATGGGCATGAGGCTTTAGGGTATGAATAGTCGGAATTCCTAACTGTACCTCATGTACACCCAGTCTCAAGCGTTTCCCTGCCAGTGGATAAACCATCGGAATCTTGGTTACAGGGACGCGCAGCCGAAAACAAGAATGCTCCATAATCAAAATTTTCCCTTTACGATCGCCAAACCCCGCCGCAGACAAAATCGCAATGTCATGATGTTCTTTGATATTTGGTACATAATTAGCGATCGCGGCAAGAAGAGCATAGCCATGATCCGCAGGTAACTGTGTACCGCTTACAGGAAAAGACAAATCGATAAACGGATTCAATGACTCGTTGTAATCAATTTGACGAGTCGTCTGTAAAGAAGCAACCATTGGTAACTCTCCTATTTAGTTAAAGAAAATTCTGTAGGCTTGAGTTGAGTGATTGAGCACTGTGAAGCAATGAAATACTTACTACGAAAGCCTCAAAGTTTAGTAATCGTTCCACCAGTCAGCAAGAGGTGTGCAATCTGGCGAAAGATTATCTACTCGACATTCGAGTAAAGAATTCCGCTCAGATAACGCACTGTTATCAAGGCGCAATCGCTGATTTTCAGACTCTAACTCTTGGTAAGCATTACACTGTAAGCAAAATGAGCAAAGCTGCCCACTTTGTAAACGGCGGTTTTGTGATATCATTCGACAAATAATTAATAAATTTAGAAGTGGAGCAGCCGAATAGCTGTATCCGCTTTTTTCATATTATGTTAAGTCATCTATACTGTCAAGCTTTATCTAATCCTTAACAACCTACATATACCATTAGTATCATCGGTAGTAAAAGTAACGTACGCTAAGCGAAAATATAAATTTGGCTAAACGCCTTACGGCATCAGAGGTTTAGAGCAGACAGCATGGTTAAAGCTTGCCTGCTAGGCAATTCAACCAGCATAAATCATTAGTATGTGCTCAACGCTTTTGCACCAATCTTTCAAGCATCAAAGAGGTAATCGATAGTTTATCAGCTTTGTCTGCTTGGCGATCCCGCTAGCCCTTGCAAATCACCCAAGTTTGTTCGGGAATACGTCTGCTTAACTGCTTGATCGCTGACTTTAGCTCAGGTTCATAAGCCGAACCTGAATAGGATTGCAACATCCTAGCCCCTAACGTCAAAGCAAAAACAGGTTAATCGACGTGCCTACAAACCTTGTAACTTATTTGTTAGGAAGCAATACATCCAGATATATTGGTAACTTTATGGCAAAGATGTAAATCTCATAATAGTATTAAGAAGTGTAAGTACAGGTAAACCTTAGTTAATGGGATTCGCTGATACCCCTATTCACAATATGCCCATATACCCAGAGATCGACGCAGCCCGTTATCTGCGTATCCCCTTGGGTACATTGCGCGTATGGCTAAATGGGCGCACCTACAAAACCAAAGACGGACAGCAATTTGCAAAACCCCTCATCCAACGCCCAAACCTTGATTGCTCCCAGTTTCCCTCAGCCAATCTCATCAAAAAACAACTATCTTTTACAAATCTAGTCGAAGCTCACGTTTTACGAGTGATCCGAGAAGATCACAAAATCAAACTAGATAGAGTGCGTACAGCCCTAGATTATATTGAAGAAACTTTAGGTATCCCCCATCCCCTTGCTTCCGCAAGATTTGAGACGGATGGAATAGATTTGTTTTTAGATACGATTGAGACTTTTATTAATGTCTCGCGATCGGGACAACTAGCAATGAAAAGTATCTTGAAAGACTTGCTAACTCGCATTGAGTGGGATGAAAAAGGCATAGCCACAAGACTATTTCCTATAGTCTATTCACCAAATAGAGAAGAAGTTGGGAGATTGTTGTATATCGATCCACGCATATCGTTTGGTAGACCAACAATCGCAGATACAGGCATTCCTACCGATGTAATAGTCAGCCGTTATAACGGTGGTGATGAAGTTGAGGCGATCGCCGATGATTATAACTGCAAAATAGATCAAGTCTATGCCGCTATTTGGTTTGAGGAATCTTGTCTTGCAGCATGACCAAACAAAGCCAAGTGACATTTTTTATAGATCGCTCCTAAAGATTTCGCTATGTCAATGTTCCCGAAGGTATTGCAAAATTTTCTATTCCCGTTGGTGCGGATCGTTGTTTTTGCTTATCTTGGCTTAGCGATCGCCCTTTACTTCGGACAGTCAAACTTGGTGTTTATGCCCAGTCAGGATGTCATCGAAACACCTGCGACGGTTGGCATTAAGTATGAAGATATTCAACTTAAAACCCAAGATAATGTCAATTTAGCGGCTTGGTTTATTTCTGCTAAAGACAATAATCCTCTTGGAAAAGCGGTGATTTTGTTCTGTCATGGCAATGGCGGCAATATTAGCCATCGGGTTAGTTATTTGCCAATTTTTAAGGAATTGGGGCTTTCCACGTTTTTATTTGATTATCGTGGCTATGGTAGAAGTGAAGGTAAACCTACCGAAGAGGGAACCTATAGCGATGTCGAGGCGGCGTGGCAATATCTCACCCAAGAAAAGCAAATCCCGCCTCAGAAAATTATCATTTATGGTGAATCGTTAGGTGGGGCGATCGCCTCTTATTTGGCTGAAAAAACTGCACAGGAGCGTCAAAATGCAGCAGGGCTGATCCTTGCTTCCACATTTACATCTATTACCGATCGCGCTGGGGAGCTTTATCCGTTTCTACCCATTCGTTTATTATCGCGATTTTCCTACAACTCCCGCGAACGCTTACCAAATATCAAAATTCCGCTTTTAGTAATTCACAGCACCGAAGACGAGATTATTCCTTTTCATCATGGCGATCGCAATTTTCAAGTAGCGAATGAACCGAAAAAATTAGTCAAATTGCGCGGTGATCATAATGGCGGCTTTCTAGATTCTCTCGAAACCTATCGCCGTGGCATTGATGATTTTGTTAAAAAGACATAGTTAAAAAGCCATAGTTGTAAACTATAAAATTAGTAGAAAACAGGAACAGGAATATTTGTGCTGCTCGGTTTCGATCCAGGAAAACAAAAATGTGGTGTGGCTGTGATGGGCTTAGATCGCAAGCTCAATTTTCAAGCAGTCATTCCTAGTGAAGAGGCGATCGCTAAGGTTGGTAATTTATTGGAGAGCTATCCCATATCGTTAATGGTGATGGGTGATCAAACTGCGTCGAAACAATGGAAGGCGCAATTGCAAACGACTTTTCCTGATTTACGGATTATTACGGTGGATGAACGATACAGTAGCCAAGAGGCGCGTCAAAGATTTTGGCAAATCTATCCTGCTCAAGGCTTGATGAAATTAGTGCCTCTGGGAATGCGATCGCCTAATCGTCCGATTGATGATATTGTCGCTGTTATTTTGATTGAGCGTTATCTTAGCCGCTTGATTAGTGACTAATTTGCAGGTAGTTAAGTGGGGCGCAAAGCGACCACCCTAAAAAGTTTTGTCAAGCTTCGTAAAGTAACGTTAAGTAAGCTTGAAGCAGGGGTATATAGAAATGATATCTTTGCAATTGATATCAAAAGCATATACGCAATTTGGGAGAACATCTCAATGTCAGAAGCAACAATAGCAAAGCCCACGGGCAAAACCCCTATCTGGGGCGGTAGCACAGGTGGTTTGCTCAACTCCGCTTTCACCGAAGAAAAGTACTTGATCGCTTGGAACAGCCCCAAAGAACAAGTATTTGAAATGCCTACAGGCGGTGCTGCAACTATGGTCAGTGGCGATAACTTGCTTTACTTAGCTAAGAAAGAGCAAGCCCTTGCTTTGGGTACACAGTTGCGTAAATTTAAGATCACCAATTACAAAATTTGGCGCGAATTTCCTAATG
>JBIKYX010000131.1:0-10184 GCA_044355035.1 Pseudanabaena sp. | reverse complement strand
CAGCCCATAAACCCAAACCAATAAATCACCTAAATAAACTTGAAACAGAACTATTCCTGTTAATAGTACACCTGCAAAGAGAAATGAAATAGGTAGAGTCTTGGGATCGCGGATACGCAAGACATACCGCCATCCTGTCATCGCTGCAATAATCCCCGATAATGACCAGCCGATGATTGTATGTAAGTTTAAAGTAGGTTCTACTGAACTATAAGGTTCTGCAAGTCCAGCTTCAATTTGTCCGAAAATAATTGCAATAAAGATAGAAATTGTGGCAAAAAATAAATTCCACCAACTAACTTCGTATAGGCGCGGATTGCGCGTGAAATAGGCGATCGCATCACATACTACGGCAAACAACACCATCGCAATTACAAAATGCACCACAATTGGATGAATTGTGTCTGGATAGGGCAAATTATGGTCATTTAAGGATGGAAGGTATTCCAGCATATTGTTTTCAATACTCTAAGAGATATATCGATTTTCTGTTAATTCTGTTGGGATACTGGGCAAGCTACTGCACAAATGGTTTTCTCACCTTACCAAATTATTATCCAAGCTATAAGTGGTTACAGCCAAAGTATCGTTACTTAATGAGTCCGTCAAAGTCAAAAGACATCTTGTCAAAGAATACAATGTTATCGGGATAAGGTAAGTTATGGCGGAAGATATTCCAGCATAGTATTTTCAAGACTCAACGAGATAATTATTTTGCTGTTAAAACCGTTAGCTACTAGGCTAGCAGCTTGGGGCTTCAGATAATACCGAGGAAGACTTAAAATCAACGCAAAGCGGCATTCTTAATCTTTTTTTCGGGTTTTGTTTTAACTTAAAGCGCTGTACCTTAGTAAATATTTGTAATAAAACTCCAAAAAACCTGTAATCTCGATCTAAGTCAACAATCTAGAAAATGGCTACCTTACCAACGACTCATCCAACGAAAAAAGTTTCAAACCCGTCGCAAGGATGGCTCCCGAGACTATCGATCATGGATCGCTACTTGGTCATGCAAATGCTGACCCCATTTTTGTTTGGGGTAGGTGCGTTTTCGTCTGTGATTTTAGCGATCGGCTCACTATTTGAACTAATTCGCCTGATTACCGATGCAGGATTAAGCGTTTGGAT
The DNA here is from genome assembly GCA_044355035.1 of Pseudanabaena sp. Taxonomy (GTDB): domain Bacteria; phylum Cyanobacteriota; class Cyanobacteriia; order Pseudanabaenales; family Pseudanabaenaceae; genus Pseudanabaena. Next base: position 9,056 of record JBIKYX010000131.1, on the reverse strand, counting down.
CGCGCTCCAGATTTTTGGCTATCAGATCCCTGGATTCATGGTTTACTCATTTCCGATGTCGATGCTGTTGGCAACATTGCTCTCATACAGCCGTATGTCAGGCGATGGTGAAACTACCGCTTTACGCAGTTGTGGGGTCAGCGCCTATCGATTGGTTTTACCTGCGCTGGTGCTGAGCTTGTTTGTCACGGGAATGACCTATGTTTTTAATGAGGCGATCGTGCCTGCGGCAAATTGGCAGTCGCGGAGTACGTTACGTGCAGCGCTGAAACAAGAGAACGTGCAGTTTAAGAACCAAGATATTTTCTATCAACAATATGGTGAAGTGCCACAGGAAGATGGCACAACCAAACAGGGCTTAATTCGTAGTTTTTATGCGCGTAGCTTTGATGGTAAGGAGATGCGCGGTTTAACAGTTTTAGATTTTTCACAAGGGCAGCTACAACAAATTTTAGCGGCGGATTCGGCGGTATGGCTCCCTGAGCAAAGTATCTGGAAATTTAGCAAAGGCACAACTTATCTAGTGGGAGCGGATGGAAACTACCGCAGTATTCTCCGATTTGAAGAACAAAATCTGCGCTTACCACGCGCTCCTCTGGATTTAGCACAAGAGCAACGTAGCGCTGAAGAAATGAATATTGCTGATATCCGCCGCAATATTGAATTACTCAAACAATCGGGCAACACCAAAGAAATTCGCAAGTTAGAAGTCCGACTCGAACAAAAATATGCGCTACCGTTTATCTGTGTGGTATTTGCGATCGTTGGTGCTTCGTTGGGAATGCGCCCACAGAGGACGGGCGCGGCGATCGGGTTTGGGTTGAGTGTGTTAATTATTTTTGGGTATTATCTTTTGCTATTTATTTGTGGCGCTCTGGGGCAGGTGGAATTTCTCTCACCGATCGCTGCGGCTTGGTTACCAAATTTAATTGGTGTAACGGCTGGATTTATTATTCTGACAAGAGTTACTTAAAACCCAAATCAATACCAATCATCCGTATCCGTGATTGCACAATCTTCTCAAGACAAAATTAAGCCTGAGTTTTCAGCCAAGCATTGAGATCGGCAACGGTTTCAAAATCAAATATGGCTTCGGCTAAGTTTTCTAGCTGTATCACGGATAGTTTAGAGATTCGTGTCTTCAGTCTGGGGCTTACTTTGCCAAACTTGCGGGTTAGCATTCGCAGCAACATGACAACTTGTCTCTGTAAGCCGCGCTGTTCGCCAATTTGTAAACCGCGCTGTTCGCCAATTTGTAAACCGCGCTGTTCACCTTCGAGTACTGCATCTTGGTAGACGCGGGTTTTCTTTAGATCGCTATGGGTAAACATTGCTTCAACCTCTTATCTGGTTAGTGTTGGGAATTTGTACATCAACACCGCTTCTATGAATTCTACTACGTTATCTCTTAGTTCGGTGTTTGTTTCTTGCGCGATTTTTTCGGCAAGATTTCTTGCTAGTTTTGGTGCTTTTTTCTCTGATGCTAAAATTAGCTGAATAATCTCGATCGCATGTGAATTTGTCTCTTGTCGTAGGTCTTCTAGATATACGCGCTTAATTCGTCCCAAGGTGATTAGTTCTTGGCAGAATTTGTTGGGTTCTGGTTCGCTGTTGTGTTTGGCAAAGATAGCTACGGCTTGCCAGTCTTGGATCGGGCGATATTGGTTGAGATATAGGAAGATTTCCGCTAGAAATTCGGAGTAGAAGTCTTCTTTTGGTTGAAATTGAACTTCTGCTAAAAATATGGGTTTATCCTTGGTTGTGGGCATGAAGATGCCGTCAAACCGAAATGCTTTTTCTTTGATCTCGGCTGAGCTAAATTTGTATCCTTCGGCTTCTGATATCGGGCGACCGATTAGCTCGAATAGTAGGGTGTGGAAGGATTGAAATAGTTGGAAAAATAGGGTGTCCGTTCGCATGGCGGTTTAGTTCAGCATGGTAGCTAATCATTTGGCTCTTGCTAGAGATATAGCTCAGGTACAATTGACCAGTCACAGTCTTTGATTGCTTCCCAACTTCTTTCCAAGACAAATGTAACAAATTTACTTTTAGGAGACTCAGGATCTTTTGCAAAATCGTTGAGTCGATCAGTTAAAAACTGTGGTCTATCACGGATACTTCTAAGACTACCATTAAAACTTTTAATGATTTCGATTTCTGGTAATCTATGATTTTTTATAAGTTGCTCATTACATACTATTTCTAAATTTAGCCAATCTTTTAGAAGTATAATCTCTCGATCCGTCCAAAGACGGTTTGCTTGTATAGAAAGTCTAGGACTTCCTAAGATAGCCTTACCAATAAATTTTTGTCTAAATTTATCAGAACCACCATTTTGCAAATATCCAATAATCCCAATTAAGTTTTCAGTAATACTTATTGCTTTTTCTCTCTGATTTAAAGTATTTTTTATTTCTTTAGCTTTATTCTCTAAATATTTAAAAGCCTGATTAGAATTTAATGCTTTTGATGCAGATTCTATAAACAGATTGGGGTTTAAGCATATTTTTTCACTTTCATTAAATTTGTTAAATAAAATTTGTTTTTCTAGATGTTTTTCATTTACAAACACTTGAATCGCCAAAGATTTTTCATCCAAAACTTGCGGTAAGTTTTTTTGATGATAGTAAGTTACTTTACTGGCTTGATGGTATTTTAAGCATCTAAGTACAGCATTTTCATATTTTTCAGAGTTTTGGTACAATGCATTTGTAGAATTAGATTCCCCTTCAAAATAATTATCAAAAGAATTTTTTCTTTCTGGGCAATTACTGGGAGCGCTTGGACTATGTACAAATGTGGCGCGAACGATTTGCTCATTTCCTTGTATATACCTTGGATGCGGAGATCGCCAAAAAACTTGTCCATTACATGTAGGGCATTGTAATCCTTTTTTAAAATATGATTCATCACAGTCTTCAGCGTCAACGAATGGATTTTCCATATCACTGATTATCAAACGTGCTTTTTGCATAGTTTTTTGTCTTTTTATGTTACTTCTAAATCTTGTTCAAGAGCCGAGTTGCATGTAGTCTTCTGGGAAATTCTCTTTCTAATCCACTTCCTATATTACGGACTTTCTCAGACATAGAAGCGTTTATATAATTGAGAGTCTGAACTTCATTTTTATGCATCACATTTAGATTGTTGTCTAACATATCAAGATCTCCTTTAAAAAGAAAATACTATAGCCCTATATACTAATATATGAAATTTTAAGCAATTTGATTTATGCAAAAAATATCTACAATAGGTAAAGTTTAACATTGCATCCTTAGTTGTGTACTAAAATAAATCTATTTATTGAGTCAACTATGCGCTACCGTCGCTTTGGCAAAACTGAGATGCTCCTATCCGTATTTTCGTTAGGAGCGATGCGATATCTGGAATCTGCCGAGAATGCTCATCAAACAATTGCGAGAGCCTTAGAAGTTGGCATAAATCATATTGAAACGGCTGAAGGCTATGGCAAGAGCGAAGAATTTATCGGTCGGGCGATGCGAAATGGATTAAGTCAACAACGCGATCGCTTTTATTTAACTACTAAAATTTCACCCACTAAAGATGCTGATTCCATGCGTCGCCAAATCGAACAGTCGCTCAAAAGATTAAATGTAGACTATATCGACAACTTTGATATTCATGGCATTAACTTAAAAGAACATTTGGATCTAGTCACAAATCCCAATGGTTGTATGAAGGCGGTTAGGGAAGCGATCGATCAAAAAATGATTGGTCATGTGGGATTTTCTACTCATGGCTCTCTTGAGGTAATTCTCGATACGATCAATACCGATCTATTTGAGTCGATCAACCTCCATTATTACTACTTCAATCAACGTAATGCCCCCGCCGTCCAACTTGCCCATGAAAAAGATATGGGTGTATTTATCATCTCCCCATCGGACAAAGGTGGAATGCTCTATCAACCTTCGGAAGAGTTAGCAGGAATTAGCTATCCCTTTACAGCGCTGTATATGTGCGATCGCTTCTTGCTCAGTGATCCCCGCGTGCATACCCTCAGTCTCGGAGCCGCCAATCCTAGCGAAGTTGATTCTCACCAAGATGCATGGGATAACGATGAGCCAATGTCTGAATTAGAGTTAGCCGTTATGGACTGCATCAATCGCCGCTATACGATTTTAGAAGGCGATCGCTGTTCGCAATGTTATCAATGTCTACCATGTCCTGAAGAGATTAATATTCCTGAAGTATTAAGGCTGAGAAATTTAGCGATCGCTTTTGATATGGTTGATTTTGGCAAGTATCGTTACAAAATGTTTGAAAATGCGGGGCATTGGTTCCCTGGAAGTAAGGCGATTCGCTGCACAGACTGTGGCGATTGTTTGCCAAAATGTCCCGAAAATCTCGATATTCCTAGATTGTTGCGTGATACCCACGATCGCTTAGGTGGTCAAGATGGCAGAAGGCTGTGGGAATGATAAGCTGTAGTATTGTCACCAAAAAAACGACCTAAATCAAACCTAAAATCAAACCCAAATAAAACTATGGCTTCCAGTTATTCCTTTGATGTTGTTAGCGATTTTGATCATCAAGAACTTGTGAATGCGATCGATCAAACTCGCCGTGAAATCGTCAGTCGCTACGATCTCAAAAGCACCAATACCGAAATGGAACTTGATAAGGAATTGATCACCATTAAAACCAATAGCGAAATGACGCTGACAGCTGTTGTGGATGTGATGCAATCGAAGGCGATTAAGCGTAATCTCTCTCTGAAAATTTTTGATTATGGAGAAATTGAATCCGCTAGTGGTAATCGGGTAATTCAGAAGATTAAGCTCAAGCGTGGCATTGAACAGGAACAAGCAAAAAAGCTGTCTAAAACCATTCGCGATAATTTCCCAAAATCCCAAGCTTCAATTCAAGGTGATGCATTGCGAGTAACATCCAAGTCTAAAGATGAACTCCAAGAAATCATTCAACTGGTCAAATCAGAAGATTTCCCCCTTGCCTTGCAATTCACAAATTATCGCTAGCTACAGGTAAGTTTAAAAGCGCCGCTTCGCGGCACTTTTAAACTTTGGATCTGAGTTTGGTTTTAGCGCAAAGCGCTGGATCGCTATTGCCAAGAGCCACAAAATTTTTGATAAAGTTATCATCTATGCAATCAAATAATCGCTTTAAATGGTTCTTACAGTTATTCGATCGCCCCTTTGATCGCTATGCCCTTGGCTTAGCCGTAGTCTTGAGCGTAGCGATCGCCACATTAATATGGACAGGTGATCGCACTGCGCCGCAGGTGAGAGAGTTTAGTTGGCAGGGACAAAGAATTGATGCAAGCAATATCTCTTTTTTGCTGTCCTTTAATCGTCCAATGGATCGCGAAAGTGTTGAGAAAAATCTCAAGTTTGAGCCGCCGCTCGCAGGGAAAATTAGTTGGTCAGCAAGGCGGATGTCCTACACACCTCTGTCTCCTGCCACCTACGGCAAATCCTACAGCGTCAAGTTAGAGAATGCTTACGATCGCTTTGCCAATGAGTCTGGTAAATCTGGTCAATCCAGTCTCAAAATTCCAATCGCTCCTTTTGTCGGTAACTTCACAACCCCTATTCCTCGCTTTGCCTATATTGGCGCTGTTGGGGAAGAGCAGGGGCGGATTGTGCTTTACGATGTGCCGAGCAAGCAAAAACGGATTTTAACGCCTGCAAACTTAACGGTCAACGACTTTCGGATTTATCCCGATCGCCAGAAAATTTTGTTTGGTGCGATCGAATCCACAGGGCAGAGTTTACTTGATCAAAAGTTGTATCTAGTTTCCACAGGAATTGATAGCGAGGATCGTCTAACTGCTTCCAATCCAGAAATTAAAATGATCCTCACCAGTGATGATTATCAAAATTTTAAATTTGACTTGTCACCCGATGGAAAAAACATCCTCGTGCAGCGCCTGAATCGCAAGCAAGTCGGACGCTATGGACTTTGGTTGATCAAAGATGGGCAACCACCGCGATCGCTAGATAATCAACCAGGGGGAGATTTCATGTTTACACCCGACAGTTCTTCGGTAGCGATGGCGCAGGGTGAAGGTGTGGCGATTTTACCCCTAGAACCACAAGCACCGCCGTTGGACTTTCTACCCAGATTTGGAACAGTTCTCAACTTTGGCAGAAGTGGAACCAAGGCGGCAACCATTAAATTTAATAAGGACTATACGCGATCGCTCTATTTGGTAAATAATCAAGGAGTGCAGAAAGAACTCACGAAAATCAATGGTTCGATTATTGGCGCTCAATTCGATCCACAGGAAAAAAATATCTATTGTCTGCTCACGGATGTAGAACAGGATACTGCCAAAAATATCTACCGTGAAAAGCCATATTTAGCAGCGATCGATATAGAATCAGCCCAAGTCCGCCGACTTTTAGAACTGCCAGCCCAAAGAGAAGTTCAGTTTAATATTGCGCCTGATGGTCAATCTCTTCTATTAAATTCCGCCGTTCCGAATAGCAATCCTTTTCCCGATGCGGCATCCATTGCTGAAGACTCAGCCAAAGCTTCGCGAAGTTCTCTCCCAACCGCCACACCTACGCAGTTAGTTGTTTTAGGGATTAGCAATCCTCAAAATAGTTCTTCCTTTAGTATCTTACCCCAACCTGAAGTATTACCAATATTCGGCACTATCCCAAGATGGTTTCCCTGACTTTTCAATTTCATAGTTTTGAATGCTAACATAAGCTTAATTCTAAGGAGGTCAATATGCCAGCAACATCAGTACTTAAGCGCCTCTTCACCGTCAAGGAATACCACCTGATGGCTGATGCTGGAGTCTTCGTGAATGGTGAGCGTGTAGAGTTAATCAGAGGAGAAATTATCAAAATGGCATCGATTGGTAGAAGACACGCCGCCTGTGTAGATCGTTGTAACTACACTTTTGCCCATAAACTTGGGACAAAAGTCATCATTCGTATTCAGAATCCACTGGCTTTAGACAATACCTCTGAACCTGAACCTGATGTGATGCTATTAAAGCGTAAAGCTGATTTTTATGAGTCAGGACATCCTCAACCGACTGATGTATTGCTGTTAATTGAGGTTGCTGATAGTACGATTGAGAGCGATCGCCAATCAAAAATTCCCCTCTATGCTGAAGATGGCATTACTGAAGTATGGCTAGTTGACATTAACAGTGAGTGTATAGAAGTTTATCGATATCCTACAGAGCGCGGTTATCAAGACATTCAGAAATTCTATCGCGGACAAAATTTATCGATTCTTGCTTTTCCAGATATCAATGTTACCGTTGATGAAATCTTGGGATAAGCAACAAGTTTTCTTTCTCACTCTTAAACATTCCAACAAAAAAGAGGTTGTCTACTAAATAGATAACCCCTCTTTTTTATTGTTCTGTAACAAAAAGACTAATTTTTACATAGTTGGAACAACTTGTTTGCGTAAAGAATTCAGACGGCGCGTTGCAGTTTCATTTTTTTCATCCAACCGCAACACCTGCTCGTACATTTCGATCGCTTGAGGCAACAACTTTTTCTTCTCATAGGCATGACCAAGATTGTTAATCGCGGTGATATATCCACCCTGCAAGGCGATCGCCTCTTTATAATTTTTAATCGCTAAATCATACTGATCCTGTGAGAAATAGGAAAAACCAAGAGCATTATAAACTTCAGGCAAATTCTCGCCGCCCTCTTTCACCGCCTTATTAAACAGGGCGATCGCTTGAGCATAGAGTTTCTTGCGTAAATAAACACTACCCAGTTGGTAATAGTCTTCGGGTGTACCTTTTTCCTTTTGGAGCTTAGGTTGGAGGTCAGAAATCACACTTTCCAAGCTGCGAGCTTTCAAAATCTGGCGGATCACTAACCAGCTAACTCCTGCTAATAGCAAGACTAAGGCTCCAAGGTAGGCGATCGCTAATGCACTATCCATAATTATTTCTTAACTCTAATCAACTTTATTAACAAATTCTCTCTATCATTACACCCTAGCCATTTGTTTAGACTGTTTAAAAAGTAATTTTTAACAAAAGCCTGAAAATTCTTCTAAAAAATTGTTTCACGAACAATAGCCTATGACACGCACAAAAATCGGAAACCGAATATTTTAATGATATACCCAAGCCTCACCATTGCCGACTAGCGATCGCAAAATAGATGCGCTTCTTGATTGATATGCACTTGAATATATTCATAATTAATCTTCTCAAACACGCTCTTATACAGTCTATAGTAGTATTACGCGAAAATCTCATGTAACTCTGTAATGCCCAGTCTTAGCCTCAAGCCATCGCACAAGCCGATCAAGAATTACTATGAGGTTTTGGAACAATATTCCAAGCTGGGGGTTGAGCATGAGGGAGCGGTGAGTAGTGCTTTTCAGAATTTGTTAGAGTCTTGTGCGCGACAGTTTCAATGGACTTTGATTCCGCAATATGCAATTAAACGCTCTAAAAAGCAACCAATTCGCATCGATGGGGCTTTGGTGGATAGTTACAATTTGCCGCGTGCTTATTGGGAAGCGAAGGATATTAACGACAATTTAAAGAAGGAAATTCCGAAAAAGTTTGCGGTGGGTTATCCCAAAGACAATATGTTGTTTCAGCGTCCCGATCGCGCCATACTCTATCAAGATGGCAAGTCGGTGATGGAGGCAGATCTCACTAAAGATCAAGATTTAGTCGATATCCTGCGCCAGTTTTTTGAATATCGTGCGCCTGCGATCGCGCAATGGGAAAAGGCTGCCGAAGAATTTGGCGATCGGGTGAAGGATCATGCTACGGCTTTACTGGATTTAATTCGCGTACAGGAGAAGACCAACAAAAAGTTTATCGATGCGTTTGCAGCGTTTATGTTGCTTTGTCGGCAGTCGATTAATCCGAATTTAGCGGAGTCGGCGGTTGAGGAGATGTTGATTCAGCATTTGCTAACGGAACGGATTTTTCGGAGTGTGTTCAATAGACCTCTTGCAAATTAAATTTGAGCAGCCACTTGATTCAATTCATAGTTGTACAAAGCAGCAATTAAATTACAACGTAATCCATAACGACGACGACGATTGCGATATCGTTCAGCTAGAAT
>JBIKYX010000004.1:0-86470 GCA_044355035.1 Pseudanabaena sp. | reverse complement strand
GAATTTTTGTCTACCACTAGCGAAATGATGCTCTTTGCCGCTATGGTTCATCTGATGGTTCGTCGTTTAAGCCCTAAATCCATCCCTATTTAACCTACTCTAAAACTTTTCAAACACTCTCTTAGAAGATGCTTACAAATTAATATTTCAAAAACTTGCATCTATCGACAAAAAATCTAGACCAAAAACTGAAGCCACTCTAAAAAATTATATTAAAGCTCAACTTAGTTTAAAGGAATTAACTCGCACCGTCACTGAAGTTTATCAAAAACTTTTCAATGACAAGAAAGTTTACTTTGATCAAGCCAAAAAAATTGAATATGAATTTTAATTTTATCTAATGAGTACAAAAGAAATTAATTATTGGAAACTCAGATTTCAAAAAATTATTAAAGGCTGGTTAGAAAAACCATTTAATACATTACATTTACGTTTGTTATTGAGTTACCTCAGCGTAATGTCTACCGTTTTAGTCATTATGATCATTTTCGTTTATCAATACTTTGCTAATAATCTCTATAACAAATTTGACAACCAAATTGCCACACTTGCTGATGCTGCATCTCATAGCTTGATAAAGCTGAAAGCGAATCCCAATTTAGCTTACAGTTTAGAACAGCGCGATCGCATATTTGATGGCGATGGTGACTTAGATATTCCTTGGCAAGATATACATCAACCTCAGCAAACGGTGGAATGGTTTGATATTGATGGTAAATTACTAGCCCAAACAGGAAAAAAGCTCCCTAACTTTCCTCTAGTGAGTTCAGTACAAATGTCGAAAGTACAGCAACTGCAAAATGATTTACAGGGAGACAGTAATGATGAGTATGAAGATTTAAGATTTTTAACTATATCTGTCTATAAAGTTAATCCTAGTAATGGGTCTATTGGTAATCAAGAACCTTCTCAAAAAGTATTAATGGGATATGTAAGGGTTATTGAGTCAAGCAAAGAAATAGAAGAAGAATTAGAAAAATTATTATTAGCTTTTGGTTGGGGTGGATTATTGGCGATCGCGCTGAGTAGTGTGGGCGGCTGGTGGTTAGTCAAGCAAACCTTGCAACCAATTGAACAAAACTATGAGCAGATGCGCCAATTCACGGCTGATGCTTCCCATGAGTTGCGTAGCCCTTTAACCGCCATCAAAACCTCTGTGGATGTGATTCGTAGTCATCCAGAGCGTATTCATAATGCCGATGTCCAGAAAATAGCGGCGATCGCACAGGCTTCGGAACAGATGACAGCTCTAGTCGAGGATTTACTGTTCATGGCAAGGTTTGATAATGGTGGCGATCGCGATCGGCAAGACCTTTTATTTTCACCTAGCGAGTTACTGGAAGATTTATTAGAGGCGCTAGAACCGCAAATTCAGGAAAAAGAAATCACCTTACGAACTAATCTCCATGAATTAAAACTAGATCAAGCCAATATTTATGGCGATCCGCAGCAAATTCGCCGTCTGTTTGTGAATTTACTAGAAAATGCGATCGCCTACACACCACAATCAGGGGAGATCCAAGTTAACTTCGCAAAACATGAAGATTTTCTAGAAATAAATATCACTGATACAGGTATCGGTATTGTTGCCCAAGATTTAGCCCATATATTTGAACGGTTTTGGCGAGCCGATCGCGCTCGTAACCGCAGGTCTGGTGGCTCAGGTTTGGGTTTGTCAATTGCTCAGTCGATCGCTCATAGACATGGTGCTGTAATTAATGTCCGCAGTGCGATCGGCTTGGGCAGTTGTTTTAGCGTCAAATTTCCCTGCAATTAGAGTTGTCTTTCCGAGTTCTTTACTTTTGCTTGACATAATCAACTCATTCAGGCAACACAACTCACGCACAGGCAAGCAATTATGAAAAAACTCAACTGGCGCAAAATCCACCGCTTCATTGCTCCGATTTTATTTCTGCCAATTTTATTAACTACGGTTACAGGAGTAGCCTATCGATTGGGAAGAAGTTGGTTTAAGATTCCCAAAGGTGAAGGTTCATTAGCCGAAATTTTGTTAAACATTCACCAAGGTGGATTTTTGGGCGAACAGCTTCGTCCCTACTATGTTTTGCTGGACGGACTAGGATTAGTGGGTTTGCTGGTTACGGGAATGTTTATGATGGGGCTTTTCGGCAAGCGTCCTCGCCGTCAAGCGGATATTTAAAACTACAAAAAGCGCACCCACAGGGTGCGCCTTTTATTAATCTTTTGAGATTAAGATGTATCCCTAATTTAAGGATTCAATTCGTTGATTACTTTATCGGTTTTACGAAACTTTAGTTCGGGTGGGGCATCAGGAAGACCAAGTAGTCCCCGAATTGCGGAGTCTAATTCTTCAAAGCCAAATATGCCTGCGCGATCGAAACGAACCTTGCCATCGCCATCAATTAGCACAGTTTGGGGAACAGTACCTTTGTAATAATAGGCTTCTTCAGTTGGGGCATAGCTCTTTTTTTGTAAATCCAAACTATCCACGGAAAGAGCAATTAGACTGACAGTTTTGCCATAAAAGCCCTGAGCAAGGTTGAGGATTGGTGAAAATCGCTTACAATCAGCGCTGTCATCGACATAAAAAACCACCATAGCGGGGCGACCTTTTTCAAGGGATTGAGCTAAGCTAATCCGAGGTGGCACAATCGAGCCGTTACCACCATAAAGCGCGAATATGTTGCCATCAAAGTTATCATCGGTAAGCATGGCTTGGACAGGTTGGGCATTAATAAATACTGTTCCCAAGAGCATGGTGAGACTTAGACAACTTGCGATCGCTACACAAACACATGAATTCCAAAAGTCAAAAGATTTTCTCAGCCAATTTGTCATTATCGTCAATATAAATTCTTCTACCAAACACTATATCTACAAGCAAGACATTAAAACAAAAACAATAGAGATAGCTAAGCCATCCCTATTGTTTTAAGAAAATCATCAACACAATATCAATTAATACAATGTCAATTAATCGCCGAAGCCGTGGGCGCGAATTAGATCAAAAAATTCTTTTTTCATTGATGCATCCTGCCTGAACAAACCACGCACGATCGAGTTGACCATTTTGGTTTCGGGTTCTTTGACTCCGCGCCAAGTCATACACATGTGCTGAGCCTTGATCACAAAAGCGAGTCCTTTGGGTTTGATTAAATCCTCGATGGTATCGGCAACCATAATCGCTGCTTCTTCTTGGATATGGGGACGACTCATTACCCAATCGACAATGCGATTAAATTTGGATATGCCAATAACGCGATCGCTAGGCACAATCCCAATCCAGGCTTGTCCAACAATCGGTACAAAGTGGTGGGAGCAAGCCGATCGCACTGTGATTGGTCCAAGGGTATAGATTTCGTCCAGTTCTTTAGCATTGGGAAAGTCTGTGACCTTGGGCATCGGATGATAACGTCCTTTAAAGACTTCATCTACATACATTTTGGCTACGCGCTTGGCTGTTTCTTTGGTGTTGTGATCGTTGGCAGTATCAATAATCAAAGAGTCAAACACGCTTTGCATTTTGCCTTCGATCTCTCTTTTTAGCTCTTCTCTCTCGATATCACTAATGTGATGGGCGATCGTGTCATTGGCAAAAAATGGGTCGCCAGCCGCAATAATGCGATCGCGAATGATTTGCGAAATAGCTTTGCGGGTAGGTAAAGATTCGAGAACTTTGACGGGCTTGGAATCGATGTCAGATTGGTTGTTAGCGTTGCGAGAGATGCTGATCGTCATGGTGTGATACTTACTGAATATCCAGTGGTTTAACTTAAAAATTAGCGGAAAGCCAAAACAGTACCGAGAAAATAGTTGTTAAACATCTAAAAGTTTTGTTTGAGCCTAATCTGGGTTGCCAGCATATAAAGGCATCTAGTTAGTCATTCAAACTATAAAATTTAATATACTCTCTCATGTTCGTTGATCCTTAGGAGTTACTGCTTCTTCCTAGGGATTGAACTTAACCAACCGTTATTTAACATTCCTACACAATTCTAGACTATTCCTTCACAGCTTCGAGCTTACAGGGTTAAGGTTGAGTTAATTCCTGCCCAAAGATGGATTATTTCCTGCGAGCCTATCTATTACTAAGTTTTTATTACAAATAATATCGTTTTTGATTGTCTCATGATTGGTTCATTCGTCAAGGCGTGCGCCCCGCACTCAAACTAAGCGGCGATCGCTCAAAACACAACCCATCAAAAAGCGATCGGTGACGGCGATCGCTAAATAAATTTATTGAGTTCTTTGATTAACAAATGTACTGCTGTAGATGGATTATCTCTAGATGGAACATGAGGAATATATTCTTTAACAAGATTTTCAGCATTTTTAATCGCAGTAGATTGTTTCTCCAATAATTCATCATAGATAGTCTCGCTATTTTTCTTGTATTTATGTCCTAGTAAGGAGGTTAACTTCAGGATGTAGTCACTCCGAGGGATTCCTGTGCTTAGAAATTCAAAATGGAGAAGATACCATAATTCAAATGCTTCATTAGAATATGCGACTCCGAAGCCTTCCTTTTTGGCACTTTTAATGGCGTTATTAAAATCAGCTATAGACCAATCATCGCGATCGAACACACACCAAATTTGATCATATTCATCTTGATTTTTTAGATCTATGGCACTTTGGACTAATCTACTCGGATTTTCCCCAACTCCATGTACATCTATGACATTTTTGGGGACACGAAAACTTCTAAAGTAATTAGGTTCCGTTTTTTCTCCCTCACAGACAATTAAAAATCTCTGTTTGACTTCTCGCATATCAATCTTTCTTGATGAATAACCACGAGAATTACCTTTCTTGTTATTCATGGGTACTGATTAAAGTATTCAAGTTGCCAATATATGGTATTGCGCCATATTTACCCTTTATATAATCATTCTCAAATGAGGCATCATTGCGTACTTTATATTCAGCTAAAGAGTATAAGTCTGTTGCGCCATATTTATTTTTTTCAGTGAACCATATCTGATCTCTACGAAAAATCTTATTGCTAAGTAAATTAGTATCGTGGGTCATAAATATCAATTGGGCATTATTAGGATTTGTCTCATTTGAGTTGAATAATTGAACAATTGCCATACTGAGCAATGGATGAAGTCTCGCATCTAGTTCATCAAAAATAAGCACACTACCATTTTTGAGTGTATCAATTAATATTCCCGCCAAAGCAAACACTTTCTGGGTTCCCTCAGATTCGTCCTCAATTAAATAAAACTTTTCATTTGATAAATGCTGCCCATTATCGTCAAATTTTTTATGTATAGTACTAACTAATACCCCCTTAGTTCCACTCTCAACAATTAATTTCTTAACCTCGTCAGACATCGCATCTGGAAGTGAATCAGAGGTGATGTCTATATGTCCAACTTCTATGCCGCTAATACCTATATCTAGTTTCTTAATTAGCTGAATAACATCATTTTTATTTTCTTCTTCCGATAAATAGTTGAGAGTATATCCCAAATAAGTATCATCCTCTAAACCAGAAATAATGTTTAATTGTTTCGATAAACATGCTAAAATTTGCTTGGCAATTTCAACGTTGAACTGGGCAGAAACAGATAGAAAAAGTGCATTATTCCTAGTTAGTTCCTGAATTCTATTAGCCTTATAGATTCGAGAAATCTTAAAGTTGTCAGTATTGCGTTCAAACAATCTTTTTTCTCTAGATAAAGGCATGTAAAATAACCATTCAGAAATAACCCTACTCTGATTTACTTCAAATCCGTATCTATATTTTTGTCTATTCAATAGAAATATTAGCTCAAAAAAAGAAGGCTGATTTTCTGTTTCTGTACTAAGTCTAAAATTATCTGCATTTATCTCATCAGTACTTTGAGTCTCTTTAGATGAGTTAATTATGAAGTCTTTTATGAAAGTTAACGCTTTAGCAATATTACTTTTACCACTGGCATTTGCGCCATAGATGGCTGCACTTTTGAGCAAAGTTAAGTCACCATCTACAGCAAAGACATTATTCTCATCAAGTTTCTTATCTTTAGCACTAAGATTTGCCGCCACCATACTGAAAGTGACTTTATCTTTAAAAGATTTGTAGTTGCCAATAGTGAACTCAATAAGCATGATATTTGCAAATTAAAGGCTCAAATTGTGAAAAAATCACAGATCTAGTTAATAACTATAGCATTTGATAGCGATCACCTTGACAAATTTTCATAGTAACCCCCCTATTATAGTATCCATAGATAAATACTGATGGTTGAGACTATTTTCATTTAGACGGTTCTTTGCAATAATCATAGAAATTTAACTATGATCTTTTACAAATAAATAGAGTTTATATGATAAATAACTGGCTGGACCAGATCTGGCTGATTCCCTGCTATTCACTGATAGGCGCAATGCTATCGATCGCTTGGTTCCCCGCAGTCACCCGCAAAACGGGACCAAGACCAGCAGGCTACGTCAATATCTTCATGACCTTCTGCTCGTTGGTACATGCGATCAGCGCTTTGACTGTGGCTTGGGGCCAGCCAGCAAAATTTTTGTCTTTTCCTTGGTTAACCGTAGGTGGGCTGGAATTTTCCCTCGACCTACAAATTTCCGATGTGACAATTGGGGCGATCGTCCTAATAGTTGGCATTAATCTACTTGCACAGATCTATGCTGTTGGTTACATGGAAATGGACTGGGGCTGGGGACGTTTTTACGCATTACTCGCACTTTTTGAAGCGGGGATGTGTTCTTTAGTTCTCTGTGACTCTCTATTTTTTAGCTATGTAATTCTCGAAGTTCTGACATTAGGAACCTACTTACTAGTTGGCATCTGGTATAACCAATCGTTGGTAGTAACAGGAGCGCGAGATGCTTTTTTAACTAAGCGGGTTGGTGACTTGTTTTTACTAGTTGGCGTGGTCGGCTTATTGCCTCTAGCTGGGACTTGGAACTTTACCGAAATAGCTGCATGGGCGGAAACAACGGACGTAAATCCCACCGTAATTACCCTCGTCACCTTGGCTTTGATGGTCGGTCCGATGGGTAAATGCGCTCAGTTTCCCCTCCATCTTTGGTTAGACGAAGCGATGGAAGGACCTCTCCCTAGTACAGTGCTGCGGAATTCTGTGGTTGTGGCGACAGGAGCATGGGTCTTGGTGAAATTGCAGCCGCTTTTAGCTTTATCACCATTTACCGAACAGACTATGATCGCCGTTGGTTCGGCAACAGCCTTGGGCGCAGTCTTGATTTCCATTGGTCAAATTGATGTCAAGCGATCGCTGTCTTATCTGACCAGTGCGTTTATGGGCATCATCTTTATCTCTGTTGGTGTTAATGAAACCCATAGTACTTATATTTTGATGCTGTCTCACGCTTTAGCGATCGCGTTGTTGCTGATGTCCATAGGCAGCATTATTTCCAACAATATTTCTCAAGATCTAACCCAACTGGGTGGTCTATGGAGCCGTCGTCCGATTTCGGGACTATGCTTTTTAATTGGAGCGATCGGCTTGATGGCGTTCCCACCCTTTGGCGGATTTTGGGCGATGGTGGATCTGATTTCCCATCTTTGGACAAAGAATCCCGCTTTAGCCGAGTTATTGCTGCTGATTAATGGATTGATGGCATTTAGTTTAATCAGAGTGTTTGGTTTGATTTGGGGCGGTAAACCTAAGCAGATGACTGAGCGATCGGTAGAACCACTGTGGCTAATTGTCCTACCAATGACTATTCTTGCGGGTGTTGTCCTCCATGTTCCCCAGATGCTCACAGCATGGGGCGTGATTACGGATTGGTCATTGGTATATAGCTCGGATGCCCTGCTTTTGTCAGGTTCTAGTCTGACGGGGCTAGTTATTGGCGGATATCTTTATCTCAATCAACAGGTGGCTAAACCGATTCAGCTTCCTTCGGTCAACTTGCAAAACTTCTTTGCCAATGACTTTTATACTCCAAAACTCTACAAACTAACGGTTGTCGGTTTAGTGGATGTGGTGTCTCACGCGCTATCTTGGTTCGATCGCTTCTTTGTTGATGGTGTTGGTAATCTATTTGGGCTAGCGACTCTCTTTAGCGGTCAAAACCTACGCTACAGCACCTTTGGGCAGTTCCAACTTTATGCGCTGACAATTATGGTTGGCATCGGCATTCTACTTTTACTGCTATTCAATCGAGTCGTAATTTAAAAAGAGATCCCCTCAATCCCCCTTGCAAAGGGGGAAGAAGAAAATTTAATTGGAACAAAAATTATGCCTAATATACTCAGTGCCTTAATTTGGCTGCCCGTAATCGGTGCTTTAGCGATCGCGCTCTTACCACAAACTCAATCGAAAAAAGGCGCAGCGATCGTAGCTAGTGCAGTCTTACTGTTAGATTTCTTACTTCTGAAACAAGTTGACATCGCGGTTCCTACTTTCCAGCTAGCTGAAAATTTACCTTGGCTAGAAAATCTAGGATTAAACTACAGCCTTGGAGTTGATGGATTGTCATTGCCTCTAGTTGTGCTGAATGGCTTCCTAACTTGGTTGGTTGTGTGTTTTTGCGATCGCCAAATCAAAGAACGCCATCAACTCTTCTATATATTAATGCTGCTGATTCATGCAGGTGTAAGCGGTGCAATCCTCTCGACTAACACGCTCCTGTTCGTCCTGTTTTATGAAATAGAACTCATTCCCCTCTATCTCGTTATTGCGGTTTGGGGAGGCGTGCAACGCGGTTATGCAGCGACAAAATTTTTGATTTTTACAGCTATTTCAGGAATTCTGATTTTAGCTGGATTCCTTGCTCTAGGTTGGCTGTCCGCAAATCCTACGCCGATCTTTGACTATGCAACATTACAAACGATCTCCTTACCTTTAGAAGTTCAAGTCACACTTCTAATCATCTTGCTATTAGGATTTGCGATCAAGTCTCCATTTGTGCCATTTCATACTTGGCTACCCGATACCTATGTAGAATCCACCACACCCACAGTGATGATCTTGGGAGGCATAGTCGCTAAGTTGGGAACCTATGGTTTATTTCGCTTCTGTGTTGGTTTATTCCCCGATGCTTGGGCGTTGCTATCCCCTTATATTGCGGCTTGGGCAGGTTTAGGTATTCTCTACGGAGCGTTAGTGGCGATCGCACAAAGGGATATTAAACGCATGGTTGCCTATAGTTCCATCGGTCACATGAGTTATATTCTCTTGGCGGCGGCGGCGGCAACTCCTCTGAGCATGGTGGGTGGCATCATTCAGATGGTTAGCCATAGCATTATCCTCGCGCTATTGTTCTATTTAGTCGGCGTAATCGAAGAAAAAGTTGGTACAAGAGATTTGGATGTTCTAAATGGATTGCTTAATCCTTTGCGCGGTTTGCCATCTACCAGTGCCTTACTAATTTTGGGCGGTATGGCTAGTGCTGGTATTCCTGGATTGATCGGGTTCATTTCTGAATTCCTGATTTTCCAAGGTTGTTTTGCCAAGTTCCCAATTCCCACAATCCTCTCGATTATTGGTACGGGTTTAACCGCCGTTTATTTCGTAATTCTACTCAATCGTACTTGTTTTGGGAAATTGGATAATGCGACTGCTTACTATCCTAAAGTCTCTGGACTAGAGCAACTACCAGCACTAATTCTGACTGCATTAATCGTCATTCTCGGTGTGCAACCATCTTGGTTAGTGCGATGGAGTGAGGCAAGTGCAGTGTTAATCGGCGATCGCGTTCCTGTGGTTGCTATTACAGACCAACCACTAAAATCTCTAACCTATGAGAAAATATCTTTAGCGTTTACTAAAGATGTTAAATGATCGCCCTCACTACCGATTACTTTTCCGTTGAAGATTATTTGCCATGGGAAGAGCAACAGGAAGAAAAGCATGAATATGTAGATGGGACGATCTATGCGATAGCGGGAGCCACTGAAAATCATGTTTCGATTACCACTAATTGCACGACAATCATTTGGTCTCATCTTCGAGGTCGTACATGCAAAGTGTTTCCTTCAGATATGCGAGTAAACATTCCCGCTAAGAAGATCTACTACTATCCTGATCTTCTCGTGACCTGTGATGATCGCGATCGCCTCACCAAAAAACATAAATCCTATCCCTGTTTGATTATTGAGGTACTTTCTAATTCTACGGAAGCCAAGGATCGTGGTGTGAAATTTGCCGATTATCAAACCATTGAATCTTTACAAGAATATGTACTGATCAATCAACAGGAACAAAGGATAGAAGTTTTTCGCCGTAGCGATCGCAAATTTTGGATATTAGAAACCTATACCGCAGGAGAGGATGTCGAACTAAAAACTATTAATCTCACCATTCCCATTAGCTCTATTTACGAAGATATTGAATTTGATATTAAATCTGAAGATGAGGTATAAACCATGACTGCTACGCTAACCGAACCATCCACTAAATTACCACCATCCACTCATCCCTACGCTGATATCATTCATCGTCTAGAGGCTGGCGGCTCGATGTTGCCTGATACCCCAGAAAACCTCATGCAAATAATCGGACTGTATAAGGCTTATGCCGTGCCGATGGATTTCTACTGGCGGGATTTGCTATACATTGCTGAACAAGTCTTTCTCGATCCACTCCCTGCGTTTAAATACTTCATTCCCCAAGAATATCTCGATTTGCATAACCACTATGCAGGTGATGATGCCGATCTGCGGTTTTGGCGCGGTCAAGCAACAGCGCATCCAGAATTATTGGAATTCATGGAAAAAGGCGAGCTAAAAAGCAAACTCCCAAAAATCTTCCACCATCTCTATCACGATCGCATCAACATGGAATTTGCGGAAGAATGTATGCGAGCTATGCTTTGGCATCGTGGCATGGGCGGCGAGTTAGAGCCATACATGGACTCTGAGGAATATCGTCAAAACTGCGATCGCGCCATTCGTGCTTTCTTTAAAAACAATCCAGTCATGTTGGGACTATATAAACTTTTCCCTGACATGTTTATGGAGCAGTGCCGCCAGTCAACGATGACTTCGGTATTAGGACTGTTCTGGGAAATCATGGCTCCCGTCTTTTTCGAGATGTCGGATATTTATGATGAAGGCGGCTTTAAAGGCGTTCCCGATGCGATGGATTTTCTAGTCAATGGCATCTTTGCGATCGCGGGTCGTCCCATCTATCACCGTGTTAACATCGGCGGCGAATGGCTGGATATTGTTCCCAAATCGAAAGGATTTACTTGGCTGTATGAAGCTGCATTTCCTTATGTAGAAGCGGTTTTTTATCGCACCTCCCCATTCCGTGGTACGAAGTCCTACAATGCTCAAGCCCATGAAATTCCTAGCGATCAAAGCGATTTTCACTTTGGGATTTTATATGCGGACAAGTTTCCTGTCGGTTCCGCAGGAATTCCCCCCACGCTCTTGCATCAGGATATGTACCACTTCCTGCCGCAATACCTAGTGGACTATTACAAACAATATTGTCGTGGTGAAGATGATATGTTGATTCAATTAGCTGTCAGTTTTCAGCGATCGATGTATAACGTGACTTCGGCTGTCATCCAAGCAGGTAGAGCCGCTTTGCTCTATCCCTTAGATGATCCTAACCCTAAACATCTTTTGACCAATCGTCATTATTTTGAGGGGCAACTGAATCGATTCTGTAATCCCAAATATGGAATGGATAAGGCGGCAAGAATTGGCATGGTTCAAGATCAAAATTACCGTTAAATTTCTTATATGACGGCAGAAAAATAATAGTAGGGGCAATTCATGAATTGCCCCTACTGTTAAAAATTATTATCAAAAATTACTGTTTTCAAGCTCTTTTAGCAAGCTCAATATTATGACCACAATTGTTGATATCGCTGTTAATAATGAAGGATTCTCTACCCTTGTGACCGCCGTAACGGTTGCTAGTTTAGTGGAAGCCTTACAAAGCCCAGGACCATTTACCGTCTTTGCGCCCAATGACGCTGCCTTCGCCAAACTTCCTGATGGGACAATCACCACCCTAGTTCAAAACATTCCCCAACTTGCAAGAATCCTGACTTATCATGTGGTCGCAGGAAAATACAAAAGAGAAGATCTCATCGGCGTGAAATCACTTATGTCTCTCGAAGGTTCTCAAATTGATTTAGATATCTCTGATGATGGCTTTGAGGCGAATAACGCTACGGTGATCGCGGCTGATATCGAGGCTGACAATGGAGTTATTCATGTCATTGACACAGTGATGCTGATGCGTCCCCATTGGGCTTATGGGCTTTTGGAGTCAGGACGAGTCGGTGTGGTTTGAGAACGCTTTCCGATGTCCTCAAATTTAAGTGATCACAAGATGAATGTCCAGAAATCGCAGAAATCCCGTAGAGGCAATTCATGAATTGCCTCTACGGGGGCAGTCGATTGTTATACTTTGTCATGTGGGTTATGTGGCGATGAGCGCATTGCGCTTATCCTGTAGGTATAGACTCAGAAACTGATGACATTGGCTGATCACATTTTATGGCTCTCAAAATCGGTAGGATTGAAATTGGTCTACGCTTGCTACTATCTTTTACCGCGATCGCGATCGCCTATGGGTACCTTGGTAGTTACCTCAGCATATTGTTTAAGGCGGATAATTATCCGATCGCCAGTTTATGTATAATTCTGGCGATCGCTGGTGTGTTTGCCATACCCCAATGCGTGGGCGGACTATTAGCGGCGATCGCGGCGATCGCTATTGTTTGTTGGCAAGCTAGTCTTACTAGTGGTTTGATTACGTTCGGGGTTTGTTTATTTCTCTATTGGCTAGGGTTTCAAGATGTTCGCTACAATGCTGCACCCGATAAAAAGCTATCGATCATTGAGATTTTCGCCACAGTAGTTACGATCGCCTTGAGTGCAGCAGTCTCGGTTTCCCTATTTCAGATCCCGATTCAATGGTTAGCAAGTTTAGCGATCGGTGTGTTCGCTGCGGCGATTACCTTGATTGGCAAACAAATCAAGTATCTTGAGTTACCCCTAGGAACAAATTTCGTAATAATGGGAATTCTTTCAGGTCTTAGCTTGATAATTGGCTTCGCCCTCAAAGCTATTTTTTTCTCACCTATTATTCTCGATTCTTTTTAAAGAAGCTAATTCGGTTTACTTAGCACATAAATCATTGAAGCGATCAACGATGTCGCTTTCTTTCCCAGCCGCAGTGGTTAATTCTAGTTTGGCTTTATCTACAGCATTCTTATCTTTAGATTCGGATGCCTTAGCTTGAGACTTTAGAGCTTGAGATACATCACCATACATACCCAATAATTCAACTTGCAATTCCTTGAGTTTTGAGTCTTGGACGGCGATCGCCTGTGCTTCGGTGCGAATTTGATCAATATTTTGTGCGAGTGGGACAAGCCCCGCAATATCCTTAGGCATTGCTAGTGCTTTACTTTTATTGGCGATAGTAACAAACTTGTTACATTGAGAAACTCGGTTTTCACCACAACCATAAAGTAACACTCCAAAAGCTAGAGCCGTGACACTAAGAGCCACATAACGATTGCGAGGATTAGGGAAAGAATTGGAGACGTACTTTTGAGATTGCATTATGTTAAGTGCTGATAGTCCAAACTTGGTGTTCTCGTGTCTAAAAATTCTAAAATGTTTTAGTTAATTAAGTTTGCAAAAATCAAGAGATTTTAAATATGTCTGACAATCTCACCAGCGATCAACCTGACAATCGTAGAAGTCGAGCTATTACCGAAGGTGTGCAGCGATCGCCAAATCGCGCTATGTTACGCGCTGTTGGTTTCCAAGACACAGATTTTACGAAACCGATTGTCGGTGTCGCCAGCGCCCACAGTACCATCACCCCTTGTAATATGGGGATTGCGCCCTTAGCGATCCGTGCTGAAGCAGGAATTCGCGCCGCTAATGGGATGCCTCAAGTTTTTGGGACAATCACCATCAGTGATGGGATTTCTATGGGAACTGAGGGGATGAAATATTCCCTGGTGTCGCGTGATGTCATTGCCGACTCCATCGAAACCGCCTGTACTGGGCAGAGCATGGATGGTGTATTAGCGATCGGTGGTTGTGACAAGAATATGCCAGGGGCGATGATCGCGATGGCAAGAATGAACATTCCTGCATTATTTGTCTACGGCGGCACGATCGAACCAGGGCATCTTGACGGCGAAGATCTCACCGTAGTTAGTTCGTTTGAAGCAGTTGGTCAATATAGCGCAGGTCGCATTGATGAAGTTAGACTCAACTCGGTTGAGCGCAATGCTTGTCCTGGGGCTGGCTCCTGCGGTGGTATGTATACAGCTAACACCATGTCTTCAGCATTTGAAGCAATGGGTATGAGTTTGATGTATTCCTCCACGATGTCAGCGATCGCCCCTGAAAAAGCGGTCAATACGGAACTAGCTGGCACGGTGTTGGTGAATGCCATTCGCAATAATTTATTACCTCGCGATATCATCACCCGCAAATCCATCGAAAATGCGATTTCGGTCGTCATGGCTGTCGGCGGATCGACTAATGCGGTGTTGCACTTTTTAGCGATCGCCTATTCCGCAGGGGTGGAATGGCATCTTGATGATTTTGAGCGCATCCGTGAGCGTGTGCCTGTTATTTGTGACCTTAAGCCATCGGGACGCTATGTGGCGACCGATTTACATAAATCTGGCGGCATTCCCCAAGTAATGAAGATGCTCTTAGCGCATGGGTTATTGCATGGCGACTGCATCACGATCACAGGACAAACCATCGAAGAACTTCTCAAAGATATTCCCTCTGAACCCCGCGCCGATCAGGATGTGATTCGTCCTTGGGATCGCCCGATGTATAAGCAAGGACATCTCTCGATCCTCAGAGGCAATCTTGCTGAAGAAGGCGCTGTGGCGAAAATCTCTGGAGTCAAAAATCCGATCATCACTGGTCCCGCCCGTGTCTTTGAATCGGAAGAAGATTGTCTAAGCGCAATTCTTGCCAATAAGATTAATGCAGGGGATGTATTGGTAATTCGCTATGAAGGACCAAAGGGCGGTCCTGGTATGCGCGAAATGCTTGCTCCTACTAGTGCAATTATCGGTGCAGGTTTAGGCGATTCAGTCGCACTGATTACCGATGGACGTTTCTCTGGTGGAACCTATGGCATGGTAGTTGGTCACGTTGCGCCTGAAGCTTTTGTGGGCGGCAATATTGCCTTGGTTAATGAGGGTGACTCAATTACGATTGATGCACATCAACGCTTGATTCAACTGAATGTCAGCGATCCTGAATTAGCAGCCCGTCGCGCCAATTGGCAGGCTCCAGCGCCTCGTTATACCAAAGGTGTTTTGGCAAAATATGCCAAGCTGGTTTCGACTAGCAGTAAGGGTGCTGTGACTGATTTAGATTTGTTCTAAATTAGGGAACTCAAAGGAAAGGGTAAAAATACCGCAAAGCGGTATTTTTACCTATTAGATTACCTATTAGAAGAGTTGCGGCGCAACTCTATTTTCGGTTTTAGAGGCGATCGCCCCGAAAAGAAATAAAATGTTACATTACACCCAAACTTAGCCTATATGCGTTAAACTGTGTCTCGTAAGGTAAAAGTATTCATCGGTTGTAGTAATTGTTTTCTGTACTGACAGTTTTTTTCTGTTTCATCGTGACAAGCTTCTCTCCGACATCTCTATCTCTACATACTTATTGAATTCTTGGAGAAAGCATAATGTCTATTTACGTTGGTAACTTGTCCTATGAAGTTACTCAAGACCATTTGAAGCCTGTTTTTGAAGACTACGGCAAGGTCACTCGCGTTCATTTTCCTACCGATCGCGAAACTGGTCGCGCTCGTGGTTTTGCTTTTGTTGAAATGAGCAAAGACGAAGAAGAAGATGCTGCCATCACAGCGTTAGATGGCGCTGAGTGGATGGGTCGTGTGCTTAAAGTCAACAAGGCTAAGCCTCGCGAAAATAATGATTCCTTTGGCGGCGGCGGCGGCGGTCGTAACGGCGGTGGTCGTAGCGGCGGCGGTTTCAAGCCTAGTGGCGGCGGTCGTTACTAAAAAGTGAATTAACAGTGCGCGACAAACTCTTGCACTGTTAATCATTTACAAAAAAAGTAGTGGTAGTTCATGAACTGCCACTACTTTTTTTTGGTAAAATCATTGGTACTTTGACAATTTTGGGATTTTGCGTGAATTTATTGCAACCATTAGGAATTGTTGTCCAAGGTTCTTTAAGCGATGGTTTAGAAGTTCGACTAAACGGTGAAATATCAGTCGAAGACATGCGCGTGGGCAAATTTTTGGTGGTGCATGGTCGGCATACCCGCTTCTTTTGCATTCTCACTGATGTCACCCTCGGCACGTCTAGCCCACGCATTCTCGTCAATCCCCCCGATCCTGAGAATACTTTTTTAACAGAAATTCTGGCGGGAACAGGAACCTTCGGCACGATCGCTTTAACGCCAATGTTAATGTTTGTTCCTTCTAATCCCTTTGATCTATTAACTCAGCGTGCAACTGATCGCCTCAAAAAGGGTAAACGCAAGAAATCACCAGTTTATGAAGCCGTAGAAGAAATCAGCGATTTTCAACTTCTGCCAGTGAAGACGATCCCCAGTCATTTCTCACAAGTATTTGATGCAACGGAACGGGATTTTCGGATTGTGTTTGGTTGGGAAGATGATCCCCATAAACGGAATTTTGCGATCGGGCAGCCGATTGATATGCCAGTGCCGATTTGTCTGGATTTAGATCGTTTTGTGGAGCGTAGTAATGGTGTATTTGGGAAATCGGGAACGGGAAAATCTTTTTTAACAAGGCTATTATTATCGGGGATCATTAGGAAACAGGCGGCGGTAAATCTTATTTTTGATATGCATTCCGAATATGGATGGGAAGCGGCGACTGAGGGTAAGCGATTTAGCACGGTTAAAGGATTGCGTCAGTTGTTTCCTGCACAGGTGCAGATCTACACCCTCGATCCTGACTCAACTAGACGGCGCGGGGTGCGCGATGCTCAAGAGCTTTATATTAGCTACGATCAAATTGATGTGGAAGATTTGATGCTCATTCGTGAAGAATTAAATCTGTCAGAGGCAAGTTTAGAGAATGCGATTATTCTTCGCAATGAATTTGGCAAAGCTTGGATTTCGCGATTATTAGCAATGACTAATTCGGAAATTCAAGAATTTTGTGAACAGAAGATGGGGAGCAAATCTTCGATTATGGCGCTCCAGCGTAAACTCACGCGGCTCGATGATCTCAAGTATTTACGTCCCACCTGTCCTGAAAATTACATTAAGCGCATTCTCGAAGCGATCGCGGCGGGTAAACATATTGTGATTGAATTTGGTTCTCAATCGAATCTGCTCTCCTATATGTTGGCGACAAATATTATTACGCGACGGATTCATCATTCCTATGTGCAGCAAGCCGAAAAATTCTTGCAGACTAAAAATATTAGCGATCGCCCCCAGCAATTGACGATCACCATTGAGGAGGCGCATCGGTTTCTGGCTCCAAATACGGCGAGACAAACGATTTTCGGGACGATCGCTCGTGAAATGCGGAAATATTTTGTGACTCTGTTAATTGTCGATCAACGCCCATCGGGAATTGATAATGAGGTGATGTCACAAATTGGTACGAGAATCACGGCTCTATTAAATGATGAGAAGGATATCGATGCGATTTTTACGGGTGTGGCGGGTAGCGGCAATTTACGAACGATTTTATCGAAGCTAGATTCTAAACAACAGGCTTTAGTTCTCGGACATGCAGTACCCATGCCTGTAGTAGTCCAAACTCGCCCCTATGATGAGACTTTCTATCGTGAGATTGGCGAAGTTCCTTGGGAAGAAATTTCCACTCCAGAAGTATTGAGGGTTGCAGAAGTGGCTAAAGCCGATTTAGGTTTTTAGAAACCATTTAAGAATTACTTTCTACGGTCAAAGACTTTAAAAGATCCCCCTCAATCCCCCTTAAAAAGGGGGAAGAAGAGAATTTAATTGATTCTCCCCCCTTTCGTAAGGGGGGATCTAGACAATGTTTATTGCCAATTGCCTAGCAAAATAAAAGGCGACCAGTAGTAAGGATGTTTAAATTTTCCTTCCTTCAGTAAAGTTAACTGGGCGGAACGCAGCGCTTCAGCACGACTGAGATTGCGATCGGTGAGTTTGGCATATAACGCTGACATTAATATTGATGTCGCCTCATCGCTAATTTGCCATAGGGAACCAATCGTACTTCTGGCTCCTGCTCTCACCGCAATCCCTGCTAATCCTAGAGCCGATCGCTTATCGCTATTAGCAGTTTGGCAAGCACTCAAAATCAGTAATTCTAATGGGTCAGCATCACTACGTTCTCGCGATCGCAAAATTCCATTTAACGCTTCAATATCTACTTTTTCATCCCAAGTAACAATAAATGTCTCACTAGCTTTAGAACTAAATTGTCCGTGGGTGGCAATATGCACCACAGGGAATGGTAATGCTTGAATAGAGCGTTGCAGATTTTTACTGGTAAAAGTTTCATTGAGCAGAAGATTCGAGCTTGCCTGACCAATTTGTTGTTGGATTGATTCTAATTCCTTCTGTACCGCAGGAAGGGCTATGAAAGTCCCCCGTGATTGGCTTAAGCCAGCTAATAGAACATTGATTTGCTTTTTAGCAATTGGCTTAGACTCTAGTAGTTCCAGCCCTGGAGAAGCTGCCAAAGCATATTTCTCGATCAGAAATTGGTTGCCGTCATGGAGCGCGGCAAAGGGCATATTACGCAGGGATTGATCCGATACAATCACAAGGGTTTTCACATTGTTACTGATCAGGTCGGCTTCAATGGGTCTGATTGTCGAGTTATATATTTTTTTGGATTGCGCTAAATATTCTTGGGTGATGGAATCACGGAGCTTAGATCGGAAATTAATAACGCTTGATTCTACTTCTGAAGCGGCGATTGCTGTCGTATAACGCTTGATATTGCCATCGGGTAAATTTAGCAACACCTCAAGGCGATCGTTCAGGGTGATCACATAGACTACGGCGGCGCTTGGGTCAATCTGAGTAATATCATTGGACTTGGGATTGAAGCAATCACTGCGAAAAAAGTTGACTAATTCTGCCACTTTTAAAGATTCAATTACGGATTGAGCTTGTTTTAATTTATCTTTATTCACACCGCTTGTGGCAAGCAATAAGCTCACATATTCTCGATATAGTGGTTCAATTCGATCTTGAAAAGACAACTGGGCATTTGCCGCCGCCGAGGCTAAGTCAGCTTGAATTGGTTTGAGAACTTTTAGTGCTTGCCCATAGGAAACTAGTGCCGCTTCAGTTTCTCCTGTCGCCGAGAGCAGTCTTGCCAATTGCCAAAGCCATTGATAGGTGAGGTCATCGGCATTATGCATTTCGGCTAAAGCGATCGCCTGACGGGTGACTTGAATAGCATCAGTAAATTGCTGATTTCGTTCGTAAAGATGACCGAGCGTACCCAGAGCATAAGTATAAGTGCGCTGATCGCCAATGTCCTTAGCTTGGGCGATCGCTCTCGCTAATAATAAAGCCGCCGCTTCTCGTTTGGAAACTTTAGCTAAAATCTCAGCATAGCGGATACGATTTTCGATGCCATTGCGACTAATGGGCAGAAGATCGATATTTTGTTCTATTTGCGTTAGTAAGGGAACTAGTTCTTGGGGATTATTTGTGGCGATTAATAATTCCGCAAGACTCAGTTGAGCATTAACGCGATCCAGAGGATAGAAAGCCGTAGCGATCGCCTCAGTATAGAGATTACGGGTTGTGGCAAATACTTGGTTATCGGGAAGTTGAGTACGACTAAGATGTCCTAAGTCGAGCAAAATCCCACTTTTCTTAGTGGTTGTGGCAGGACTATCTCCTAATTCATCTAATAGCTGCAAGCTCTGTTTTAGATAAGGTTCTGCTTTTGCGGAATCATTCAGTGATAGGAAGATATTACCCACATGATGCAGAAGTTCTACTTTTTGCAAAGAATCTGGCTGCTGCATGATTGATTGATTTGTCAACTTCAGCATTTGAGTAGCACGCAGGAATAGCCCTAATCGCTGATAAGCCCTCGATTGATTAATTTCATTGCGGATAAGTGGAGTTTGATCATTAAGTTTTTGGTGAATTGGCTGCGCCTCTTGCCATGAATGCAATGCAGCTTGAATCTGACCCCGCGTAAACTCCAAACTACCTCTTGTGTCTAGGGCTTGAGCGATCGCTTTCTGCACATCAATCTGTAACTTATCATCCCTAATAGCCTCTAAAGATCGCGCTAACTCCAAACTCTTAGTAACTGAACTGGTTGCTTCTTTCCACTGCCCTAATTCTCGATGGGCTAAAGTTAGATTTGCTAAAATCACCGACTCGCGGAGGCGATCGCCCTGTTGTTGATAGATTGCCGCCGCCGTTTGCCATTGACTTACCGCTTCCGCAAATCTTCCTTCAGTAAATGCACTCTTCCCTGTGTGATAGAGATTTGCGGGGTTGCTGATAGTTGATGATTGGCTGTTGCTAGCTAAGGCAATGGCAATGGGTGCGGTCGCTGTTGATATCGCCGTTGATGTTGTCATCAAGAAGATAGTGGTAATGGCAAGTAGCGATCGTTTCATAGTAATGGGGATCTACTTTTTTTAATATCTATTTTTTAAGCGCATTCCGAAAAGTATTTGCGGCTTCTAGTCGTGAAGTTTGGGCGATTAATACACAATGAGTCAGTAAATTAATATCCAATTCTTTCAGTTGGAGAATCTCGCTCTGAGCGATCGCTTCATAATTATCTTCGCGTAAATGGTAAAGACTAAATATGCCATCTTGCCAGAACCATACTTCAGGAATCTCTAAAGCTTGATAACGTTGTAATTTTTTTTGGCTTCCACTGGTAAAAATAACTTCGATCGCTAAATCAGGTATCGATTTTGATGTTCCAAAACAATAGGATTCATCTGGTTCAATGGACACTTCCCCTTCGCGTTGTTGAGTCATGGAGCCTCTTGGCTCAAATTCAATGTTGCTTTCTAGGCAAAATAGTTCGATCAAAAATCCAATGATTGTCTTATTGAATTCATGGGCGCGACTTGGCATAATTATTTCAATGGTTTCTTCATGATAAAAAAATCGCACTCCCTTGGAATTTGCGAAACCAGTTTGGATTAGCTTAAATTGTTCCCAACTAATACCAGAGCAAACGAGATGTTGATCTTGATCTGATTGTTTTTCGCTAGAGATAGTCGGGCGAATTGGTGCTTGGATCATGGTGACACCCCTAAATGTGAAGTTAGTATAACATTACAGCACTCGGATTTCTTTCAATCTCCGCGCACCGAAACGATGAACTGCACGATAGCCAATTCGGACGACCCAAGTTTGGGAATCGGGTAAACGTTCTCGCAATTTCCGTGTGGCAGTCATTGTATCATTGGCAGTTTCAAACGCCCCGGTCTCAATATCAATAGCAACTATTTTGCCATGATTACCTGCTTCGACTTGTGGACGTATTTGAGTTTGGTAAATGAGATCGCCTCGTTTGGCGAACTCTTCTTTGCTATAGCGGGGTTGACGGACTGCCATGATTGTGAATTTCCCTCGATCTTTGCCTTGTCTAGCATTATAACTGACAAAAAATAGCTGTGAATAGATTACTTAATATCAAAATGAAAATAAGGATGGAGCGTTTTGTTCACCTGTCTTGTAGTTTGTAGCGGCTGTCATAATTAATGGTCTGGAATCGTATCTAAAAACGACTGCTGACACCGAAGCAGCCAGTCAAAAGAATCGTCGTCAAAAGGCTCTGAACTCCCGCTACAATTGTAAGCTGTCTTGGCAGCGTTCTCGGCAACATAAGCAAATTTGGAATCTAAATCGGACTTCCCATAAGCTTCATTCTTCATGGTAATGTTCACTCTTATAGCAGTGAACTGATCATGTGCTTCGTGCCATCGAGAAGAATCATGAAGAATCGCTACAAGTCCTTCGTATTCAGGGTGTGAAGTCACGAGGGGTAAGAGATCCTCAAGAATCTTCAGTGCGTGGGTGGCGTGTTCTGAGGTGTAGTGCATTTCCTTTTTTGGCGGACTATATATTGTCTTGCGTATCGCACAATAAATACTTGTAATTATCAGTTTTTAGGGCTATTTTTTGAGGGCATTACGAAAAGTATTCGCTGCTTCTAGTCGTGAAGTTTGGGCAATTAATACACAACGAGTCAGTAAATCAATATCTAACTCTTTCAGTTGGAGAATCTCACTCTGAGCGATCGCTTCATAATTATCTTTGCGTAAATGGTAAAGGCTAAATATGCCATCTTGCCAAAACCATACTTCAGGAATTCCTAAAGCTTGATAACGTTGTAACTTTTTAGGACTTCCACTCGTAAAAATAACTTCGATCGCTAAATCAGGTATCGGTTTTGAAGTTCCAAAACAGTAGGATTCATCTGGTTCAATGGACACTTCCCCTTCGCGTTGTTGAGTCATCGAACCTGTGGGTTCAAATTCAATATTGTATTCCATGCAAAAAATACTTAATAGAACACAGATAAATCGACTGACTGTTTCATGTGCGCGACTTGGCATGATTATTTCAATAGTTCCTTGGTAATAGAAAAGCCTTACTCCAGTTGAATCGGCAAAACCTGCTTGGATTAGCTTAAAATGCTCCCAAGTGATACCTGAATAGATGAGATGTTGGTCTTGATCTGGTTGTTTTTCACTAGAATGATCTGGTTGTTTTTCGCTAGAGATAACCGAGCGAATTGGTGCTTGGATCATGGTGACACCTGTAAATTTAAGGTCAGTATAACGCGAAAATTTCTTCCATGTAACATGAGTAACTTAATTGTTATAGAATGCTAGATCTAGTATTTAACCAAGTATTTAAACTTTCGACTCATGGAAGACAAGTTGATGTTGATGATCCCAGGTCCAACACCTGTGCCTGAACAGGCACTGTTGGCTCTGGCAAAGGCTCCCATCGGACACCGTAGCGGTGATTTCAGTAAGGTGATGGCAGATGTGACCGCCAAGCTCAAGTGGTTACACCAAACCACGAATGATGTATTAATTCTCACCGTAAGCGGTACGGGCGCGATGGAGGCAGGCATCATTAATTTCTTGAGTAAAGGCGATCGCGTGCTTGTGGGTGATAATGGTAAATTTGGCGAACGCTGGGTCGAAGTTTGTCAAGCCTATGGTGTCAATGCTGAAGTTATTAAAGCTGAATGGGGCAAAGCTCTTGATCCTGAAGAATTTCGAGTCAAGTTAGAAGCTGACACCAATAAAGAAATCAAAGCGGTAATTATTACCCATAGCGAAACCTCTACGGGCGTTCTTAATGATCTCGTGACGATTAATCGCCATGTAAAAGCCCATGAAAAAGCGTTGATCATCGTTGATGCTGTCACCAGTTTAGGTGCGATGAATATTCCCATTGACGAACTCGGCTTAGATGTCGTTGGATCTGGTTCGCAAAAGGGCTACATGATTCCCCCTGGATTGGGTTTTGTCTCGGTCAGTCCCAAAGCTTGGGAAGCATACAAAGTTGCGACCTTGCCAAGATTCTATCTAGATTTGGGTAAAGCCCGCAAAGATGCCGCTAAAAATTCCACGCCTTTTACTACTTCCGTAAATATGGTGATGGCTTTGCAAGCTTCCTTAGAAATTATGCAGCGTGAAGGTTTAGAAAATATTTTCGCCCGTCATATTCGTCATCGTGAAGCAACCCGTGCGGCAATGAAGGCTCTCAATCTGGGCTTATTGGCTCCCGATGATGCAGCTAGTGCTTCGATTACCTCGGTAGTTCCACCTGAAGGTTTGGATGCAGAAAAGATTCGCGCCACCATCAAGAAGAAGTTCGATATTGTGATGGCGGGTGGTCAAGATCACCTCAATGGCAAGATCTTCCGTATCGGTCATTTAGGCTTTGTCGGCGATCGCGATATTCTCACGGCAGTTGCTGCTCTTGAAGCATCGATCTCGGCGCTTGGTTATACGAACTTCACCTCTGGCGCTGGTGTGCAAGCGGCGATCGCGGCTCTCAATCACTAGATTTACATCTTTGAACTAGTTAAAAAAAGCGGTGTGAGGCTTTGCCTCGCACCGCTTTTACTTTATTACTTGAAACCTGAATAGGCTGTAGAGATTAGCGCAAGCTAATAACTTTAGGCTTATCACTAGTCAAGTGAATGGTGTCAACGAAACGAGCAGTCTTCGATTGAGTCGAGATGACCAAAGACTGAGTACGGCAACCGCCACTAAAGAAACGCACGCCATCCATCAAAGTTCCTGGTGTGATGCCACAACCAGCAAACAAGACATCCTTACCACAAGCCAATTCGTTTGCATCATAGACTTTATCGCCATCGGTGATGCCCATTTCCTTAAGACGGAGCAAGTTTCCTTCGCGAGTCCACTTTTCGCTTTCAGGAGTATTCACTTCGGCTGGGTCATAAACTAGACGACCTTGGAAATGTCCACCTAAGCAACGCATTGCGGCTGCCGAGATAACACCTTCAGGAGCAGCACCAATGCCCATCAAAGCATGGATGTTTGTACCTGAAAAACCACAGCAAATAGCAGCCGATACATCACCATCACTGATCAAACGAACACGAGCGCCAGCGGCACGGATTTCTGAGATCAAGCCTTTGTGACGAGGACGATCCATAACCACAACAACCAATTCTTCGATCGCCCGATCTAAACATTCCGAAAGAATTTTCAGGTTTTCGGTAGGAGTTTTGCGGATGTCAACATGTCCCTTAGCCGCAGGAGGCGCAGCCAATTTGTCCATATAAAAGTCAGGTGCTTGGAACAAACCACCACGCTCAGAGATAGCAAGAACTGCCATTGAGCCGTTTTGCCCATAAGCAACGAGGTTTGTACCTTCGCAAGGGTCAACAGCAATGTCAATTTCTTGTAATTCTTCGATCGTGCAGAACTCAGCAGCATTTTCTTGAGTACAGATACCAACTTCTTCGCCAATATAGAGCATGGGCGCTTCGTCACGTTCGCCTTCACCGATCACGATCCGTCCACGCATATGAATTTTGTTCATGCGCTCACGCATCGCTTCAACAGCCGCTTCATCGGCTTCGTCCTTTTTGCCCAAGCCCATGAACTTAGAAGAGGCGATCGCTGCTTGTTCAACGACCTCAATAATCTCAAGACTGATTGTACTATCCATGCGTAGGAATACCTATTATTTATCTAAATTTTGTAACTTTGTAACAATTAAGATGTTGTCGTGTTCTAGAAATTTTCTGGAATCGAAAAACAAAATTAAAACTAGTTGTGCCTTACTACACAACCTCACAATTAAGTTTACAGGTCAGACTGTCTCGAAATTGATAAGAAGACTAAATGAGTTATATTAAGTTTTCATAAGTCTTTTTAAGATTTAACAATAAACCCCAAAGCTAAAGCAAAATCCCATGTGCTTTACCAATTTTGGTTAAGAAACGCTTAACACTGGTACGATCTAGCTAGGGAAATTTTCTATCTTGCCTAACCCAAAGTATTGCGTATAACCGCTATGTTGCCAGATTACTCTGACCATTCTGTTTTTATGGATCTAGACACTGATAATGATATTGAGACCGACAAACCACAGGAAGCTTGTGGGGTTTTTGGAGTATTAGCAGCAGAGGGGGATGTCGCCAAGCTCGTATATTTTGGACTATATGCGTTACAGCACCGTGGTCAAGAATCGGCGGGTATTACTGTATATGACGCTCAGGGAAATACCCACACCCATAAAGCGATGGGGCTGGTATCACAGATTTTTAATGAAACGATTTTGTCAGAGTTAAAGGGATCTTTGGCGATCGGGCATAATCGTTATTCGACCACGGGTTCGAGTAAGATTTGCAACGCGCAGCCAATTGTGGTCAATACTCGCCTCGGCGATTTTTCACTTGCCCATAATGGCAACTTGGTAAATGCCACAGAATTGCGTGGTGAATTGTCGGCTCAGGGTCATGCCCTCGAATCAACCACAGACTCAGAGGGGATTGCCTTTGCGGTCGGTGAGGCGGTCGAAGCGGGTAAGGATTGGCAAGAGGCGATCATTGCGGCACTGCATCGATGCGAAGGCGCTTTTAGTTTAGTTATGGCGATGCCCAATGCGATCGCAGGGGCGAGAGATGCCTATGGTGTACGTCCTTTAGTGATTGGCAAAACTGAGGATGGTTCCTATGTTTTGTCGTCAGAAACCTGTGGGCTAGACATTATTGGCGCTGAGTATGTGCGTGAAGTTTTACCAGGGGAATTGGTGATCATCACCCTCGAAAATGGGATTGAGTCTTGGCAATGGACAGAATCTAAGCCAAAGCTTTGCGTATTTGAGATGATCTATTTTGCGCGACCTGATAGTGTCATGCATGGCGAAAGTCTTTATACCTACAGAATGCGGATTGGTGCTTTATTAGCTAAAGAATCTTTTGTGGATGCGGATATTGTGATTGGTATACCAGATTCAGGAATTCCTGCGGCGATCGGTTTTTCGCGAGCATCGGGCATTCCCTACGCTGAAGGCTTGATCAAAAATCGCTATGTCGGACGTACTTTTATTCAACCCACCCAAGCCATGCGAGAATCGGGGATTAAGATGAAACTTAACCCACTTAAGGATGTACTTCAAGGCAAACGAGTAATTGTGATCGATGATTCGATCGTAAGGGGAACTACGAGTCGTAAAATAGTAAGAGCCTTGCGTGAGGCTGGTGCAACGGAAGTACATATGCGTATTTCTTCGCCGCCTGTGACTCACCCTTGTTTTTATGGTATCGATACCGATTCGCAGGATCATTTGATTGCGGCGAAAAAGGCTTTATCGGCGATCGCGGAACAGATTGAGGTTGATACTCTTGCGTATCTCAGTCATGACGGAATGCTAGAGGCGACACAAATAGATACCACCCAATTTTGTACGGCTTGCTTTACAGGAAAATATCCGATTGCAGTTCCTGATAAACTCAAGCGCACCAAACTTATGCTAGAAGAAACAACTTCGGCATGACACAGCACCGTGCTATTTCTGCATGGCAATTCTCCATGACACCTCACCATGACACCTCACCATGACAAAGATTCTGTTTCATCTCGCGTTTCCAGTCAAAGACATTCCTAGTACTAAAGCTTTTTATATCGATGGTTTGGGTTGCCTAGCAGGGCGTGCATCAAATGAATCGATGATCATGAGTTTGTATGGTCATCAATTGGTAGCTCATGTTGTCCATGAATCTCTAGAGGAACAACGTGGGATTTATCCGCGCCATTTTGGATTAATTTTCTATTCTGAAAATAATTGGATGGCGCTATTGGAAAAGGTACATGATAAACACCTTAAGTTTTACCAAAAGCCCAAGGTTCGCTTTGTGGATACGCCTTTAGAACACCGTACTTTTTTCTTAGCTGATCCTTCGGGTAATGTTCTAGAGTTTAAGCATTACAAGTTTGAGAATGCTATTTTTGGTGAGACTAATTACCATGAAGTCGGTGATGCTGATTATGCTCAACAGGTTCCTGTGGCAACATACTGAGACAGCGCTTTGCGCTTTGCAACAAAAAGGGAGAAGGCGCTAGCGCCCTCTCCCTTTAGTTTTTTACGAAGCATTTGAAATTGCTTTCTTTTTTGACGTTGGCGAGCCGAGCCGCCCTTTCCTTTGTCATTTCGTCCCTCTTTGCGAGGAGATTCCCAGCTTTTGAGTCTTTGGTTCATAATTTATTGACCCCTTTTCGACTATCTTGACAACTATTATATCTATAAACCAAAAAAATAGTTGCAGCACAGTGCGCCACTATTCTCGTCGCGATTATAACTGGCTACAGCTATATTGTTGATCTAAGGAAACCGTAATTCCCCAATCTACGTCCTATTTTTTATGACCCCGCCAACATCACCACCACCCAAAGCACCTAAATCCAAGCTGATGACACAGATCAATCAGCTTACACATGTCGTGCAAGGGGTATTGAAAATTAATCCAAAAGAGCGTGTTCCCAAATTGGAAGTGCGACTGTCGCAAAAAGAACAACCTAAAATTTATGAACTTGTGGGCGATCGCTACATCATCGGACGTAATACGAGCGAATGCGATATTGTCATTCAAACCCCCCTTGTTAGCCAAGTTCACGCGCAGTTAGTACGAGATCGCACCCAAAAGAAATCACAATTTGTTCTGCAAGATAAAAAGTCAAAAAATGGTATTTATCGTCAAAAGCTGCGATTGGATTCAGTACCATTACGACACAAAACGAAAATTACACTTGGTCCACCTGAACTTGCAGAATCACCAACTCTTCTTTACCTTGACCCGCCGCCTTGGTATATTCGCACCTTGCAATATACGGGAATTGGGATCGGCGCGATCGCAGCGATTATTGTTATAGCCATCGCCCATGAACTCAGCAAGGTTCCTGACCTGAAACCGTTACCCGTCAGCGAGCAGGGTCCCGTTGAAGTTTTAGCAGGGGATGGGGTGAAGCGACTCGATCCTACTGAAATTGCCAACCACACTGAATATGCAACCCTTGCAGAATTTGGACAATTTCTACCTAAAGCCGTAGTGGCTTCGGAGGATACTTCTTTTTATTGGAATATTGGGGTCGATCCTATTGGTGTGGTCAGAGCGATCGTGACGAATGTGCGTACTCGCGGTGAGCGTTTAGAAGGCGCTAGTACAATTACCCAACAGCTAGCCCGCAACTTGTTGGGCAAGACCTATGTGGGGACAGATGACTCGGCGGGTCGGAAATGGCGGGAAGCGGCGGCGGCAATTAAACTTAATTTTTCCTATCAAAAAGAAGAGATCTTACGGCTTTATCTCAATCGCGCCTATACAGGCAATGGGGTCTATGGGTTCAAAGATGCCGCTAAACTGTATTTCAACAAAGAAGCCTCTGAACTAAATCTTTCAGAAGCAGCAACCCTCGTGGGGCTATTACCTTCCCCTGAGACGATTAATCCCTTTAGAAATAAGAACTTAGCGATCGAATATCGCGATCGCATTCTCAATCGGATGGCAGAGTTGGGGATGATCACCGATAAAGAAGCCGATCAAGCAAGGCGATCGGTACTAATTCTCAATGAATCCGCCAAATCAAAACTGCAAGGAACCGTGGCTCCCTACTACTACAGCTATGTATTTGAGGAGTTACAAGAATTACTCGGTGATAACTTTGCTAGAGAAGGAAATCTGATTGTGGAGACAAATCTCGATGTCGCCATGCAACAGGCATCAGATCGGGCTTTGCAAGAAGCCGTAGCGCGTGATGGTGGGGCGAATGGATTTAGTCAGGGGGCGATCATTACCTTAAATGCTAGTGATGGCTCACTGTTAGCGATGACAGGTGGCGTTGATTATAAGTCTAGCCAATTTAACCGTGCTGCCCAAGCTTTACGTCAAGCAGGATCAACTTTCAAATTATTTAGTTATGCGGCGGCTCTTGATCGCGGTATATCCCCTAACACCACTTACTCTTGTAGTGGATTTTCGGGGATCATTGGTTGTCACAATGGCGGTAGTGGCGCGATCGATATGTATCGCGGCTTCGCCCTATCAGAAAATGTCGTCGCGGTAAGAGTTGCCGAGGCGGCGGGGTTTGAGAATGTGGTAAAAATGGCAAAAACACTAGGTATCACCACCAAGCTTGATGCTTCCAGCAACATGGTTTTAGGTGGCAATGAAGTAAAGATCCTAGAAATGGCAGGTGCATATGCCACTGTCGTTAATCAGGGCAAATACATTAAGCCCCATGCGATCAAACGAATTCTCGATACAAATGACTGCAAAGTCCCCAAGGATCGCCAAACCTGTCGTGTGGTTTTTGATGCAAGTAACGCCTTAAAACCCCGTCAAGTCATTGATGCAGGTGTGGCTAACATAATGGTGGATATGATGCGTGGCGTTGTGCAGTATGGTACGGGACGACCTGCCGCGATCTCCCAAGGTACGGCTATTGGTAAAACGGGAACTACGGATGAAGGGCGTGATTTATGGTTTATCGGAGCAGTGCCAAAAAGAAATTTAGTGACCGCCGTTTGGTTAGGCAATGATCAAGGCGTGACTAATGGCTCAAGTGCTGTTGCTGCACAGGTTTGGGGTGATTATATGCGTCAGGCAGTTCGCTAATTTTCGCTAATTAGAGAGAGAATATAAGCAGCGTGTTCTCTCTCTGATTAAAAACTTTTGCGAAATTTTTGTCAAAAGCGCTTGACCACTGCCATCGGTGCTGTAGTATTGATTTCGTCTTACTGATTGGAGCAGCACTTCGCAACGCTCTAATTTTTATAAATTAAGTCTTAATTGCCATCTACACAATCCATACAGGAGTTACAGCTATGAATAAAGGTGAACTAGTTGATGCGATCGCCGAAAAGGTATCCGTATCCAAAAAGAATATCGAAGTAATCGTTACAGCCGCGCTTGAATCAATTGTTGAAGCTGTAGCTGAAGGCGATCGGGTCACTTTGGTGGGCTTTGGTTCTTTCGAGCCACGCGATCGTCAAGAACGTGAAGGTCGCAACCCTCGTACAGGCGAAAAAATGGTGATCGCCGCCACCCGTGTTCCTGCTTTTTCGGCAGGTAAACAATTCAAAGACAAGGTTGTTGAAGAAGAATAAGTGGTTGAAGAAGAATAATGCGTTTTAACGCATTATCAATACTATCGACAAAGTTTTTGGGGCGCTAAGCGCCCCTATTTTTTTAGGAAACTACACTGTGAAGTTCTCCCCTTCACTTAAAAATTCATGTTAAAATGCAAGTCAGCCGTATCTCTAGAGAGTTACTATGCAAACCGCCCAAGCACCAATTAAGCCCCCAACGTCACCCACTCAAATCATTCCCTTAACTCCACTTAACCTCCCCGATCATAAACAACTTCCAGATTCAGACGGAACCTTTGTGAAAAATTTTCAGGAACACCCGCAAAGTATTGTTTTAACAAGCTCCATAGAACCCGTTCTGCAAAAATTACATCCCGATGGACGTTACTGTATCGGTCAAGATAGCGGTATTTATTGGCGGTTGATCGAACCACCCGAAAAGGGAGCGGAAGCCCCCGATTGGTTTTATGTACCTAATGTGTCGCCGCTTCTCGATGGTGAATATCGCCGCTCCTATGTGTTATGGAAAGAGGCTGTTGCGCCATTGATTGCCATTGAATTTGTGTCTGGTAATGGGGCAGAAGAAAGAGATGCAACGCCGCCAAGTGGAACAGAAAAAGCTGGTAAGTTCTGGGTTTACGAGCAGGCTATTCGGATTCCTTTTTATGTAATTTTTGACGCATGGAAAGATATTCTTGAGGCTTATCACCTAGTTGATGGCTGCTATGTCAAGATGCAGCCTAACGATCACGGACATTATCCCGTGCTGCCGATGGGTGTAGAAATTGGACTGCAACAGGTCGGGACGACCACATGGCTACGTTGGTGGGATGAGTTGGGAAATTTATTGCTGACAGGTGATGAAAGGGCGATCGCGGAAAAACAGGCTCGATTAGATGCTGAGGCGATCGCTGATCGGGCAACTTTAGCTCAACAGCAAGCCGAGGCGATCGCTGAGCAAGAAAGGGCGATCGCTAATCAACAAAAGGCGATTGCAGATGAAGCAACCTTAGCCCAACAACAAGCCGAAGCGATCGCTGAGCAAGAGCGTCAACAAAAAGAAAAACTAGCAAATTATCTGAGGTCAATAGGGATTAACCCTGATGAAATTTAACTTGACAAGCTATAATTTTGGGGCGATCCCCTATCAAACCTAAATGGAGAAACATGGTGTCGGAAATGTTGTGGTCAGTGGTTGTGCCAACCTATAACCGTTTGCCGATCTTGCAGAAATGTCTGGCAGCCCTCGAAAAACAAACCATAACTGCGCCTTACGAAATTCTGGTTATCGATGATGGCTCCTCCGATGGTACGGTCGAATTTTTAAGCGCAAATAGCGATCGCTATCCACATCTACGACTACTTACTCAAGACCATGCTGCCGCAGCAGCAGCGCGTAACTATGGCATTGACTCCGCGCTTGGTAAATATATCGCCTTTGTCGATAGTGACATCACCGTTAATCCTGAGTATCTCCAAGCCCATACCGAAACTCTTGCAAAAGGCGAAAAATTTTATAGTTATGGGCGCATAATCGATACTAGCAATCTCGAATCTCCCGACTCAGAACCAGTATCCCCAGTGCCATACTTTACCGCCGCGCTCTTTGATACTTGTAACTTGGCGATCGCCCGCAAATGGTTGCTCGAAGCAGGAAAATTTGATCGGGGTTTCTTCCAATATGGTTGGGAAGATTTTGAATTGGGAATGCGAATCAAAAAATTGGGCTTAAAACGCTTAACCTGTGCAGGGGCGATCGCTTTCCATTATCACGCACCATTCTCTATTGATAAAATGCCCAGACTGCTGGATTTAGAAGAACAACGCGGTCGCATGAGCATTATCTTCTATCAAAAACATCCCACATGGGAAGTGAAGTTAATGATCCAAAAAACTTGGCTCCATTTAGCTCTTTGGGGCATTCTCACCCTTGGCGGCACACTCAATGATCGTACGCTTAAGCCTTTATTGACATGGCTATGTGATCGGGGGAAATCAGAAGTAGCAATGGAAATCTTTCGTATTTATATGAATTGGTACACTGTAATCTGGATGTATCGCAATTGGGATAAAGAAAGCAAGTTACTTTTCGATTAGGAGTCGATTAGGAGTGTAGATCGAGATCGCTTATACATTCACCATCAAACAGTGATCGCCTATATGCAAAAATAATAAAATAATAAAAGATGCGAAAATGAAAGCACCTGAAGATATTGATCGAGCCATGCAGCAGTTACTTTATATCGAGATCCCTACCACTCAAATTGCGTCCGTGAAAACATGGCTCCAATCTGAGTATCAACCACCTTTCGGCAAAAAAACAGTTGCTAAGCATGGCTTTATCCTCGATCACCAAAATCGCTCAGGGGCGATCGCGCAATTATCAGTATTTATCTGGACATTACAACGCACCACTTATCTAAAAGTATTTCGCTGGTCAGATGAGCCGATGGATAGTGAGCGTGAGTTACTTGAGCATTTGACTAAGGCGGCGCGGCAGGCTTTTCCCTATGAGTTTAAACAACCACCTGCGATCGCCCCGAATCAATCGATTTTTGAAGCACTCGCTGCCGAATATCCACTGACGGTCAAATTTTTTCAACGCATTCCTAATGGGGAATATGATCTTAATCGGGTTTATTGG
The DNA here is from genome assembly GCA_044355035.1 of Pseudanabaena sp. GTDB lineage: Bacteria > Cyanobacteriota > Cyanobacteriia > Pseudanabaenales > Pseudanabaenaceae > Pseudanabaena. Next base: position 53,315 of record JBIKYX010000004.1, on the reverse strand, counting down.
TGGGAAAAGCGCTGGCGGGAAAGTGTGAGAAATCCGAAAGAACCTAAACAAGTAATCTTTGAGGATTCCCAAACTAATTTTATAAAATCAAATGCAAAACCAGATCTAGTCTATGACATCGTTTATCTTGGTGGTGCGTTGGGAGCAATCCACGCGGCGATGATGGCGAAGTTAGGTTATCGTGTTTGTCTCGTTGAGCGCATTCCCTTCGGACGGATGAATCGAGAATGGAATATTTCTCGTGCTGAATTTCAGAATCTCATTGATTTTGGACTCTTCACTAAAGAAGAATTTGAAACCATGATCACCGCCGAATATGTGGATGGCTTTAATAAATTTTTTGATAGTAACAATCCTAGCCATCTCAAAGCCAAGGTTTTACATACGCCCACAGTGCTGAATATTGCGATCGACACTAATCGCTTATTGGAAATTTGCAGCAAAAAATTACATCAATATGGCGCGGTAATTTGCGATCGCACTGAATTCCAAAAAGTCGTTATTGATGCAAACGGCGCGACTATCTTTGCTAAAAATTTAGAAACAGATGCAGAGGTAATTCTAAATTCGCGATTGGTAATTGATGCGATGGGTTCTGCTTCAGCGATCACCCAACAAATTAATGCAGGTCAGGCTTTTGATAGTGTCTGTCCGACAGTTGGCGCAGTTCTAGAAGGATTTGATAAGTCTGTATGGGATTCCCAATATGGTGATGTTCTGTTTAGTCATGGTGATATTTCACGCGGCAGACAATTAATTTGGGAACTCTTTCCTGCGGAAAAAGATGAACTTACAATTTACCTGTTCCATTATCATCAAGTCCATCCTGAAAATGCAGGATCGTTACTGGAAATGTATGAGGACTTCTTTACGATTTTGCCTGAATATCGGCGTTGTGATATGGAGAAATTAACTTGGAAGAAAGCGACTTTTGGATACATTACGGGACATTACAGCCTGAATGAAGATTCTAAAAAATGTGCCTTTGATCGGATTTTAGCGATCGGTGATGCGGCTTCATTACAGTCTCCCCTTGTATTTACAGGGTTTGGTTCCCTTGTTCGTAATCTACCGCGTTTGGCGACCTTATTAGATACAGCGCTCAAACATGATCTGCTCAAAGCTGATGATCTTAATCAAATCAATGCTTATCAAAGTAATATTGCCGTTACTTGGCTATTTTCTAAAGGAATGATGGTTCCCACAGGAATGCATTTACCACCAGAGCGGGTGAACTCGATGTTGAATACTTTCTTTGGACTGCTGGCTGATGAACCCCAACCCGTCAGCGATCGCTTTATTAAAGATCGCCTCAGTTGGTTCATGTTTAACCGTCTCGCGTTAATTGCAGCCTTTAAAAATCCAAGATTAATTCTCTGGATCTTAGAAATGGCGGGTACAAAGGATTTACTAAAATGGTTATCTAGCTATGGCTCATTTACCCGCAGTTCTCTAACCAATGCCCTATTAGGTAGTTGGTTGCCTGAAGTCGTGCGTGGTTCTCAATCTTGGCTAGAACCGACTAATCCTCGTCTCTGGTTGCGTTTACTCAGTTGGAGTTATGCTATTAATTGTTCTGTTGGTAAATCTGTTAGTAAACCCTAATCAAGCATCAACCAAAAATGGAGTACACAAAATGGAACCCCAACAAAATTTCCTTTATGAATATACCAAATTCTGTCTAGAACAAGCTCAACATGGAGTGGATACTCTTGGCACAAAGCTCGCTGGAGTAATGGAAATTAGTGCTTTATTATTACTGGGTTTGCGGGTAACTTCCACATTTCAGATTTATGTACAAGATGAAATGTCCAATTTATACTTTATCTATTTGGCTCTTAAGGTTTCGGCTTGTGTGGCTCTAGCGATCGCGATCGCCTTTGCTGTGTTAGGTTTATATCCTCGCAAGTTTGCAAATACAGGGCTTTCACCAGAGGTATTAATGCAAAAAGATGAAAGTTTGCAGACAGCAATCACCACTACATGGATGCAGCAAATTGAAGACTTGCAAACATATAAGCTGGAGCGTACAGTCTTTTTACGCAAGGCGATGATTTCATTGGGTCTTGGCATTGCGATCACTTCCCTTGCCACTACTGATGCTTTCATTATGGCGATGTCGGCTCGCTAAAATTTATATTGTTCTATAATCGGCAAAAGCTAATGATGACAACTTCTCTACTTTCGTTACTATTATTGCATCCCATTTCCCTAACTTTAGCGATGGCAACTGTCGCTAGCAATCCCCATCCAACTCCTACCTTAACTACCAGTTCCACTACACATTTAACGACTAATTTAGATAGCAATTCAATTACCGATTCAAACAGCAATTCAAACAGCAATTCAATTAACAAGATCGCGCAAGCTCCCGCGCAAACTCCTGCTAAACCGAAAATCATTTTCGAGCCGCAAGAAATGCGTCCACTCATGGGCAGTCTTGACGATGTGCCGATGTTTAATAGTAATAGTCCCGAAATTGTACAGACCGAAGGGATTTTGCTATCAGCTTTTCCCAGTCAGGGTATGGCTCACCCCAAGGCGCATTTGAACTTTCCCTTTGAGGGGCGCTTTGATCTCTTTACCCATCACATTTCTAAAGCACCACCACCAGTTGATTTGCGAACTCTCTATATCGGTGCGATCGCCCATAATCCTACTGATCAGCCCGTAACCATTGATACTCTCTTGGGTGCAAGCTATCTCAGTCAGCCCGATGCTCCATTTTATGACGCTCCCAACTATACGCTGAATAACAATGGCGAGACGTATAGAGGTCCTGGCGATCGCGCCATGCTTGATATTTTGCGCGGTCGTCGTCAGGATATTTTACCCGCCCAAATTGTTATTCCCCCGAAACAGAGTCGGATGTTGATGAATGTCCCAATTCCCGTTAAGGAGTTAGATCCACCCTTAAATGGGCGATCGGGCTTATCACGGTTACGCAGTGATGGCAAAGTCTATGTGGCGACTCTGGCGCTCTATGCCCGCCTCAATCCTGATGGCACTGAACGCGCTCCTACTCTCTCGGAATGGGAAAATATTCTCAAAAATGGTGAACTATCAAAACCGCGTGATGTTGTGCCAACGCCACCAGACTTAACGGAAGGATCTTTTGAATATAGTCGAGTAGCTGGTGTACAGCTTGGTTCGCAATGGTTTGGGAACTTAACCGATAAAGATAGCCTCGATCTTGCCATTCCCAAACGTGGTGAATCCTATACCTATGGTTTGAGTCTGTTGCAATATGGCACGATGGGAACAGGACAAGTACAAACAGCACCGCTCAAAGTGCGCTATCCCGATACCGCCTATTCTGCTCATGGTAATTATGGCGTGCAGTATAACTTGACGATGCCGCTCCATAATCCCACTAACGAAACTCAAACCGTTACCCTCTCATTCCAAAATCCGATCAAATACGATAAACCGATTGGCGGCTTGCAGTTTTTTGAGCCTCTGCCCGATGTTGTATTTTTCCGAGGTTCCGTGAGGGTAAGATTTCGCGATGATCAAGGCTTAGCCCAAACTCGCTATGTGCATCTGAAGATGCGCCGTGGCGAACGCGGTAAGCCTTTAGTAACTCTGACTATGCCACCAAGTGATCGCCGTGTTGTCCAGTTTGATTTCCTTTATCCTGCGGATGCGACACCACCGCAAGTTTTGACTGTGACAACGACAAAGTAGAGGCATTACAAGCATAATTGAGAGAATTCAACTTGCATTGAGCATAGTGATATTGCTAGGAATATCTTTATTTAAATTTCGTTTAGCGAGAGCAGAGTGAGGTAGAACCCGTAAAACTTCGGAAATCGTAGTAGTACCCGACGAGATTTTAGCGATCGCTGCTTCTCGAAAAGATTGGAAATCACTATTATAGAGATAGCGCGTCAGTTGAGTCATCGAACCATCGTAAATAATTTGACGAATAGAATCGTCAACTTCGAGAAGTTCGATAATCGCCTCACGACCTAGATAGCCTGTATCAAAGCACTTTGGACAGCCCTTTCCCTTACGAAAGCTTTTATTGTTTACTTCCCCACGAACCAAACCGATCGCCTCGAGTTCTTGGTCAGATGGGACATAGGAAGTAGAGCAATGAGGGCAAACACGACGGACAAGGCGTTGTGCAACAACACCTAGCAAAGCATTGCTAACTAAACTCGAATCAAGCCCCATATCTTTGATCCGAGGAATAGCACTGGGCGCATCGTTGGTATGCATAGTTGTCAAGACTAAGTGTCCCGTGAGAGCTGCCCGAATGGCAGTTTCCGCAGTTTCGGCATCGCGAATTTCGCCAACCATGATGATATCAGGGTCTTGACGGAGAATTGCGCGTAAACCAGAGGCAAAGGTCATGCCCGCTAATTCATTGACTTGGGTTTGGGTGATGTTTTCGAGAACATACTCAACAGGATCTTCCACTGTTGTAACATTGACATTTTCCGTAGCGATCGCCTGTAAGCTCGTGTAGAGGGTACTAGTTTTGCCAGAGCCAGTCGGTCCAGTGAAAATAATCATGCCTTGAGGTTGACGCAACCACTTTTCGTAGGTATTGCGAGATTTTTCAGTGAAACCTAAATCTGCGATATTCGTAAATGGATTTTCTTGAGGGAGCAAGCGAATGACGATTTTCTCCCCATTGACACAGGGCAAAGTGCTGACCCGCATATCTAAGTCTTTAGCAATGTTATCTTCGGCGATGTATTGTTCGCCAATGCGACCATCTTGAGGTTTACGACTATCGGCAATATCCATCTCTGCCATTACTTTGAGCGCAACGATCACTTTGCGGCTAATGTCTAATGGTAAAGTTTTGATATCACGAAGAATGCCATCAATCCTAAAACGAATCCGTAATCCTGCTTTAGTCGGCTCTAGATGAATGTCACTAGCGCGACCATGTAAGGCACTGGCGAGGATCGCTTTAATCCGACCAATTTGGTCTGTTGCTTTAGCTAACTTTAATTCTGCGGTTTCGGCGATCGCCATTGGTTCAAGCTCATCACTAAAGCTAGAATCGCCTTCCCCAATAGAAATATTTGAAACACTACTAATTCGGATATTTTGTTTACGAAACCAGTCACGATAACTTTTTTTGCTAATAGCGATTATTTCGACAGTCATCCCCAATCGCGAACTGATAAGCTTAATATCCTGAACAGATAGTTCAATTGGTGATCCTAGAAAAAATCTACCTTGCCAGAGTAGAAGAGGGATAACTTGCGGTAATCCTGCTTGATTGCCAATTTTTTGAAAGAAGCGATCGCTGACTTCAGGGTCAAGTAGATTAACAGCAACTGTGCCGTCGGAGAATACGAGTTGCGTAAGCGCCACTTCACAGGAAATTTTACCAGATTTCATTAATTGCCAAGGACTTGTTGGTGTGGCAAAAGGAATCGAAGAATTGATCGTTTGAGTATTCATGTTAACCTTGAAATTGTGGAGTAGAGCTAGGTAATACTGGGGGTTGTTTGTCGCAAGTGCCCGTTAGTTCGCAGCGTTGATTCTTTTTGCAGAATTCAGATAGCACGCTGGGCTTATCAGATAGTTCTTCTTCTACAATATTGCAAACTTCGGGGCTACGAAATCCACAAATAGATGACAGGTCGAGAACTTTATTGGAAGAGGTCTGAATAAAGCAGAGCGGCGGATTGGTTTTAAGAGAGGAAGGGTTAATACTAGGAAATTGCGCTAATACAGATTCGGCAAGGCTGTTGCTTGCAAATAGAAGCGATATGAATGAGGCGATCGCTGCTCTATTAGAAAGATTATTAAACATAAAAACCTACAAAGTATATCTAGAAGAATAATTGCTTGTTACATGATTGGTATATCGTGCCAATCATGTAACAGTTAGAACCTATGGTAGTGGGCGAGAACCAGGTGCCTTACCAATTACGACAGCACTGGAGATCCATTGATTTGTCCCCGCAATGCGATACCAACGAGCATCGGGTGCACCAGTCCAGATATCTCTTTCACGAGTGCCATGCATCCAGCCATCAAAATTAACTGTCTGGTTGCCGCCAATGCGTCTGACAGTGCCGACGTTTGTGCCAGGACCTGAGCGAACATTTACTCCACTAGCAGCAGTTCTTGCTGAGAATCTAACCCCACGGAAACGATTGTCGTTAGTATTACCGCGTACCCAATATGAGACATCAGATCTCCCGTTGACAGGAGTTTTGAAACCTATTACAGTAACGTTGGAGCAGTTAAACTCGGTAAACCGAGTTCCGCTCTGGTTTGCACCCCGCACAGTCAGAAAAGTATTACCATTACGGACTGAAGTACTCTCGACAATTCCCACATGTCCAAACGTACGGTTGGCATCGTTAAAAGTGGTTTGCATGATCACAACTGCGCCAGGCTGAGGACTGTTGACACGGGTAAATCCATGTCGAGGTAAGCTATGGATCATGTCTTTTGCATGACCTACAGCAGCCGTGATACCAAATCGGTTTTTGACATACCCAACACATTGGCAAAAGCTGGCGGCTTCACTGGGACTTGCAAATACTTGAGAAAGAGCAACACTACTAGGAACGGCGGCAGCTAAGCTAAGGATTGCAGAAACTGCGGTTTTCTTGAAGGAAGGCTTAATCTTTGAAAGTAATGTCATTGCTTTGTTCGATTGTCTCTGTTTGCTGATTTGAATCTTAAAACTATTAAAATGCTTATCCGATCTGTCGTACACCCTCACATCCCCTCAAAATACACTAAGATAATTTTACCTCAGACCTAATATTCCCTCAAGATTCCCTGATTTTGCCCTGACTTAAACGATAAACCAATGATCTCAGCCTAAATATTGGGTGTATAATTTTCTCAAGCAAATTGGCAAGGTCAACGTCATAGTTTAAGGACATGTTTTATGGATTGGTCAGAATTTATCAAAGAGATCTCGCGTCAAAAATTACCTTCCGAGAAGCACCGCGTAACCTTTATTGAGATTTTTTCGGACAACGAATCACAAAAAATAGACAAGACCATAGAGGGACATCTACGAGAAATATACAAACGTTTTGAGACTGTATGCCCAGCACTGACAAAAGCTAAAAAGGGTAAAAAGGAGATATTGAGGGAATATTTACAAAATCTGTATGCAATTCAAGGAAATGATGTTGGTATTAGCGATCGCCCCCAACCTCGAACTAATTACCCAAATGTCCCTACCCCTGATCGCATCCTAGAATTAACAACCCTTGATTTTATTGGACGCGATCGCGATGTAACGGAACTCGATAATGTAAGAAAAAAGCACAAAATCGTTTTAATTAAAGCTGGTGGGGGTGTGGGCAAATCCACATTAGCGCAAGAATTTTTGCGATCGCAGTTTAAAAAAGTGATTCGGTTGGAGATGGGGATGGAGTTTAAAGACATTACACCTGCTAACCAAAAAGTATCACAAATATTGCAGAAGGAATTTAATCAGCAGCCTAGCCTAGACTTTGGTATCAATTTGGATATTTTGAGAGAGAGGTTATCGGATCGGAACAATCCCATTGCATTACTAATTGATAACCTTGAACCTGCTCTAGGTGAGAATTATCGCTTTCGAGAGAATTTGCGCGGCTATGATTCTTTATTATCAGTCTTGGGCGATCGCGATGTCTTTTCATTTACGTTGATTACTAGTCGGCGATCGCTGATTACTGAACGGGCAAAAGTATATGAGTATTCACTGGAAGGATTAGATATTACAGCATGGCGACAATATTTTCATGATTGTCATAGCGTTGAAGACTCTGGGGAACTAATGCATATGTATGATGCCTATAGCGGTAATGCGAAGGCAATGGATATTTTACATAGTGCGGCGAAAAAACGTTTTGGTGGCAGTATTAAAGCCTATTGGGATCGGTATAACAATGCTTCGCTAGCACATTCAGAACTAGAAACTTTGATTTCAGTGGAGATGGATTGGTTGCAAGACAATCAACCCAATGCTTATAAATTGCTCTGTCGGATGGGTTGCTATCGCTATCAGGATGTAAAAGCTGTTCCTTTTGAAGCTGTAATTTGCTTATTATGGGATATACCTGAATCTCAAAAGATTTTGGTTATAGATTATTTAAGTAAAACTTCTCTGATTGAGATTAAAGATGGATATTATTTACATCCTGCTGTTCGAGAATCTACTCTATCTAGATTGAAATTAGATGATGTGGATTGGGAAATGACTAATCTAAAAGCTGGTGAATTTTGGACACAAAGTATTACATCTATTACAACAATTGAAGATGCTTTAAGAGCTTTTAAGGCATATCATCACTATATTAACATCAGTAAATATGAATTGGCTTGTAATGTAATTATTCAAGAAAGGAATAACTATTGGGAAGATAACGAATCACTTGGCAAGTCCTTCCATAGACTTGGATTTTTGGAATCAATCAAATTAGCCATCAATAAAATAATTAATTATTTACCAAATAGCCATAATTTAGGTAAACTTCACAACATACTAGGTGAAGTTCATCTCTTGATGGGAGAAATATCTGAATCTATTTGTTATTACGAAAAATCAAGAAAAATAGCCGTTGAATTTGCCGCAAAAGATATCGAAGTCGAGGCTTTCTTCAATATAGGGTTATGCCAGATCGATGTTTGGGAAATCCAGTTTGCTATTGAAAATTTTGAAAAATGTATACAATTAGCAACAGATGAGAATCATGCAAACTACATTGTCCAGTCATACTACTGTTTAAGCTTTTTAAATTCTTTAACGTCCAAAGAAATGGCAAATAGTTTTATCGAGAAAACATTTGAAGATTTTAATTTGACTAATTGTTCTGCATGGTCTACTGGCTATCGATGGTTGTTTTTAGGTAGAGCATATATGTATTTATTCGACACAAAAAAGGCATTTGATATGTTTACAATAGCTCGAACCTACGCTGAAGAAAGATATTACCCTCAAGTTAAAGGAAATGCTTTAACTGGTTTAGCGTCAGTTTTAAGGACAAAGAATGATTGGGATAGGACGATCTCTTTTCATCATGAATCTATCGACATCCTTAGAACTATAGGAGCTAAATGCGATCTTGCAGAGGCATATTTTCAACTTGGGCTAACATATCAGGCAATGGGAGAACACGACCAAGCAGAAGAATACAAAGCAAAAGCACTAGAACTTTTCACGAAAATACAAGCCCCAAAACAAATCGAGAGAGTTAACAAATCCTTCAAAGCCTTTGCTCAATTAATGTTTTAATCGCCAGACTTAGAAACAGTTTTTTAACCGTAACAATATAGTTCATTTGCGGCTATTTTCAATTTCAGAAATCACTAATTCAAAAGAAATCTCTTCTTCGTTTAATAAATTAGCATAATCATATGCCTGAATCGACTCTAGCTCTTCTAATTGTTCTAATAATTTTTGATATTCTTCTATACCCAAAAAGACACCAATTCGGTTCCCTTGCTCATCCGTAACATACTTTTCCTTTAATTGCATTTAAAAATTATCTCTTTAAACTAGATCCGTATGGTGATTATAACCGAATCCTTAAAATATAGGATACATTTCTACTAAAGATAATCTAAAGATAATGCAGAGTCGTAGATTTAGCAAGGGAATTGCTTTATTATTTTGTCATTTAAATACGCTCAGCTAATTCTAACCAACGCTCGGTTGATTGTTCGATCGCCTGATTTAGTTCGGCAAGGCGATCGGACAACTTCTGCAACTCTGTATGACCTGTGGGGGGATTGTGGTAGAGCGTCTTCTCGACTTGAGATTTTTCAGCTTCCAATTTGGGGATTTTCACTTCTAACTCTTCATACTCGCGCTTCTCTTTGAAAGAAACTTTTGTACTCTTCTTCTTGTCCGTTTTAGGTTCCGCTTTTGCCTTTTGCGTTTCATTGGCAATTGTCGGTACGATCGCTGCTTTCTGCTCTTTTACGGCTTTATTACCCTGTTCCTTGGCTTCATTGCTAGCCATTTCCGCTTCGTCTTTTTTATATTCCAAATAAATAGAATAGTTTCCAGGATATAAACGAACTTCTCCTTCAGGCTCAAAGGAGAAGACCATCTCCACAGTTCGATCAAGAAAATAGCGATCGTGGGAAACTACAATCACACAGCCGTTAAAATCTTCAAGATATTCTTCCAAAACCGCAAGGGTCTGCACATCAAGATCGTTAGTCGGTTCATCCAAAATCAAGACATTTGGAGCTTCCATTAGCACTTTGAGGAGAAATAAACGCCGCTTCTCGCCACCAGAGAGCTTATTAATCGGTGCATATTGCGTATTTCCAGGGAATAAGAATCGCTCCAACATTTGCGAAGCCGTAATTACGCTACCATCATTAGTCTTGACGAGTTCGGATACATCTTTGAGATAATCAATCACGCGCTGATTGCCATGCTCGGCAAGATCATCGGAATGCTGATCAAAGTAACCAAAATGAATGGTTGTGCCAATTTCTACGGTTCCTGCGTCGGGTTGCAACTGCCCAATGATCATGTTCATCAGCGTTGATTTCCCCGCGCCATTACTGCCGATAATACCAATGCGATCTTCGGGTGTGAAGTTATAGGAAAAATCTTTAATTAAAGTGCGATCGCCAAAGGATTTGGAAATGCGATCAAGTTCCACAACTTTTTTGCCAATGCGTCGCCCTGTAGTCGTGATATCAACCTTGGCATTAGCCTGTTTAAATTCCGTTGCTTGCAGATCATGGGCGCGATCAATCCGTGCTTTTTGCTTCGTACTTCGCGCTTTTGGTCCCTTCTTCAGCCATTCCAATTCACGGCGCAAGAGTCCCGCGTGTTTGCGTTGCGTACTTAATGAGGATTCTTCGGCTTCAGCTTTTTTCTCTAAATAATAGGAGTAATTGCCTGAATAGTTATACAAATCACCGCGATCAATTTCAATAATCCGATTAGTAACCCGATCCAGAAAATAGCGATCGTGGGTAATCAGCAACAATGCGCCGCGATAACGATTGAGATAACTCTGTAACCATTCCACAGAGAGCGCATCAAGATGGTTGGTCGGCTCGTCCATCAATAAGACATCGGGAGCAGAAAGTAAAGCTGAAGCGATCGCAATTCGTTTGCGATATCCACCTGACAGGGTAGCAATCTTAGCTTCTAAATCTTCGATCCCTAATTTTGTTAAGACAATTTTGGCGGTAGTTTCTAAATCCCAAGCGCCCGTAGCGTCCATTCGTTCAGACACGGTGGATAATCGCTCTAACAATCGATCTTGATCGCCATGTCCATGTGATAATTTATCGGAAATTTCCTCATATTCTTTGACCAGCGCCATTTGTTCGCCACTATCGGCAAATACCTGCTCCAATACCGTATTTTCTTCGTTCAGGTCGGGCTGCTGTGGCAAGTAAATAATCTTGGCGCTGGAGTTAATCCAAAGTTCACCACCATCGCTATGCTCTAGCCCAGCTATCATTTTCAGCAAAGTGGACTTGCCCGACCCGTTTGTGCCGATCAGCCCAACTTTATCGCCTTCATCAAGGCTAAAGCTCGCATCCTTGAGGATTTCTTTGATGCCAAAATCTTTTTTGAGCGATCGCAATGTAAAAAGTGCCATTTAGCGCCGTGCCTTACCAACTATGAACTGTTATCAAAAAACTTAGGCATTAAACCCGTATTCTAGTTTAGCGCAATCACCTGTTCAATGTTTCAATGGTTGTAAAAATAAGGCGATCGCTCATATAACTGTTTTGCGTTGTCTCTGTCTTAAACCTTCTAAAATAATAGCAGTACTTCACTTTCCCAAACTTAATGCTCCAACCAGTCTACATTGTGGGTGCAGGACCAGGCGATCCCGATCTAATTACCGTTAAAGGGCGCAATCTCTTAATTAAAGCTGATGTCGTGATTTATGCAAATTCTCTCATTCCCGATGTAATGTTGCAATGCTGTCGCGCCGATGCCGAAATTATTCCCAGTGCCAGTAAATCTCTTGAGGAAATTTTAGCGATTATGATCGAGCGGGTGCGATCGCAAAAACTTGTAGTACGTCTCCATGATGGCGATCCGAGTCTATATGGCGCAATTCAAGAACAAATCATTGCCCTCACCGAAGCGGAAATTCCCTTTGAAATTATTCCTGGAGTCAGCGCTTTTCAATTGGCGGCGGCTCGTTTACAAGTGGAACTCACAATTCCTGCATTAGTGCAGACGATTATCCTCACGCGCATTAGCGGACGCACCCAAGTTCCCGAAAAAGAAGAATTATCGAGTCTCGCGGCTCACCAAGCCTCATTATGCCTCTATCTCAGCGCTCATCATATAGAGAACGCTCAAGCGAAGTTAATGGAGCATTATCCATCTGATACTATGGTCGCCATTTGTTATCGCTTAGGTTGGGACGATGAAAAGATTTTGACGGTTCCATTAGCAGATATGGCTGCGGTTACGCAAAAAGAGAATTTAACTAGAACGACTCTATTTGTGATTAGTCCAGCTTTAAATCATATTCAACAAGGTGTGTCACAAATTACGAAGTCGCAATTATATAGTTCCCATTACAAGCGCCTTTTTCGATAGTTATTCAATAATTATTACAGAGATCGCACTGATTGCAACACATGATTGGCAACAATTTCTATCTCTTCTAAAGTATTAAACCTGCCAATCCCAAATCGAATTGAAGCATTAGCGAGTTCATGGGAATGTCCTAAAGCCTTGAGAACATGAGATGGCGAGGTTTTTGCTGAGGAGCAAGCAGAACCTGATGAGACAGCGACAATTGGTTGTAATGCTAACATCAAGGCTTGACCGTTAATATCAGGAAAACTCACATTCAGATTACCTGCAAGGCGTTGAGTGGGATGTCCATTGGCAATAATGCGATCGAGTTCACTTAATCTTTGCCATAAATGCTGACGTAGATTGAGAATTTGTTGTTGTTCCAATGATTGAGAAGCGATCGCTATTTCTAAAGCCTTTGCAAAACCGACTATTTGGGGAGTATAAAGAGTTCCTGAACGCATTCCCCGCTCATGTCCGCCCCCATGTAGTTGTGGGGCAATGCTAACCCTCGGATTACGCCGCCGCACATATAAGGCTCCAATTCCCTTTGCACCATAGATTTTATGGGCGGTCATAGACATCAAGTCAATTTGCATCCCATTCACATCAAGGGGGATTTTACCGATCGCTTGAGCTGCATCACTATGGAAGAGAACTTGATGATCATGACAAATCTTCCCAATATCAGCGATCGGTTGCAACACACCAATTTCATTATTGGCTGCCATGACCGAAACTAAAATTGTGTCAGCCCGAAGAGACTGCTCCAATTCCAATAAATCAATTAATCCATCAGCTTGCACGGGTAAATAGCTAACTTCAAAACCAAGGGATTGCAAATAAGCACAGGGATCGAGAATGGCGCGATGTTCCGTTTGGACAGTGATGATATGCCGACCTTTTTGGTGATAGGCTTCGGCAACGCCCTTGATAGCGAGATTATTCGCTTCAGTCGCGCCACTGGTAAAGATAATTTCTTCAGGTGATGCATTAATCGAATCAGCGATCGCCTCACGCGCTAATTTTACGGCGGCGGCGGCTTCCCAACCGTAGAGATGTCCAGCGCTGGCAGGATTGCCAAAGGATTCTCGAAAACATGGCAGCATTGCCTCTAACACTCGCTCATCAACGGGGGTGGTCGCCTGACAATCGAGATAAATTGGTCTGTGCATAAAAATCTCAAAGGGCGAAGATGTTGTTTAGGGTGATGGATTGGCTCATGGCTATATCAGATTATTCGGGCTTCATTTCGTGACAATAGGTAAGATTGAACTTAATATTGCTATATTGCTGAAGTGTGATTACGCGAAACACAAATTAAAATATCATTATGTTTACACAACTACGCATCCAGAATTTTAAGTCATGGGCAGATACAGGGGAGTTTCGGATGGCTCCTCTGACGGGATTTTTTGGGGCAAATAGTTCTGGGAAAACGGCGATCTTGCAATTTTTGTTAATGCTGAAGCAAACTGTCGAGTCAAGCGATCGCAATCGGATTTTGCATTTAGGTGGCGATCAATATAGCTATGTTGATTTAGGTACTACTTACGATATTAGCCACAGACACCAATTTCCTGAAAAGATAAAGTTTTTATTAACTTGGCTTCCAAAACAGGTTACTCACAACTTTTCAAGAATATTAAATAATCCAGAGAATGTCGGTCCATCTGTGTCTTTTTATAGTAACTATAAAGAACCAATAAGATTTGAGTCAGAGATTGATGTTGATATAGATCAAATTAGTGTTGATTTTTTTAAATATTCTTTTAAGCTAGGGGAGCATCAATGGAATGAGGTTGGAATAACTTCACTGAAGGCTGACAATCAAGATATTAGTTACCAATTAGTTACAGAAGGAAATCCTATTATAAATTTCAGGGGAAATAAAATTGATCTTACAAATAAGTTATTTGGAAGTACTTTTGAATGCTTTAAAAACTATGGATTCCAGACTGTTGAGGCTTCAACAAATTTAGATAAAATCATATATCACCAGTATCTAGTCGGCATGACAAAAGCTTATGAAACTCTTTATCAGAATACTTACTATCTTGCCCCTTTGAGAGAGTATCCTAAAAGAACCTACCTGTGGTCTGGTGAAAGTCCACAAGATGTTGGTAGACGTGGAGAATTAACTGTTGCTGCTCTTCTTACTTCTCGTAAAACAGATTCAGAAGTTGAGATTTTAGTAGCAAAAGCTCTAAAAGATTTGGGCTTAATTCATAGTTTTCGATTGAATAGAATTACGCCTAATCGTGGTGATTATGAGATATTGGTACAGAAGTCTCCTAATTCAGCAGAAGTATTAATTACTGATGTTGGCTTTGGAGTCTCGCAAGTATTGCCAATCTTAGTTTTATGTTACTACGCACCCAAAGGCGCAACCCTCATGTTTGAACAACCTGAAATCCATTTACATCCCTCAGTTCAAGCAGGACTCGCCGATATATTTATCGAAGTCATTAAAACCCGCAATATTCAAATCATCATCGAAAGTCATAGCGAACATTTATTAAGAAGACTACAACGGCGCATGGCTGAGGAAAAAGATGGATTTACTAATGATGATGCAGCCCTTTATTTTTGTAAAATGAATGATCAAGGGGATTCAGAATTAGTTACCCTTGATATTGATGACTATGGCAATATTTGTAACTACCCCGAAGGATTCTTTGGTGACGAAATGGGCGATCTAGTTGCCATGACGGAAGCAGCGATTAATCGCCAGATGAATATCGGAGTGTAAAAATGTATCAAATTGTCGATACAAATGTCCTACTTGTCGCCAGCAAAAAAGCACCTCAAGCCTCCGAAACCTGTGAACTTGCCTGTGAGAAATATCTCCAGAACCTTATGCACTCAGGAATTTTGGTAATTGATAATCAATGGCTAATCATCAAAGAATACATGAACAAAAATTCTCAAAGTGGACAACCTCATGCAGGTGACGCATTTCTTAAATGGGTTTTGACACATCAAGCCACTAAACGCTGCGAAAGAGTTGCGATTACGAAAATTGGCGAAAATGATTTTACTGAGTTTCCCAAATCCCCATCTCTTGAAAAATTCGATCCATCCGATCGCAAATTTGTGGCAGTTGCCCTAACTCATCATGCTAAACCCGCGATCGCTAACGCTGTTGACTCTGACTGGCACAATCACCAACAAGCCCTTGCCGAACATGGCGTTAAACTTGAGTTTCTTTGTCCAGAAATATTTGTATAAATTGCTACATATTTGCTTTAAATAAATTAATAGCGATCAACATTAAATTATGATAGAAAAATAATTGATCAAAATGTGTTAAAAAATGACCCTACAGTACGCCTATATACGCGGAACATTTGTCCCCCTCGAAGATGCCACAATAAATATCCGCACCCATGCATTTCTATATGGTACGGCTGTGTTTGAAGGGGTGAAAGCGTATTGGCTACCTGAAGAAAACTGCATGGCAGCATTTCGTCTTCAAGAACATTACCAACGCCTGCTCCAAAGCTGTCGGATTATCGGATTGCAACATCCTATGGATATTGACACAATGGTCGATATCACTATTGAGCTACTAAAGCGCAACCAATGTAACACCGCGACTTATCTCCGTCCGATTATTTACAAATCTGATTTACGGATTGGACCAATCCTCAAAGTTCCCCATACCCACGATGATTTCTGTTTGTTCAGCTTGCCAATGGATAGCTATCTGGATACAAGCAATGGGATCAAAGTCGGTGTGTCATCGTGGCGGCGTTTAGATGACAACGCTATTCCTGCGAGAGCGAAAGTCAATGGCGCTTATGTGAATACAGCCCTTGCCAAGACCGATGGCTATGCTTCTGGGTTTGATGATGTGATTGTGCTGACCAATGAAGGTCATGTTGCCGAAGGAAGTGCGATGAATCTGTTTTTAGTAAGAGATGGAAAGCTCATTACTAGTTCCGTTACCGATAATATTCTCGAAGGAATCACTCGTAACTCGATAATGGAACTTGCTGCTAAGGAACTAGGTATCGAAACGGTATCGCGTACAATCGATCGCACTGAGCTATATATTGCCGATGAAGCATTTTTCGTTGGGACTGCGGCGGAAGTTACACCCATCATTAGTGTCGATCATCGTCCAGTTGGTGATGGTGTTGTCGGCGAGGTTACAGGCAAACTGCGCGACTTGTATAGCAAAGCTATTCATGGATTGTTACCCGCCTATCAGCATTGGCTAACCAAAGTATAAATAAAAAAGGCGGCACTGCGTGCCGCCTTTTTTATGAACTGACTTGAAAAACAAAACTAACTTTATCGCCTTTTCCTAACGAAATGCGATCGCCTGCTCGCAGCTTATGACGATTACCCGCAGGAAGAGGTAAATTGTTGATATAAGTGCCATTCGAGCTACCTGTATCTTCAAAATAAAAAGAACCACCCTCAGCCCGAATGTCAGCATGAATCCGCGACACAATATCTGAATCGGGAAAGCCTGACACATCAATATCAGGAGGGATTACCATATTTGGTTTGCCGATATGCACTACGGGCAAGTGGGCGGGAATTTCAATGTTGAGATTGGTTTGAACGTGAAGCAATGATGCTGCAAACTGTTGTAATTGCGTGCTTGCATTGGCAGATTCAGGTTGCGGTATCGGATGAAGATCGGGTTCTGGATACAGCGCAACTTCTGCTAATTCTTGAATTTCTGGTAGATCATTCTCGACAGGATTACGGTTGGCAGGATTATTCTCAGTAGGGTTATTTTCGGCGACATTAGGGATGTTCGCAATTTCTGAACTTAAATTTTCCAAAGAACTTGTTCCCATAGTATTGTCTTCAGTCATTTCGTTAGGTAAAGAATTGGACATGGAATTGGCGATCGCTAATTGGGGTGAAATGCTTTTTGACTCACTCAGATTAAACCCGCAATGTCCACAAAACTTAGCATCCGACAACATCGTTGAATGACAGTTGGGGCATTGGATATTTTTGACAATCGGTAATGGTGTAAAGCAAGCTTCACAGTTCACAGCCCCGTCAGGGTTAGAATGAGCGCAACTAGGACAGGTAATCATAAAGTTACTTTGATGAGAAACTCATGGAAATTAAGATGGGGATTCAGGGCTAGGCGGAACTTGTAATACAGTCTTAGACGCAATCCGAGTTTTCTTGCGTTCAGCTTCGCTCAGAGCCGTGCCAGTTTGTAGGCGAGTTGCATTGTTTTGCAATATTGTCGAAGCATTATGATCACCCATTTGCAAAGCTGTTTTTGCAGCCGATTGTAACATTGTCGCCGCCCCAGCGCGATCGCCGTCCGCTAGTTTTTGTTCCGCCAGTTGAGTTTGCCGATATTTACCTAAAGCCAAGATGTAATTCTGCACCTGTGGATCGATCTGGGGCTGATAGTCTGGGACTAAATCGGCGGCGATCGCTATTGGTGGCGAAAGCGAATTGACTTGAGCTAGAGTCGGTATATCAAAACGAACTTGGGCTGACAAAATTGGGATTTCAATACTAGCGGGATGCGACTCAAGGTAACTATGGGAACTGATATAAATATTGAACAGCACCACCCTTTCCACGTCGGTCATCAGATCGCCGAGTCGGACAATAATGGCATTGCCTTCGGTTTGATAAGGTAATTCGATCGTGTCTGGGGAAACTTGAGCGATCGGTTTTAATTCAGCAAGGCGAACATGGGGTTGAAGCTGCAAAATCAAATGGGCGTTAGTTAGCCCGATCGCTTGCACCCGTTTTAATAATCGTTGAAATTCTGCCCCCGCCGCCGCAGGATCGGGAATATATGCCATTGTGCCACCGCCCGCGTCAGCAATCTTTTCTAGCACATCCTGATTCCAGCTATCGCCAAAACCGAGGCTATGCAAAGTCATATTGTACTCAGTCGCTAGCCGCGAAAACTGAAAGCAGCGCTCGTTATCACCATGCTCATTTTCGCCATCGGTCAACACAAACATTTGGCTAACTCGACCATCTTTGCCCTTACTGGTTTCTTGTAAACCTAGTTTGATCCCATCGTCGATACAAGTACCGCCAGAAGCCTTCAGGGATTGAATTTTTTCTTTGATTGATTCAAGTTTATCAACCGCCTGATTTTCGACCACCACATGAGCCTTATGATCAAAGCCAACTACACTAATCCGATCCTGTAGATACATTTGATCCAGCAGATCACGAGCCGCCCGCTTGACCGTATCTAATGGCTGTCCACCCATCGATCCACTGTGATCCAGTACTAGGCATAGATTCAATGGTGTATTACTGCCATCAACAGATGCACTGGCTGAAACAGCGATCGCTAATTGACGCTGGTTACTACTTTGACTCCGATCAAGGCGGCGATCGCTTAACTTACAGGTCAGATTTACGCTCATTTAAGCTTCTATGCCCAGTATTTCAAAAGATTTTTCGAGAATTTCATCGGGATCAAAGGGTTTGGTCATGTATATATCTGCGCCGACATCCTTACCGCGATCGCGATCGAATTCCTGCCCCTTAGCAGTCAGCATAATGATGTACACATCACTCAGAGTTGGATCGCCTTTGATCTGCTGACAAACCTCGTACCCATTCATCTTGGGCATCATTACGTCTAAAAATACTAAATTCGGTTTTTCGCAGCGAATAGTCTCAAGCGCTTCTAATCCGTTGGTTGCTGTTAATATTTCTACGTCATGATCCTCTAGCTCTTCTAGAGTCTGCTCCAACAGCAAACGAATATGCGGTTCGTCATCAACAATTAATAGCTTTTTTGCCATTGTAAAGCCCTTGAGTTTGCTCACTCCTAATGTATCACTTACGGCGCTTTGCGTTCAAAAAATATCTGTCTACTTTGCCGAAGCGAGCTATTC
Organism: Pseudanabaena sp.; assembly: GCA_044355035.1. Lineage (GTDB taxonomy): Bacteria > Cyanobacteriota > Cyanobacteriia > Pseudanabaenales > Pseudanabaenaceae > Pseudanabaena. The sequence continues at coordinate 33,947 of JBIKYX010000004.1, read as the reverse complement.
CTAGTTTTGATTAGATAACTGATGTTACGCAGAACGTAGATGATGAATCTCTTGCTGCTAGCCAAGCAGGGCAACCACAGGGGGATTGCCCCTACCAGCAATAATTCATATTCTGTAGGGGCTGCGCCCCCGTGCCAGCCCCAAACCTTGGCTATCGCAGGAATTCTATCTGCGTAAGGTGAGTTAGATAATTGGTAACAGTAAAAGAAGAGGCGCAAAGCGCCCCTTCTTTTAAACAAACTCGGCTTCAAGCAGTTCGGGTTGTTGTTGCGGACGGGGATCGAACTCGAATAGAGAGTAGACAACATCACGGCGGATCTGCGTCATCATGTCTAAAAAGATTTCGTAACCTTCACTCTTATATTCAATCAGAGGATCTTTTTGTCCATAACCGCGTAAACCCACCGACTCACGCAAAGCTTCCATCGCTTGCAAATGATCACGCCAGAGCGAATCAATACGCTGCAAGATAAAGAAACGCTCAGCTTGACGCATCAAACCAGCTTGCAGATTCTCCACCTGTGCTTCTTTGATCTCGTAAGCGCGGCGGACTTCTTCGCGGAGAAAGGCTTGGATTTCGGGCAGGAACATATCATCAAGTTGATCGGCTTGGAGGTCTTGCAAGAGATTTACAAACTCCTTCACTTTCTCCACCATTTTCGGGAGATTCCATTCTTCAGGTGGTAATTCGGGATTGATATAGGCATTGACAATATCATCCATCGTCCGCTCTGCATACTCAATTACGCGATCGCGTAAATCCTCACCCTCTAACACCCGACGACGCTCAGCATAGATAGCGCGGCGCTGATTGTTCATCACTTCATCATATTCAAACACCTGTTTACGGATGTCGTAATAGTAGGTTTCCACCTTTTTCTGAGCGTTCTCTAAGGCACTGGTGAGCATTCCCGAACTAATCGGCATATCCTCTTCCACACGGAAGGCATTCATCAACCCTGCCACGCGATCACCTGCAAAAATCCGCATCAAGTTATCTTCCAAACTCAAAAAGAATCTTGTAGAACCAGGGTCGCCCTGACGACCACAGCGACCGCGCAACTGGTTATCCACACGGCGAGATTCATGGCGCTCTGTACCGATCACATGCAAGCCATTCAGTTTGGTAACTTCCTCATGTTCAGCATCAGTCACCGCTTCATATTCACGCTTGATTAGAACAAAAGCATTGCGGAGCTTTTGGATGACTTCATCATCCGTAGGTGCTTTTTCAGAAGCGACTGCTAACATCTCTTCTGCTTCCAGTTCGTTTTGGCTCATGCGACCAAGTTTTGACACCGCAAAATCAACGGCTTCCTTTAACAAAACTTGAGCATCTTTAGAAAGTTCACAAGGATAGAGACTGTCGGAGACTTTCCAATTTTTTTGTTTTTTCTCTCCTGAATTTGTGCCGAAACCCTGTCCTTTTTGAGGGCGATCGCTAAACATTTTCTGACCTTCATTGGTGAAGTCATCGTCATCTTCGGGACGTACAATCTGCGGCATGAAGTTTTCGCGGACTTTTAGACGCGCCATATAGTCGGCATTACCACCGAGGATAATGTCCGTCCCACGACCCGCCATATTTGTAGCGATCGTGATTGAACCCTTACGACCTGCTTGAGCAACAATTTCGGCTTCACGCTCTACGTTCTCAGGTTTCGCATTCAGCAGATTATGAGGAATGTTTTTCTCGGCTAATAAATCGGCTAGTACCTCTGATTTCTCGACACTAGTAGTTCCAATCAAAACAGGGCGACCTGCTTCATGCATTTCTCGACATTCTTCGGCAACGGCTCGCCATTTCGCAGCTTCAGTTTTGTAAACGACATCCGACCAGTCACTACGTCCACTCTTCTGATTGGTGGGCATGGTCGTAACTTCGAGATTATAGATTTTACCAAGTTCTGCTTCTTCGGTTTTCGCCGTACCAGTCATTCCACCTAATTTGGGATAAAGCAGGAAGAAGTTTTGATAGGTAATTGTGGCAAGAGTTTGGGTTTCATTTTCGATCTGCACCCCTTCTTTGGCTTCGATCGCTTGATGTAAACCGTCACTCCAACGACGACCAGGCATGACCCGACCCGTAAATTCATCAACGATCGTTACTTCCCCCTCACGGACAATATAGTTAACATCACGCAGGAATAATTCTTTAGCTTTAAGAGCATTAAACACATAATGCGCCCAAGGATCGGCTTGATCAAATAAATCTGTAACATTAAGGAGCTTTTCGGCTAGTTCAAAACCTTCGTCAGTCATGACCACATTGCGCTGCTTTTCGTCAACCTCGTAGTGGGTTTCAGGTAGCATTTGGGCAGCGATATCGACTGCACCGATATATTTTTCGGTGGGGCGCTCGACCATACCCGAAATAATCAGTGGTGTTCGCGCTTCATCAATTAAGATTGAATCAACTTCATCAATTACGCAAAAGTTAAAGGGACGCTGCACCACTTCTTCGATGCTAGTCGCCATGTTGTCTCGGAGATAGTCAAAACCAAGTTCGCTGTTGGTGGCGTAGGTGATATCACAGAGATAGTTTTTACGGCGATCAATTGGCTCCATCGAGTTTTGAATCAAGCCTACAGACATCCCCAAGAAGCGATGTACCTGCCCCATCCATTCTGCGTCACGACGGGCGAGGTAATCATTCACGGTGACAACATGAACACCTTTACCTGAGAGGGCATTGAGATAGCTCGGTAATGTGGCAACAAGGGTTTTGCCTTCGCCAGTTTTCATTTCCGCAATTTCACCGCGATGTAACACCATACCGCCCAACATCTGCACATCATAGTGACGCAAGCCTAATACACGGGTGGCGGCTTCACGGACTACAGCAAAGGCTTCGGGCAGTAGATCATCAAGGGGTTCGCCTTTTTCTAATCTTTGTTTAAACTCTCCTGTTTTTCCTTGCAACTCGCGATCGCTTAGCGCCGCTAACTCTGGGGCGAGGGAGTTGATGAGAGCCACGTCGGGACGGAGTTTGTCGAGCTTGCGCTTGTTAGGATCGCCAATCAGGTTTTTTAGGTTAAACATAGCTACCGAATGCAGTTAAAACAGGGATTTGAAATCAGAAATGTGAAACAGGAGATGTACCAAACGTGATATTCAATACGATTTTGGAATACCAGTATATATTACCCGACTGTTGAGACTACAAGCTTCGGTTAACCGAAGCAATGATTAAACCTCAAGTGGAAAATTGCCGCTATGCGGGTAAATTACCTTGATTAATAATAGAAAAATGCTAAAATTTCGCGATGTATGACAACACCTGCAAATTTTTAGCGGAAAACTTCTCCACCGACTTTGCCAGTTGGCTCTTGGGAAAAGCGATCCCATTAACTAAAATTGAACCATCAGAGCTATCTTTAGAACCAATCCGTGCCGATTCTGTCATATTTTTAGAATCATCGAAAATAGTTCTGCACTTGGAGTTTCAGACCGCAACCGATGAAACAATGGCATATCGGATGGCTAACTATTGGTTGAGACTCTATGGCAAATATCCCAACAAAGAAATTTATCAGGTTGTAATCTATCTAAAGCGGACAAACTCACCCCTTGCCCACCAAACCAGCTTTAGATCCAAGCAGCTAAATCATGAATTTAATGTCATTCGCTTATGGGAACAACCGACCGAAATTTTTCAGCAATATCTAGGACTATTACCACTTGCAGTTTTATCGAAAACTAATAATCCCGAAGCAACATTAAGGGATGTTGCAAGACAAATTGAAAATATTGCCGATAAGCGATTACAAAGTAGTGTGGCAGCGTCCACCGCTATAATATCGGGTATAGCCTTAGACAAATCGATCATCCAAAGACTACTAAGGAGCGAGATAATGAAGGAATCAGTAATTTATCAAGATATTTTGCTTGAGGGAAAGACTCAAGGTCAAGCCATTGGCATGGCTGAAGGTAAGGCTGAAGGTAAGGCTGAAACCACTCGTCAATTAACACTAAATATGTTGCGTTCTGGAATTGCTGTGGATTTGATTACTCAGATTACTGGACTAACTCTCAAGCAAGTCCAAAAATTAGAAAAAACTGCTGCAAAGCAGCCAAAAAATGTCAGTTCATCGCCAAAACAGACGAAAGCTGTGAATTCATCAAAAAATAAGCGATCGCCCAAGTCCTAATTTTTAAGCCCTAATTTGTAAGCTCAAATGCTAATCAAAAATCTTGACTTTTAATTAGGAGCACTTTCTGTTCAGCCTTTTCCAGATAATCTCGGCAATATTGCGATCGCTGCATTCCTTCTTCATATAGCGCGATCATTTCATCTAGAGCAGCTTCACCATCATCAAGAATTTCCACAATTTCTTCTAGTCGCTGTAACTGTTCTTCAAAAGATAAATTTTGGAGATTTTTTTGGAGTTTTTTTAGATCAGCTAGATCACTCATATTTTTTTGGAATAACTTTCTCGTTAGTTTTGTCAATGATTGTGGGAGTGACTTTTTTAATGACGACTTGCGCTATTTCCGATCGCCTGACGATTTCCACTTTAGCAAATGCGGTGAGTGAATCATTGTTAGTCAGTAAGCGATCGCCTACTTGCAATAGCGCAAAACCGCGTTGTAATGGCGATAACGGGTGTAGCGATCGCAAATGAGCGGTGATTCCTTCGAGTTTGGTGGTGGATTGGCGCAGGTGACGCATTAGGGATTTTTGCATATCCCGTTCAGATTCATCTAAGCTTTGGGCGCGATCATGGAGGCGATCGCTAAAATTTTGGAGAGCATAGCTACTAGTGAGATTTTTTAAGCGCTGGCGGTAATTTTGTAGCTCCGTTTGGACGCTGCGCGTTAGTTTATTTTCCCAAAAATTAATTTGTTGCAACATTGAGTCGCGATCATATTGAGAGACAAGTTCCGCCGCCGCCGTTGGTGTCGCTGCGCGTAAATCGGCAACAAAATCGGCGATCGTAAAGTCGGTTTCATGCCCCACTGCGGAAATTATGGGAATGCGCGAATTGTAAATTGCTTCGGCAACTTGCACTGTATTGAAAGCCCATAAGTCTTCAATAGAGCCGCCACCGCGTCCCACAATCAGCACGTCAGCATCCGTTGCTTGTAAAGAAGCGATCGCCTTAGCAATTTCATCGGGCGCAGTCTCGCCTTGGACAATAGCGGGGCTTAGGTAAATCTGGCAATGGGGCGATCGCCTATTAAGAGTGCTAAGAATATCTTGAATTACGGCTCCCGTTGGTGAAGTGACGACCCCAATTTTGAGGGGCAAGGCAGGAATGGCAAGTTTATGCTCAGGATCGAAATATCCGCGATCGCTTAACTCTTCCTTAAGTGCAGCAAAGGCGAGATATAAATCTCCCTGTCCTGCGGCGGTCAGGCGATCGCAATCGATTTGATATTTGCCACGCGGGGCATAGACCGTTAACCGACCTTGGACAACCACTTGCATTCCACTTTTGGGACGAAATGATAAGGTTTTGCTTGCCCACATCACACAATCAATCTGAGCAGATTCATCCTTGAGGGTAAAATAGCGATGCCCCGATGCGGCGGTTGTAAATCCCGATATTTCGCCTGTGACCCTCACTAGCCCAATTTCTTCACGCAACAAAAGGGCGATCGCTTGTGTCAAATTAGCCACGGTTATCGGATCTTTAGAACTGCCCATAACACCTTTTACAAATCCCTATATGCATACTTTTTTTGAAGCCCTGCCTTATTCTATGTTGCTGCTAGTAGTCTTGCCAGCCCCATTCTTACCAGCCCAAATTTTACCCGTCTCAGCTTCACCCTCGGTACATGCACAATCTATCCCAGAAATTAGACCAGATCGACATGGCAACTACTACAGCAATGAATCTTCTGTCCAAGCAAAAATTACAAATTCTACACTAGCGGCGGGTTCACTCTGGCGGGTGGCGGTGAATGCGCTTAATTGTCGGCGATCACCAAGTATTAATAGTGGTGTGATTCGCACCTATTTAATTGGTGAATTATTGGAAGTAGAGGTTTATCGCGGTGGTTCCGATGAAGTCTTTGTTAATCGCTTAGATAGAAAAGGCAAACCTTGGATGCCAGTAAGGGGCAGAGATATTCAAGATGTTTGTTATGTGCGAGCGAATAGTCGATATATTCAGCCTTTTACAGCAAGGTAATCAAAAAAACAGTATGCGATTGGCGGCGCAAGGCTCTGTAATTTTTTGTTTTTTACTAGACTTAGGCTTGATATACACTATTAACTGTGATTAACCAATCTAAATTTTGGTTTAATTTATACAAAATAAAGATCCACAAGATCGCTAGGATTAGTTACTGGACATTTAGGCATTGGATGCACCTTTAGAAAAGCTTGACTATGAAAATTCTCAAAATCCAGACATTACGCGGTCCAAACTATTGGAGTATCCAACGACATCAGCTTGTAGTTGTGCGATTAGATTTGGAGGATTTTCAACTACAACGGACTAGCTTTTATCAAAATCTATGCAAGGTCTTGCCAAGTTTGGCGGGGAAAGACATCGCACAGCGTTCTGATATCAGCAATGCAAATTTTCTAGCGGAAATTGTTAAAGATATTGCGATCGCCTTGCAAGGTTATATCGGCATGAAAGTAGACTTTGGGACAGTCAAACCCACAGTCGAAAATAATATTTATCAAGTTGTATTTGAATATCAGACCGAACAGGCGGGACGTTATGCGGCGCGGGCGGCGGTGAGAATTTGTACCAGTATTTTAGAAACTGGAACCTATGCCACCAATGAATTACAAGAGGATCTCAAGGATTTAAGAGATATTCGCCTTGATGGTCAGTTGGGACCAAGCACCGAGTCGATTGTTGCCGAAGCTAAGGCAAGAAAAATTCCTTGGATAGAGCTTGGTAGTCGCGCCATGATTCAGCTTGGTTATGGTGTGCATCAAAATCGCATTCAGGCTACTTTATCGAATAAAACGGGGATCTTAGCGGTAGAGCTAGCCTGTGATAAGGACGGAACTAAGCAAATCCTCCGCGATTCAGGTGTGCCAGTACCAAGGGGAACGACCATCCGATCGCCTAAATACCTCGAAGATGCGATCGCTGAAGTTGGTGGTTTCCCGATCGTAATTAAGCCTTTAAATGGGAATCATGGACGCGGGATCACTATTGATGTGAGAACGGTGAAAGAAGCACTTGTTGCCTTTGATATGGCGCAGGAAGTTTCTGAAGAAGTAATTATTGAGCGATTTCATTTAGGGCGCGATCATCGCATCTTGGTAGTTAATGGCAAGTTTGTCGCTGTTGCTGAGCGTGTGCCTGCCAATGTCACAGGTGACGGTGTTTCCTCGATCTCTCAACTAATTGAAATAACTAACAAAGACCCGCGCCGTGGTGATGGTCATGACAATGTGTTGACTCGCATTGAAATCGATCGCACTAGTATGGATATCCTTGCTAGACAAGGTTTTACCCTAGAATCTGTGCCTCCCAAAGGGCTAGTATGCTATCTCAAGGCAACAGCCAACTTGAGTACGGGTGGTGTGTCCGTTGATCGCACCGATGAGATTCACCCCGAAAATATCTGGTTAGCTGAACGAGTTGCCAGAATTATTGGACTGGATATTGCGGGGATCGATATGGTCACGGAGGATATTTCTAAACCTGTGCGTCAAGTTGATGGGGCGATTGTGGAGGTAAATGCCGCGCCTGGATTCAGAATGCACACAGCACCCAGCATTGGTAAGCCTCGCAATGTGGCGGCTCCTGTAATCGAGATGCTATTTCCCGAAGGCGCTCCGACTAGAATACCAATTGTGGCAATTACGGGTACAAACGGTAAAACTACGACTACCCGCCTGATTGCCCATATTTTCAAGCAAACAGGTAAGAGAGTTGGTTTCACCACCACTGATGGTATTTACATTGGCGAATGTTTAGTGGAGAAGGGTGACACAACAGGTCCCCATAGCGCTCAGGTGATTTTACGCGATCCCACAGTTGAAGTCGCCGTATTAGAAACTGCAAGAGGCGGACTGTTGCGATCGGGGATGGGCTTTGATGGCAGTGATGTCGGCGTGGTGATGAACGTGCAAGCCGATCACCTTGGCATTGGAGACATTGATACGATTGAGGATCTAGCCAGATTAAAGAGTGTCGTAGTTCGTACAACCCTGCCGACTGGTTATGCAGTCCTTAATGCTGAAGATCCCCTAGTTGTGGCGATGGCAAAAGAGGTGGAATCCAAAGTTGCCTACTTCAGCATGAATCCTGATAGCCCTTTGATTAAATCTCATATCGCTGAAGGTGGACTCGCGGCAGTTTACGAAGAAGGTTATTTAACCATATTGAAAGGCGATTGGAAAATGCGAATTGAAGAAGCGGTGAATGTACCTGTCACCCTTGGTGGTCGCGCTGCCTTTAATATTCAAAATTCCTTAGCCGCAAGTCTTGCCGCCTTCTCTCAAGATGTGCAAATCGAACAGATTCGTCAAGGATTAGCAACCTTTGTTGCTTCGAGCGAACAGACTCCAGGGCGAATGAATTTGTTTGATTTGGGCAAGTTTCACGCCTTAGTTGATTATGCTCACAATCCTGCGGGATTTAAGGCGATCGCTGATTTTATCCAGAAATGGGAAGGCGAAGCGATCGGCGTAATTGGCGCACCAGGCGATCGCCGCGATGAGGACATTATCGAATTAGGGCAACTCGCCGCGAATATGTTTGGGCAAATTTTCATTAAAGAAGATAAAGACTTGCGCGGTCGCGCCCCTCGTGTGGTTGCCGATTTGTTACGTCAAGGCGTGCAGGAAATTAATCCCAATATTCCCTGCATTACAATTCTTGACGAATCTGAAGCGATCGCTGCTGCCTTGGATAGCGCCCCTCAGAGCAGTTTAGTTGTGGTATTCCCCGATAAAGTGGATGCAGCTATTGGTATCATTGAGGCGCGAAAGTCTAAATTGTCATAGTCGCTCATGCCTCGTGTAATTTGCCTCGGCGAAGTCTTAATCGATCAAATAGCTGAAGATATAGGTGTTCCCTACGATCAGGTTAGCGCTTGGAAACCATACTTTGGCGGAGCGCCTGCCAATGTCGCCTGTGGTTTAACTAAGTTGGGAACCCCCGTAAGCTTAATTAGTGCTGTAGGGCAAGATGAAGCTGCGGCTTATCTCCTCCAGCAGTTGGGAAAATCTGGCGTAGAAACATCAGGGGTGCAAATACATCCTGAAGCCACAACTCGCCAAGTGTATGTAACTCGTAATGCTCAAGGCGATCGCACGTTTGATCGCTTTAATGGTGATGCACAGACCATATTTGCGGACACATTGCTATCCGCAGAAAACTTGCCAGCACATTTATTTGCCGACGCTAAATTTTTAGTATTAGGTACGCTGGGTTTAGCCAATCCGCAAACCTCAAGGGCGATCGGACGAGCGTTAAAACTTGCCGAACAAAATTTTGTGACGGTGATTGTCGATATCAATTGGCGACAAATGTTTTGGCAAAATCCTGAACAGGTAATCAAGCTGTTACCAGTTTTACTGAGATATACCGATTTCCTCAAAATGACTGAAGATGAGGCGAAATTACTATTTCGGTTAACTAGTCCCGCCGCGATCGCTCAAGCCTATAGCCATCTCGAAGGGATTATTATTACCAATGGCGATAAAGATTGTCGCTATTATTTAGGCGAACATCAAGGTAAACACGCCGCTTTTCCCGTTTATTCAACCGATACAACGGGCGCGGGAGATTCTTTTTTAGCCGCCTTTATCCATAAAATTTATCATCGTCCCCTAACCCATCTCCAAGATCCTGAATTTGCTAATGAAGCGATCGCCTATGCTTGTGCAGCAGGTGCATTATCCACTTTAGAGGTGGGGGCAATTTCAGGACAACCAAGCGATCGGCAAATTCGCGAATTTTTAGCCATGCGCGAGGCAAAACATTAGTAAGATCCTTGATCAGCATCTATCGAAAAACTATGCATTCTTTATCTTTACCGACATGGATAATTCATATCTCTAGTGTGATTGAGTGGGGCTTAGCAATTTGGCTGATCTGGACTTATGACAAACAACATCCCGATCGCGGCTGGCGCGGCTTAGCATTAGCCATGTTTCCTGCCTTAGTTAGCGCCATGTGTGCAGTGACTTGGCATTTTTTTGATAATGCTGATTCCTTAGAATGGCTAGTGACCGTGCAAGCTGCTTTGACCTTGATCGGCAATTGTACTTTGGCGATCGCTGCTTATTTAATTTGGAGAATCTCAGTCAAAAACAGCGCGGTCTAAAATCTAAAGAGTACCTGACTCAATCTGCTCTAAGTAGATAAAATCAGGAGACTTCACTCCCGCCTCAGCCCTAATTTTCACAAGCTGTGGCGACTCAAAAAATCTCTTAGCCGCAGCGATCGAAGTCCATGCTGAAAAATGCACAATCTTATTAGCGTCATTCTCATATTTGAGAACCTGATAGGAGATTTCCCCAGCCTGTTTGCGAATATCGGCTGCCTTGTCAAAAATTTGTTTCCAAGCTGGATAATCGACAACTTCGTGAATGATCAAAACGTACTGCACGAGCAACCCACTCTATAGATTTATTAATTTGTCCAATTATGCCAAAAGAAGCCCTATTCGGATTATCCCTATTTCCCTATCTTGCCTTTCTCTGGTTTGCTACCAAATCAGGACAATTTCCCAAACTAGGGCTATGGGGATTTTACGGAACCTTAGTGTTTGTCGCGATTACGATTCCCGCAGGGCTTTACGCTCAAAGTGAATATGGCGAGGCTTTAGCCAATGTTGACTGGTTACATGGCAGCGCCGAATCATTCTTGACGATTACCAATATTTTGCTAGTACTGGGCTTTAAAAATGCGATTAAGTCCAAATAGACCAATTTATCCGCGATTTTTGATGAATAGGCGATCGCATAACTTGAATGACACGGCGCAATATTTCTTCATTTAGTTGAAAATCTAATCGGATAACCAGATATTTTCTAAATTCAACACAAATCCTAATAAAACATCTTCCCCAGACAAACTTACAGGTGCTTCGAGAATTTCTACAGCTTGACCTAAACGATAAATTGCTACACGCCTACGTTGAGGATCAATTAGCCAACCCAATCGACAACCATTATCTTGATATTCCTGCATCTTCGCCAAACCCTTTATCCATGAATCCGTTGGTGATAAAAGCTCGATCGCAAAGTCAGGGCATAGTGGTAAAAACTTCTTGCGTTGTTCAGGAGTGAGGGCATTCCATTTTTCAATTGGTATCCATGCTGCATCAGGAGAGCGATCGGAACCTCTAGGGAGAGAGAAACCAGTTGATGAGTCAAAAGTTTTTCCTGTGGCAGTTTGACGATTCCAGATCCCTAAATCGATTGTAATGTCTGAATTCCAAGCACCTGTTTCTCCTCCAGTTGGGGACATAATTACGAGTTCTCCGTTTGCATTACGTTCTAATTTAAGTTCGGGGTTTGCCGCGCATAATTCATGAAACTGATCTCTGGTCAATTTCATGATCGGATCGAGATTGACTGTATAAGCGGTCATTGGTTTTACTCCGCAAAGCAACTTTGATCTATTTTAGTATTTTCATCCTGTTACAGAAAAGAAAATTGTCGTATTACGGAACTGGTGAAATAGGCGAACTCCTCCCCCATTATTGTCCGCCACCATAGTAATTAAACAATGATTTTTAATCAAAATATAGATTCAAGACTATAGATATAATAAGATAACCTATTTGCAAAAATCTTTGAATTGCTGGTTTTTATCACAAACTCAAGCCCCAACATGGCGATATACTTATAACCATCAAGGTATATCTACTTAAACTTCATAACCAATAGAGTCAATTGCTAGAGCAATAGCTCAACCAGTGACTTAAAATAACAAAGATTTGGGATTTGTCGCGCTTAGCACAACAGATCCTAAATAACTAGCAAAAACTAGCATTACTAGCAAAAGCAACAGTTTACAGAGTAAAGAGGCGATCGCAAATCATGGTGATGATTGAAACCAAAGCCGAACGCATGGTCATAAATATGGGACCTCACCACCCATCCATGCACGGCGTTCTCAGACTTATCGTCACGCTAGACGGCGAAAACGTAGTCGATTGCGAGCCAGTACTTGGTTACTTGCATCGCTCGATGGAAAAAATCGCTGAAAATCGCACGATTATTCAATACCTCCCCTACGTGACCCGATGGGATTACCTCGCGACCATGTTCACCGAGGCAATCACCGTCAATGCACCCGAAAAACTAGCGAACGTGCCAGTGCCTAGACGCGCCAGCTACATTCGCATGATCATGCTAGAACTTAGCCGCATCGCCTCTCACTTACTGTGGCTCGGCACATTCGTTGCAGACATCGGCGCACAAACACCATTTTTCTATGTTTTCCGCGAACGGGAAATGATCTATGACCTGTTTGAAGCGGCGACAGGAATGCGGATGATGCATAACTATTTTCGGATCGGGGGAGTCGCTGCCGACCTGCCCTACGGCTGGATCGAGAAATGTGAAGACTTTTGCAATTATTTCACCCCTGTAATTGACGAATACGAAAAACTAATCACAAATAATCCCATCTTCCGCAAACGTGTGGAAGGCTTAGGCACAATTACTCGCGATGAAGCGATTAACTGGGGCTTGTCGGGACCAATGCTACGCGGTTCGGGCGTAAAACTGGACTTGCGTAAAGTCGATCATTATGAGCTTTACGATGAACTCGACTGGGATGTGCAGTGGGACAATGGCGGCGACTGCCTCGCCCGTTATCTGGTGCGGGTCAAAGAAATGCGCGAATCCACGAAAATGATCCTGCAATGTCTCAAGCAAATCCCTGGCGGTTCCTTTGAAAACCTAGAAGCGCAGCGCGTTTTGGCAGGACCGAAGAGCGAATGGACAGGGATGGACTACCAGTTCATTAGCAAAAAACCATCTCCCACATTCAAGGTTGCCTCAGGCGAACATTATGTCCGCGTTGAAGCACCAAAGGGTGAACTGGGTGTCTATATCATCGGTGAAGATAGCGTCTTCCCTTGGCGGTTCAAGATTCGTCCACCCGGATTTATTAATTTGCAAATTTTGCCTGAACTAGTGCGGGGCATGAAACTCGCCGACATCATGGCAATCTTAGGAAGTGTGGACATTATTATGGGTGAGGTCGATCGCTAATGTACGGTGGAATTGATTTACAGAAATCTTTAATCGAAGTTTTAAGCAGTCTCGGATTACCTACGGATGTTGCCAAGGTAATTTGGATGCTATTGCCAATGGCAGTGATGGTTTTGGGCGTGACTGTGGGCGCACTCGCCTGTACATGGCTCGAACGTAAAATTTCCGCAGCCGCTCAACAACGGATTGGACCTGAATATGCGGGACCATTTGGACTATTGATCCCGATCGCTGACGTAGCCAAGCTCGTAATTAAGCAAGGCACGATTCCCGCAAAGGCTGACGCATTGCTCTATACGATCGGTCCAGCCCTTGTATTTACCTCTATATTCCTCTGTTACCTAGTGATCCCCTTTGGTCAAAACATGATCATTTCGGACTTAGGCACAGGTGTATTCTTTGTGATTGCCATTTCCAGTATTGCCCCAATCGGACTGCTGATGGCTGGCTATTCATCCAACAATAAATACTCGTTACTTGGTGGATTACGCGCCGCCGCCCAATCGATTAGCTACGAAATCCCCCTTGCATTGGCTGTACTCGCTGTAGCCCTGATGACCAATGGACTCAGCACGATTGACATCGTTAATCAGCAAGCCGAGTATGGGATTTTGTCTTGGAATATTTGGCGGCAACCGATCGGATTTGTAATTTTTATCATTTCGGCTCTGGCTGAGTGCGAACGATTACCCTTTGACTTGCCAGAAGCTGAAGAAGAAATCGTGGCAGGTTATCAGACCGAATATTCAGGAATTAGATTTGCGTTTTTCTACGGTGGTTCTTACGCAAATTTGTTGCTTGCAGGTTTACTCGCCTCAATTCTCTATCTTGGCGGATGGGAATTACCTTTCCCGATTGACCGAGTTAGCGATGCGCTGGGCATTGCCCCTAACACTGCATGGTGGCAAGTTATCGCCGCGTTCATTGGTTTAACCTCAACCCTTGTAAAAACCTACGCATTTATATTTTTTGCAATTCTTTTACGTTGGACAGTTCCTCGCGTGCGGATCGACCAACTGCTCGACCTCGGCTGGAAATTTCTCTTGCCAATTGGACTCGCTAATCTGCTGATTACCGCAGCATTGAAGCTGACTTTTCCCTTTGCGTTTGGCGGATAAAATCTCTGTAAAAAAGTACGCTTAGCGTACTTTTTTACAAATAAACTCATTTACTAATTACCACCATGCTGAAATTTCTCAATAAAGTTGGTACATACACCAAAGACGCTATCCAAGCAGCCAAGTATATCGGACAGGGTATGTCGGTGACATTTGACCATATGCGCCGCCGTCCGATCACCGTCCAATATCCTTACGAAAAGTTGATCCCTTCCGAGCGTTTTCGTGGACGTATTCACTTTGAATTTGATAAGTGCATCTCCTGTGAAGTCTGTGTGCGCGTATGTCCGATTAATTTACCAGTAGTTGATTGGACATTTAATACGGCAATCAAGAAAAAGGAACTCAAGAGTTACAGTATTGACTTTGGAGTATGTATTTTTTGTGGTAACTGCGTGGAATACTGCCCCACTAATGCCCTATCGATGACCGAAGAATATGATCTGTCTACGTTTGATCGCCACGAATTAAACTTTGATAGCGTTGCGCTTGGACGGATGCCCACCAAGGTTACTGAAGATCCTTTTGTCACCCCGATTCGGGAGCTTGCCTATTTGCCGAAGGGTGTAATTGAAGGACATGAAGCGCCTCATACAGCAAAACGTGCGGGCTTGCGTCCTGAAGAAATTGCCGAAGCTGCTGCGGAAAATAAATAATAGATAAGAAAATTTATGATTAACAATATTGGTTTGGGCGAAGGTTCACAAACCGTATCCCTAGTTGTCTTAACCGCCATGCTAATTGCTTCGGCGATGGGCGTTGTGCTGTTACAAAATATCGTTTATGCAGCATTTTTACTGGGCGCAACTTTTATTAGTGTGGCGGGTTTGTATGTGTTGCTAAATGCCGATTTTGTCGCGGCAGCGCAAGTCTTGATCTATGTTGGTGCGGTAAATATTTTGATCTTGTTTGCGATCATGTTGGTCAATAAACGTCAAGATTACCAAGATGTCAAATATGGCGCTTTACGCAGTGTCGTTACAGGCGTTGTTTGTTTAGGATTATTTGCCCTTTTAGGTGTCACTGTCACTTCTACAAATTGGGCGATCGCACCTAGTATTGCCAAGTTACCATCGACAATGGTGGTTATCGGTCAGCATTTCTTCAGCGATTACTTACTGCCTTTTGAATTGGCTTCGGTATTGTTACTGGTCGCTTTGATTGGGGCGATCGTGCTAGCTCGCCGTGAGCTTGTGCCTGATACCGTCAAAGTCGGTCAAGTTGATGAAGATTCGCTTGAGTTATTAGAAAAGCCTAAAGAGCAACTTGTTGCTTCTACTAAGTAAAGTTTATTAACCCCTCACCCCTAGCCCCTCTCCCGCAGGAGAGGGGAACAAGAAAATAATCGTAAACAGATATGTCTTTAGAACCTTTTTTGATTATCGCCGCCGCGCTGTTTTGTATTGGCATTTATGGCTTGATTACCAGTCGTAATGCTGTGCGCGTACTGATGTCTGTGGAATTGATGTTAAATGCTGTCAATATAAATCTGATGGCTTTCTCGAATTATCTCGATTCCGCAAGTATTCGCGGTCAAGTATTTACGATTTTTGTAATTTCGATCGCTGCTGCTGAAGCCGCCGTTGGTCTAGCGATCGTGCTTTCGATTTATCGCAGTCGCGACACCGTGGATATGGAACAGTTTAATTTGTTGCGTTGGTAATTAGTTCAGAACAAATAGCGATCGCATTATATACAATCATGTAACTGGCGATCGCTAATTCCCACATTCCTAATCAATAACTTCAATACCTTAGAGCTATGTCAACCATTAATTCCTATCAAGACCCTGTAGCCAAATTGATTAATTTACAGGAAAAAACAAGATGGGATGACAAGCAGTGGCTAGACTATGCAAGCCAATTTGGACTAAGCGCAGCCGACTTGCCTGAACTGAGCCGACTTATTGCAGATGACGAACTTGTTGATGATGATGGCGAACTAATATTTTGTGAAATTCATGTACTCAGAGCCTTAGTTCAGATCTCTCCAGAAGAAGGAGTTAAACTCTATATCGCTCAATTACAAAAGTTTCCTGAAGATGATTGGCTCCATGAAGAAATTCGCGGAATTGGTCGCAATGCTGGGGCGATCGCGATCGAGCCATTTACTAATATTCTTACAGACGCGACTCAAGAAGAATATGTGCGAGTGACGCTTGCCAATGGATTAGAGGAGATTGGGAAAACTCATCCAGAATCTCGTGATGCTTGTGTTAATGCTCTGATGGCACAATTGCAAAATTATCGTGTTCAGGATGGGGACTATCTCAATTCAGTAGTGGTGAGCAATCTCATTCAATTAAAAGCTGTAGAAGCAGTAAATCTAATAGAAGAAGTATTTGCCAATCGTGAGCTTGATGAGTGGGCTACGGGATCGTGGGCAGCAGCACAGGTATCTCTGGGGCTAAAACAAGAGTCAGATTTTTCGCCAGAGGAGTTAAAGCCGAAACCATCCGATAAAATTCTTGCAATTCGAGAAATGCTTGATAATTTGTCTAAGCTTCGTGAAATTGAAGAGAAGAAAGAGCGATCGCTTACACCTAAAAAGCCTAATGCTAAAGGATTTGGTTCAAATAAAAACAAAAAGAAAAAATCTTAATTGAGCTAAACATGGGTGAAAAGCCAAAACCAAATCCTATAGAAATTTCTTTAGGAAAAATTGTTCAGAAACTTTGGCGACAACGTAGTTTCAGATTTTTATTTGTAGGAGTATTGCTAACCTTCCTAAATATTCTTTTAATTGTCGTTTTAGTGGATATTTTTAATTTAAATACACCGCTATTGCGATCGCTTGGTAATGCATGTGTGACCGAGATTTGCTTGTTAATAAGTTTCTTTTGCTATCGTCAATTTGTTTGGCAAGTAGAAAAATTACGATGGCAAGAAATTTATCTGCGAGAACTACCGAAGTACCATGTATCTGTAGCTTCCGTGATTTCACTTAGAGTTCTAATACTATTCCCGTTATTCGATTGGTTGGGTATGCATCCTGCACTAAATACAATGATTGGGATCGCTTTGGGGGCGGTATCAAGTTATGCTTTGAGTGACAAATTTGTTTTTAATGTTCGTAAGTAGATTTTGCTGACTAAGAAAATCCTAAAAATAATTACTAAATTCGCGATTGGACATCCCTATATTCTATTAATTGGTTGGGGTATTCCTTTGTTGCTACTACAAGGCAACAACCCAAGTTTAATGGCTCATGACGAATCCTATTATGCAACTCAGGCACGTTGGATTGCCGAAGGTCAAGATTGGTATAGTATGCAATGGTGGGGAACGCCTATATACGATCGCGCAATTGGATTGCAGTGGTTAATTGCGATCAGTTACAAATTATTTGGAAGATCGGAGATAACTGCGCGTTTACCCAATGCGATCGCTTCTATTTTAAGTATTTGTTTAACCTACAGCATTGGCAAAAGATTACTGAATGCAACTAGTGCAATATTAGCTGCTTGTATATTACCAACCATGTTTCTATGGCTTCACAATTCTCGCGTTGTGTCTCAAGATATTGTACTAACTGCTGTTGAATTGGTGGGAATTTTAGCTTTATTAAAAGCCACCGAAAGTAAAACAAGTTCGCAAAAATTTGGATTTGGATTAATCGCGGGGACAACTTTAGGAATCGGGTTTTGCCTGAAAAGCTTTATGGTGGCACTATTTCCGATCGCCCTATTGCCATACTTATTAAGACAGCAACTATGGCGAAATTTAGGAATTTATGTCGGTATTGGTATTGGTGCAATTTTGCCGATCGCATGGCTGTGGGCTAGTTGGCAACGTTACGGAATCCTCCCTTTTGAGCAATTATTTGGCAAGCTTTTACATTTACGAAGCTCTGACCCCAACTTATACAATCCTGATAATTCTCTGCTGTACTATTTTTGGAATCTTCCCGCAAATACATTACCTTGGAGTCTATTGGCGATCGCGGGAATAATTTGGATTTGCCAAGATCGCAAAAAATTTATTAATATTTCCCTACTGTTAGGCTATCCCTTAGTTTTCTTTTGTCTATTGACACTTTTCTCAACCCGAATGCCCTACTATGCAATTCAAATTGTTCCATTCTGGGCTTTGTTTGCAGCTTATGCGTTAGAACGTCTCGCTTACAAGCGGTGGTTTCGCATGAGTGTTTGTATATTAGGGCTTATCCTTGTAATTGGCGCAAGTTTATTCACTTTGCAGATAATACCCATATCATCTCAGGTACAGCCATATATCATTTTCGCTTTTCTGGCTGGGTTTGGTTGGTTCGCTTTATACTGGATGCGATCGCCCTATCATTGGCAGTTTGGCATTCTAATTCCGATTTGGCTGGCAATATCTTTTGCAGGATTAAATGGTGCATTTAGCGATCGCTCTCCCGAAATGCGAATTGGTCTACAACAACCAGCGATCGCCAATATTTTAAAAAATGAAGTTATTAATTTTGTAATTCAACCCGATCTTGATCCCACCGATCCACTGGTTTGGGTTAAAAATGCGGATCACCCTAATTGGCTTTTACTGAGTTTTTACACACCAAAACTAGGGAAACAATTGCAATCAATCGCTGAACTTACTCCCAATAGTTACGCTTGGCTTAGTCCTAAAATTAATGGGCAAGTTAATAGAACCGAACAGTCTGCCGAGGTAATTGGTGTAATTAAATCGTGGCAGCTAGTACTGATTAAATAAGATTAAATAAGTAGAATGCAAGACACATATAAAAAACAAGTTTGGGAACATTTTGACGAATTTGCTAGCCGCCTCGATCGCTGGCGGCAGCGAAATTTATATTATTACCAAGATTTAGAAGAACTTCATCAATTCCTGATTCCAGCTAATGCAAAAGTATTAGATATTGGCTGTGGTACAGGTGATTTATTAGCGGCTACGAAACCTGAAATTGGTGTGGGAATCGATCTGTCTGAAAAAGTTGTCGCGATCGCCCAGCAAAAATATCCAGACTTACAGTTCTATAGTTTAGATGTAGAAAAAATTACGCCTGAACAAATAGGAATTCAACATTTTGACTACATTATTCTCTCTGGAGTCATGGGCTATCTCAGCGACATTCAGACAGTTCTCGAAAAATTGCAAGTCTTTTGTTCTCCTCATACCAGAATTATTCTTTCTTTCCATAATTACCTATGGGAACCTTTGTTATGGTTCGCCGAAAAGATTGGACAGCGCCGCCCTCAACCTTTACAAAACTGGTTAGCCGTACCAGATATCCTCAACTTTTTAGAAATTACGGGATATATTCCCGTTAAACAAAGTAAACGCTTTCTATTTCCAAAAAATATTCCCATTCTCTCCAAACTGATTAATCAATTTATTTGTCATCTGCCTATAATCGAACAGCTTTGTCTGACGCATTATGTGATTGCTAGAAAGCAGTTTTGCGAACCAAGCGATCACCCATCTAGCCCCAATATTTTGCAAGACTCTTTGCCAAGCGTTAGTATTGTTGTTCCGACCAGAAATGAGTCGGGTAACATCAAATCGATTTTTGCTCGTATTCCCGCATTAGGAAAACATACCGAAATTATCTTTGTCGAAGGAAATTCCACCGATAACACTTGGGATACCATTCAATCAGAACTCGCAGAGCAACAACCTAATTCGCAATTTTCCTATAAGACTCTGCAACAATCAGGCAAAGGCAAAGGCGATGCTGTGCGACTAGGATTTGCCCATGCTACAGGTGATGTGCTGATGATTCTCGATGCTGATTTAACGGTTGCACCTGAAGCTCTGCCTCAATTCTTAGAAGTGATCGCTTCAGGGCATGGTGAATTTATTAACGGTTCCCGATTGGTATATCCTCGCAGTGATGTCGCAATGCCTTGGTTAAATACTTTAGCCAATAAATTCTTTGCGAGTCTTTTTTCTTTTCTATTAAATCAAAGACTCAAAGACACCCTTTGTGGCACAAAGGTTCTATGGCGCAGTGATTACGAAAGGATTGTGGAACAACGTCACTATTTTGGAGATTTCGATCCCTTTGGTGACTTTGATTTACTCTTTGGTGCAGCTAAACTTAACCTACATATTGTCGAAGTACCAATTCGCTATCAACCACGCATCTACGGAACTTCTAATATTGCCCACGTTCGAGAGGGCATAGTTTTACTAAAGATGTGTCTTTATGCAGCGCGTAAAATCCGATTTTTGTAGTCCAAAAACTTTTTCCTTTTTACTTTCTCCTTTTTACTTGTCAAGCGATCGCAAAACCATTGTATTGACGCATAAACGGCGAATGGTAAGCCAACACAATGTCTGTCTTTGGAATGCCTTTTTCTGTGAGTTCATTAGCAACACCGATCTCCGTTCCATCATATTGAATCCAGATTTTGCCATCCTCTAAATCAATATGAATTAAAGCGCCAAAAACTCGGTGATCGCCTTGCCAACCAGTACGAAGCAATTGATAGCGATCGCGCTCAACATCGAATAGCAACTTCATTGAAATTTCACCATATACTGGTTGAACCTTGCCATGTTCAGTCAGAATTTCTTGAACAATTTGTCGGTAGACATCTAGTTTATCCATTGAATATCACCAGTTTGAACGTTATAAATCAAAAGAAGAACTTGCTGATCTTGGACAATTTCTTCAATGAAGCGTAATCTAAAAAATTCATCGTAAGTGGCAGAAGGAATAGCCAAATATAATGTTCGATTAGGTTCTTTCTTTCTTAAAGCATAGCGGTAATTTAAGTATTGTCCAATAGCCGTATGAAATTCTGATATAGCCGATGGTTTAGTAAAACTTTTGACTTCAACAGCAATTTTCTTGTCTTCAAGTTCGGCAGCAAATAGACGCTCCGCGCCTAAATCAATTTGCATTTGCACATCACCATAGTCAACAGGAAAAGGATCATGGGTAATCTCCCAGCCTTCTGCTTGGAGCGATTGCTTAACGATATTATGAAATAAATCTCTTGCCATTATTTCTAAATTTTTACTTTTTCATTTTCATTTTTTAAGCGATCGCAAAATCACTATATCAACGTATAAATTTGTAGAAAATAACTCAGAGAAGCGCTGGCTAGAGGAACTGAAAGGTTATCTGTACCACCAGGAGAAAATGCCTCAAGCATCGCCGCGATCGCTGCTACAGGTATGGCAACACCTATGTCATGCGGTGAAAGGCTATGACCAGAAGCAAAAATACCCAGCATAACGATCAAACTAGTAACAAACATCGCTAAAGAGCCTTCGAGACTACGCTTGTTTCCCATATAGATAAAAGTATGTTTGCCAAAACGTTTACCAATGAGAGCCGCCATGCCATCTCCCCACGACATCACCATCACACCAATTACGGCATATTGTGGGTGGTGATCCCATAAAAGCCCAACTAAAATCGTAATACTCAAAGCATAATAAAATACCCCGTAGGTCTTACGTCCCACATCATTCAGCATTGGCAAAATATTTGTATGGTGAGATGCTAAAGCGATCGCCGTAAAAGTTACTCCTGCGGATACGCATAGCCATGTCGGTATCTGTAACCACCAAGCGATCAGCAACACATGCCCAGTGCCAATATGTACCACTTTACGAACTAGTTCGGGATCTTGCTTAAAACGATGCAAGATTTCTGATGCTAAAAACACCAAACCTAGCCAAACTGCCACAGCAGTAATTTGGATAGCTAGAATCGTAATTGGAGAGAAGTCACTAGTCATGAGCATATTACCTTAGAGGAACTTACATGGACCCTTTTTCCCATTGGGACAAGTCGTTGTCTCATCGGTTTTAGGCAACTTACTCTTATCAAAAACAACATTAGAGAGGTTGATCGCAGCCAGATTTGCGCCAGTCCAATTAGCTCCATTAACCTGAGTTCCAGTTAGATTTGCACCGCTCAAATCCGTTTTAGTCATATCCACAAAATTGAGATTAGCATCAGACAAATTAGCCTTCTTGAGACTGGTAAAACTGAGATTTAATCCCGCTAAATTTTGATTAGCTAAATTACGGTTACTTTTCGGCTCATTGACTATCTGCCAAGCTAGCAAGGTAGTCGGGCTAAAAATAGTCGCAGCCTCAGTTCCTTGAGCGCCTATTTTAGAATCTTTTAAGTTTGCACCTTCCATCTTCGCAGTGGCAAAATTTGATCGTGTGAGATCTGCTTCAGCGAGATCGGCAAGAGTCATTTGCGTGTTTTTAAACTCTGACCAAACAACACTTGCCCTAATTAATCGAGCGCCCCTCAAATTAGCATTAGTGAAGTTCACCCCATTAAGATTTGCCTCATAAAAATTTGCACCCGAAAGACTCGCGTCTTGCATCTTTGCGCCAGTGAGAATAGCCTTACTGAAGTTAACATTATCCAGCTTGACTCCTCTAAAATCTGCATCCCTAAAATCTCGACCACTTGCATCCTTGAACATACCCCAGCGTAAGCCCAACTCGAAAATCGGCTTATTGGTTAGGGTATATAGCAGAAAAGCCGCCCCGATCGCACCTAGCCCAATCACAGGGATTTTTAAGTAACTTTGCCAAAGCGATTCTAGACTGAGGGTAGAAGTTTTTGACTGAGGTTTGTTGCGATTTTGGGCTGCTGTACCTTGGCTAGAGCCGTAAGAATCATAATTATTTTCAGTAAATCGATTGAAGTTCATTTGATCAGGGGGAGTCCCCATTCTGACCTGATTGGCATCACCATAATTTGCCACAGGTTGACGCTGATCGCGAGGTAATTCTCTAGTAGGACTGCTCCCTGTAATGTTGGTATTGAAAGCAGAAATATCTACTTGCGCCCTTGGCAAGGGCGGCATCTGGGTACTGATAGAAGTGATACTATCATTAGCCTCATCACTATCCAGTAATCCCGACCAATCAGTATTATCGTCATGAATCTCTAGTCCGAGATCAGCAAAATCTGGAAGGTTATTGGGTTGACGTTGAAAATTATTTCTTGCCGAAGCTTGACCTCGACTATCTCTACCCTGTGAATTTTTACCTGCGGTTGAGCCTATTGATTGTTGTGACATAGCCACATTTGGGTTCATGTTTGCAGGTGGTGAATGCAATACACCTGAAATGACAGTATCAGCATTCAATAAATCTGACCAACTTTCATCAACCAAATTAACAGGCTTACGCACTGAATTTTGAAATTTATTCTGATGCTCTTGAATATGAAAACCATCAAAATTACTGTCTTCGTCAATGTTATCTACATAATCTCTTGTTGGTTGAATATTTGGTTGAATATTCTGTGGTTGAATGGAAGAATTTTGAGAAATACCAGTAGCAGTTCTTCCTTGAGTATGATTACGCTTAGGAGGAAGTGGCGGTAGTGATGGAGGAGGCAAGAAGGGATTATTGATCGACGGTTCTGATTTGGCAATAGGGTCAGGTGAGGGAGCGGAAGGGTTTAACCCAGTAGAAATTTTGGGAAATCGAGAGTTATCCTTACCACCAAAATCTTCAACTTCGATACTGTCGAAATCAAAATCATCTAAAAAATCGTTATTACTGGGAGCCATGACAAAATTTGAAGGTGTTTTTGAAGGTGGTGTTGAATTTGGCGGCGGCAAAATCTCACTCGCTGGGGCAAAATCATCTATTTGCTCGAATCCAGAGGTGCTAGATGTATAACCATTCAATAGATCAATTGCCAAAGCTTCTTCAAAAGGATCTACATCTAAGTCATAGTTTTGGTCGAGTAAATCGTTAGCAAAAGAGTCTTCCAAGAGCATGTCTTCGGAAAAATTATCTTTACTGGCGATCGCGGGTGCTGGCAAATCCGTAAATTCGGGCTTAGGTATACTGACTGAGGGAATAGGAATAACACGATTAGGGGTCAGTGTTGTCGCGATATTGACACTATCAGAGTTAGTCAGAGGAGTTTCTGGGAACTGACCTTCATCAAAGGAAGCAAGATCAAAATTTTCATCGATAATACTGTCCATGTCATCAAAATCATCGACAACCGTAGACTGATTTTCATCAGGTTTCCAGTCATTAGAAGAAGGACTATTTAGGGACGCGCTTAGCAATGAAGTCGCTTCATAATCACTAAAATCATCAGCAAAATCAAAATCTACAATCTGTTCGGTTTTTGGTTGTTCAAACTCATCCCAATCGGAGGATAAATTGGAATTTCCATTAATGTAAGAATCAATGGTATCAGGTATTAAGTTATCAGGTACTAAGTTATCGGGTTCTAATAAATCAGATTCTAATAAATCATCATTGTTGTGATTGACCTCATTATGAATTAACTCATCGACTGTTCCACCTGAAGTAACAATCTGAGGTATTTTATCAGGTATTTGATCAGCAATCACTTCAAAACCATCTAAATAGTCTCCAGAATAGTCTACAGAATATTGTTCAGAGTCAATTAACCCATCTAAACCATCTTGCCAAGAAGTGTCATTATCATCTTCAGATTGTAATTCAGTCTGCCACTCTGCATAATCATCATCTGTAATCTCTAATTCTTCAACTAGGGCGCTTTCGGGCTGTCCGTTCCAATCTAAATCATGATCATTACCGCCTAGGAGGTTTTCCGACTGTAGGTCGTCATTCCATTCTTCATAGTCCTCAGTCTCCATATCAGCAAGTAACTGAGACTCTGCATCAGGGTTCCAACCTAAATCATCTATTTCGGCAGAATCAATCTCAGATTGTAAATAAGTATTTTCTTGATCATTCGCAACTCCCATCCCCACATTAGCTCCAATGTTTGCATCAACATTAGAAACCGAGGCGATCGCTAATTCTGCGCTATTCTCTGAGATGATTTCAGGCGTAACTTCTGCGGCGGCAAAAATCCGATCATATTCCTGTAATTCCAGATATTCTTGCTCTGTGAATGGAGATTTAGCTATGGATTTGGATGGAACTTCAATATCTTCTTCCAATCCTTGTAAAAATTCTTCTTCTGGTGGTAAATCTATGGGCAAACCAGAGGGTAAATCTATAGGTAAGTCAGAGGGAAAGTGAAATCCAACATTTATTGGTAGGTCAAATGGTTCGGACTGGAGAGGGTCTACTTGTAATGCATCTACTTGTGGTGCGATCGCCCA
Organism: Pseudanabaena sp.; assembly: GCA_044355035.1. GTDB lineage: Bacteria > Cyanobacteriota > Cyanobacteriia > Pseudanabaenales > Pseudanabaenaceae > Pseudanabaena. The sequence goes on along the minus strand of JBIKYX010000004.1, from coordinate 8,623 downwards.
ATCATCAACGGAGCCGAAGGCATTCTCAATTGTTGTAGATGTAATGACTTCAGGAATAATATTGGCAGAACTATCCCAGATAGCATCATTATTTATATCTGAATTTATGTCTGAGCTTATATCTTGGGATTCCTCGCCCCAATCGCCAGCAAATGCATTTTCAAAATTTGATTCGAGGTTCTCGCCATCCAAGGCTTCGGAACTAGCGATCGCTGAGCTAGTCCATATTTCATCGCCAAGGAGACTTGCGTCTAAAACTATAGGCGATACTTCTCCAAATCCATCATCAAGAGGGTTGACAAGATCTGGAACGTTAATTTCTTGCCTAGCAAACTCTTCGTCATAATTTGGGCTGTTAAAACCATCACTAACAAAAGCATCTTGAGCAGTTTCAAATTCTTCTGTAACAGCGAAATTTTCAGTTAGATATTCATTTGGAATCCCATAATCTCCACCTAAATCTTCTTGAAAGTCATTTGCGACATCAGACGAATATTCTTCTAAATTATCAACTGGGTATCCTGATAAATCATCAGATGGATATCCTGCAACTGGGTATTCTGATAAATCATCAGATGGATATCCTGCAACTGGATATTCTGCTAAATCATTAGATGGATATTCTGTAACTGGATAATCATCAACTGGATATTCTGCTAAATCATTAGATGGATATTCTGCAACTGGGTAATCTACTAAATCATCAACTGGATAGTCAGCAATTGGATATTCTGCTAAATCATCAGATGGATATTCTGCAACTGGGTAATCTACTAAATCATCAACTGGATAGTCAGCAATTGGATATTCTGCTAAATCATCAGATGGATATCCTGCAACTGGGTATTCTGCTAAATCACCGAATTCACTGACTAAATCTTCCTGTAAACTCGTGAAATCATCTTCTAAGTTGTTAGAATCATCGATTAAATTTTCTTCTAACCTCAAATCTTCTTCTACATGCGAATATGATTGTTCAGAGACAATACCCAATTTATCATTTGGATATATAGTACTTGCGATTCCCAAAATCGTATCTAACTCATGCTCTAAATCATGATCATTACTGCCGTCAGAATAATCATTCAAAGAGAATTTGTCATCCATTAGTTCAGATAACTCTTGAAGTTTGTTATCAGTTACACCAATACCACTGATTAACTCATTGAGTTTCATCTCATCGAAGTCATCAAACTGTAAATCACCTAAGTCATCATCCGCGCTCAATTCCAAGTCATCTAATCCCAAATCACCAAAATCATTCTCTGGATTTGAGGCACTAACAATATTCGTCTGTATCTCGACAGAGGGGGGATAGACATGAAGTACGGTGTGATCTGGGGGGATATTTGGCGAAGCGATAGGTAAACTTTCCGAAGAATTGGAATTATGGTTAAATCCCGAATCGATCTTTTTCTTATTCAGGTCAGAAACAATCAGCCAATCAATTTTCTCAACATCATTGTTGCCATTGTTGCCATTTCCATCCGCATTGTTAGTTGCATTTTGCTGATTATTTCCCGTGGTTTTTCTCGTGGAAAGTATTCGCTCAATTGGTTTATCTAAATCTAGCGACTGTAGCCACTCAATATCTTCGCGATCATCATCGGCAGCTTGATTACTGGATACTTGAGTGGGCGTGGTGATCGCCGATAATTTATTCGGCTCTTGTTTAGTTACCTGTTTAAACTCTGATTTTGGCTCTGGCTTAGATTGTGGCTCTAGCTTAGATTGTGGCTCTGGCTTAGATTGTAGTTGTGATTCTGGCTTAGACTTAGGGATTTTGCCGATTCTTGTACCAATATCAGTCATGATCATCCAATCAACAGTAGTTACATCTTCATCTACTGATGTGGCTTTATTGGGTTCTTTGGATGCCTGACCGTTTTGATTTCTATTGAACATCATGAATCAATCCTCACCGTTATTTTCGAGCCTGCGCTACTACTTGGTGTTTGGTTTTTTAGATCATAATTTGCTGGTTACAGATAATGCTCTAAGTTATAGCTTAGCAATAACCGCACTAAGGTTTCAACAAATTCAACTATCTTCAGCCAGAAATCTTAGACAAATAATTGGATAAGTAATAATAGCTTTAAATCCACGAAATTCTTGCAATTAGGCAAGAATAATTAAATGTAAAACTTATAAACTAAATATAAAACTCAAGGAAACTGATTTGCTCGCAAAGCGGGCGATTTGCTTCTTGGAGTTAATTGGAGTTACTTAATATAAAAAACTTCCAATTTTCATAGCTGCCTCTCGCAAAATCTCAGGAGGATATACTAAAGCAAAACGCACATAACCTTCACCATGTTTTCCAAAACCCGTGCCAGGAGACAAAGCTACCCCCGTAGCGGAAATTAAATCCAAACAAAATTTAACCGAATCATGGGCGTAGCGATCTGGGAGTTTTGCCCAAAGGTACATGGTGGCAGTGGGAATAGGGATTTCCCAACCGATCGCTTTGAGTGCTTCGATCATCACATCGCGTCGCTCTTTAAATGTAGAAACTACACGATCAATCGGAGCGCGATCGCCTGCAAGAGCTTTAATTGCACCACGCATGATGCCTTGGTATTGATTAAAATCGACGGCTGCTTTGACTTGGCGTAATGCTTTGATTAAGTCCCGATTGCCGACCGCAAAACCGACTCGAAAGCCTCCCATGTTATAGGACTTGGACATAGTAAAGAATTCGATCGCCACATGGCGATCGAGATCGGCTTGCAATACTGACGGTGGAGTGGAGCCATCAAAGACTAGATCAAGGTAGGGAAAATCATGTACTAGCGCCAGATCATGTTTTTTGCAAAAGGTAACGGCGGACTGGAAAAATTCTAATGTGGCGGTTGCCGTGGTGGGATTATGGGGGTAGCTCAGTACCATCATTTTTGACTGTGCTAATACTACATCAGGAATATCTTCAAATATAGGTAAAAAATCATTTTCAGCCAGTAATGGCATTCCATAGACCTGTCCACTGGCTAGATGAATACCGCCATAGTGGGAGGGATATCCTGGGTCTTGTAAGAGGGCGATGTCATTTGGATTAAGTAGGGCAAGGGGTAAATGGGCTGTACCTTCTTGAGAGCCAATTAGGGGCAGAACTTCTGTGTCTGGATCAACTTTAAGATCAAATCTTCGCCAAATCCAATCTGCTACCGCCTCACGAAAGTCTAGAGTACTAGCAAATAAAGAATAACCGTGGGTCGTGGGATCATTTAAGGCTGTAGCGATCGCTTCCAAAATAAATGCATCAGTGGGCAGATCTGACGATCCCAAAGAAAGATCAATTACAGGAATTCCTGTAGCAATGACGCGACTTTTAGCGATATCCATATCGGCAAAGACATTAGACTGGAGTGGCTGAAGGCGATCGGCAAATTGCATAGCAAATTAATTTAACGGATTAGCTTGGGGAAACGTAATATTATTATGGCAGTTATGGCAAGTGCTTTCAGAAAGCAAAACCTTAAGAAGAACAAGCGTAAGGTAAATAAATGGTACAGACAATTTTACGCAAGCTGACTTTTACAGATTTTATTGATCAATATCCTGAAGATGGTAGGCGCTATGAACTTATTGACGGAGAAATAGTTGAGGTGAGACCAGTCGGAGATCATGAAGAAATTATTGGATTGGCAACACGCCGATTTGACCGTGAAATAGATCGGCTTAATTTGCCTTGGTTTATGCCAAAAACTTGCTGTATCAAACCGATGAGCGAGCTAAATGGTTATGTTCCTGATTTAATCATTTTAGATCGCTTACAATTGGCGAAAGAGCCGCTCTGGAAGACTGCTTCAACAATCACAAATGGAAAATCAGCCCGTTTAGTATTAGAGGTAGCTAGTACCAATTGGCAAGATGACTATGCCAAAAAACTAGAAGAATACGAGGCTTTAGGGATTGCAGAATATTGGATAGTTGATTATCGCGCCCTTGGCGGTAGACGCTTTATTGGTGTTCCTAAATTGCCCACAGTCAGTGTTTATACTTTGAATCAATCGCGAACCTATCAACTAGAGCAGTTTCGGGGTGATCAGCTAGTGCGATCGCAGATATTTCCTGAATTAAAGCTTTCAGCTAATCAAATTTTAAACTTAGGGACATAGGGCGGCGAAGCTGCCCTAACGACCCAACATACTAATTTTTAGATGCTTGAGATAATATAGGGTAGTTGTTGAAATTATTGGATAAATATCATGGTTTGTTTTAACCCTAAGACCAAACTTGCTAAGGCTGTAAAGTTACATCGCAATTTTCACTTTAAGACTGGACTACTACTCGATCAAGGTGTTCGTCTGTTGGGTGTGCATAAATGTCCTCTCACTAAGCCACTTTATAAAGCCGTTAAAGTCGCTGGTTATACCAATGTCTCCCTTGCAAGCATTGCCCTTGTATTGCTAGAAGACTAACTCGCAGACTAATATAGCACTTAGCAAGATTTGTATATAGGAAAAATTCGGATGATTACATTGACTGATGCCGCGATCGCCCGCGTGAGAAATCTCCAAAGTCAACGCGCAACCACGGCTCCTCTACGTTTAGGGATTAAACAAGGCGGATGTTCGGGTTTGTCTTATTTGATGGACTTTGTGGATCAATTGGAAACTGATGACAATCAATACGAATATAACGGCGTGAAGATTGTGATTAACAATAGCAATTTACCGCAGTTGCAAGGTTTGGAACTGGACTACACCGAAGATTTATTAGGCGGTGGGTTCCGTTTCCGCAATCCTAACGCTAGCAAGTCTTGCAGTTGTGGAACTTCTTTTGCCACACCTAAAGAAATTGGCGCACCTGTAGCTTGTAGCTAAAAGTTCTATTCAAAAAGAAGTGTGATCCCCAAAAGTAGGGACAGTTCATGAATTGTCCCTACTTTTTTGTGTGAAGTTTTTAAAGGCATACCCACGCTAGAAATAGAGTAAATTTTCAAACAAAAACCTTATACTTCTATATAAAGTTTTCCATTTAAAAATCTAAAACAAATCAGTATATAGTTCTAAAAAGAACAAATTCCATGTAAAGTTGTGTTGTGAGAAGTCAAAACACAAATTAACGACAGGAACAATTCATAGTTTTATGGTATCTACTCCTCTCAAAATGGCTGATCCTGACTTATCTAACAAGTCAGTTAACGAGTCCATCAGTTGTTACGGTACTGCCCGCTCCACTATTGCAGAACCTTTACTTAGCGCTGAAGAACTTCGTAAAATTGATGCTTACTGGCGGGCTTGCAATTATCTGGCGATCGGAATGATCTATTTGCGTGAGAATCCACTTTTGCGCGAACCGTTGAAGCCAGAACATGTCAAAAATCGTTTGCTAGGACATTGGGGATCAAGTCCTGGCCTCAGTTTTGTTTATACGCATCTAAATCGTTTGATTAAGAAATACGATCTGAATGCGATCTTTCTTGCGGGACCTGGACATGGCGCACCTGGAGTGTTAGGTCCTGTGTATCTCGAAGGAACCTATTCTGAGATTTATCACGATATTACTGAAGACGAAGAAGGAATGCAACGCTTCTTCAGACAATTTTCTTTTCCTGGGGGAATCGGTAGTCACTGCACACCTGAAACTCCTGGGTCAATCCATGAGGGCGGTGAACTTGGTTATAGCGTTTCCCATGCCTACGGGACTGTCTTCGATAACCCTGATTTAATCTCGGTGGTGATGGTCGGGGATGGCGAATCGGAAACTGGTCCTCTCGCGACGGCTTGGCATTCTAACAAGTTTATCAATCCGATTCGTGATGGCGCGGTATTACCGATTTTGCACTTGAATGGATATAAGATTAACAATCCGACTGTCCTATCAAGAATCAGTCATGAAGAACTAGAAAGTCTCTTTATCGGCTATGGCTATCAACCTTATTTTGTGGAAGGTTCTGATATAGATTCGATGCATCAAGCGATCGCAGCGACATTAGAACATTGCATTAACGAAATTAGAAGCATTCAACAGGAATCTCGCAGTACGGGTATTCCCAAACGCGCTAAGTTCCCGATGATCGTATTTCGGACTCCTAAGGGTTGGACTGGTCCCAAGGAAGTTGATGGTCACAAAGTGGAAGGTTTTTGGCGATCGCACCAAGTTCCTCTGTCAGGAATGCATAACAATCCCGCGCATTTGCAAATGCTAGAAGATTGGATGCGGAGTTACAAACCTGAAGAACTGTTTGATGCTGCGGGTAAGTTGATCCCCGAATTGCAAGAGCTTGCACCTAAAGGCGATCGCCGTATGAGTGCGAACCCGATCGCCAATGGTGGCTTAGTGCGTCGAGCTTTAAGGATGCCTGATTTCCGTCAGTATGGTGTGAAACTCGATAATCACGCGCAAATTGAAGTGGAAAACACTAAACCCTTGGGTGTATTTCTCCGCGATGTGATGCGTCAAAACATGGACAATTTCCGTGTCTTTGGTCCCGATGAGAACACATCGAATAAATTGCAAGCGATTTACGAAGTTAGCAAAAAATTCTGGATTGCCGAATATCTTCCCGAAGATGCTGATGGTGGTGAACTCGCTGCCGATGGGCGGGTGATGGAAATCCTCAGTGAACATACTCTGGAAGGTTGGCTAGAGGGCTACTTGCTCACGGGAAGGCATGGATTCTTCTCAACTTATGAATCTTTTGTACATGTAATTGACTCGATGATCAATCAACATTGTAAATGGTTGGAAATCAGTCAAAAAATTCCTTGGCGATCGCCCATCTCTTCGCTTAATTTGTTGATTACTTCTACAGTTTGGCGACAAGATCACAATGGCTTTACCCATCAAGATCCTGGATTTCTTGATGTGGTGGTTAACAAGAGTGCCGACGTAACGCGAATCTATTTACCACCCGATGTGAATAGTTTGCTCTCAGTTGCCGATCATTGCCTACGCAGTACTGATTATGTGAATGTGATTGTCTGTGATAAGCAGATGCATTTACAATTTATGGATATGGATGAGGCGATCATCCATTGCACCAAGGGCTTAGGCATTTGGGATTGGGCAAGTAACGATCAAGGTGTGGAACCTGATGTGGTCATGGTTGGTTGTGGTGACATTCTCACCCTTGAGGCTTTAGCCGCTACGACTCTACTTTGGGAACATTTCCCCGAATTGAAAATTCGCTTTATTAATGTCGTCGATCTGTTCAAGTTGCAACCTGACACCGAGCATCCCCACGGTTTAAGCGATCGCGATTTTGACTCACTCTTCACCATTGATAAACCGATTATTTTCAACTTCCACGGTTATCCTTGGCTGATTCACCGTCTCGCCTATCGCCGCAAAAATCACAAAAATCTCCATGTGCGCGGCTATAAGGAAAAGGGCAATATCAATACGCCTTTGGAACTAGCAATTAGCAACCAAGTTGACCGCTTTAGCCTAGCGATCGATGTGATTGACCGTGTGCCGAAGCTGCAAAATATCGGCGCTCATGCGAAGGAATCTCTCCGCAATCAGCAAATCGAATGTCGTCAATATGCCTACGAGCATGGCATCGATAAACCTGAAATTGTGAACTGGCGTTATCCGCATTAAACCCTCACCCCCAGCCCCTCTCCCATAGGGAGAGGGGAGTAAATCAATAAGGAATTATGAGCTTAAAACTATACCTGCTTCGTCATGGTGAAACAGCCTATAGTCGCACTGGTGGCTATTGTGGCGATCTTGATCCTGTATTAACGGATAATGGGCAGAGCATGGCAGCAGCCTTTGCTAAAGCCCATCAAGCGATCGCTTGGGATGCTGTGTTTGTGAGTCCGATGAAACGCACGATCGCTACTGCAAAACCATTATGTGAAGCGATCGACATGGAAATGCAATTTCGTGATGGCTTGCGAGAGTTGCGCTATGGCAAATGGGAAGGTTTAACCAATGAGTTTGTGAAAGAGAACTATAGCGAAGATTATCTACGTTGGTTAACGGAACCTGCATGGAATCCACCCACAGGTGGCGAAACCGCAGTCCAACTGGCTAGTCGAGCTTCCTTAGAGATCGCCGAAATCCAAGAGCAGTACTCATCGGGTAACGTGCTAGTAGTTTCCCATAAGGCAACGATTCGAGTGATTCTCTGTAGTTTATTGGGAATTGACTTGGGTCGATATCGCGATCGCATTGATGTACCCGCCGCATCCCTTAGCATTGTCCAGTTTGGCGCACTTGGTCCCATGCTCAAGGTTTTAGGCGATCGTAGTTTTATGGATGCTGATTTGCGATCGCTATCAGGAACTTAGTGTTAACGCGATCGCACCGCACCTAAATCATAAACACCAGTTTTCCCTTCAGGAATGTCAATGGAGAAGATGGCAGGTGGATCGTTAAACATTTTTAACTCATAGCGACCTGGTTTAATTCCTTTTAAGACAAACTTGCCTACTTTATTCGTGAATATTTGTAAGGGAGTCCACTTGGGATCGGATAGAGAAATGAATTCTCCAGACAGTTGAGATAGAGGCTCATCTTTGTTATTGCGTAATGTACCGCGTAAAAAGATCGTTGCATCAGTACCGATACGGATCGCCGTTCCACTTTTGTAAGTGGGTAAAATCGCATAGTTGGTTTGACCTAAATCATAACCCACAGGCAAATTTTGGGCGGCAATGCGGATTTT
>JBIKYX010000043.1:0-32861 GCA_044355035.1 Pseudanabaena sp. | reverse complement strand
GAGGTCTGTGTCGTATGCTGGTCTTATCATAAATTGGGTCTCCTGTAGACCCTTTTACTTTATTCCCCCTTCACGCTTTTTCCTAGGTATACCCACCTTTTCAAACAGCCTCTAAGGTTTTTTCTTCAACCGTTTCAACCAGTTTTGTAACAGTTAAAAGTACAATGGCGTGACCCGAACTCATTCGTTTGAAAAGTGCTGCTGCTCTTTCAGAAAACTCCTGTTGATTGTCGGATAGATCCGCATATATGTTAACAAGATCACACAAATCCATTTCAGCAAAATTAAAATCTGACTCTAACGTCCTAACCGCATTTATCCAACGGGCTTTCTTCGCTGTCAACGCAAAACATATTTTTAGACTGCTTGTGAAATCGTGACACAAATCGTCTTTGTTTTTCAGACCTAAAAACTCCTGACCTTCTTGAGATGACTCCTGACCTTCCAGAACATGACGCTTTTTAAGCCCTACATAGTAATAGCGCATTCCAGCATTGGCTTCAGGCTGATCATTGGGAGGAGCAAAAGGATCAAAAGCACTAAATGAAACCGAAACAACCCCAGCAAAGTAATTATTCGTGATTCGGGTAGTTCCATTGGATGTTGATGGAATAGAAAAATAGCCTGTTTCTTTTACAGTATCTCTCTCAGGAAGAAGCGCATTAGCCATATTATTCAGCAGGGTTGTTTTCCCCACCCCATTACGACCAATTAGTATATGGATATTGGAAGAAGGTTTAGTATTTGGCTCAACAGAAAACTCGACTTTTATGCCAGAATAACGTTCATTCTTATCCTTCTCATAGAAGAAATTATATTCAGTAAGTTGTGCTTCATGGCGCAAAATTCTTCGGAACTGATGTTCGATAGACGATCTGTTAACCGATCTTAGTAGAGAAACCTTAAAAGCGCGTTCATTTTCGGCGATCTGAAGCCGAGTAGGATCATGTACGACATCACCGAGAGCAGTTAAAACATTAATAGCCATTCCTCCAGTGAGTCTTTTTACTACTCTTTTGTAATAATCAGCATCCTGTCCAAGAGAATAAAAATGTTCAGGCAACACCTCAAATTGCTCTGGAATTTGTTCTTCAGTCCATCCGCTATTTTGACCAACAAAGCCTATTTTAATATTACCAATAGTCTGCTCATTACCTTGCTCATCAAAGATTGTGAGGAGAAATAAGGTTTTATGACCGTAATCATCCCAATTATTTGGGCTTAAATAACCCGTGTTACGAGCCTGATCTGGTAAATCGGCTGATTTTGCTAACTTTTGAAAGTTCAGTGCCATTATTTAAGTTTCTTAATCGATTACGTTATAATTTTGGCGTTAACCATAAGTTACTACAGATTTTAACTCTAATTTAAAGGCGATCGCAACAACAACCTATCTCATAAAGCCGATCGCTATTACCGTGAGTTGTGATTTTTAGACTATAGATCGCATCCTGTTAGCGTCGTGGGATATATTTGGAGAATGGAGATTACGGATTCTATATTATGAGCGATCGCATAACTTCGGATTCATCGCAAGTATGGCAATTAGGGCAAGATACGATTCTTCAGCTACTAGCCGAGCTTGACCAATCATCTCAAACTCAACGTGATTGGGACTGGATGTGGCGCGAACATGCAAGTCTCAGTCCCATCTGTTTAAAGATCTTTGTGGACAGAACATCTGCTGAACTAAAAGAGTGGTTTGCAGATATCATCACCAGACGCATACCGCAAAACAATTTCTATCCATGCTTATACAGCAATCAATCTGCGATCGCTCAAGAACTAAGAATTCATTTTGAGGATTTAGCAATCACGGAACTATCCGCAAGCGAATTTTATCAATGTGTTGAGGATTTGCAAACTCAGCGTCAAGGGCGATTGCCTCAGGTATACTGCCCCGACAAAGATTATAGCTATGTGGCTAAATCAAGTGATATCCGCACGGGATGGATAGTTTTGCTCAATGGTCTGTTTTCCTTGGATCGTAGCTTCCACACACCCAAGTTCGATCAGCAATCAATCGATGCAATGCTCTTGACAGCAATTATGGCGGGAGAGTTGGGAGAGATTTCTTGGGATCTATTTGATAGTGATTATATTTACTTTGAAGCCACAGGAGAAGGGTTGGAGTCTCTGAGAAACTATCTTGACCCTAATTCCAATCCCGATCGCCTGCGGCAAGAATTCTCTCGACTGCTGTTTCGCCATGATGTCGAGGCATCATCAGCAAATAATGTTCAGGAAGCTGCCGCACTAATTAACCAGCATTTTCAAGTTCCCCTGACTGAATTAGATGCGATCGCGAATTTGGAAGCTTGGCTTCGCACAACCGCGATTTCCCAACTGCCGCGCTATGTTACCGTCGAACTGCCCAGAAGACTGGGAAGCACCTATAGGGAAGACCCAGACTATTCGCGTATTATTTCCGCGAATTCTCGTATTCTATGGCGATGGTCGTTTGGTGGGTAATGTTCCTCTACCAATCACTACCCGCGCCACCACCATCACTACTACCGCCGCCAAAATCACTACCAAAATCATTAGAGGAAGAAATTCCATAATCGCTATAGGAACTGTCATAGCTACTAGAATCATTACTGGAACTACTATAGCTAGAATCGCTAGAACTATAATTGCTGGAATCACTGGTAGCCATAATTACGGATTCGCGTTGATCGTAAGCAAAGACACAGCCACAAAAATGACAGCTATAGACCGTTTGCTTTACTAGGCGCGTAGAGGTAACTTTTTCTTTTTGTTGGCGATCGCTCTTTTTGCTCTTTTTGTTATTCTTAGGTGATTCGATCGCGCTCTCGACAGTTTGCTCAGAAACATCAACCGCATAGGATTTACAATGGGCGCAAATACTGGCACTACTATCAATACGTTGGACTAGATAAACCTGTTCTCGTGCTATTGGCAAAGTAAGTTCAGCCTCTCTCCATCCCCGAAATTCTAATTTCCCCAGCGATCGCGCCGAGATTTCCTTTGGAGTTAGTACAGTTTCGATCTCTTGCTCTGTCAGTTCTTGCGGAGTCTTGCCTGTGCGATCGCTACGATAATCCCGTTGACGTTTGAAACTTAAATAAGGATTGATCAAAATTGCCCAAGCAAATGCAGCTATAGTCCCGACCAGCAGCATTACTATAATTCCATTCCCACTCCAAGCTGTCGTCATCAGAAAGCCAAAGAAGCCACTCAACAATGCAAGCAATCCTGCTACCAACAGCGATAGCGCCACTGAGAGCCAAGGCAAATCACGGGAAATAATCCGACTAACCAGTAGCCCCCAAAGCCATCCCACACTACCAGCCATTCCGAAGACAACCCAAATCATGCGATCGCTTTGCCAAAATTCGGCTTCAGGATGCATCAAGACAAATTGCCAAAATCCATACATCAATCCAATTCCCAATATCCATCCACCTGTCAAGATATCGATGGCTAAGCTAGGAATTTTCTCGTCAGTGCGATCGCTTTTGAGTGGGTAAACTTTAGCGAGTAAGGCAGGAAATGTATAGGAATCTAATCGCTGAGAAGATGAAAACGCATCGGTATTAAATCCTTGCATGGGGATGAGTATTTGCACTGGATTAAGACTTACCCCCATCACTTGTACCGTGCTGAAAAGCGCCCAACCTACGCCACTGATCGCAATTAACCAAGGAATCCACAGGAAGATCATCGGCATCCAGTCAGGGAAAATCGTACTAGGGAGCCGCGATTCTAATCGTTGAGCGATCGCATTTACGCCCTGAACAATTCCCGTAGCATATTGCTCCTGCTGAAATGAAGGGACGATCTCTTGCTGAATCAAATCGCCAACTTCACGATCGGGCAAGACTTCACCCAATCCTTTACCAGTAATGACTTCAATACGCCGATCACTTTTGCTGACGAATAACAACACTCCATTATTAGTTTCTTTCTTACCGATGCCCAAGGCATTAAATAGCTTTAAGGCAAATGCACGAGGAGATTGCTCGGTTTCGATTTTTGGGATGGTGGCGATCGCCAATTCAGCGCTGGTTCTGCCAACTAATTTGTTAATGCGAAGATTCAACTTTAATTCTGTTTGCCAATCCAACAAATCAGCGCGATCGTAAATCCACGGCTGTTGCCCCTGCTTTTGTTGTGGATTAACCCAATCATCTATCGATTGAGCGATCGCGAACGGTTGAACTAGCAGTAAGACTGCCAAAACTATGCCAATTAATAAGCATAAATTTTGATAGAGGCTTTTGGAAAATGTCATAGCTTTTGCGAGCTTGTTGGTGACAACTTTAGCAATATATCTTATAGTTTCGCCTCTTTTGGCGGGGAATTTTTCTAGACTAACTAATATAATAGTTAACTATGCAGAAATTATTGATTTGTACTGACCTTGACCGCACATTATTACCCAATGGAATTCAACCAGAATCTCCTGAAGCACGAACTATATTTACCCGTTTAGTCAGTCGCCCCGAAGTTTGTTTGGTATATGTAAGCGGTAGAAATCTTACATTAGTTCAAGACGCTATTCAAGAATATGATTTGCCCACACCGCATTGGATCGTTGGTGATGTCGGTAGCACGATGTATAAATTTGATGGCGATCGCTGGAAATCTTGGCAAAGCTGGACACAACAGATTGCAGGTGATTGGCGAGGGTTCAATGCCATAGATCTAGAGCCGTGGTTTACCGATTTAGCGGAAACATCGCATTTAGTTTTGCAAGAACCCGATCAACAAAGCCGTTTTAAACTTAGTTATTATCTGCCCTTAGATAGCGAAAAAGATGCTTTGCAGCAGTACATCAGCGATCGCCTTGAAAAACAAAATATTGCTGCAAGTTTGATTTACAGTGTCGATGAGGCTAGGGGAATTGGTTTGCTAGATATCTTGCCAGCCCATGCCACCAAACTCCATGCAGTGGAATTTCTGATGAATCAATTGGATTTTGATTACGGTAATACGGTTTTTGCAGGTGACAGTGGTAATGATCTGCCATTATTGATTAGTTCTGTGCCTTCGATTTTGGTCGCCAATGCCTATGTCGATATAATTGCTCAATCTCAGCAACAAGCGAAAGAAAGAGGGAATATACACAGTTTGTATTTAGCTCATGGTGGTTTTTTGGGAATGAATGGGAACTATAGCGCAGGCATTTTGGAAGGAATTGTCCATTATCATCCAGATACACAAAAATGGATAGAATAGATCAGTATAAAGTGTGGTTAAGGACTGGCATCAGGTTTTACAAATACGACAACCAACAAGCGATCGCCACCAAATAACTTTGCCCCCGCATTCGCTTGTATCAAAGAATAATTTTTGTCCAAGCTTTTACAAATATGCTAGGTTAGTTTATAGATCTGACTTGGAGTGCCGTTATGACTATTTCTGGCGAACGCAAGCTAATTACAAAAATAGAACTGCCTGATGAGGACTTTGAGCCAATGCCCGAAGGCGATATACAACGGCGAAATTTAAGCTATGCCACCGAAGCTTTAAAACTTTGGTTTGAGAAACAAGAGAATGTCTACGTTTCGGGGAATCTATTCATTCGATATGAGCAAGATTTAGCAGAGAAAAGAGTTGCGCCCGATATTTTTGTTGTGTTTGGCATGAGCAACCAAGATAGAGTTAGTTATACGATCAGCGAAGATGGTGGAAAAGCACCTGATTTTGTTTTGGAAGTCATTTCCAAAGGAACGAGGACAAAAGATCGTAAACAGAATCCATTAATTTATAAATATCTAGGTGTAAAGGAATATTTTCAATACGATCCTTCGAGCAAGTTCTTGAAATCTAGTTCGTTAAATGGGGTGCGTTTAGAAAATGGTGAGTATGTAGCGATCGCTTCTTTAGTTCTACCTGATGGTACTTTGTCATTACATAGTGAAGTTTTAGGTTTAGATTTACATTTGTATCCAAATCTGAATTTTCGTTTCTTTGACCCAATTTCTAGTCAGATGTTGCGGTCTTATGCTGAGGCGGAACACGATCGCGAGATCGCTGAGTTGGAGCGTTCTCAGGCAGAATTAGAAAGAGCCTATGAGCAACAGGCTAGGCGTGAGGCGGAGGCTGCACAACAAGAAGCTGAGGCGATCGCTGATCGGGCTAATTTAGAAAAACAACTAGCTGAGCAAGCGCAACAAAAAGCTGAGCAAAAAGCCCAACGTCTTGCGGAAATGCTCAAAGCGATGGGGATTGATACTGATGAAATTTAAGTGGATCGCCTATATTAATCTTCAAACTCAAGCGATCGCCTTTACAAGTATGACAATCAACAAGTGATCGCCCCTCTCAAGTCTAAAAAGTAAACTCTAAGCTGCGATCGGTACAATCTCGAATGGGATGTTTTCTAGAACGACTTGTGGTAGCTGACCTGCCCCAAGAATCTCTTTTGCATCAAGAATTTCTATCCCAATTAAAACTTCACCAGCAGCAATATTTAGAGCTATTTCCTCGCTTAGGCGTAAAGTCCGACATTCATGATGTCCGTCAACTAGGCGAATATAGAGTGAGTCAGTTTCTTGATCGTAGCTAATTTTCATGATTTTGGCTTCCTTAATAATCAATCAAAAATAAAATGTATACACTGTAATCACGACTATCTCTGTCTCACTTTCAACGATGATTGGGGCAACTCGTTTAATAGCATAGGAGCGCCCTTGCCATTTTTTGTCAAACTGAAAATCATAACGATACTCAAGTCTACCTTGCTTGGCTGGTTTGTGATTGCCATTACGAATTGCTTCTATAACTTCTAGTTCATTTGTACCGCGCTCTATGCATTGTGCCAAAGCGTGTTTAGTAAAACGAATTGACTTCATAAATTTTACTCTAACCAGTTCCTGTCAATATTTTATATGTTTGTACACATACAACCAAACAATGATTGATCGCCGCAATTATCACTAAAAAGCGATCGCCTATATTAATCTTCAAACTCAAGCGATCGCCTTTACGAATATGATTAAAAACATAAATTTACGTTAATTTTGCAACAGAGCGATCGCTTAACAACTTTTGTTGAGTCAGCAAATCGATCGCTGTGACTAATAACTCACGGTTGGCGCTAATACTAAATAAAACCTTGAGCCGATCGCAGTCAGGTTGTCCTAGTGGAGTAAGTATCGCGATCGCCTGTGGCAACGCTTCACCATTAGCATCGGATTGTAAGGGATGAAAAGTCTCCTTGGGGTTTTCGCCAAACTGCATCACCATGCGATCTCCATCAAAATTAGCTTCCGCCGCACCTCTAGGACGGCTTTCGATTTCACCAATAGTTAGGGCAATTTCTGCTTGATTGGGTTGGGTTGCCCTCAGCAATAACTCCAAAGGGCGGCGAGTGGGATAGACTTGACCGCGCCGAAATAATGGTTGATATTTCCATTGGTCGGTAATGCGATCCCAATAGCGAATTGCGTAGGAATGGAATAAATGATCCTGCACACTCAATCCTTGGCTAAGCATCAATGCACCGTGGGCGATCGCCTCAAAGGGCTTATGACTATAAACTTGCCCCATTTTAAAAAAATCTTCCACAAAAGAGCGTACCGATGGAATCAGCGTGCAACCACCAACTAAGAGAATCTGTTTAATATCACCTTTGAGAATACCTTTATTAAAAGATTGATTGATTAATTCCTCGATCGCTGATTGGAGAACTCGATAAAATCCTTTGCGTTCGAGTAAGTTTTCTAGTTGTGGACGGGTATAGGTAATCTCTGTTGTCGAATGCGTCGTTATATCAAAAAATATTTCCGATGCAGTTTGTTCTTCTGATAGATTAATTTTAATCCGTTCCATTAAGAATTTAAGAACGTTCAGGTTCTTGGATTTATCGGGATTATTATCAAAATTATTTACTTCACAGCTTTCTAAGTAGTCTTCCATTAACCACAGATTAATATCTTCACCACCAATCGTATATCCCGTTTTGGCGATCGCCTCAGCTTTCGATTCTGTGGAATTAGAGTTAACACCGATTCTCTCTCCCCACTCAGCCACATTTTCATTTTGGGGTAAACGCACCAAAGCCAAATCTAAAGTACCACCACCAAAATCAATCACTAATACTAGGGAACTCGCTAAATTATTGAGTGCGATCGCGCCATAGCCCAGCACACCATAGCCCAGCGCCGCCGCCGTTGGCTCGTCGATAATCCTGATGCGCGGTGTAGAAATGGTGGGCAAATTAGTGGTAAATATCTCACTACTGCATGATTCAAGCCAGCGTAAATATTGTTCATAAGCTTGTACGGGAACCGTCAAAATGATTTCTGATGGAAAGATTTGTTGTGATCGCATTTCTTCTAATAATGTTCGCAAAAACTGATTCCCAATCCATTCGGGCGTAATTTTCACTTCGTCAAGTTTGGGAACATATCGTACATTTGCCAATAGTCTCCGCTTAATCTGACTGAATAATCGCGGTTGTGGGCGATCTCTCCCAAGATCAATGACACGCTGTCCGATTTCGACAATTTCCGTTTGAGCATTCTGCACATATACCAATGATGGCACAAGGGCATTTAAAGGGGCTGGACGATTGAGCTTAGCAAAGTTTAAAGTTTCGGGTTGATTCGTAGCAATGTTCCACCGCGCAATCACGGTGTTACTACTTCCAAAATCAATGGCGATCGCGCTCATACTTTATCCAGTTACTTTATCGATTTTAAGCTGACGGAGCAGAAATAGTCCTGCAATCGAATTACCGATCGCATCAAGGGCGGGGCTGTAGCAAGCGATCACGCAATCATTAGGAACAATCGATAATAAAGCTCCACTCACACTAGATTTGGAAGGTAATCCAATATCCTCAGCAAATTCTGCTGAAGCCTCATACATTCCGCATTCGGTCATGATCTTCAATACGATGGAGATATTTGTTGATTCTAATCGCGATCGCTCCTGATCATCCTTATCAATAGGTAACTCCACAAGCAATGTCCCGATTTTGGCTAGATCTTGAACATTGCCGCGTAAACAACAAATTTCTTCATATATGGCAAGAGATTGCTGAGGATGATCAATTATCCCTGAAAGTTTGAGTTGTTCGGAGATCGCTAAGTTACGGCGATTAGACACGGAGCGTACGGAGTCGAGCATCGCTAGATCCAGCGCCAAGTTTGTCCCCGCTCGTTGATTTAGCCAGTTTTGTAAATCTTCAGAGGATGTTAATAGTGACGCAAGGGCGATCGCGCCGCCATTGAGCATAGGATTTTCAGGTTTATTTTCAGGAATTACATTAAATGGATTGGCACTCGGTTTGGTGTCAACTATCCGAAAAACTTCCGCTTCCCCAAAATTTTCCAGCACATACAGCAGTAAAAATGGCTTGATTACGCTCATCAGGGGAAAAGTTGCATCTAAATCACCCGCCATAACCAGATCGCCATTAACCAGATCGCCATTAACCAGATCGACGTTAACAGTTTGGATTGCGATCGCGATCGTTTCTAAATTAACTTGAGCTAACAGAGGAATATAACTAGGCAGTTTGCCTGTTTTTGCCTCTTGTATCGTTAATCTCAGCCAAAGTTGCAGATCGTTTTTCAACATAAAGTTTTTTAGCATGAAATTTTTAGCTTATACAATCTGTAATATTTTCTGTAATATTTTTTGACATCTAAAGCTAACAGGTTTAATCTTAAGTCTAGGTGTAGGAAAGGACTGATTTTAAAATGTTTAAAGCTAACAAATCTCTTGGTCAAGCGATCGCATTGCTATCTTTTGCGACAACAGTATTCACAATCTCTAATCAGGCTTACGCAGAGACAACCCCATCTTTGATTAATAGCAATCCTTACAAAGCTATTCAGTTAGATAAATTTGATTCAAATACGTCCCTGCCGACCATCACCTCGCAGAATATCACGTCTGTCTCTCAGCTAAGTGATGTCAAGCCCACTGATTGGGCGTTTACCGCTTTACAATCCTTGGTTGAGCGCTATGGCTGTATCGCTGGCTACCCCGATCGCACCTATCGCGGTAATCAATCTACTAGCCGCTATGAATTTGCCGCAGGTTTAAATTCTTGTTTGGATAAAATCAATGAAATTATTGCCGCAGGTTTAGCTGATAAAGTTGACAAACAAGATTTAGAAACCTTACAAAAGCTGCAAGGAGAATTCTCGTCTGAGATTAATACCCTACGCGGTCGGATTATTGATCTCAGAGACCAAACCAATAAATTAGAAAATCAGCAGTTTTCGACCACTACTAAACTTAACGGTGAGGTGATTTTTGGAGCGATCGCTGCTTCGGGTGGTCCTAAAGATGGCAAGTCGAATGTGATTTTTGGCGATCGGGTACGTCTTGTTTTGAATACCAGTTTCACTGGCAAGGATTTATTAAGAACTCGTTTGGAAATGGGTAACTTGTTAGCTGGTGGTAATGGCACAGCCAATACAATCGCAAATACTGTTGGAACAAACGCATCCAGAGTTGGTTTTGCATCAGGATCTGAACCCACAGCAAATGCCACCAACCTGAACTTGCTGTTCTATCGTTTTCCCGCGTTTGACAATAAATTTACATTCTTCGTTGGTCCCGTTGCTGCTCCCGATGATTTCTTCACCCAAATTACCCCCTTCGCTTCTAGTGGACAAGGTTCTATTTCTCGATTTGGGCGATTCGATCCTTTCTTTCGGATTGGTAGTACTACTACTCTGCTAGGTGTAGACTACAAATTTGATGACAAGGTGAATTTACAAGTTGGTTATAGTGCTGGCGCGGCTGCCACTGCTACGGGTGAAGGCGGACTACTTGGTGGAACGACTTCGATCGCTGCTCAATTCCTGTTTAAACTTGCCAACAATCTAGATACATCACTCAGCTATGCCCATACTTACTTGCCAACAGGCAACCTCAATACAGGTTTAATCAACAATAATTCCACTGGCGAATCCCTTGGCTCTCCAAGCAAATCGAACCTCTTCTCTGGGAATTTGGTCTGGAGGCTCAATCCTTCTGTTACCTTCAATACTTCAGGTACAGTAATATTTGCAGATACTGTCACATCTGGAACATCCGCCACCTTTACTAGCTGGATTGCAGCACTTAATTTTCCTAACCTCTTCAAAGAAGGCAGCACAGGCGCTATTCTCTTCGGTCAACCACTCAAGCGGGATAATGCCACAGCAACTCCGTACCACTTGGAACTATTCTATCGCTATCAACTTACCAAAAATATCACCTTGACCCCTGGTGTTTATTGGGTATTTAATCCCGAAGGTTCTACTGCCAATCCCACGGCTACTGTCGGTTTAATTCGCACTACCTTTTCATTCTAGACTCCATTCTAGAGATGCTTCTGCTTCTTTCTGATACAACACCCGCATGGCAAATCCTATTTTAATATTAGACAGCCCTCTCATCATGTTGTATGGGAGGTTAATTGGGTGGACTCTATTGGGATATGTGCTAGGAAGACTTCTACCAAAAATTGTCACCACCTATCTTGGTAAGGCATTATTATTTGTCGGCGTTCCGATTGCGAACGTGTCTTTTCTGCGCCAAGCTGACCTCTCTGGCTGGATCGTGATTGCGCCAACTACTGCTTGGATTGCAATCATTGTCGGGGCTGGATTGGCTTGGATTTGGATTGATTTGGGTTTAAGTGACGAAAAATTCAAGTCCTTGTCGCGTGGTATTACCTTAGAGCATCAGGAAAAAGACCTCAGCATAAGCGGATTTAATCAAGAAAATACTTCTTGGTCTAGTGCTACGCAAGGCAGTTTTTTACTTGCTATGACATTAGGCAATACCTCCTTTATGGGATACCCGATTAGCTTGGCTTTGATTGGAACGCAGTATTTTGCTTGGTCTTTGTTCTATGATTTAATCGGTTCTACACTCGCTTCCTATTCCGTAGGTGTGGCTCTAGCTAGTCGTTATGGTAGTCTTTCAGCCAGAAACGTAAAACCGCCCAATCCATTGATGGCGATGGCAAAAACGCCTGCGCTCTGGAGCTTGCCAATTGGTGTGATCATGAAATTTATGCCATTACCAGATTTGGTAGTTGGAGGCATGAGTGCGATCGCATGGACAACTGTTACTTTGGCGCTGGTAATGATTGGGATGCAGTTAAGTCAACTCAAATCAATACGCGGTGTCAAAAAAGCACTGACTTGCTTAACGATCAAAATGATTTTAACTCCTTTAGTTGTTGGTACGGGTTTGATGTTTTTTGGAGTTACTGGTGAGCCACGCATGGCTCTTGTTCTGCAAATGGCTATGCCTCCAGCTTTTTCCACACTGGTTATTGCTCAAGCTTATAATCTCGATCGCGACTTAACCGTTACCACCTTAGCGATCGGGGTATTTGCGCTTTTGTTTACAATTCCCATGTGGTTGTGGTTGTTTTCTTAAGAGATCCCCCTCAATCCCCCTTGTAAAGGGGGAAGAAGATAAATATTATA
The DNA here is from genome assembly GCA_044355035.1 of Pseudanabaena sp. Lineage (GTDB taxonomy): Bacteria > Cyanobacteriota > Cyanobacteriia > Pseudanabaenales > Pseudanabaenaceae > Pseudanabaena. The sequence goes on along the minus strand of JBIKYX010000043.1, from coordinate 20,442 downwards.
TTCTCCCCCCTTTAGTAAGGGGGCTGGGGGGGATCTAGACAATTCTCAAATAGTTTCTAATATGATTGCGATATAAATTGAAGTAAATCAAAATATCGATTAACTGAATTTTCATTATCAAAATATCCAAACAGATAGAGACTATCGCCAATCAACTTAATTCGTTCTTTGATAAACACAGTAGAGAAGGTTGTACAGTTATAGATTTCAGGACCGATATCGCTATTGTCAATAGAATATAAACCTTTTAATACTCCATCTCGGCAAGCTTGCTCAATTTTAGAAATTAGTTCAGATTCATTGGGAGTATTTTTGAGCCTAAATCTAAAGTCGATCATCGAAACTCCATCGTATGGAACCAGCGTATAGTTAACATTAAAGTTACCTTGATTAAGAAAAGGGAGAAAGTTTAATGCTGACTTTTCTAATGTGCAGAACTTGCGCGTTAAAGTGTAGGAATCAGCCAAGCGATAACGCTGAACATTATGAATGACATTTACATCACTGTCCATTACCCCAAAGGTATTGTCGATGAAATTCGCAAAGGGTACATAGGCATTCACGGTACAAGAACCATAGGAAACGACTTTAAGTTCTTTACTGAACTCTCTCTCGTTAAATCCATATACGAGGGTTTTGTCAGCATCCCAAGAAGTAGCGGATATAACGACTAATTTGGTATGCCCAGTAAGATAATCTTGACAATCCTTAACTTGTGTAGACTTCCCTGAGCATTCTAAAACTATCTCTGGTGAACCGATCCAAGGTATATCACTTTTAGAAGAGTGAGTATATTCAATCTTGTGTTCCTTGCCTTCGTTAGTCGTAAATACGAAATGATTGCCAACTAACGTGAGCCTATATTCATCAAAACAAACTGCGCGATCGCTCTGCAAAATCTCAAAGGCTTGTTCGATAGTCAGATAATCGTCATTGATGTAAGCAATTAAAAAATCAGCTTCTTCAGAACGATCCAACCAATATTTGATGAAATGTAACCCAAATCTACCAAAACCATTCACACCTGTAACAATACATCTCTTTTTCATGAAATTTACTCTGTTATCGATGATTTTGGTGTTTATCCACCACGTTTTTAGATAATAACCCAACTTAAAGTCATTTGCGCGGAGACATGCCAATATTAAAACTGATGCAAATACGAACCTCTTCACTCATATTCATATCTACGCCATGCAGTAGCCAACTGGGAAATAACAACATTGTACCTGCATGGGCTTTATAACTAACTTTTGGGAAAGTCCAGAGATTGAACTCGACTACGGGTGGAATCAACATTTGGGAAGCAGGACGAGGATCGGAAAAATAGATGCCACCACAGTTCTCAGGGGTTTTGAGATAGTAAACTCCACTCAAGATCGAGTTGGGATGATTATGTACGGAATTAGAAGCAAATTTGCCATTGACGATCGCCCAACAAGTGGTGATATTTAATGAGACTTTCTGTAAATCCCAGCGTAAGAAATTAGCTACTTCGAGGGTGTTGTTGTGGATAATTTGCGTAAATTCATTGAAGCGATCGCGTTGATGTAAAGTATCGACACTATGCCAACCAAGCATATTTGACCATTTCTCACCTTGGCGATCGCGTTGCTGTTCTTCTTCGATTTCTTGGAGGAGAACTGTATTTAATTCTTGATGATTGTCAATCATAAAATGCCAAACGGGAGTGGGAAACCAATCATTTCTGGAACCAGACATAAAATTAATAGTAAAAAGCTACTTGGATCATTTTCTCATGCCTGCGAGATCAATCCATCCTGAATGCGAATGATCCGATTAGTTCTCTCTGCAACATCTGGCTCATGGGTCACTAAAACGATCGTAATTCCTTGAGCATTCAAATCCGCCAATAAATTCATCACATCATGGGATGTCTGCGTATCTAATGCCCCAGTCGGTTCATCGGCAAGAATCAGGGCGGGACGATTGGCTAGCGCCCGTGCGATCGCTACACGCTGTTGCTGACCACCTGATAATTGATTGGGGCGATTAGAGAGGCGATCGCTTAAGCCCACTTTCGTTAGAGCTTCGATCGCAAGGCGGCGACGTTTCTCTTTGGGAATATTCGAGTAAATCATCGGCAACATCACATTTTCCATCGCCGTTGAGCGTGATAGCAGATTAAATTGCTGAAATACAAATCCAATGCGTCGATTACGAATAAAGGCTAATTCATCATCGTTGTAGGTCGTCAATTCGCGATCTTCAAGATAGTATTTGCCAGAAGATGGGCGATCGAGGCAACCAATAATATTCATCAAAGTCGATTTTCCTGAACCCGACATTCCCATAATTGCGGCATATTCTCCCGACTGAATATCGAGATCAATGCCCTTAAGTACAGGCACATTGACTTCACCAAGACGATAGGCTTTGCGGATATTTTCTAGATGAATCATGATTTATTTGGGTTACTCATTTGGATCAACACCCAATGCTTGCAACATCTCAGCTAACTTTTGCGATCGCCTTTCCGCCTCTTTCGCCCTGATATTTGCCTCTTCCGCCTTGAGATTTGCTTGATTTAGTAAATCGGCTGCTTCTTCAAATGTTTGGAAAGCCACACCATCGGGACGACGCAGAGTTAAGCCATCTTCTCCCATTTGAAAATGAATCCCTAAATGGGGGCTTGTCCAGTCTGGGTCAAAGGGCATGATCCGTAAACCTTCATCTTGACGTAGAAACACTCGTAAAATCTGAAGTTGTGGATCATAGATATAGTATTCCTCAACGCCATAGCGATCGAAGAATAGTAATTTCATGTCCATCTCATCAATGGTGTTACTTGGTGAAATTATCTCAAACACAACTTGCGGAGGTATGTTGTCCTCTTTCCATTGTTTATAGGATAGGCGATCGCCTTTGGGTCTGCCGACAGCCACGATCACATCGGGAGCCACGACAATTTTGGGTTTACCTTCGATCGGATACCAAAACAGATCGCCAGCGATAAATACATCTTCGTTCGCAAAAATAAATTCTAAATTTTGCTTAATCGTCACAATCCAGCGAAATTGCGTTGTGTTATTTGCCATCGGTTGACCATCACAGTCAGGATAAAAAATTTCTGGCTCGGTTTCTGGATTGGTAATTGAGGCGATTTGAGGTTGGGCAAGCAACTGAGGAACCATAGCGATCGCTGCTCTCTAAATACAGAATAAACAGAGGATATTCTTAGATTAACACAAACCAAAATTAGTACTTGACATTAATGCTAACCTTCTGCTCATACAAGCGATTCAGCGATCGCGGATCGATATTTAAGAGATAACAGATTTTTAATACCTGATTGAGCATCGCATGGCGATAAATTCCTCTCTGTCGAAATCTTCTTGCTGAAGTAATTATTTTCCCTTCAGCTAATACTGGCTTAGAAAATTCACGCAGGCGATCACTTAACACGGTATCTTCAAAAATATCGAGATCAGGAATATTTCCTATTTGCGCTAAAATTTGGCGATTAATAAATGGACAATGATCGAGATAAACAATTCCTTTTTGCTGGACGCGCACGCGATCAGAATACCAAGAAGTAAATTGCAATAACCAGTGGTCAAAATCAAAACTATGCTGAAATGCGCCCCATCCTAGATTTTGGCTTGCTCCCAAAGATTGTTTGATTAAATCTAAAGCCATGAATTCTGGTAAAAGTGTCGCGGGATGATGCAATAAAATGATCTCACCCCGACTAACAGCAATGCCATCATTTAGTCGCTGGGAACGGTTTTTGGCAAGCGATCGTACAACCTGTACTTCGGCAAATTGTCTGGCATATTCATCTAAAACTATCTCCGTACCATCTTCACTGGGACTCACTACCGCAATAATCTCTTTTTCACCATCTTGGGCGATTAAGTTTGTAAAAATGCGATCGAGATAACCATGACGAATTTCATTGAGACAAGGAAGAATTATTGATATTCGCATAGGTAGAATAGAACTAAGGATTACAAGATTTATGGAACTGTTTAGAAACTTTGGGTGAATTTAATGAGTGATGAAAATTTAAATCAAGAAAACTTAAATCAAATTGAGGACGAAACAAAAGCAAATAATGCTTCGGTCTTGATTGTTGACGATACTATCTATAATATTCAACTTTTATCACTGATGCTCAATAAACAGGGCTATCGAGTTGAAAAAGCAACTAGTGGAACCGAAGCTTTAGAAAGCGCGAATCGACTATTACCCGATATAATTTTGCTTGATATTCGGATGCCTGATATTGATGGATATGAAGTTTGTAAAAGACTGAAAGCAAATCCCGTAACTAAAGATATTCCTGTAATATTCATTAGCTCCATAGAAGAATCCACGGATAAAGTCGAAGCTTTTTCGGTCGGCGGTGTTGATTACATCAGTAAACCCTTTCAGCTAATTGAAGTATTAGCGAGAATCGAGACTCATTTGAGACTATGTTTACTGCAAAAAAAATTACAAGAACAAAATGAGCAATTGCAATCATCTGCCCTAGTACTATCGCGATCGCTTGAACAGGAACGTGAACTTAGTCAAATGAAATCAGACTTTATTTCGGTCGTCTCCCATGAGTTTCGGACTCCATTGACGACGATTCAAAGTGCATCAGAACTTTTGGAATATTACGAATGGACAAAGGAAGAACAGGTCGAGCAGTTGCATCAAATTCAATCTGAGGTTAAGCACATGACCGATCTCATGGAAGATGTTTTATTTCTGAGTCGGGCTAATGTCAATAAAGCCAAACTAAATTTAACTAAGTTTGATCTTGCCGATTTTTGTAAGCGCCTACTCGTGCAGATGAAAAAAACTTTTGCCGAAAATTATACTCTTCATTCATTTTTACATATCTTACCAAACGAGATAGTCATTCAAGATTTTCATATTGAGAATGAATTACCAATTGTGAGCGTCAATATGGATGAGAAATTATTGCGCCAAATCATTACAAATTTGATTACAAATGCGATTAAATATTCTCATCAAAACAGCACGATTGAATTTAGAGTCACCGTTGATTTTAGGGTTAGTTCTCCAAATGTTAGTTTCGTGATTAGCGATCGCGGTATTGGCATTCCTGAAGAAGATTTGGAACATCTATTTAGTGCTTTTCATCGAGGCAAAAATGTGGGTATATTACCTGGAACTGGGTTGGGATTGTCAATTGTTAAAAATTGTATCGATATTCACAACGGCACTATCGCCGTAAATAGTAAGTTAAATGTTGGTACAGAATTTACGGTTACTTTACCAATTTAACCTAAAAACTAAATGTTATTTGGCGATCAAAATCGTTATAATGAGACTGGGAAACCATTTAAAAACCACTTTCTACGGTCAATGATTCTAAGAGATCCCCCTCAATCCCCCTTAAAAAGGGGGAAGAAGATAATTTAATTGATTCTCCCCCCTTTCGTAAGGGGGCTGGGGGGGATCTAGATAATTCTTAAATGGTTTCTAAAGACTGTAACTCAGATTCTCGAACTTTAGTAGATAAAGACTCGCTAGTATGAAAAAAATTCTCCTCATCGAAGATAACCCCAATGTCTTGCTAAATACTAGCAAAATGCTGCAAGCTGAAGGTTATATGATCGTCACGGCAACTAATGGACGGGAAGGGTTGGAGCTTGCTCAAAAAGTAATTCCGAGCTTGATTATTTGCGATATTATGATGCCTGAAGTCGATGGCTATGGAGTCATAATGGCTCTACGCAATAATCCTGCGACGCTGACAATTCCATTTATATTTCTGAGTGCCAAATCTGACAAAACTGATTTTCGACAAGGAATGGAACTCGGTTCCGATGATTATCTGACTAAACCATTTACTCGAGACGAATTATTAGGCGCGATCAATGCTCAGTTTAAGAAGCAAACTGTCATCAATGGTTATTACAAACAAGAGTTAGAAAATTTACGCGGAAACATTTCTAAGTCGCTACCTCACCAGTTATTATTCCCTGCGATCGAGGTGATGGGACTTGCGGATATTTTGATCAAAAATTTTCATGCGATGGAATCTAATGAAGTAACGGAAATTGGTAAACGAATTCGCAACTCAGGGCGGAGTATGCATGAAATGGTGAAGAAGTTTTTGCTATATACAGAGTTAGAAGCCGCAGAAAACAATACGGAATGGATGACCCAAATTCGGAATAGCAAGACTACTTTTGTTGATCTGGAAGTTTCTGATTGTGCTAAGAGAATTGCCGAGACTTGTAATCGTATTTCCGATTTGAATATTCATGTTAATGATGCTGGAATCCATATTTCCGATTCTTATTTAACCACGATCGCTAAGGAAATTATTGATAATGCGTTTAAATTTTCCCATGAAGGCTCACCTGTCGATGTGTCTGGAAATGTTGAGGAAAATGAGTTTTGTTTGAGTGTGAGCGATCGCGGTCAGGGGATTGAACCTGAGCAGATGGCTAATTTTGGTGCATATATGAAATTTGAGAAAAAGTTATATATTCAGCAAGGCACAGGATTGGGACTGGCGATCGCGAGGCGACTGACCGAGTTGCATGGTGGTCGCTTAGTAATTGAAAGTATTCCTTATGAAAAGACGGTGGTAAAGGTATTTCTGCCCTTAGTTAAGCAGACTTACAGCGATCGGTAAATTAATTCGGTAAATTAATTTCGCCGCGTAAAAATGTCACTGCTTCACCTTTAATCAAAACTCGCCGATCGCGATCGCTGACTTGCAGATTACCTGTCCTTGCGGATAATTGTTTAGATCGAAGCTCTCTCTTCCCAAGAAGTTTTGACCAATAGGGGGTAAGACTACAATGCGCCGACCCTGTAACAGGATCTTCGAGAATTCCTGCTTTCGGCGCAAAAAATCGCGACACAAAATCATAGGGCTGTGAGTCATCGGCGATCGCGGTGACAATAAACCCAAAGCCATCTAATTCGGCTATGCGTTCATAGTTTGGTTGAAAATCTTTGACTTCGGACTCAGATTCCAATAGAACCGTTATGTAATCTCCACTTTGTCCCAAAGTTTGATAGGGAATTGCCTTGAGCATCTCCGCTAATACCTGCTGCGATCGCTCTGAACATTCGTGATAGAAGTCGGCAGGAAAATCCATCACAATTAAATTATTCTCAAAACTAATGATTAAATCTCCGCTTAATGTTGAGAAAATCACTGGTTGATCAGTTGATATTTCTTTTGCTTCCCGCAAATAATGGGCGATCGCTAGAGTTGCATGACCACAAAGGGGAACTTCTTGTTTTGGTGTAAACCAGCGTAAATGGAAATGATTTGGTGATAATCGCTTCACAAAGGCAGTTTCTGATAGATTCATCTCGGTTGCAATTTGTTGCATTTGCGAATCTTCAGGAAATTCATCAACTAAGGCTGTAGCCGCAGGATTACCGCGAAAGGGTTGATTGGTAAATGCGTCAATAATAGCGATCGGGAGTTTCATATTTTTTCTTCATAAAAAGGCAACGCAGAGCGTTGCTTCTTTATTTTAAGGGATAGATACGGCGGGATCGACTTTGTAACTATTGACAATGCGATCGAAAGATTCCTTCAGTTCAGGTATTTGAGAAGCAACTCCGCCTGTGGTAATCAACGTCACCTTGTCACCGCTACGACTGATAAAGCTATTCCCCTGTACCTTAGCCGTGATATTTTTGATTGATTCATCATAACTCCAGACAATCTGCACGCTACCATCTTTTTGCTGTACAGGTTTTTCCGAAACAAATCCCTGCCTAGAGCCAAAAGTTGACTTCAGAAACGTTTCTAGCAGTGCAGTCAATTGCTCAGTTGTAGTTTCCGTGGGAGCCTTAAAAACATCAACAGACAGTAAAGCATTTTTAGTGGGATCAAACCAGAGAACAATTACTTCGTTGGGTTTCTTATTCTCTTTTGGAGTCCAACCTTTAGGGACATCAATTTGAAATAGTCCTGATGAGTGCTTATAGGTTTCCAAACCATCAATCTTGACTTTTAGGATGCGAGCATCAGACTTTACTGAAGCTTCTGGCTTGGTGGTCACGACACTTTTGGCTTTGACTTCAGGGGCTTTGACTTCAGGAGCTTTCGTTGCGGCAATAGAACTCGCAGCAACAGGTGTTGTGTTCTCGTTTTTTACTTCAGGAGTACAGCTACCAAGTAGGGATGCCAAAAGGGAAGGCAAAATGGCGATCGTCCCAAAAGTAGTAGCTATAGAATTGGGTTTTAGCATGTTAAGGAATGGCGCTAGTAGCACTTACAATCTGACTATTGACTATCTTAGCGAAAGCATCTTGCATTTCCGTAAATTTAGGCTCGATCGCTCCAAAAGTCAAAATCGCAAACTTATTATTAATTCTTTGCAATCTGCTATTACCTTGAAATTTAAGTCTTTTATCACCAATTGTCACCGTTGATGTCCATTCGATCACAGTATTTCCTGTCGCTTCAAGCACAGGCGATCGCATCGAAAAATCGGCTTGATGCCCATACATACCTTTGATGATCGTTTCAAAAACTTCACTGAGACGATTTTCAGGAATTTCACTGGGTGGGACGAAAATATTTACCGAAACAGTGGCGCGTTCGGCTTTTTCCAGCCAAGTGACGAGGATTTCATTTGGTTGGCTATTATCAACTAGTTTCCAACCTTTGGGAATCTCTATTTGTAATAATTCTCCACGTTTATAGGTTTCGAGTTCAGCAATTTTTAGTTCGGGTAAGTCTTTAAAGGCGATCGTGGGGCTAGGTTCTATTCGTTTTGGTGAACTCGATATGGTCGCGGTCGGTGAGACTGGAGCATTGCTAGGTGTGATCGCGGGACTAGATGCGATCGCGGGAGTTGGTGAGACTTTGGTGCTATCGATCGCAGGTATCGATAATTTCTTATCGTCGCTCCCAGTATTATTACTATTTGGATCTGTGTTGCTACAAGCCGTAAAAAACCCTGACGCGATTGCTACCAGTAATAAACCGAATACTTTGCCTGATAATTTGCTGAATAGTTTTGTCAATTCCTTGCGCGGCAAAAACATAATATTGCGAAATTTAAAAGTCCTGCGTCTATGCTCTCCATTGTGTCGCGAATCTAGCCAAACTGCAATGCTTGACCGCGCACATCAGGATTAACCTTGCCATCGGCAAACACCACTTGACCGCCCACAATCGTTGTCACCGCCCACCCTGTAAGCTCCCATCCTGCAAATGAACTCCATCCGCATTTGGTCAACAGATCTTCATTTCGGACAGGTTTATAGTTTTGCAAATCCACCAAAACCAAGTCGGCATCCCAACCAACCCGAATTTCACCCTTATTGGCAATTTTGTAAGCTTTAGCGACATTGCTACTCATCCATTGGCTGACCTGATGCAATGTACAGCGACCTTTCATGGCTTCTGTCAGCATTAGAGGCATTGAGGTTTCTACCCCTGGCATTCCCGATGGCACATTCGCTGGCTCTAGTAAAATTGTATTTGCTGAGGATTTTTCAGGTTCAGAGATTAATTGCTCTTGGCTATTAGCAAGTCCTTTTTCGGCTAGGGTATGGGGCGCGTGATCAGTGGCAATGAAATCAATTACGCCATCGAGTAAGGCTTGCCAGAGGATTTCTTGATCACGGGGCGATCGCAAGGGTGGGTTCATCTGAGCAAGGGAGCCAATTTTTTCGTAAGCACCAATGTTCATTAATAAATGCTGTGGCGTTACCTCAGCAGTCACCCATTCAGGCTTATTTGCCCTCAGAAATTCCGCTTCTTCCCCTGTGGACATATGCAGGATATGCAAACGACGGTGATATTTGTTGGCTAACTTGACCGCCAGCTTGGTCGCATTTAGCGCCGCCTGATTATCTTGAATCAATGAATGTTTGGCAGGATCTTTACTATCCGCAAATTCGATCCGTCTCTGAGCAATCCGCGCTTGATCTTCGGCATGGACTGCAATCAGGCGATCGCCTTGCGAAAAAATGCGATCTAAAACCTCCTCTTGATCAACCAATAAAGCGCCATGCATTGATCCCATGAATATCTTGATCCCACAGGTCGGATTTGCGCTTAATAAATCAGGTAAAACTTCCCCTGTTGCCCCAATAAAAAATCCATAATTCACCACGCACTTACTGGCGGCGCGACTAAGTTTGTCATCTAGCGCCGCCTGTGTAATCGTCAATGGGCGAGTATTCGGCATTTCTAAAAAGCTAGTCACACCACCCTTCGCGCAAGCATGACTCGCCGATCGCAAATCCTCTTTATGCTCTAACCCCGGCTCCCGAAAATGCACTTGCGGATCGATCACACCCGCCATTAAAGTCAAACCCGTTGCCTCGATAATTTCTAAAGGTTTGTCATCAGCGCTCAGATTATTAGGATTGAGAGAATCGGCGATCGCGGCAATTTTGCCATCCTGAATATAAACATCACCCAGTAAAGTCTGGCGATCGGGCAGAATAATCGTAGCTTGTCGAATTAGGATGCTCATAAAAAAGTTATAAAAAATTCTATGATCATATTTAATCATTTAACTTACAGCGCTTTGCGCTAAATAGGCTGTATAGCCATAGTCAAATAAGTCATGTCAAATTTAGAAAATATCCGAATTGCGATCGTTCATGAATGGTTTGTTAATTATGCTGGTTCTGAGCGTGTGGTTGAACAGATTTTAAATTTATTTCCCCATGCGGATTTATTTGCGGTTGTGGATTTTTTGGATGATAGTAAACGGGGATTTATTCAAAACAAAAAAGTTACGACTACATTTATTCAAAATTTACCGTTCGCAAAAACTAAGTTTCGGCAATATTTGCCCCTCATGCCTTTAGCGATCGAGCAGCTTGATCTATCCGCCTACGATTTAATTATTTCTAGTTCCCATGCAGTTGCCAAAGGAGTACTAACATCGCCCAATCAGTTACATATTTCCTACGTCCATTCTCCTATCCGCTATGCATGGGATTTACAACATCAATATCTGCAAGAATCAAATCTCGAAAAAGGGTTTAAAAGCTGGATCGCCCGATGGATTTTACATCAAATCAGGCTCTGGGATTATCGCACGGCTAATGGAGTCGATTTGTTTATTGCCAATTCCCAATTTATTGCGCGGAGAATTCAGAAAGTCTATCGACGGGATGCAGAGGTTATCTATCCGCCTGTCGATTTACAGAACTATTCACTTCAGGCACAAAAGCAAAATTTTTATCTTACCGCTTCGCGATTGGTTCCCTATAAACGGATTGATTTAATCGTAGAAGCTTTTGCTGAATTAGGCGATCGCCAATTAATCGTGATCGGTGATGGGGAACAAATGATGAAAATTCGCGCAAAAGCGGGTCGGAATGTCAAGTTTCTCGGTCATCGCGAACCAGAGGAACTGCGTGAATACATGCAAAATGCTAAAGCGTTTGTTTTTGCGGCGGAGGAAGATTTTGGGATTACCCCAGTAGAAGCTCAAGCTTGTGGTACACCCGTCATTGCCTATGGTCGTGGCGGCGTAAAAGAATCCGTAATCGGCTTAGACAGCGATCGCCCCACAGGTGTATTTTTGGGATCACAAACTGTGGAGAGTATTCGCGAAGCCATCTATGAGTTTGAAAATCTAGGCGATCGGATTTTGCCCATAGACTGTCGTGACAATGCCATGCGATTCTCAACTGAGAGATTTCAAAAGGAATTTTTATTTTTTGTGCAACAGGCTTGGAGAAATTATTCAGACTAGGTTCTCGAAGCGATCGCCCCTCACCATCCACAAAACCTGATCGCCTATTCCCACATCAAACTGCGATCGCCCATATTGGTGTTTAACTAGAAACTGCTGCTAATTGAGCAAATAATGGCTTGTCTTTGGGAAGTGTACTGACTTGAAAAATAGAAAAGCCAATTACTTGACCATTAGTGTTTACTCGCTCCATTAGGTCGTCGTTTTCAGTTTCTCGCATATAGCCTAATTCATCTGAGAATCGAACTTCTAGAAAGTCGGCTTCTGGATCGAACCAAATTTTTACAAATTGCGCCATAGTTCTAATCCTTGTTTTAGTTTGTCTGTAAGATAAGCTGTAATTATAAAGGCATCGTCAGAGTTATCTTTTATTACAACACATAACCATTTTGCTCCAACTATTGTTTGGTCGTAAAAACGATAGTACAAGTACACTTGACTATCCGATCTTGATTGTCTTACAACTTCAGGGGTTTGCAGCACTATTTCTAGTTGAAATCTCATATCTACCATTTCTGGATGATCGAGAATGTGTTGTAAGCGTTCTTCGGTTAGCCTAATTTGGCGATTTTGGTAGTCGGTAAGTATTTCCATTATCTAAGTTAAAAATTAGGCTGCATTGGTAAATTTAGCGTCTTTAGCGATCGCAAAACCATCAAATTTAACGAAAATATGGCGATTGCTCCTCATCACCCACAAACCCGATCGCCTATTCACCCATCAAACAGCGATCGCCCCTTCATCACCCACAAACCCGATCACCAATAATCAAAACAAGAGATAAACTTATAGCAAGTCTCTAAGTTCATCTCTTGTGATCTGACAATCTCTTAGAATTTGAGAAAGTAGCCCAGTTCCGATATCTTCACCTGAATGAACTGGAACTACTGTGCGTCTACCATCAGCATGAATAAGAATATGATGACTACCTTTCACTCGCGCTACATCAAAGCCTATTTTCTGTAGAACTTTGATTAGTTGATTTCCTGTCAAACTTGGTAATTTGCTCATACGGTTACTAAAATTTTCTGTATACCTACAAACTCTGGAGATGGAATATCTTGGCGCTCAAGTTCCAAGCATAGTTCAGCCGCTTCTTGAATACGTTCCATGAGGACATCAAGTGATTTTGCTTGGGTATGGCAACCTCTTAAATTTGGGATTGAGGCGACATAATACCCGTCAGAGTCTTTTTCGATGACTACGTTAAATTCTCTAATCATTTTTGACTAACTCGTTTATCTTGATTTGCCTAAATTGCTTTCAGGTTATTGCCTTAGTCTACTATAGGTTGACGAATCATTTGCGTTCGCCAAAATCCTGAAGTCAATCAAAACAGCGATCGCCCCTCACCATCCACAAAATCCGATCGCCTTTTTTACATCTCGTCCCAGATATCCAATAAGTACTTCAGGCTGGATAAATGATTGGTTGATTTACATCTTTTAATCAGAGCATCAAGATATGTCTTATCTTCAATGGTTTTTGGTCTTTCTTTTTTATAAAACAAGCCAAATTCTCGCAAATATTGCTTGAGGTATTTTTCGTGAAATCTGGATTTTGTAATGTATTCAGGTGGACAACTCATTAATTCGGGATCTTTGGTGCGAACGTCATAGTAAGGCTGAAAAACTGAGAAAAAGTCGGAATTGCCTTTGGCTGAGTATTGAGCAGGAATGTCAGCATTGCCTAATGCCCAAGTTTTAAAACAACAATTTTGAACGATGATATGAAATTCTGTAGATTGAGTTTGAGCTATGCCCAGTTTAGTTTTGAAGTCTTCCAGTTTGTTCTGAATTTCATCGAATCTAGTTTGATAAGGATCATCTTCTGAATCTGCACAAATGAAGAAATGATCGATATTATTGTAGTTTTTGATATCTAGTAAACATTCTTCTAATCGGGAGCGTCCTCCATAGATTTTTGGGGCGCTCACCATGTTGGGATAGCCATTACCTACAATGATTCGACATGAGTTAGTGGTTATATCTTCAGGTCTTTCTACAAAGTTGATTTCAGGGAATAGATGCGATAGCCAAGCTTTGTATACTTTAGGTTCTGTTTTGCCTCCTTCAACTAAGAACAAAAGATTCACGCAGTTTCTTCCTCATGTTCGAGTAAATTAATGAGTTGGGTGAACTTGTCTAAGCTAGATGCGGTATTGAGTTCAGGGATATCTATAGCTTTTCTAGTTCTGATTGTGCCGTTGGTTCTGCTCACTAATTGCCAAGTCTTCCAAGGGATGTTATTGATGATGTAGGGATGATGGCTGGTCAGAATAAATTGTAGATTAGGCGATTTATCTAGAATAAAATCTGTTAGCTGTGGCATACAGTTAATGCCTAAACTATTCTCAAATTCATCAACGACAAATACCGATCCTTCAGGAGCGGATGTTATTTCTATCAAATAGGTTAGGGTGACGTACATACCAGAGGAGATTCGATATTGCGGAATCCAGCTTTCTGAGCCGTGTTCTTGAATTTCAAGGAGAAGATTATAATTTTTGTCAGACTGTTTATTTACAGTGATTCTAATATCTTTTACGCTGGGGAAAATCTCAATATAAGCTTCTTTTATCTCATCAAATATTTGCGGAAAATATTCTTTTAGGTAGTACGCTTTAAGTATTGTCGCGAAATGTATGGAAGTTTCTTTAAATTTGTCTAGAGCCTTTGCAGAAGCAGTATTTATTAATCTCAACTGAGAATTTAAAAATGGAGATGGAGTTAAGCTGCTAGGATCGAAACCAACAGATATTTCTACATTTTGAAGTGTTTCATTGAAAATGAATCTCTTGAATGCACTAGCTATTGGGGCTATAGATTCTTCTTCAGCGAGAAGAGTAATTGCACTTTCGGTTCTTTTAAGTTTTGGGATTTGATTTTTATTTAATGTAGATTCTGTTTTAGTGCGATGAAGAATTTCTATAGGCTCGTTATTTTCAGCAAATTTAATCAGCTTTTCATCGACAATTTCAGAGTGATTTTGCTCACTAGAAAAAGTTGTTTCAGTTGGGTTTAGTGCTTTTAGCTCCCATCTATATTTTTGTCCTAAATGAGAAAAGTCAATAGACCATTCTACGTCTTCTAGCATTTGGACTTCGCCTTGAGCAACATTACAGATTAAATAAAGTGCTTTAAGAATTCTAGTTTTTCCAACTCCAGAAGCACCAACTAAGAGGTTTAAGTTATCAAAGTAAATTTTCTCTAGATGCCAATTTTGGCTATTATTTCTAAAATTAAAACTATTGATTTTCATATTGTAACTGATTATATGATTTGTTATCGTGGAGTTTGATGGATCACTTTTCTCAACACTAAAGATTAATTGAGATCGCCGTTTCAATGCTTACCTTGTAAGAAGCCCACTTTTTTCTAAGTTGTTCAAAGCATTATCGGCAGCCATTTTTTTAGCATCTTGTTTTTTGCGTCCTGTTCCCTCCCCATAAAGCTTTTCATTGATATAAACTTGATAATGAAATCCTGATTCTGATTTGTCAGGAATTTCTCTGTAATCTAGATCTCCCTTCACATCCTTTGATTGAATATATTGTTGAAGCTCACCTATAGGACTTATCCTTGAATGAGAATCAAATACTTCTTTTGGGACAGATTTAAATAATTCCTCTATCAAAGGTCGAATTAATTCAATATTTCTTTTCTTGTCTAGATAGTAAGCTCCTACAACAGCTTCAAAGCAATCACCAAGGTTGTTTTGGTTGCTTCGACCATTCATATCTTCTTCTCCTTTCCCTAAGAGCATTTTTTTATCCAGCCCCAGTTTAATAGCAAACTGAGCAAGTTGTTTGTTATTTACCAATGCTGATTGCCGAAGAGTCATTTCTCCCTCTTCCATGTCAGTGTAACATTGATAAATGTAGTCACCACTAATGAGACCAAGAATCCTATCACCAAGAAACTCTAATCTTTGATTGTCTGGTGAATCTGGGTATTCATTAGAGAAGGTACTATGAGTCAAAGCACGATGAAGAAGATTTTTATCGTTAAAATTTAAAAGTTCATGCATTTTTGTGTTCACTAAATTAATTGGAAAGGCAAAAAAGAAGACAAATAGTTACTAATCATATCCAGACGAACCTCAACCGATAAAGCTTTTAGTTGTCGCGCCGCCTTTAGCAATATTTGCACCTCATGGGACATCTAAACTAACTCTCCCACCCCCGACTCCCAAGGAATTGGCTGCTCTCCTAACCTTTCTGACTCAGCGATCGCCTCTAGAGCATCTTGCAAATCTAATCGATCTTCTAAATCAGTTTCTTCTAAAAAATCAACCAATTCTCTAGGCGTAGTATCCAGAATCTTTGCCAGCGTGAAAATTGATATCTGCGGCGTATCGTTGAAATAAAGCAAATTATGCGAATCTTCGCGCTTTAACCATGCCAAAAAGCGATCGGGCGTAGTTCCCAAAACATCTGCTGAAGTTTCTAAGTCAATTGTCAACTTTGCCATAGTTTTACTCAATAAGTGTCATCTGGATTTCATTATTCAATAGCTTAGAAACCAAAATCTAACTTCAATGCATCTAAATTAACTGTTTGTCCTAAATCTGCTTGTCGGATACCTTCTCGCAAATCTGCCATAAACTCGCGATCGCTTAAAATCTCCATCGTTTCCACCAAAGACGCAAACTGCTCCATACTCAGAGCGACAATTACAGGCTTACCGTCTTGAGTAATAATCGCTGGATCTTTGAGTTTTTTAGACAGCGTTGGCAATTGTTCCTGCGCCTCAGCAACAGTCAAATAATTAAGCATAATGTTTTACCTAAGTTATTAAGATTGTACGATATCTAGCCTAGTGATCGTCATAAAATACAATCATACTCAAAGCCTTAGTATCGGCTCAAAAAATGACCCAAGTTAACATATTACATAGAGAAGCAATGGACTTAGCAGAATTGGCTCAAGTAGCTAAACTCAGAGGTGAAATAGAACAATCTAATCATTTACTTAGAGAAGCATTTGCCCAAGAGTCAAGCGCCGCCGCCTTAATTGCTAATCATTGGGAATCTGAACCAACCCGTTCAGTTTTACATCGTAGTGCTGCGTCTTTAGCGATCGAATGTGGAGAGTTTGAGATGGCTAATAGACTAATTGTAACGGCTCTATCAGGAAATCCACCAGCCGAAATTGCTGAAGAACTACAAGATTTATTTATTCAAATTAACCTACGCCAATATTTACAACGTCGAGGTTTGGCTCTAGATGAAGAAAAATTAGCTAGTTTAGTTAGCAACTAGAATAATAATTTAGCTCATGACAGTTGTTGCCATTGATTTTGGAACCAGTAACACCGCGATCGCCATTTTTGATAGCGATCGCGAAAGTCCACAAACTATAAAATTTGATGATATTTCTCGCGCCTTTTCTACTCCTGAAGGTGAAGCTTGGCTTGTGCCGAGTTTAGTCCATGTAAATTCGATAGATGGAAATAGTCCAGAAGAATTCCTGATTGGAGAACAAGTAAAAGCCAAAAGTCTTTCCAAACGCTTATTTCAAGGATTTAAAAGGGATATTGTCGCTAATTATCGATCGCCAGCGCGTGAGATTGATGGATGTCTTTATGATGCCGAAGCGATCGCCGAAATATTTTTACAGGAAATTTGGCAGAGGCTGTTAGGGCAAGGTATTCAGCCAACCAAATTAATTTTTACGGTTCCTGTGGGGGCATTTGACTCCTATGTTAATTGGTTCCATCAGCTTGCGAAAAAACTGAACTTTCAAAATTTTCAAATAATTGACGAGTCCACCGCCGCCGCCTTGGGCTATGCGATTACGCGACCAAATGCCCTTGTATTGGTGATTGATTTTGGTGGCGGTACTTTGGATCTTAGTTTGGTGAGAACTGCACCGATCGCGATCGCTAATGCTACTCAAATTACTAAAGCTGAAGCGATCGCTAAATCTGATGCTTATATTGGCGGTATTGACATTGATCGTTGGATTGCCGAATATTTTTTACGTCAAATCGAAACGACGCGATCGCAAATTAGTGAAGTGACTTGGTTAAATATTTTAGAATTTGCCGAGAAAATTAAGATTAAATTATCTCTGGAGCAAGAAGTCTCTGAAAAGTGGTTTGATCAGGAAAACAAGATTTTTCATCAACTTCAACTTAATCAAACGGAACTTGCTGAAATTCTTGAACAAAATCAGTTGCTTGAACAATTACGAGAAGCGATCGATGAAGTCCTAGTCACCGCCCTAAATCGAGGCACTAGCAAAGCGGCGATCGAGCAGGTTCTCTTAGTCGGCGGTAGTTGTCAGATTGTGGCTGTCCAGCAATTGATTATTTCCTATTTCGGTAAATCTAAAGTCAAGTTTGGCAAGCCTTTTGAAGCGGTAGCGCATGGAGCTTTGGCTCTTGCTCAGGCGATCGCAATCGAAGACCATTTGCGCCACAGCTATGCAATCCGCCTTTGGGAACCATATCTCTGTCAATATTCCTTTTATCCATTATTTGAGAAAGGTACAAAATATCCATGTCAACGCGATGAGCCGCTCATTTTACAGGCTGCGATCGCAGGGCAGCAAGAGGTTTATCTCGACATAGGAGAAGTTGCCGATATATCTCAAGCTGAAGTCACCTATGATCAAACGGGAAAAATGACCAGTTCTCAATTATTGAAACAGTCTGATTTTCGCTCCCTCTCAGCTAGTAATCGTCTCAATCTAAGCGATTCAGAAGTTTGTCTTGCCAAGCTCAATCCTAAAGGAGAATTGGGTAGCGATCGCCTTGCTGTCTCTTTTGAAATTGATGATCGCCGCGTTTTGATTATCACTGTGAACGATTTGCTAACTAACAAAATTCTGATCGACCGACAGGCGATCGGTAAACTAGAGTAAAAAACTGTCGCGTAAGCGTTGATGTTCTAAGGCTGATGCACGGCTGGGATAATAGCGATCGCTTGATAATTGATTGCTAATTGCTGTAATCCCTGATAGGCAAAGATTTGTTCATCCTTTTGGTGTCATGAAAGCGATTCAGAATTTTACAAGACAAATAAAATTATTGTGGGTTTGAGTGGATTGAGATACAATCTGCATAAGTGAATTTGCGGTGTGAGTGATGTTTAAAAAAGACAAGGACTCTAAGGATAAGGCTAGCCAATCGATTAGCATTGGTGGTGGTACATTTACAAACTCACCGATCGCTCAAGCGGGCGGCGATGTTCAGATTAGCCAGCAAATTGTCGCAAGTCCGACAAATACAGGATTGACGGTTGATGAGGTGTTGGGACTTATAGATCGCTTTGCAGCTATTGTCCGTGAGTCGGATTTGTCGGAACAGCAGAAAGAAAAAGTGTTGCGTCATGTTGCTTCGGGTAAGGATGAAGTACAGGAAAAGGAGCCAGATAAAGAGACTGTGAAGAAGGATCTGCAAAGAGCCACGAAGGTAATTAAGGATGTGGATGAGGCGGTCAGCGCGGGGCAAGGGTTATGGCAGAAATTAGAGCCAGTTGTGACTAAGTTGGCGGGTTGGTTGGGCGTTGCCGTAAATATTTTCTGGGCTTAACTTTATGTCAAAGGAACCGCCTAAGGAATCGGAGCAGAAAATTAAAATTGATGATGCTACGTTAACGAATTCTCCCATAGCGCAAGCTGGGAAGAATGTGGCGATCGGCGATGGAAATTCCTTTGTGGAGCAAATTTTTAATTTCAATTTTGGGGATTTGTGGGGTGTCTCTCAATCCGAGAAAATGGCGCTTATGGATGAGGCGAGAACTTTTTTGTTGGGGGAGGTAAAAACAGAGGTTAGATCGCGGCTGAGACATTCATTGCATCGTGAGGTGGCGATTACTTTGGATAAGGAGATGCAGTTGGATCGGGTGCGAACTTGGAGCGCATCGGTAAAAATTGGGATGCAGGTAATCGAACAAATAGAAAACGGGACAAGCATTCTCAATGTATTTCAAAGAGAGGATGTGGCGGGGCGATTGCTGATTTTGGGTAAACCAGGGGCGGGGAAAACAACTACTTATTTGGAATTGGCGAATGAGTTGCTAGACATTGCCGAAAGTGATGTGAAGCAACCGATCCCGATTTTGTTTAATCTGTCATCGTGGAAGGACAATGAGCAGAGCATTGCTGATTGGGTTGTTGCCGAGGCAAAAAGTAAGTATGGTGTTTCGGTAGAAGTTGCTCAAAATTTACTCAAGCGTAAGCAACTGTTGCCGATGTTGGATGGTTTGGATGAGTTGGAGCCACATCGTCAGGAGCCATGTGTTCTTGCTATAAATCAATGGATGGTGAGCGAACATCGTCCGAGATTTTTGGTGGTATGCAGTCGCAGTGAGGAATATGATAGCTATAACGCCAATTTTCAACTGAGTGCGGCGATTTATTTACAACCATTGAGCGATGAGCAGTTGGCAGCGTATTTTCAGGTCATTTCTCAACCCGATCTATGGCAAAAATTGCAACAGGATGCTGATTTATTAGAAATTTTGAGAACGCCGCTCTTTTTGAGCATCACTTTACTGGCAAGGCGACAAATCTCTCTGCCTGAATGGGAAGAGTTAGCAACTACGGATGAGCGTAAAACCTATTTGTTGTCGGCTTATGTGCAGCAAATGTTGGCGCGAGATATCGAGAATTGGTATTACAAAGGGGTGCGACCTTAATATAATACACTTATTAAGTGGCAACAGGAAACCCATACTGATTGAGATTTTGCCAGAATTGCTCCCAACGCGTAGAAGTTAAAACTAAAGCTCTTAAACTCAGAATTAT
>JBIKYX010000130.1:0-10294 GCA_044355035.1 Pseudanabaena sp. | reverse complement strand
TCTATCCTGCCCTTCGTGCAATCGCCACAAAGGAAATCGTCAAACTGCGCCCGATCCTAGCAACAACGATCTAGTGCCGCTATTTCATCCGCAACAACAAATTTGGCAAGATCACTTTAGTTGGGACGAGTCCAAAACAGAAATTATAGGCAAAACAGCGATCGGTCGAGCCACTATTACTGCCCTCAAAATGAATCGCTCATCTCTAGTTCGAGTTAGAGCCATGTGGATAAAATTAGGAGAACATCCACCTATATTTTCAAAAGTAGTTCAAGAAATTCGTTTAGAAGCACGACAAAAAGGGCTTACCCCCGAAATCTTAGAGGAAATCCTCAAGGATGACTTTTAAAGCCATTCCAAAATATTTCTATCATTAAAGCCGCTAGTTTTTTAACAGCAGTTAAAATCATGAATAGCTTACCACCATTGAATGAGAGACAGAAAAATTTGCTATGATTCACCATAACAGCAGTTCTTGAATTGCCCCTTACCATTACTAAAAACATCAACCCACCATGAAAACATCTTTAATCAAGATCAAAAAACCTAGCAAAGAAGACCTCCTTGCTTTCCGCCGTTCTTCTCAAAAAATGGCTGAATTATTAAAAGCTCATGGCATTAGCGAAGACGATATCATTGCCGAATTTAACGCCATGCGTAAACAAGCAAGGAAAGACGCAACCAAATAATGTCAAAGACACTTGCCTTAGATACAAACATCTTGGTACGGGCTGTACTAGGTGACAAAGTTTCCAACCTCTTAGAAAAACACAATAACAATTGCCAATTTTTCACACCAAATAATTGCTATCAGGAACTAGAGCGTCATTTACCCCAAATTTTACAAAAGCGTAAATTTCAATCAGACGCATCATCACAGGCGATCGCCGATTTAGCCAAAATCGTAATTCCGATATCAGAAGAAGATTACATTCAATATAAAAACGAAGCCCAAAGACGTATCAAAGCCAGAGATCCTAACGATTGGGAAGTAGTTGCTTTAGCGATGCACTTTAATTGTCCGATTTGGACAGAAGACAAAGATTTTTTTGGAATTGGCATCGCTACATGGAACAGCCAAAATGTAGAAATTTATCTTGGTAGTTAAAACTCAATAACCCTAAAAAAAACTGATTTGAGGTAAACCATTATGCTGCAACTAGAAATCAAATCCGATGCCCCTGATCTTGAAATTGTCCAAAACCTAGTCAGAGCCGCGATTGATGCAGAAATCAAAAACTTACAGCGATCGCTAGATAAAACTAATAAATTTTTAAAAGAATTTGAAACCAAATATCAAATCTCATCCGACCTTTTTCTCAGCGATTGGACTGCGGAAGACCTCAAAGGCGGCGACGAAGAATATGTGAGTTGGGCAGGTGAAGCCAAGATCAAGACTAGATTAACTAATGCTCTGCAAAAGCTACAGGCGATCGAATATGTTACTCAACAACTATAGCGATCGCTAAGTCAAACAAAAAAGCAACCTAGCCAAAATCGGTTAAGGTTGCTTTTTGAAAGGCTTACGAAGCAATGCTTTCAAATTTTTTCAAAAATAAAGTCCAGAAACCTTGAGAAGGGCTTAGCCATTTCCAACGTTTCTCGGTTTTCTAGAAACTAGGACTATTGAGCAGTAAATCAGAATTTAAAGTCACCGCTAAGTCAGTATTAGGATTGACAGAGGAGAGGGTAACACTGTCACGTCCTAGAAACAGACCGAGCAGAGTCGCAATCCCTGCACCACCAAGGATTTCTTCAGTGGCAAGAGCGCGATCGCCTGTTACAGCCGAGATCGCGGCGGCGGCAGCAGCACCGAGGGCAGCATTCTGGACTAGTTTGCCCACACTGATACCCTTATCAACTCTCTCAGTCGTGGTCACTACCTTAGAAGTGCCATTAAGTGGCAGCCTTTGTCCATTTGCAAACACAAGTTCGCTAGCAAAGAACTGAGCGCCACCAGATACGGTTCTCAATTCTCCAACAACCTGCGTACCTGAAGGGATTAAAGTTTGACCTTGAGCATTCGTGATATTTTGTGGCACTGTGAGAATCAACGGTACTTTTTCATCAGGTCCTAACAAAATCTTGTCTTTGGAATACTGCACGGCGATCGTATTACCTGCGGGAATCCTCACCTGATTTTGGACTGGGGGATTATTAGTTTGACCGACGATATAGGGTGAAGAGATCGCTGTTACCTGTCCCGATCGCACTAAACCTTGATAGATAAAAGCAGCAACTTCGGCTCTAGTTGCGGATTGGTTAGGATTCAAGAACTGGACATTGGGATAATTCACCACCATCCGATTCTCTGTCGCCGCCGCTACACTATTTCTCGCATAGTTAGGAATGTTGGCAGCATCTGCATAAGTCTGCAAAATTGTTTCAGGTGCTTGATTTGCGGTGTAGTTCAGTCCATTAGCAAGGGATACTAAAATCTGTACACGAGGAATGTTTTGAGTAGGTTCAAAAATATTTCCAGGATAACCCGCCATAAAACCTGTGGTGTAGGCTTTTTGAATTGCCGAAGCAGCCCAGTAATTGGCATCAACATCTACGAATGTAACACTGTCACGAGTTGGAGCTTTCGTCATTGCTTTGTTCAACATCGCGGCAAACTGCGCCCTAGTTACAAGATCATTGGGACGAAATCCACCATCAGGGAAGCCTTTGATAATGTCTCTGGAGGCTAACTCTTGGATAAAAGTTTGCGCCCAATAGTTTGTCGGTACATCATTAAAGCTGGTCTGGGCAAGAGCGGCGGCTATGCTGATGAAGGGAATTGCAGAGCTACCAATAAAGCTAACCGCGACAAGTAAAGCAGTAGTAGAACGTTGCGTTTGATTTGTCATTTCATTTGTCATTTTTAGGATGTCTTCTATGCAAGGTCATGCATATTTCACAGATGACTGTATATCCAAAGCAAATGTTCCTGAATTATTTTTGAATAAAATAATAAAATATAAAAATATATTTCGTTTTTACAACTTGTAAATCAAATAAATCAATCAAGTCAAACATAAAAATTGTTATGTAGAGCCAAAATAATTTAACTTAATTAAATAAATCAATCAAGTCAACCATACAAATTCAGATGCATTTATAAATACAAATTCCGATCGCTTTGAGTATTAGTCAAAAAAGCTTCGAGTTGTTCCCATTGTTGTGACTCAACTAAACCAATCACTTCCTGTAAAGATTGTTGATAGGCATAAAGCGATCGCAATAATGCTGACTGATTATATTCCGCCATCAGTCGCCCTAATTCAGGATTGCCGCCACCCACACGACTGGTATCCCGAAACCCTGAGCTAGCTAAATTTTGCGCTAATCGTAAAACATTCGCCTCGTTTTCCTGTTGACAAGAGGCAATTAAACTGGCACTAATCATCACGGGTAAATGGCTAATCATGGCAACAGCGCGATCGTGATCTTCAGGATTACATTCATAAACTTTCATTCCCACCGCTTGCCAAAGCGATCGCACTTTCTCGACTGCATGAGGATCATCGCTAGGGGTAACGACACAGGGTCGGTTTTGGAATAAATTTCGTTCGGCGGCGGCGATACCTTGAAAAGCAGTACCTGCCATTGGATGGCTGCCGATAAATCTCTGGTTATACTTTTGGCAAATATTTGTCGCAGGTTCAACGATCGCTGCCTTGACTGAACCGACATCGGTAAAAATTAGATTAGGCGGCAACTTTGGAGCTAGTGCCGAAATCGTTGGTAAAATCGCGGCGATCGGCGTGCAGATGACCACAATATCGGTTTGACTGAGAATGCGATCGGGAATGTTGGCAATATCTGGATTAGCAATATTTACAGAGGCGATCGCTTCGGCTTGTTTACAGGTTTCAGGACTACGGCTGATCCCCCAAACATAATGCTCTTGATTTAACGCGATCAGATCGAGCCCCAGCGAACCACCAATTAAGCCCAATCCAACTATGCCAATGTTCATAATATCTACCCTATAAAAAGCAAAGGGCGCGGAGCGCCCCCTACTTTTATCTTAGAACTTGTTAAGGTCAAGCCCTGCTTCCTTAGCAAATGCTGACAAACCCTTCTTTTGCAAAGTTTTGATTGCTTTGGTGGAAATTTGTAATTTTACAAAACGTTTTCCTTCTGCCCACCAAATTCTTTTATCTTGTAAGTTTACATGTTGTAAGTGCTTGTGACGCTTGTGCGAGAACGAAATCGATACAGAGTTATTGGCTTTTTTGCCTGTTAGTTGGCATACACGACTCATAGTACTAGTCTCCTATTTTTTCAGTCCAGTTAACAATAGTACATCCTAATAACTATACTTAAGCAATTAATTTTAAATTTTCAGCGAACCTTCTTAGAACAAATGAAATTAAAATGATATTTTTACTCCAAAAAATACTCGATTCTTTTCATACCAGTCAGTTGATTTATCAATTTAGCTATAATAATTTAGCTTTTTCTTTATATTCGGGCTTAGATGGTTTTACTTCAACAATCAGCAGAGAAATGGAATTTTCAAACTGAAGCAGAGTTAGAAGAATTTATTTGGACTAACTTAGAAGGGATATTTGATCTTATACCTCTAAAAAGACAGCATCACATAAATGGTCAGTACTGCGATATTGTTGCGGTTAGTAGAGATCGGCAATTGGTTGTGATTGAACTAAAAAATCAAGAAGACCGTTATGTTGTTCAACAGCTAACTCGTTACTATCATGCGTTGATAGAAAACAAGCCCCATGATGACAAAGTTGATTATTCAAAGCCAGTTCGTCTCATTGCAGTCTCTCCATCTTTTCATAGAGATAACCTAATTGATCGGCAATACAATACTCTATCTATAGAATTTTTGACATTTAAAATTGTTCATGAAGATCTTAAGTTCGATTTTATTTTACAAAACACAGAAAATGGTAGCCTTTCACATTTTGACATTGTTTATAAGCAAGAAGAAGTAGAGCGAATTTTACCTTCAGTGCCACGAAAACTTTTAAATTGGGCATTAAGCAATGATGAAAATATTCAAAAAAGGGTTTTATATATTAGAGAAAAGATTTTAAACTTTGATGAAAGATTAAAAGAAATAAATTCAACATCTTCTGTTCTGTATAGTAAAGCTAAAAATAGTCCATGTGCTGAATTTCGCTTCGATAAATTAAGCAATTCTTTTCGTCTTTTCCTATGGTTGCCACATCCTAGTCGTAAGCATATGGCTAGAATGCTTATTTCTACACAAGATTGGATCTTAGTAAATAGACTAGATTATTGTCCTAAAGGTTTTAGAAAAGGTGACGCATGGGATTGGTCTTACTGGTCAGATCCTATTGACCTA
Organism: Pseudanabaena sp.; assembly: GCA_044355035.1. Lineage (GTDB taxonomy): Bacteria > Cyanobacteriota > Cyanobacteriia > Pseudanabaenales > Pseudanabaenaceae > Pseudanabaena. The sequence continues at coordinate 4,971 of JBIKYX010000130.1, read as the reverse complement.
GTTAAATGGTATCAAAAAGATAGAACTGGTTATGCTGCTAAAGGTTATAAAAAGCTTCTTGACAACCCTAGTAAAGCAAATTCACTTGAGTTAATCATCGAAATTGCACTTGATTTATGGTTAGCTAAAATTTCTTAATCATAATATGATAAAATCCCAAAATAAGTTGGCTTGAGGCTTTTTATGACAGGAGAAGAGGCGCTCTCCTTATGCAAAAAAATATCCTTCCCACAAGATTAGAGTTAACATAGAAATTATATTTTTTCTCGTAAGCACCGCCCAACAGACATGATGCTCCAAACCTTACCTAAAGTTACAACCTTTGACGAGTTTGTGGAATTTCTTCCCGAAAATTCTGGGGTGCGTTACGAACTACATAATGGAAATATTATTGAAATGGCTCAACCAGTTGGAGAACACGAAGAGTCTAAGGGATTCTTGACTGTCAAGCTTAGTGGACTAATCGATCGCTTGGACTTGCCATATCTTATTCCTAATCAAGCGATTGTCAGACCTGAAGGCAAAGATTCTGGATATTTTCCAGATATGTTAGTGATGAATCGTGCCAATTTGCCTAATGAACCGCGATGGAAAAAAGAATCGATTCTGAGTCAGGGAGCCTCCATTCCTTTAGCGATCGAAATTGTTTCTACTAACTGGCGGGATGATTATCATTTGAAATTTGCCGATTATGAAGAGATGGGAATTGCGGAATATTGGCTAGTGGATTATGCGGCTTTGGGAGGGCGCAACTTCATTGGTAATCCTAAGCAACCGACTATATCAGTTTGTAATTTGGTAGATGGAGAGTATCAAATTAGAAAATTCCAAAATAGCGATCGCCTAATCTCACAAACTTTCCCTGACCTAAATCTCACCGCAAATCAAATTTTTCAAGCTGGCGTAGTTTAATTAATGATGTACTGAGTCGTAACATGTTTTATCCTCGTCTTAGCGGCGATCGCTATATCAATCCACTCACAGATTTTGGCTTCAAGCGCCTATTTGGAACCGAGCCGAACAAAAACCTGTTGATTGATTTTCTGAATGTAATCTTACCAACCCAACATCGGGTCAAAGATCTCACCTATCGCAGTACTGAAAACCTTGGCAATACTCCCCTTGATCGCAAGGCAGTCTTTGATCTTTACTGTCAAAGCGAAAAGGGCGAGAAGTTTATTGTGGAAATGCAAAAGGCTAAACATAATTATTTTAAAGATCGCAGCATTTACTACGCATCTTTTCCCATTCAAGACCAAGCCGAAAAAGGAGATTGGAACTACAAACTTGATCCAGTTTATACCATCGGTATTTTAGACTTTGTTTTTGATGAAGATAAAAACGATGACACTCTCTTACATATCGTTGAACTCAAAGATCAAAATTGCAAAGTTTTCTACGAAAAGCTGAAATTTATTTATCTAGAATTACCAAAATTCAAAAAAACAATCGATCAACTAAACGACCATTTTGACAAGTGGTTGTTTTTGCTGAAACATCTACCTGATTTGGAAGAGCCGCCTTTACCATTGCAAGAAAACGTATTTATGCAACTATTTGAAGTTGCCCGAATTACGAACTTTTCTCCAGATGAAAGGGAAGCCTATGAAAACAGCTTAAAGTATTATCGAGACATGAATGGTGTCATTGAAACAGCAAGAGAAGAAGGGAAAGTTCAAGGTATTCAAGAGGGTAAGGCTCAAGGTATTCAAGAGGGTAAGGCTCAAGGTATTCAAGAGGGTAAGGCTCAAGGTGTGCAAGAGGGGAAAAGCTCTCTTTTGCTAAAACTGCTTTCTCGCAAACTAGGAACCATATCTGATGAAATTAAAGTTCTGTTGCACGAGTTAGCGCCAGAACGATTAGATGTTTTGAGTGAAGCTTTGTTTGATTTAGAAAGCTTGGCAGATTTACACAATTGGCTCGAAAATATTAACGACTAGCAATAAGTGCGGTGTGCATCGGTGGCGATCGCCTAATCTCACAAACTTTCTCTGACCTAAATCTCAGCGCAAATCAAATTTTTCAAGCAAGGCTTAAGTAGCCGTTGATTTTCTTGACTAGCTGCTTCAGTGACACTGGTTTACTGAGATAGTCATTTGCGCCCACTGCGATGCAGCGATCACGATCGCCAGACATAGCTAGTGCGGTCAATGTAATGATCGGCGTATTGGCTAATTCAGGTATTTGGCGCATGAGCTGGATCGCTTCCAATCCATCCATTTCTGGCATTTGAATATCCATTAAAATTAGATCGGGGTGGATTTGTTGAGCCAAGTCGATCGCCATGCGACCATTGTGGGCAATGACTAGGCGATAGCCCTTCAGACTTAAATAATCGGCAAACAGGTTAATATTCTCTTCATTATCCTCGGCAAGTAAAATTAATGGTGCGTCCTCGATCTTAAGTATTGATTCGGTAGTAGATGGAAGCGGAGATTCTGGGACAATGGATGATTCACAGAACGGTGTGATCGGCAGCGCGATCGTAAAGCAACTGCCCACACCTAATTCACTGGTTAATCTGACTTCGCCGCCATGCAGTTCCACCAAACGCTTGACAAGAGCTAAACCTAATCCCGTACCGTTATAGCTACGATTGAGAGCGCTCTCTACCTGCACAAATGGTTGAAACAGTCGTTTGATCTGATCTGGTGCAATCCCAATCCCAGTATCAATGACGCTCATCTCTATGGTGTCACATGGGCAGCCTTGCGCGATCACAACATTATCCAAAACCTGTATGTAACTAACCTGTAGGCTAATTTTGCCGCCGTTCGGTGTGAATTTGACGGCATTATTGAGCAGATTAATTAGCACTTGCCGAATTCGTCGTTCATCAAGGTTGATGGTGGGCAGGTTGGGGGGAATCTCTGTCTCCAGTTGAATTTTTTTGTTGAAGGCTTGCTGCTTAATAAAGACCAAACTCGATTGACAAAGGGCTTCTATGTTACTTGGTTGACAAGATAGATGAATTTGTCCCGCTTCAATTTTTGCCACATCCAGAATATCGTTAATCAATTCCAGTAGGTGTTTGCTACTGTTCTCAATGGTATGGAGAGATTGCATCTGTCGATCATTTAAATCACCAAAAATCTGCTCTTCAAGGATTTCCGTCATGCCTAAAATGGCGTTGAGGGGGGTGCGTAATTCATGGCTCATATTGGCAAGAAACTCATCTTTGAGGCGAGTTGCTCTGATCAGTTCTTCGTTAATACGCTGCAATTGTAGTTCCGCCTGTTTGCGATCGCTGATATCAATGTTTAGTCCAATCGTCTTTTGGATTTCTCCTTGGGCGTTATATTGGTTGAAGGCATAGGAATCGATAAAGCGGATTGTGCCATCGGGGCGAATAATCCGAAATTCGGCGCGACATTCTTTATCCCCTTGATGGGCTTTTTGTTGAGCCTGCTGTACCCAATCAAGGTCATCGGGATGTACGCGCTGGAGCCAATCCTCATATTTACCAAGGAATTCCTCTGAAGAAACACCATAAAGGGTAAACATTCGCTCATCCCAAATCAAGCGCCCTTCATTTATTTGATATTCCCAAATACCAATATTGGCTCCTTTAAGAGCAAATTCCAAACGATCTGATAAATCTTTAAGTACAAGTTCAGTATTTTTGCGATCGCTAATATCAATATTCACTCCTACCGCACGCACTAATTCTCCCTGATCGTTGCGTTGTTTGCAGGAGTACGACATAACCCATCGGACTGTACCATCGGGGCGAATGATGCGAAATTCTGTGCTGTAAATCGCTTTCTCTCTGGAAATGTCGGGCTGGGCTTGGAGCAAATCATCGGGATGCACACGACTACTCCAGTCTTCGTAAGTGCCATGAAATGCTTCGGGCGATACGCCATGGATAGCCAGCATTCTCTTATCCCAGAACAGCCGATTATTGGAGAAATCAAATTCCCAGATGCCAATTTGAGCGGATTGAATCGCAAGTTCTAACCGTTCAGATAGCTCCTGCAATTTCTGTTCAGCATTTTTGCGATCGCTGATATCAATCACCACCCCATCCCAAATAACATCACTATTTTCTTGGCGATCGGGCTGAGAACTAACTTGTATCCATTTCACCCGTTCATTCGGCAGGAGCAAACGTGTTTCAACGAAAAAGGGTTGGAGGGAAGCAGCCGAATTCTGAATAGCACTTTGAATCATAGGAATATCTTCTGGGTGAAATCTCGCCCAGAGACAACTTATATCCTGAATCACCGCTTCAGGAGTCAACTCAAAAATTTGCTGCACTTGGGGGCTGGCATAAACCAACTCATCGCGACCATCAGGATGCAAAACATAGCGATAAATCATTCCCGGTACACTTTCTGTCATGCGGCGGAATTGGGCTAGACTTTGTTGGAGGGCGAGTTCGGCGTTTTTGCGATCGGTAATATCGGTCAACGTGCCGATGTATCCCACTACGTTGCCATCATCATCGAATTCCTTCGCCACTTGGACATAAATCCATGTTGTAGTGCCGTCTGGACGGAGATGCCGACCTTCGCTGCCATGAATGACTAGCCCCTCAGAATTAGAATTGGCGTAGTATTCAGTCCATTCGGCAAGGCGTTGCTCGCTGTCTTCGGGATGTAAGCCTTCCATCCAACCACGTCCCAAGGCTGATTCCATCGGTCGCCCACTCAGATCACTCCAGCGTTCGTTGACATAGACACAGTTGAGTGGCTCATCAAAGCGGAAAATAGCGACTGGAGCCGCCGCCGCAAGACTGGCATAGCGCCGTTCACTAGCTTTCAGCGCTAACTCTGCTTGTTTGAGCGTGCTAATATCCGATAAAACTCCCTGATAGCCAACCACGGCTCCCGTGCTATCGGTGATAGCCTTTGCACTAGCTCTCACCCAAACGTAAGGGCGATCGCGGTGGCAATGGCGGAATTCTAGATTGTGCATCCCGAAGTTGACTGTTTCCAGTGTTTGTTGTTCGATTAGCCAGCCACGATC
>JBIKYX010000042.1:0-33229 GCA_044355035.1 Pseudanabaena sp. | reverse complement strand
TTAACTTCTACGCGTTGGGAGCAATTCTGGCAAAATCTCAATCAGTATGGGTTTCCTGTTGCCACTTAATAAGTGTATTATATTAAGGTCGCACCCGTTCAAACCCTCTTGTAACAAACTCACTAGTTTTGCTTGAGCCTCCCTCCTCTGACGATCTTGATTCAGCAACGACAGAAAATAATCCGCCACAGTATTATAAGTTCCAGACTGAATCTGTCCTTGCACATAGGACTCAAGTTCTTTTGGTATTGGAAAACTTACATTCATAAACCTTTTCAAGATGAATAAAGTACTGCCAGTAATTTTAGCATTAGTCAAGAACTAGAAGCAGACCATCCGACAACTCAAAATGCGATGGTTGGCTTCAGCCGATCCGTGATGCCGTGTAAAATAAAAGGACAAACCGATCTCCCAAAAAACAATGACTATCAAAGAAAAGCTAATTCAAGAAGTCGAAAATGTTTCAGAATCCCTATTAGCAGAAACCCTTGACTTTGTATTATTTCTCAAATCTCGCTATGTAGAACAGGAAACAACCCCAGAAGAAAAAGAAAACATTCGATCTTCCCAAATAGCCTATCTTTCAGGTGATTATCTAACCCTCGACCAATACGAGACAAATCAAGCATGAGCTATCAGATCGTCATCCCTAAACCAGCCCAAAAGCAGCTAGATAACATCTCAAAAATTGAACGCGATCGCTTGATTCTGACATTGCGCTCTCTAGCCAACGATCCGCGTCCGAACGGAGTTAAAAAGCTCAAAGGCTACGACAATACCTATCGTGTCAGAGTTGGAGACTATCGCATTATCTACGAAATTAAAGACAGAGAGCTAATTGTATTATTGCTAAGTGTCAGTCATCGTAAAGATGCTTACTAACAGAAAAAAAGATTCAATTATGAAATTATTGGATGTAGTCGCACTCTTAGAAGATCTTCCCTAACAGCCAATTATATCGAGGACAAGTCGGCACAATTGTAGAAGTTTACGAACCTAAAGTCTTTGAAGTCGAATTTAGCGACCTCAATGGCAGAGCCTATGCGATCGAAACCCTAACAGAAAGACAATTAATGGTTTTATACCATCACCCCATCCAAGAAAGACAATTAGTTGCTGCCTAAATTTAGGCTTATCAGTTGATCGGTTGGCTTCGGGCAATCCGTGAGGCATCCCTATGATTGCAACTGACGCACCTGCTCAACTTTTAAGCCAGTAACCTGAGCAACTTGCTCAATATCCATACCAGTCTTCAGCAAATTTAGAGCGATTTCTTGACGACCCTTTAGCAAGCCTTTTCTTAGTCCTCTTTGCAAGCCCTTTAATTCACCTTCTCGCAAAGCATCTTGATATACTCTGGTATTTTTTATGTCACTGAGTGTAAACATCGCTTCAATCTCCTCACGGCTTAAGTTTTTAAATTTGGACACAAGCACAGCTTCAACTAACTCCATAATATCAGGATTTAAGTTTTGCTGCTTCAAACCCTGCACAATCTTGGTCGCATCACTTTCAGGGCTTGTAATTAATTGAACTATAGCGATCGCCACTGACTCAGACTCACCCAACTCATCGAGATAAATTGGTATTAAACGTTGATTATCAATCAACTCTTGCTGAAAATTTGATAACTTGGTTGGCGCAATTTGGCGATCAGCAAATATGGCAACAGCCTTCCATTCATTTTCTGGCTCATATTGACTGAGATACAATAAAATCTCGCTGAGAAATTCCCAATAGAAATTAGCTTTTTTCTGAAACTGTACCTCGATAAAGTAAATCGGCTTGTCTATGGTTTCAGGAACAAAGATCCCATCAAATCGAAAAGCTTTCTCTTTTACCTCCACTGAAACAAACGCATATCCCTCTTCAAACGGTTGATTGAGAAGTTCAAACAGCAGCGTATTAAAAGTTTGAAAGAGCTTATAAAAAATCGTGTCAGTTCGCATGAGAGTACAATAATTTAGGTTTGTCAGCCCCAACAATCTTATAAAAATTTAAGGTGATCGCTTGATTTTGATCTTGCCAAGATAACCTAATTAAGCTTTCACACTGTCAATATACTAAAATAAAACGATAGCCACAAAAAAATTTTATGCAACTTAACCGCATCATTGCCCTCGTCTTAGTCGCAGTTTGCTTTATTTCCGCCACATTTGGTATCCAGCGTCGCCAAATGGATGAGGCGCTAGATTTTAAGAAAGTAATCGATCGCGATCGCCTTGAGTTAGTTGCACTTGATGGGGCGATTTCAGGGGGAAGGGGTTCAGCATCAGGCGCGATGGGAGTGCGCGATCGCCTCCGTGACTTGATCGATGATGAATCGGTAAAAGGGGTTTTATTGTCAATCAATAGTCCTGGGGGAACTGTGGGCGCAAGTAAAGAACTCTATGAAGCGGTTAAGGACTTGAGCGCTCAAAAGCCTGTGGTCGTGAGTATGCTCGATCAAGCCACGAGTGGCGGCTATTATGCAGCTAGTCCCGCGACTAAAATTTATGCTAACGCGGGGACATTAACGGGAAGTATCGGTGTAATTTTGAGCGGCTTTAACGCCAAAGAATTACTAGATCGGGTGGGTGTTCAATCACAAACGATTAAAACGGGTCCCTACAAAGATATTTTTTCACCATTTCGAGAATTAGCTGAACCAGAGAGGCAACTATTGCAAGAACTATTGCAAAGCACCTATCAAGAATTTATTACTGATGTTGCACAAGGGCGGAAAATGGAGTTAGAAGTCGTGCGTAAACTTGCCGATGGGAGAATTTATACGGGGCGACAAGCTAAGGATAATAAACTGGTTGATGCTTTGGGGACTCTAGATGAAGCGATCGCCGATCTACGCAGTTTATCGAGAAAGAAATTTAATATCTCTGAAGACCGTGAGTTACCGATTCGTAAATCACCTGCATCATTGGAAAGACTATTAGACCAACTATTGAGTCAATCAAATGTGAGCATTGCTTTGCCATTCTTTGATATAGCGGGTACGGGGCAGATTTCTGGGGCGATCGCCGAGCAACTAACGACAAAATTAGCGGGTAAAAGTATGCAATCAAGTTCATACGATCCACCAATCTTGTTAATGCCGAGTTTGTATGGTGGTTTGCGCTAAATCAAAAAAATATAAAAGTAGCGCTTTTCTAATCGTTTGAAATTTGTTTTAAAAATTTTATGAATATCCAAATTGAATATTTAAAATCGCGCATAATTTCTGAGGAGGATAGGAGTCAAGCTAATCGACTCATTCAACAGCTTGATTTTGTTGAACATATTGCCAAACAAGGATTTTGGATATCTACTGACGAGCTAGGATTGTTGTTGAATCTTGAGCAGAGTTTCATTTTTGGACTCAGTTTAGAAGTAGGGTCTAAACAGTCTAGCTACAGTTTCTTCTGGCGAAATTTTGAATGTATTTTAGTAGAACGTCAACTCAAAGTTGGATTCTGGGTAATCAAATATCGGCAAGATGTTTTTCAAAATTCAGATATGCATACCTTGCCAAGATCTCAGCCAATTCTGAGTATCCGTGAGCCGCAACCATTGATGACTAGTGATGCTATTGTCTTGGATGATTTCCCAGAGGCGGAAATTATTCCGTCACCTTATGCCCTAATTGATAATTTTTTACCCGCAAATCAAGTAGATGATTTATTGCGCTATAGCATCAATAAGCAACCAGAATTTGAGCCAACTGCAAATTCGGCAAGTGACCCCAATTATCGGCGCTCATTCTGTCTGTCATATTTTCCTGAATTCTCAGAACTGATTATCCAGATGATCTGGAAAATTACACCCCAGATTATTACGCATTTAGGTATTCATCATTTTGTGATCGAGCAGATAGAATCACAAATAACTGCCCATAATCATGGCAATTATTACAAAATTCACAACGATTCGGGTAGTCCTGACACTGCTAAGCGAATTTTGACCTATGTCTATTATTATCATCGCGAACCCAAGCCATTTACAGGGGGCGAATTAATCATTTACGATAGCAAAATTGAAAATGGTTACTCGGTGGCAGCTTCTTCATTTAAAACGATCGAACCGAAGAACAATACGATTGTCTTTTTCCCTAGTTATTGTATGCATGAAGTTTTGCCTGTAAACTGCCCTTCGGAATACTTTACCGATAGCCGATTTACGATTAATGGTTGGGTGCGACAAGTTTAATCGCATATTTCATCAAAGAGATTTTGGGATTAAAGATTTTTGGGGTTTCATATTTAGGGTTTAGCCAGCTTTTGTTTGACTTTGGAGATGATGCCACTAGCGATCGCTCCAGCCATGACAATACCTAAAACAGGCTGAATCAAAGGTTCCCACAGTTGTCGCCACAGTTCTAAACCAAGATTGATTTTGAGCGTTTCACCCCCAAGGGCTACGAGTAGCCATGCAAAAAAGAAAAACACCAAAAACAAATTGAACATCAAAAATTTGTTCGTCCAACGTCCAATGGTTTCCATAGTTTATTAAAAAGTTATTAAAAAGTTGCTAAAAAGTTATAAAGTGAATAATTTAGTGATGCGTAGCAATGCCGCATAACGCTAAACAAACGGGGTAGCATTGCCGCCACCCCGATCGCTTGTATCGTTTTTATTTTATAGATTGCAAAATCTCAATTTACAGAATGTAATTGAAAATTTCTATAAGAATTTCTATAAGTTTTTATAAGTTTTTTTATTAATTTTTAATTTAATTCAAACCTATTGAAAACCTATTTAAACCCGACAGCAGCTTGCCATACGAAAGCAAGTAGCAAGAAAAACACGGGAATTACGGGAAGAACGTTTACCAGTGGATCGAAAATTCTATACGCTTCTGGTAACGTTGCGAGTACTAAACAAAGTTGCATGAAAAACAGACCTCCTTCAAGAGCTAAGATGAATTTTAGCACGTCAAAGAAGACATTCTTTAGGTTTATATATGGCGATTTCAAATTCCAAGATGGCAAACTTAAAAACCATCAAGTTTAAAAATTTTTTTAAAACCTTCCAAGCTACAGCCCTAGCAATTCTCCTCTGTCTCTGTAGCTTTGCCTTGAGCGCTCCTGCTTGGGCAAATGTGCAGATAAAGCTGACTAATGTTATCTATGAGCCTTGTACAGGCGATGCTGGCAAAAACATGGTACTGGGCGGCGGGATCATGTCGGCAAAATGTTACATGATCAAGGGTGAGGCGAATAACTCATCGGGTAAAGTTGTTTACAATGCCGATATTTTTGGGCGAATTTATGATGCTAATGGCAATGATGCGATGCCTGAGCGAGCGCGACTCGGTGCAGTTGAGCAGATTCCTGCGGGAAAGAGTGACTTTGAAATTATGGTTGCTATTCCTGCTGAACAGCCTGAACCTTTGGAGTTAAAGCAATTTAAGGCTTCAGGATTTGCTGGCAAGGTACGGCGCTAACGTTAGCTGCGATTGTATACACAAGTCTAAATTTCCTGAATACCCTGCAATAAATTGCGGGCTGAAAGCTTAAACCCGTTGAAACGGGTTAATTATTTGTAATTAGTCAGTTTTAACTGACTTTAGCTTTGAGCCAAGAACTTTAGTTCTTGGTTGTTGTAAATTGTGCGGACTTGATTTTGATTAGAATGTAGAGATATGACAAAATCTAAGTCTAAAGTTCTCTGAAGTAATACCAAAAGTAGTATCAAAAATATGGCTGTTAAAGTTTTAATCCCTACCCCGCTTCAAGCACTGACCAATAACCAAGCCACCGTAGAATGCGATGGTAAATCGGTTCAAGAAATTATTGATGCTTTAGAAAATAAGTTCAAAGGTTTTAAAGGTCGCATTTGTGATGAAAAAGGTGTTCTCCGCCGCTTTGTTAATTTTTATGTCAACAGCGAAGATATTCGCTTTTTGCAAGGAGCCGCCACTGTGCTGAAAGATGGCGATGAAGTAAGCATCATCCCCGCGATCGCTGGAGGCTAAATTACAGAAGGCGGTGCATTGCACCGCTTTTTTTGACTAGATAAACAGTTCGGCAACGAGTTGAAATAACCAAATTGCTGACTGTTTTTTAGGATCTGCATCAATTTTGCCTTTATCGCCCCATCTTTGCAGCCACCCCAAAAATTTAGTTAAAGAAACTCCAATCCAGTCGCCAACCTGATTAAATATTTGTTGAGGACCAACACCCGTTAGTACTTGGATTGTAAAAATAACGGCGACTATTAAAAATGCGGTTTTGAAACTAGCCTTGATGACGCTGAGCAACCACCATAAGAGCAGTAATGAGACTATTAATGCGCCAATTATTAGGGGTAAGTTCATAGAATTTGTTTTAATCTCATCTCCAAATCTATTAAATTGTGACACGATATCTAGATATCCATCAAGTTAGACTCGATATTTCAGAAATAGAGTTCGATCGCCTCTGGTTATTTTTGGCTGAGGATGAGCGATCGCGGGCGGATCGCTTTAAGCGTGAATATCTTAGACGAAATTTTGTGGCGGCGCGGGGGAATTTACGCGCATTGTTAGCACAGAGATTAGGCTGTCTAGCTCAAGAAATTCAGTTTAGTTATGGCGATCGCGGTAAGCCCTATATTCGAGATAGCGATATTTATTTTAATCTCGCCCATTCTCAAAATTTAGCTATCTATGCAATTTGTAGCGATCGCGAGGTGGGTATTGATTTGGAATATATCAATCCTGAATGTGATTTTGAGGGGATTGCGCGGCGCTATTTTTTGCGATCGGAACAACAAATCATTGAAAAATTACAAAACCAAAATTCAGATTTGGCTAGACGGGCTTTCTATCGAGCATGGACACTAAAAGAAGCTTATGGTAAAGCCACAGGGCAAGGGATTGCGAATATTCTTGATCTGGTTGATGTTTCGCAATTATTAGAAATATCTGGTGATAAAACTTTGCAGATCGGTGACTGGACAATCAAATTGCTTGCCAATGAATTGGACAGCGAATTGCCCAGTGAATTGGATATAGATGTTAATTATGTCTCAGCCTTATGCATTGCTAGCTAACCGTAAAATCTTACCCGCCAACATCGCCGCCCCAAAGCCATTGTCAATATTGACCACCCCAACACCTGTGGCACAGGAATTGAGCATAGTTAATAACGGCGCAAGCCCATTAAAACTTGCTCCATAACCAATGCTGGTGGGTACAGCGACAATTGGACAGTTTGCCAAACCCGCAACGACACTCGCCAGCGCCCCTTCCATCCCTGCCACTACGATGATTACTTCCGCATCTGCAATTAAGTCCTGATGACTCAGCAATCGATGGATACCCGCCACACCAACATCCCAAAGGCGTTTGACCGTAAATCCACATAGCTCACCCGTAACGGCTGCTTCTTCGGCAATTGGTAAATCCGCCGTGCCTGCGGTGATGATCGTAATTGTGCCTTGCTTTTTCATGGTTGATTCACCCAGACAGCAAATCTGGGCGATCGGAAAATAGCGTAAACCGCGCAAAGATGGCTGAATTTGTTGGTAAACTGTTGCGGAAATTTTGGTTGCCATTACCAGAGGATTTTTGGACTCCATCACGCGCATGATCTGCACAATTTGTTCGGGAGTTTTGCCAATTCCAAAAATTACTTCAGGAAATCCTGTCCGCAAAGTGCGATGGTGATCAATTTTGGCAAAATCTCCCACTGATTCGTAATGGAGATATCGCAACTCTTCTAAAGCTCTCTCTGGGCTAAGCTCCCCCGTTGCTACTGTTTCTAACAGCCGCCTTAAATTATCTTGCATGGAAATTAAGTTCGTCTACACAACACCCATCGTAACTCCATTGGCGATTCTTCAAATCTAAATAAATCTCTGCCCTTTGCCCAATTCTCAAACCAACCCGTAGGCGGCCAGTCTTCAGGGGCTAAATGTGAATGCTCATATTCAAAAACTGACTCGTTAGAAATTATTGCCAATGGCAGGTTTGCAAATGCTAGATCTAAATCTTGGTTGGTAAATAGCGATGACCAGACTACTTCCGAAAATTCTCGTGCGATCGCGTTGGGCTGATAACTATCATTAACCACAAATAGATTGAATAAAAATAATCCTCCATGACACAGAGATTTACCAACCTTTTCCAGTAGAACTCTAATTTGCTCAACATTACGAAAATGGGAAGCGACCACTTCCGTGCAAACAATTAAGTTATAGGTGTCAGCATTTAAATCTAGTTTCGGATCTAAAATATCTCCCTCGATCGCCGTAACATTTAATCCCTGATCTAATGCGTCTTTTTTTAACTGTTGGACAAGCGCTGGCGCTAGTTCTAACGCTTCAGCTTGGCAACCTAGTTTGGCTAGGGGTAAAGTATTTCGCCCAGTCCCTGCACCAATATCAAGGGTTTTAAGTTGGGATAGCTCTCCTAATTGAGCGATCGTATCCATCACTTTCGCATCGGGTTGTTTGCCAAATAAAGGCGGAGTTCTGGTATCGACCCAGCTTTGATACTGCTCAGCGATCGATGTTAGGGAATAAGCAATGTTGTAGTTAACGCCAGTATTCGGAGAAGTCGCAGACTCATATTTGATCACAATTTTTGATAATGGTGAATGCTTAAATCCAGCAACTAAATTTTCTTGTAAAAGTTTTCTTAAAACGGATAAATCATCTTTATTAAAATCTTTGCCAATTGATATAAATAACTTCTCTAGTTTTGCCATGTAAATATTTAGAAAAGATGGCATACAAGGCATAACTATTTCACCGTTAACCTGAGTATATTGATTAACGATTTTCAAAAAATTTGGAACACTTAAAGGATTGTGGATCTTAGTATTTACACCGACATTAGAAATTGTCAATGTGGTAGATTTTCCTGATAACTGAACCTTACCTGCTAATTTATGGATAGACTGTACACCGACCATAGCAGGAACTCTTATTTCTAGATCCCGGTTATTATGTGCAGGTTTAATCGCTGGATTAGTTCTAAAGGAAACCGTGTAGTTCAGCCCTGTGTCTGGTGATGTGGAAGGATTATATTTGAGCGTTAAATAGGTTGTTGCATCTGCTTTAAATCCTTGTTGTAAATAACTAGCTAACATTTCACGCAGTTGATCCAGATCTACTTTATTAAAAGGTTTTCCCAAATTAATAAACATAGTATCTATTCGGTGTATATAGGTTTCTAGTAATGCTGGAACACAGGGTATTGCTAGTTCACCTTTGATATAGGTGTATCTATTTAATAACTCCGTAAAACTAGATTGTTGCATGATTTTCTATGTTGTTTTCTACGTTTACAAAAAAGTTTCCGAGGGCTTAACTGCATTGTTCACCCTCGGAAATTATTTTAGATTGGTATAGCTATAAATTTATAAAAACCACCACATTAGTAAAACGCCTAAAACTGAACCAGCAACAACTTGAGCAGGTGTATGCCCCAATAGTTCTTTGAGAGGATCTTGCTCTTCTTCAAATACTTCCACCATGATTTGATTAAGTACCTTGGCTTGTTTCCCTGCGGCGCGGCGGATACCTGCGGCATCGTACATGACAATAAAGGCAAAAACTGTAGCGATCGCAAATTGTGGTGTATCCCATCCTTGAGTACGCCCGATCCCTGTGGCAAGAGCAGATACTAAAGCCGAATGTGAACTAGGCATACCACCTGTTTCAAAAAGCACTTTGAATCTGATGCGTCGGAATTGGGCTAACTCGATAAACAGTTTCAGTAGTTGAGCAATCAGGCTAGAACATAAAGCAATTAGCAGAACTTGATTATCGAGGATTTCGCCGACAGGATGGATGTTCATATCAATTGCAGGAATTAAGATCAAAAATTTAGAATCGAGAGAGATTGTGGTAACGATGGTTTAGTCTTTTGGTGATTAATGGTGATTAATTTTTTCGACTAGTGATGTAATCGGCGATCGCCATCAAAGGCAGAGCCGCATCACCATAACTTGTAAGTTGCTCCTTAGCTTCGGTAACTAGATCTTGAGCCTTTTGTTGTGAGGCTTCGATACCCCACAGGCTAGGATAAGTAACTTTTTGGGCTGCGAGATCCTTACCAGCAGTTTTGCCAAGTTCTTCAGAAGTTGCGGTGATGTCTAAGATGTCGTCAATAATCTGAAAAGCCAAACCAATGTTATTAGCATAAGTTGATAGGCGCTTGATGTCGGTATCATTTGCACCTGCTAGCAAGGCTCCACAAATGACACAGGACTCTAGCAATGCGGCGGTTTTGTGAATATGGATAAATGTGAGAGTTTCCGATGTTACATCTGGTTTACCTTCACATTCAAGATCAACGACTTGACCACCGACTAAACCTGTCGCTGCGACAGCATGACCCAAATGGGCAACTACTTTTAAAATCCGTTCAGCAGGTACAGCCTTGGTTTGGGCGGCAATATATTCAAAGGCATAGGCAAGTAAGGCATCCCCCGCCAAGATTGCAATATCATCACCATAAACTTTGTGGTTAGTTAGTTTGCCGCGCCGAAAATCATCATTGTCCATCGCGGGTAAATCATCATGGATCAACGACATCGTATGTACCATTTCCATCGCGCAAGCGGTTGGCATGGCTGTAGCGCGATCGCCACCTAATAATTCACAAGCAGCTAGGGTAAGGATCGGACGTAAACGCTTGCCACCAGCCATCAGCGAGTAACGCATCGATTCGTAAATTTTTTCGGGATAGGTAATGGCGATCGAAGCGTCAAGGGCTGACTCAACCTCTTGTTTGCGATCGCGTAAGTACTTATCTAAATTGAACTTATCTAAATTCAATGCAACATTATTAGATGCAGTTGTTGATGGCGCAGTTGTTGATGGCATGGCTTAGCGATAGTTTCGACAATAATCTGGTGTAAATATGCCTATTTACTTAGGAATATTTATGGAACAATTTTGACATAGTTTCTGGCTCGATCCCAAATGGATGTTATGCATGGATGTTAAGCGCTAAGAATTTTTTGTAAAGTGCTAACCACTTGCTCCTGTTGTTCTTCGCGTAATTCAGGAAACATCGGCAAAGATAAGACCCGATCGCATATATCTTCAGTAACCGCAAAAGCACCTTTTTTGTGACCAAGATGCTCATAAACGGCTTGCAAATGTAAAGGCAAAGGATAGTAAATCATCGTGATGATATTCTGCTCTCGCAATTGGGCTTGCACATAATCCCGTTTACCTGCGTCAATACAAATTGTGTATTGATTCCAGACACTTTCCGAGCAGTGGTGGGGCGTAACTAACTCAGAAATATTCGCGGCTTCGAGTAATTGCGTATAGCGATCGCTAATTTCGCGCCGTTGATGATTCCATTTATCGAGATAGGGTAATTTCACCTGCAACAAGGCGGCTTGCAAACAATCCAATCGTGAATTCATGCCGATGTATTGGTGATAATAGCGTTTTGGGCTACCATGCTCACGCAAAATTCGCAACTTTTCCGCAACCGATGCATTATTAGTGGTCATCATGCCACCATCGCCACAGCCACCCAGATTTTTGGTTGGATAAAAGCTAAAACAACCAACATCACCAATGCTGCCAACTTTCTGCCCGTTAAAACTTGCCCCTGTCGCTTGAGCGCAATCTTCGATCACATAGAGATTATGCTTTTTAGCGATCGCCATGAGCTTAGTCATGTCCACCGAGCGCCCGAACAAATGTACTGGCATAATTGCTTTGGTGCGATCGGTAATCGCGGATTCGATCAAGTCCACATTCATATTGAAGCTATGCGCCTCAATATCCACAAATACTGGTGTTGCCCCCGCCATGCTAATCGTTTCCGCACTAGCAAAAAACGTAAACGGTGATGTGATTACCTCGTCGCCTTCCCCAATATCCAATGCTCTTAGAGCCAAATACAGCGCATCTGTACCTGAGTTACAGGCGATGCCATGAGTTGCGCCAATATAGTTAGCAAAGTCATTTTCAAACTGACTCACTGTTTGACCGCCAATATATTGACCTGATGCAAGCACTTCTAAAGCTGCTTTATTTAGGTGATCGCCAATTTGTTGATATTGCAGGGATACATCAAAGGGGGGAATTTTATTCACGTTGAAACGATTCTAGATTGCCTTAACCATTTTAAACGTTAAGGCACGACATCGCACGCAGGTAAGCTCGGTTTGCGGGTAAAGTGGCGATCGCTACTCCCAAAAAACAACATTGAGCATCGTCTCAATATCGCGCCCAAACTGCCATGTATCAGGAATTGACCACCCTTTTGGTTCGTAATGATCTCGAACAGAACCTAAAGCTAATTCCCAAGCATCATCGAAAATTTCATCCCAAACGGCTCTAAGGCTAGGAGTTTTTCTTAGTCTGAGGGCGATCCGTCTACGCTGCTCCTTAATTGTATTTTGCCAACCATTGAAGCAATAAGGACATAAAGCCGCTTGAGGCAATGAGCCAACAAAGTTTCTAAACGACTTTCTAACTCATCACGATAAGAACTACCCAACCCCTCAATCTCCTCTATTAAGTTTTCTAAGTCCACATTGTCAAAATCTTTAGCCTTTAACTTAATTACCGTTTCTTGAGTCCATAATAAGAAATCGGACTCATATAAAGATTTACGAATAATTGACTGTGTCATATATAAAAGACCTCCTTGCACAAATTAAGATGCTCTGAATTATATTTGCCTTATGTTTATTTGATCACAGATAAGTAGGTAGGCATAATTAATTGTTAGATAGTGGAACAGGCTTCTAGCCTGTTGACGGGCAAGATGCCCGTTCCACACATATTTTATATTTAATTGCAATCAGCTACTTAGTAATACTAAATTTCCCGACGGTTTCAACGTAGAGATCGCAGGAGTAATCTTACGCAAGTAATAAACTACATTACCCAAACATCAAAAAACCTCACCTTGTCTAAGATAGGGTGAGGTTTTCTACATTTGCAAATTTATTTTTTACTTTTTCTCATGTCTCGCATAGTCATCCTGAAAGCGAATAATGTCATCCTCACCCAAATATTCGCCACTTTGCACCTCGATCAGTACCAAAGGAATAATCCCAGGATTTTCCAAACGGTGCGCCGTACATTTAGGTACATAGGTAGATTGATTAGTGCTGATCATCGTTTCCTTGTCACCACAAGTTACCTTGGCTGTCCCCGAAACCACGATCCAATGTTCGCTGCGATGGTGATGCATTTGCAAGCTCAAGCGATGCCCTGACTTCACCTCAATGCGCTTAATCTTATAACCCCGTCCTTCTTCTAAAGTCGTAAATGTTCCCCAAGGTCTTTCAACCGTGGCGCTATGTGATGCATGAACGTTGAGATTGGCTAGAGTAGCGATCGCGGAGGGTGCTTCTTGTTCTTTGACTGGTGACATAGCTGCTGGTGACATAAGTGCAATTTAGAAAGCTAATTGACTCCTAGATTAGCATCAAAATCTATAAATTCAAGGGGTAGCACTTTGCGCCGCCCCCCAATATTTAATCCTTATGACGAGAAGCCTTGATTTGGTCAATAAAAAATTCTTCTAAGGTCTGACGCGCCAACTCGATCGCGATCGCTTTACCACCAAGACTAGAAATATAGGTGAGAAATTCTGGTAAATCCTTCGCCAACTGCCCATGCCAAGTATCACCTTGAAAAATGAGATGCTCTAGCCAAGGCTGCAATTCTGATTCGCTGCACCCATGTCCGCTTACTTGATAGGACTGCTCTGTTCCAAGTAGCTCATTTAATGTGCCGATCGCGATAAGTTCGCCTTTGTTCAAAATGCCAATGCGATCGCAGATCAATTCCACATCCGATAAAATGTGACTGTTAAAAAATACGGTCTTACCTTGTTTTTTGAGCATCAAAATAATTTCGCGTACCTGATAGCGACCCACGGGATCAAGTCCCGACATTGGCTCATCCAGAAAAACGATGTCGGGATCATTGATCAAAGCTTGGGCAACCCCAATTCTCTGCACCATGCCTTTAGAGTATTGGCGCAATTGCTTTTTCCGCGCCACTGATTGCGATAAGCCAACCAGATCTAGCAAATCCGCAATCCTCTGACGACGTAACGATGGCTCTACTCCAAACAAGCTACCAATAAAGTCGAGTAGCTCCCATCCTGTTAAATAGTCATAGTAATAGGCATTTTCGGGTAAATAACCGATTGACTGTTTAGCAATGCGATCGCCAAGGGGATATCCCAAAATCGAACCTGTTCCTGCTGTTGGTTTGACGATGCCCAGCAGAATTTTTAATAATGTGGTTTTGCCAGCACCATTGGGACCTAAGACCCCAAATGTCTCGCCTTTGCGAATAGTTAGGGAAAGATCTTGTAAGGAACTAATTTTTTGATTTAACCAAAAGCCAGTGCGGTAAGTTTTGCTCAAGCCTTCCGCGATGATAGTGTTTTGTGGAATAGCTTGAGACTTGGGATTATTAGTCAATACTTCTACCATAGCTGCGATCGAAGCTGCAAAGTTAATGCTTTAAAGTTAATGCTTTAAAAGACTATTTTAACGTCAGTTTGGAAGAATTTAAAAGCGGCTCGGCGAGAATCAATTTCTACTGTTTTTGATTACTGCTTTTGGGTTATCTTAAGTTAAATATAGTTAAATATATTTTTATAAAATAGCGAAGCTTTAATTAAGGTTTGATAAAATGACAGCGAAACTACAGTTATCTCTCGGCATTGATGAAGAAGCAACAGACGTAAAAATTACACGATCTAAAGATGGCGATACGAGTATTGCTGTGTTTATCTTTGATGTACCGAACTGTATGACTGGTGAAAATGCCGCCAATAATGAGATTTTAGGCATGTATATGATTGATGAAGAAGGTGAAATGGTGACGCGCAATGTCAATGCTAAATTCATCAACGGGAAGGCGGCTGGAATTGAAGCAATCCATAAAATTGAAGGCGATCGCGATTGGCAGCGCTTTTTAAGATTTATGAATCGTTATGCTGAGTCAAATGGGATGAGTCTCAATAAAGCTTAAAATTGATCGAAAAGAGAGTTGTAGTGCTTTGCGCCACAACTCTCTTTTTTGGTTTTTCAGTCAAGCAACTGCTGCACTAAATCAAACGCCAATAAGTTAAAATGCTCACATCAAACTGAGATTTTTATAATTTGAGCTTTTTTGTTTTATGCTTCAAAGACTATATGTGCATAACTTCAGATGCTTAGAGAATTTTGAGTTAATCCTTAAGGAGCTGCCATCATCTCTTCTAATTGGCAAAAATGGTACAGGTAAATCGACCATTGCTTTTGCGTTAGAAATATTACAAAGTATTGGTCGAGGTATCAATAAAGTTGATCAACTTATACAGACTAAGGACTTTAATCGCGGTAGGTATGATGTTCCAATTCGTTTTGAAATAGAAGTATTGCTTAACGAGGAAATATACAAGTACGCCTTTGCGTTAAAACTATCGGCGGAAAATTTTGAGGAGATTCTCGTCTTTGAAGAGCAATTACTAGTTGATGGGAATCCAATTTATTGGCGTAAAGAAGCTCAATTAACAATCTATGGGATGAACCGCTTTTTTCAACTACGATTTAAAGGAGGCAGACCTGCTAATCATCTTCGGGGAAATTCGCAATTTCAAGTAGATCGGCATCTTTTTGCTCTTTCTGTAATTCAGGATCATTCAGATACCGATCCGCTTTATGTTTTTAAGAATTGGCTATCTCGGATGATCATTTTAGCGCCAATACCAAGCTTAATGACTGGAGAATCAAGTGGTGAAACTTTGGAGCCAAAGCGAGATGGTTCAAATTTTGGTGAATGGTTTTCTGGATTACTTAGTCGTTACCCCGCCGCTTATACACAGGCTGATCGATATCTTCGAGAAGTTATACCTGATATTGAAGATTTTCAGAACGAAAAGATCGGCAAAGATGCTAAAAACATGATTGTTCGGTTTACAGCAAATAATGCAGAGTTGAGCGTTGATTTTAAAGATTTATCGGATGGGGAAAAATGCTTTTTTCTTTGTGCTGTTGTCCTAGCGGCAAATAAGTACTACAGTCCTTTTTGCTTCTGGGATGAACCTGATAACTATCTTTCCCTATCAGAAGTAGGGCATTTCATCACAACGCTACGACGTTCATTTAAGAGCAGTGGGCAGATTTTGGTAACTTCACATAATGAAGAAGCGATTCGTAAATTT
Organism: Pseudanabaena sp.; assembly: GCA_044355035.1. GTDB lineage: Bacteria > Cyanobacteriota > Cyanobacteriia > Pseudanabaenales > Pseudanabaenaceae > Pseudanabaena. Next base: position 17,122 of record JBIKYX010000042.1, on the reverse strand, counting down.
TCAGATGAAAATACTTTCATACTCGATCGCAAAAGTCATTTAGAGCCGACGTTAATCAGGCTGTTGAGCGAGATTGAGACATCTGTAAAGGGTGATATTGTCAAGAGTCTAATTCTTGGTGATATAGAGCTATGAGCGTCAATAGACATCAAAAACATCTTCTAGTATTGCCAGAAGACAAAGCTAATCGTCAAATTGCTAACGGATTTCTGCTTGAATTAAGCCTCAACAGTCGAGCAGTTCAAGTTCTTCAATTTGCTGGTGGTTGGGGAAATGTCATACAGGAATTTCTGCACGATTATGTTCCGACAATGCGGAAATATCCTCAAACAATGATTGCTTTACTTATCGATTTTGATGATCATAAGCCCAACTTTTCGAGCTATGAAGATCGGTTAAACTATATAAAAAGTCAGATTCCAGATGATCTCGAAGAAAAAGTATTTATTCTTGGTTCTCGAACTTCTCCAGAGAAATTAAAGACAGCCATGAATAACAAATCTTTCGAGGCGATCGGGGAATCTTTAGCTAAAGATTGTGCTGAGAACACCAATGAAACATGGGGACACGATCATCTTAAACATAACGAAAAAGAGCTGAAGCGCATGATTTCATTGGTAAAGCCATTCTTGTTTACAGACTATTGAGACTTTAAAATAGTACAGAGAAACTCATGGAAGTAGCCATAAACTCGGCTTTCATCGGTTCCTATGGGTTTTAAGTCAACTCAAAGCACTGTAATATGGATAAATAAGTCAAGTATTAGAGATCGCGTTATATGACATACAAATCTTGGGATAGCTATTTAGAGTTAGGCTTCTGGGATGGAGACAATGACAAATCGAAAAAGCACAAGTCATTTCAATTACCAGGGGCAAAGCCTCACTACAACCCCGATCGCCCAGGACAAGTGGAGCATATTGCCCTAGATTTGGATTTAGATATTGTCAAACATTCAATTACTGGTACTTGCAAGATTCGTTTGCGTCCTGTGCGTGATGGCGTTAGCGATCTCACCTTAGACGGGGTAGATTTGCGAATTGATAAGGTCGTAATTAGCGATCGCATTGAAGCTAAGCCAGATCCCGACAAGATTGGCAGCAAGTTTGACTATGATGGCGAATTTCTGAAGATTTATCTGGATGAACCGACTAAGGCGGGTGTGCCAATCGAAATTGCGATCGCCTATGCAGCAGAACAACCCCAACGCGGTATTTATTTCGTCCAGCCCACTGAGTCACAGCCCCATAAACCCACTCAAGTCTGGACACAAGGCGAAGATGAAGACTCCCGCTATTGGTTCCCATGCTTTGACTACCCTGGGCAACTTGCCACTTCCGAAATTCGGATCAAGGTTCCCAAGGATTTGACCGTGATTTCTAATGGAGAATTAATAGAAGTCAAGGATCTCAAAAAAGAAAAGATTTATCATTGGTCACAAAAAGAAGTGCATCCCAGTTATCTGATGACCTTAGCGATCGGTGATTTTCTCGAAGTTAAGGATGAATGGAAGGGTAAGCCTGTTAACTATTATGTGGACAAGTCGCGCACTTCTGAAGAAGCGATCTTGACGATGGGGAAGACTCCACGCATGATTGAATTCTTTAGCGAAAAATATGGCTACGATTACGCATTCCCAAAATATGCACAGGTTTGCGTTGCTGACTTTATCTTTGGTGGCATGGAAAATACTTCCACAACTCTACTCACCGATCGCTGTGTATTAGACCAAAGAGCAGCATTGGATAATCGCTCTAGTGAAAGTCTGGTTGCCCATGAATTAGCGCACCAATGGTTCGGTGATTTGGTTGTGATTAAGCATTGGTCGCACGCATGGGTGAAGGAAGGTGCGGCTACCTATGCAGAAGTTCTCTGGACTGATCACGAATATGGAGCCGAAGAAGCCGCCTATTATCGTTTGGGAGAAGAGCGTAATTACATTGCCGAAGATCGCGATCGCTATCGTCGTCCGATGGTCACTCATGTTTATCGCGAAGCGATCGAGCTTTACGATCGCCATATCTACGAAAAAGGCGGCTGTGTCTATCACATGCTGCGTTCGGAACTAGGCGATGATCTATTCTGGAAAGCGATTCATCATTTTGTGCGTACCAATGCTCACAAGACGGTGGAGACGATTGATTTATTAAGAGCGATCGAAGAAGCAACTGGCAAAAACTGTATGTTTCTCTTCGATCAATATGTCTTTCGCGGCGGACATCCCGAATATAAAGTCGGCTATAGCTGGGATAGCGACAATAATCTCGCCAAGGTCACGGTTTCGCAAACGCAAGAGGAACTCTTCGATCTCAAGATTCCCATTGGCTTTGGATTTGAAGAAGCTTCTGAAACTCAAGTCTTTACAGTGCGCGTGTTTGAGGACAATCAAGCCTTTTACTTCCCATTGCCGAAAAAGCCCAGTTACATTAGTTTTGATCGCAATAATAACTATCTCAAACAGGTTACACTCGAATATGGTGTCGCCGAACTCAAGGCTGGCTTAAAATTCGATCCCGATCCCCTTGCGCGTATCCAATACGCCGAAGCGTTGGCAAAAAAAGCTGGCTTAGAATCTGTGAGAATCCTCGGTCAAGCGCTTTTAGAAGAATCTTTCTGGGGCGTTCGTGTAGAGATTGCCGAAAACCTTGCCTCGATTAAACTCGATCAAGCCTTTGAAGCCTTAGCGAAGGGATTGGAAGACACGAATGCGAAGGTGAGAACGGCGGTAATCAGTGGCTTAGCTCAAAACAAGGTACAGAAGAGTTTGGATTTAATCAAGCCATTCATCAAGAAAGGCGATCCTAGCTATACTGTAGAAGCCACGGCTGCTAGACTAACAGGCGATCTCGCGGCAACACTCAGCAATGAACGCGAACCATCGAAAGTCGTAAAACTATTACAAACTGTTCTCAAGGAACGGGCGGGTTGGAATGAAGTTGTGAGGTCGGGCGCGATCGCTGGTTTAGCCAAAATCAAAGATTCCGATGAAGCCTTGGAAACGGTTCTCAAATATACGGAAGCCGATGTTCCCCAACCTTTGCGTCTAGCCTCAATTCGCGCCTTGGGTGCTATGGGTAAATCGCAATCCAAACCCAAAACGGAACAAATTCTCAATCGTTTGCAAGTTATTGCTCAAGAGACGTTTTTCTTAACCCAAATGGCAGTTGTGGGAGCGCTTGGTCAAGTTGATAATGCTGGCGCAATTGGCATATTGCGATCGCTATCCGATTCCACTCCCGATGGTCGCGTTCGCCGCGTTGCTGATGAAGCAATTCAACGGGTACAAAAGGCGATCGGTAAGGATGCTGGGTTAAAGCAATTGCGAGAAGAACTTGATCAAGTTCGGAAGGATAATCAGGAGCTTAAGAGTCGGCTTGAAGCGATCGAGGCAAAGTCTAAAGCTTCGTAATTTGTCTAGGACAAAAGCACCCAGAGGGTGCTTTTTCTCCTCCCAGTAAAAATCACCTTTAGCTAAAATATCTTTGATCGAAACACTAAACTTAGTCTGAAACAACTCTCTAGATAAGGAGAGTATGCGCTACAGGAATCGAATCTGGCGATCGCGCTTTGCCACTTATCAAATTGTTTCATCTTTGCCATTGGAGTAGCAGGGACAGTTGCCTGCTTCTGAGCAGGTGGATAGGTTGTTGTGGGAATGTAGGCATTTTTATTTTGAAAAACTAGACCAATTTCTGAATTGTGGGACAGAATTGATGCTTAGTGAAAATACCCAATTTCTATCAGGTTTGCTGATTGGTTTGAAGAAAATCTGTATCGCCTATCCAAAAGGTTTCGTGTATAATTTACTTAAAAATTTGATAAGCAAAAGCTAGGAAGTCACGATCAATGCTAGATAACTATCTATCGGCAATAGAAACTATGGATGAAGTCTTAATATACTGTCAGTATGTCGAATCTTGCTGTTTTGACATAGATTTTCTGGATAACTTAGATATTGACATTGTAGGCACAAATTGGGATGAACCAAGATCAGGTTTAGACTTTAACAACGTTGCGGTTATGTCTTTGATTATCGCAGATAATTGTGATGATTCTAATGAGAAAGGGCTATATCTAGAATATGCGATTGAAGCTCTGCAAAAAGGAATAAAAATTACGGATAGCTTGTTATGTAAGGCTCATCTTGCTATTGTTTATGTACTTTTAGAAGAATTAGATAAAGCAAAAGATATTGCCTATAGATGTTTGTCAGAATCTTTTCAGAAACCAGATACAAGCCTTGAATCAGGCTTAATTTATTTGCCTACACATTCAGAAGACTGGAAAAACTTTACACAAGCTAAATTACCTGAAATCCTTATCTTAAGTGATGGCAATAAGCAAGCTTTATCAATTATGTCAGGATTTCTTTGTCAAGTACAAACAGAATCTAAATTCAAGCTGATGACAAATACTGATCAGCAATTAGCACAAATTCAAACAAGATAACCTAATCTTATCATCTTCATGCTAACAGGAATGTGGGATTAGAAAATAAAAAGAAGATGATATAGAAAACTGGAAATTGGTTAATTTAGAATAATACTCCAAGGTAAAGATTATGCAATTTGACATAGAACCAAACTCTCATACTCAGCAAGAAATAAAAAGATTGATAGATAGCTTAGGATGCGAATTAACAAACCTAGGTCAATTATTGTATCTTATTGACAAGGTTTGGGATGAAATAGGCTGCGATAATCAAATTATCGATGAAGATAAGATGACAAAATTTTATAGTCATCCAGTTTGGATACTTAGCGGTTTGTTTGCAGAACAAGATCCTTTGTCTTTACAACATCGGCACAGTATCTCTAACTGGATTGCAAATAATAACCTCGAAAAAATCTTGGATTTTGGTGGTGGATTCGGTACTCTTGCAAGAATGATAACGGAGAAAAATAGTACAACTAGAGTTGATATTTATGAACCATATCCTAGTGAGTTTGCAGTTTCCAGATGCAGTCAATATTCATCTATAAATTTTGTCTCATCAATGAAGCATAATTATGATTGCATTGTCAGTACTGATGTTTTAGAGCATGTGACTACTCCTCTTCATTTGTTTGAGAAATTGATCCAATCTTTGAGGATTGGAGGATATTTGATTATTGCAAACTGTTTTTATCCAATTATAAAATGCCATCTACCACTAACATTTCATCTCAGATATACCTTTGATAGATTTGCGATCGCAATGGGACTTGAGGTGATTGGAAACTGTACTGGTAGCCATGCAACTATATACAAAAAATTAAACGATCATCCAGTGAATTGGGGAAAAATAGAGCGCATGAGTCTTGTATCTAAAAGATTATTCTTTTTAAGAGAATTGCAGTAGTTGTATTGGTTTCTATTGATATTCAGTGAATAAATCTTGGTAACATAGAATGTCAATCATAATATTGCTAAATATATTCGCTAATTATGGAAACCTTGTACACAATTGTGGATTGCTTTGATGTTGACTTCGGATCTAGTAAAAACACCAGTACAATTCTGGCTAACCTTAAAAAGCTCATGTAAAAGAAGCATAGAAAGAAAGTATCAGACAGGTAACACTTTTTTTCTATATTTTGTCTAATTTATAAACCCTAGATTAAGCGCTGTAGAAAAAGTCGGGGATCTCAACCCCAGCATTAAGCGATCGCATTGTAAAATAGAAACTTCGTCAATGGAGCAACCCGATGACAGTCATAAATGCAAAACCCTCTTTAAAGACAGTCTATGAACAAGACTACCTAATGTGGTTGGAAACGACTAGCCAACAACTCCGCACAGGGAAACTAGAAAACTTAGACATTGAGAACCTTTTAGAAGAAATTGAAGCAATGGCGCGAAAAGAAAAAGTTGCTTTAGAAAGTAACCTAGAAATTCTATTAATGCACTTACTCAAATATCAATATCAAGTCAATAAACGCACTTCAAGTTGGCGATATACCATTGACGAACATCGTAGCCGCATTCTCAAAGCCCTAAAAGTAAGCCCTAGCCTAAAACCACATTTAAAACAAGTCTTTGATGACTGTTATCAAGAAGGTCGCCGAAAAGCCGCCATTGAAACAGGATTAAATATCTCTACTTTTCCAATGCGATCGCCTTTCAGCCAAGAAGAGACACTACATCCTGATTTTCTACCTGAATAAATCAAATTGCAAAAAACTGCTCAACTGACACAATCGGACAGGAAAAATTTTGAACAAGAGCAAATCGCGATCGCATTGTATTCTGTTCACTTTTTAAAAGAAATCGTCATTGACTACTTGCCTATGCGGAGTTGGCAGCGACTTTAAATGACCGAGAAATTGTAACAACTCATCATTAGTCAATTGCTGACGCGATTTCTTATCGAAAGTTCTGACCAGATAATCTCGCCCCTGTGTTTTTGTCCAACTTAAACGTTCCATTTCTACATCAATTTTAGAAATCGCATCCGACATATCCAATGGCTCAGGCGCTATTTGTGGTGGCAGAGGGTTGTTTATTGGTGAGGGATTAACGGATAATGGAACGGATGAATGGATTGGAGCAGGATTTTCCTTTGGAGCATAATTAAAACTTGCTTCGGGGACATATTCTGTCGAAGTATAGTCAGTCGCATAATCAGGCTCTCTCTCTGATTGAATCGTGTGCGTAGTATGGGTAATCGGACGTGAATCCGCGATCGCCTCACCAAGCACATTTAAATTTGCCGATGGCAAAGAATTTACCGTTGATGTTTCGCGGGAGACTTGAGTTAATCTTGGTGTATAGCCCCCATAACTATTGTCAAAAGCATTATCAAAGGAAATACCCGCGATCGCTAAGGCTCTTTTAACCGCCCGATCTTCGGCTATTTCTAGATCGCTATCAACGGCTGTGGCAGTTCCCATGATCGCATCACCTTGAGAGACGATCGCTCTAAATGCATGAAGACCATCAATTTTGGGGAGCATCTCAGTTTGGATGCGCCCTTGTGGATATTGAGAGCGAAACTGAGCAAACATAAATAAGTACAGAATCAATTTTTTGTGGTTAAAGTAGGTGGTCGATAGCCAGGGATTTTCTGTTCATCGACTTCATCGATTTGGTCAGGATCGAGATATTCATTGGCATATTGCATATAGACCTTGGCACTGACAAATAAATCAAATAAATCGGGATCGATATGATTATCTAAACTCATTTTGCCAAGAATTTGTAAACATTCGGTCAAGGTTTTACCCTTTTTATAGGGACGATCCTTAGCACTGAGAGCTTCAAAAATATCCGCAATCCCCATCATCCTCGCAGGTAATGACATTTGATCACGAGTTAGTCCCTTCGGATAGCCTTTTCCGTCCATTCGTTCGTGATGCCCACCTGCATATTCAGGTACACGCCTTAGATTACGGGGATAAGGTAATTGCTGGAGCATTTCAATCGTGACCACAATGTGATCGTTAATAATTTTGCGCTCTTCCGCCGTCAAGGTTCCTCTAGCAACACTGAGATTATGGAGTTCGTCTTCAGTTAAGAAATTTGTTTCTCCGCCTTTAGGGTCAATCCAGCGATATTTACCAATTTGTTGAAGACGTTCTTTATATTCATCTCGCATAAATTCGCCGCCAATATTACAAACTCTCAGGAAATCTTGATCACTAGAATATTGCGCTATTTTTTGATTGAAGGATTCTTCTAAATCAGGAATAATACTAAGGTTTCCTGACTCGATCGCCGCTATTTTTTGCTGGAGAAAAGTCACCTCAGCATCACGTTTCAGTATTTCAAAACGTGTATTAACTAAATGAATGCGATCAAAAATTGTTTCTAGTTTTGTGGCTTTATCAATCACATGTACAGGTGTTGTCACCTTACCGCAATCATGCAACAGTCCCGCGATTTTTAGCTCATATAGTTCTTCTTCATCTAGGTTGAAATCCTCAAAAATACCATAATTAGCTTTGCAAGCAGCTTCAGCGATCATCATCGTCAAAGTTGGCACGCGGCGGCAGTGAGCGCCATTGTAGGGCGATTTTTTGTCGATCGCTTCCGACATAAGATTAATGAATGATTCAAATAGTCCGCGAAACTGTCCGACTAATTTGTTGTTGGTCAGAGCGATCGCGGCTTGTGAAGCTAAGGATTCAGCAATGCGCTGTGAGATTTTAGAAAACTCAATAATTTGATTACGATGTTGATCCTTAGCGTTGATTAGTTGCAAAACTCCGATTAATTCGTTCTCATGGTTGAGCATGGGTAAGGTCAAAAAAGACTGCGATCGATATCCCATTTTGATATCAAAAGCTCTAGTCCCTGAAAAGTCAAACCCTTCGGCAATATAAGCATCAGGAATATTGATGGTCTTTTTATACAAAGCGGCGTGGGCGGCGACCATTGTGTTGTTGGGGTTGCCATCTTGATCGTAGAGCGGCAAAGGATCAAAGGGGATTGGGTCGCCCAATTTCGCGCCCATCATTATTCCTAGCGAATCATTGATGATCATCTCAAATTGAAGATGCCGTTTGTCCTCTGTTGCTAAGTACAATGTCCCACCATCAGCATTTAAAATCGCTTTGGCTCCTTTGAGAATCATCTCTAACAACTTTGGCGTATTTTTTTCCGCAGAAAGAGCTATGCCGATCTCATTCAGTTTTTCGATGAGTTCGGATGATTCTACTTTGCTTTCGAGGTCGCCAATTGCCATAGTTTCTTCCCTAATTACTTAATATCCTGATTATCTTGAGACACTATTTGGAGAGCCTATTTGGACATATTCTTGGGAATATTTGAGCCTTGCCAATTACCAAAATTATTTGTACTGTTACCAGTTCCATAACTTCCATAAAATTCTTTGCAATTTTCACTAAAAACCAACACCCCTCTCCCCTGTTGTTTCGGCTGTTGCAGAGACTGTTGTTTTGGTGTTTCTTGCCAATCAAAAGTAATTACATTGTTACGCAGTTTTCCTCTAAATTCACCTATTATATTACCCCGCTCAAAATTACTGTAAGCATATTTTCCCAATACTTCTTCGTTGCCTTTCTCCTCTAAAGTCAGCTTACCTAGAGGTGTTTGCCAATCACCAGTAATTTTAGATTTACAGGCAAGATTGCTATCTGGGGTTGACTCGGGTGCGGTGAGATAGTAGGTCCCAAGCATAGTAACCAAGACAATCCCACCGATGCCAACGACAAAAAGCAGGCTAGACGCTGGTAATTTAGCTGCCAACTTACCTACAATTTTGGTTTTAATAAGTTCGGGGATGCGTTGAGAAACATCTTGTAAAGATCTTAAGTTGCTTTTTACAGACAAATTTGCTGGCAAAGCAGTGGGATTTTCCTGTTCTGACTCCTGCATTGTCGGATTAGAGCCATCACTATCATCTGTGGGCAACGATTTTGCTTGTTTACCTCTACCTGACCAAAGTTTTAGCATAAAGTTTTAGCATAAAGTTTTAGCATATCAATCTGTTTGCCAAGTTCGGCAAATATGTTACTAATGACATCTACTGTCACATTGTCGCATGATCGAAAAGCTTTCGTTTATTTCTGGGCATCAGCGATTTTGCTGAGAGATCACTAGAATTAAACATAGTGCGGCTTAGCTATAGCGTAACCCACATCACTTAATTAAGTTTTTCAATTTTATTAGTTATGACTCAACCTTCAGAAGCCGATGTGCAACAGATTTTTGATCGCATTGCCCCAGTATACGATCGCTTTAACGATCTACTGAGTCTTGGGCAACATCGGATCTGGAAAAAAATGGCTTTGCGCTGGTGTGACCCAAAACAAGGTGAAAAATGGCTCGATCTCTGTTGCGGCTCAGGCGATATGACGGCTCTAGTTGCCAAACAGGTTACTCCAATGGGGCAGGTAATCGGCTTGGATTTTTCTAAGCAGCTTTTGGAGATCGCTGCTCAAAAAACGAAAAACTATGCGCCAAGTATTCAGAAAGTACTCACATGGCAAGAGGGCAATGTCTTGAGTCTACCATTTGCGGAAAATAGTTTTGATGGCGCGACTTTAGCCTATGGTTTGCGAAATGTGGCAAATATCCCCCAATGTTTATCGGAATTACATCGGGTGTTAAAGAATGGCGCAAGAGCCGCGATTTTAGATTTTCATCGTCCCAGCGATCGCCTCATGCAAAATTTTCAAGATTTTTATTTGGATCGTGTAGTTGTGCCTTTGGCGGATCGCTTCAACATGACTGAGGAATATGCCTATATTGCACCGAGTTTAGCCAGATTTCCGATTGGTTCGGAGCAGGTGAAATTGGCTAAAGCCGCAGGATTTACGCAAGCGACACATTATGCGATCGCAAATGGGATGATGGGAATATTAGTTGTAAAAAGGTAAGGATAAGCAGCACGAAGCATCGCCTATTCTTAGACACAAGAGGATGATATGACACAGACAATTGCACGAGCTTTAGGTTTGTACGAACGCGATCTTAATTTGTGGTTGGGTGAGGCGATCGCGAAGTTAAAAATTGGTGATTTTGATAATCTTGATGTTGAAAATTTAATAGAGGAGTTAGAAGGCTTGGCTGCTAAAGACAGACGTGAAATTGACAGTAGGCTAATTATCTTGATCGAGCATATTCTGAAACGTTGTTATATCAATATGCCAGACTGCTTTGGTGGTTGGCAAAATACGATCGCGACACAAAGAGATGATCTGACACTGATACTCGAACAATCTCCCAGTCTCAAGAAATACTTCCTAGAGCGTTTCCATAGAAACTTTACCGCCGCTTTACGCAAAGTTACCGATGCTTACCCAAATCATCCAATTCCAGATACATGGCAGTTTAGCTGTGATATTGATGTGATGTTGAATGTCAAGTTTTGGGAATAGCGATCAATAGAGATCGGTTCAAAATTTAGTGGTTCTGTAAAAATGGTACAAACAGTTAGCAATCCCATCACTTTGAAGCAGTTTCTCCAGCAACCAGAAACTAAACCCGCTTACGAATATATTGATGGTCAAATTATCCAAAAGCCGATGCCAAAAGGTAAACACAGTATCTTGCAAGGTGATCTTGTCCCAAAAATTAATCACATTCTCAGAACTAAAAAAATAGCTTGGGCTTTTCCTGATTTGCGCTGTACTTTTGGTGGGCGATCGACTGTACCAGATATCGCGGTTTTTATTTGGGATCGGATTCCTAGTGACGAAAATGGCGAGGTGTCGAATATATTTGCGATCGCTCCAGATTGGGTAATTGAGATTTTATCGCCCGATCAAAGCCAAACTAGAGTTACCAAAAATATTTTGCATTGTCTAAAGTATGGCACGGAGATGGGATGGCTAATTTTTCCCAGTGAAAGGACAGTGTTTATTTATCGCCCCAAGCAAGAGATTGAAGTGTTTGACGATCCCGAATCTGTGATTCCCGTGCCATCATTTGCTGGGGAAATTCAGATTAAAGTTAAAGATTTGTTTGGTTGGTTACTAAAATAGGATCTTAGCTTTGCTATGCAGTACTGAATTTAGGATCGTCTTGATGATTGTCAAAGGGTTAGAACTACCAAATTGGGAAAATATCAAACGCGAGTGGCGCGATGCTGATGTGTTGTTGTTGTTGTTTCCGATTATATTAACAGTGCTAGGTGGGGTTGCCATCTTTAGCTCAGATTTTAGTGCCAGACGGACTGAATGGTGGCAGCATTGGGTCACGGGTGTGGTCGGTTTAATTGCCATGTTTGCGATCGCACGGATACATTACGATCGCTTTCTGCGTTTACATTGGATCACCTATGCCATCACGAATGCTTCTTTGGTGTTGGTAATGGTGATCGGCACAACTGCATTAGGGGCAGAGCGCTGGATTACGATCGGTGGCTTTAATATTCAGCCCTCCGAATTTGCCAAGGTGGGGATCATTATTTCTTTGGCGGCGATGATGCATGATCATCCGATTCAGAATCCGCTTGATGCCCTCAAGGTGGGATGGGTAGTTTTGCCACCTTGGATTTTAATTTTTTTACAGCCAAATTTAGGTACATCGCTTGTATTTGCCGCGATCACGATCGGGATGCTTTATTGGGCGGGGGCTAGCCTTGGCTGGCTGTTGTTGATGTTTTCGCCTGTTGTCTCGGCGATTCTGTTTTCCCTATATCTCCCTGCTTGGATTGTGTGGGTGATTTTGATGGGCGTAGCGGCTTGGGTTTCATTACCTTGGTTTCGAGTTGCTAGTACCACGATCGCTATAGTCGTAAATTTAGTCTCAGGACAGGCGGGAATTTTGTTATGGAATATTCTCCATGACTATCAAAAAAAGCGCCTACTACTATTTATTGATCCTAATCAAGATCCCCTTGGCGCTGGTTATCACGTCATTCAATCGCGAATTGCGATCGGCGCTGGCAAATTATTCGGACAAGGTTGGCTCAAGGGAACCCAAACTCAACTAAATTTTATTCCTGAGCAACATACGGATTTCATATTTTCAGCGATCGGTGAGGAGTTTGGTTTTATCGGTTGTATTTGCGTATTACTGCTATTTGTGGGAATTTGCTGGCGGTTATTGGTGATTGCCGTAAATGCGCGAGATAATTTTGGTTCACTATTGGCGATCGGGGTATTTTCTTTTATCTTGTTTCAAACTTTTGTAAATGTTGGCATGAATATCAATGTTGCGCCTGTGACGGGCATTCCGCTACCTTGGTTGAGTTATGGGCGATCGTCTTTGATTGCGAATTTTATGGCGATCGGTTTAGTGGAGTCGGTCGCTGCCCATCGTCGTACCATCAAATTTTAAAATTGATTCGCAGATCTGCCCTCATCCCCCAGCCCCTTCTCCCAAGGAAGGAGAAGGGGAGCAAGAGGGTTTATTTATGGAGTTCTTGTTCCCCTCGCCCTTTTTGGGAGAGGGGCTAGGGGTGAGGATCTTATAAAATTCCCGCGATCGCCGTCTGTACAGAATAACCCAAATGCTTCCAAGCGGCGGCTGTAGCTACACGACCGCGAGGGGTGCGGTTGATATAGCCAATCTGTAATAAATATGGCTCATAGACCTCTTCAATCGTGTGGGCATCTTCACCCGTCGCCGCCGCGAGAGTATCCAACCCTGCGGGACCTCCATTGAAGTTTTCGATTAAAACAGTTAGCAATTTGCGATCGATCCAATCTAAACCTTGAGGATCGACGTTAAATAATTCTAAGGCTGACTCAGCGATCGCTCCTGTAATCTGCTCACCTTTGGCTTTGACCTCAGCATAATCACGGACGCGCTTTAATAAACGGTTGGCAATCCGAGGCGTACCTCTAGAACGCTTGGCGATCGCGATCGCGCCATCATCATCAATCGGTGTGGTGAGAATCTTGGCACTGCGGGAGACAATTTCGGTAAGCTCATCCTGCTCATAGAACCGAAAATGCTGCACAAATCCAAAGCGATCGCGCAATGGTGAAGACAATGCACCGATCCTTGTGGTTGCACCAATGAGGGTAAATTTATTTAATTCCACACTGCGAATTCTCGCTCCTTGTCCCTTGCCAATGGTGATATCAAGGCGATAATCTTCCATCGCAGGATAGAGAATCTCTTCGGTGACGCTAGGTAAGCGATGGATCTCATCAATAAACAGAATATCCCCTGCTTGCAGTGAAACCAACAAACCTGCGACATCGCGAGGGCGCTCAAGGGCAGGAGCAGAAGTGATTTTACATTGCACGCCCATTTCTTGAGCAATAATCAACGCGAGGGAAGTTTTGCCTAAGCCTGGTGGACCATATAACAACAAATGATCGAGCGCCGATGTACGGGACTTAGCGGCAGCGATCGCAATATTTAGTAATTCTTTTAAATCCTTTTGTCCAATATAATCAGCGAGGTTTTTGGGACGGATGTTAATGTCAACAGTGGCTGCGACAGGAGTATTTTTATCCAGTTGCTCTGCTAACTTTTCTTCGGGAGTTGCCTCTGCTTGCAACAAATCTAAAGCTTTTTGTAATTCGGGCGAAGAGAGATCTTTTTTGGAATTACGGCGAGGTGATTTTTTGTTGGGAGCTTTTTCCGTAACCGATGTTGAGCTTTCGGTTTTATCTTCAGGAGCAGGCGGCGGAGTTGGTTTAGAGGAGATGATTGCCATAAGCCCTTGGTTGCTCGAATTTATAAATGTCAGCGATTAATTTTGTCCAACTTTCAACTAAAGACGCAAGCATCTGTTCACCCTTTTCCTTAGTCGCGGCTTTAGCATCGCCTAAAACACCGCTCTGGGTCAAGTCTCGCGTTACCCATGCAAAGGGATTAGCGCCTTCCATACTCAGCATACTATCTTCAGGCAATCCGTAGGGATATTCGGTAATTGCCTTATCCATCTGCACTAATTCAGGTAATAAAGCCAGCATCAAACTAGTTTCGGCATCACCACCATGAATTCCTAATTCCAATTCTTTTGGAGTTAATAAATTCTTGGCTACATTGGGAACTCGCCAAGTAAATAGAGGGAAGATGATCAAGTCGGGATATTTTTCATGTAAATCCCTTGCGACGATTTCCAAAATCTGTGGCTGTCCACCATGCGAATTCATCAAGGCTAATTTCCGATATCCCGCCCGATAGACGCTTTCGGCAATATCCGTCAGCAATGCTAGCATCGTCTGAGTCCGCAGTGTAATCGTCCCTGCAAAAGTACTGTGTTCATTGGATTTGCCATAATACAATGGCGGCAAAGCGTAGGCAGGAATTGCCGCATCAAGTTTTTCTAACGCTCGCGCCAACACACCAATACTAATCGCAGCATCAACAATCAATGGTAAATGTGCGCCATGCTGCTCGATCGCTCCCATTGGTTGAATAATTACCACGTTCTGCTTGTTGGGCATGGAGGCAATTTCTGGCGAAGTTAGGTAAGGGAAATATCGATGGCTAGGAAAATATTGCATATTGTGGAAAAGAATGTGACGCAGAGCGTCATATTCTTTCTGTGAATTTATTTTACGATAGCACTAAGCCCCCACTAAGCCCCCACTAAGCCCTTAGACTTTGGCGAAAATATTCACTATAGAGATTACACATGGGAATTACATCATTACCTTGAAACTTAACTAAACCAATACTCCGCAACTTAAAAGCTAAACGACTATCTAATGGCAAAGGGCGATCGCTTGCCACAAGTTCTCGAAATGCTGCCAACATTTCTTCATCTTCCTTTAAGTTTCCTAGTTGACGACGCAAATGATCAGCATAGATGCCTTCTTCAGTGGGAGCCGCCTGTAATAATTTCGGTAAATCGATCCGACCTCTTGCAATTTGATATAGAGCTTGTCTGACCAAATAGGGATGTCCACCCGTAAGTAAAGACAACTGCTCAGTCTCATCATTTGTCCAATCTAGTTGATGGCGATTTACCAAATCGGCTATCTGAGAATTGGTTAATTCGGGTAATTCGAGTGGTAAGCCCACATTAAAAGGCGACTGATTAATATTTAAGGGAATATAAACTTCTTTAGAATGGACAATCACTAACCTGAGCCTTTTCCATACCTCTTCATTTTTAGCTTTTTCATGCCAAGCCCGTAGCAATCCAAAAAAGTCAGCCGCAATCTTAGGGTATTGAAAAATCAAATCCACTTCATCTAGTCCCAAAACCAAAGGCGCTTCGGCAGCGAGTAGCAAGTAGCGTTGAAAATACTTAGTACATTTGTTTTTACTGCCTAATACCCCTTGCCAATACTGTTCCAAATTGTCATCAAGATTTAACTCCGCCGCAATACTGGCGCAGAACCATTGTAAAAAAGAATCGAGTTCGCTGAATACATCACTATCGGCTTCTTGAAAATATAAATGGGCAACTTGATATCCCTTATGCTTGGCATAGGCAAGAGTGCGAGACAGCAAAGATGACTTCCCCATTTGACGCGGAGCCTTAATCCGAATCAATGAGCCAGCCCGCATCATCGTTTCCAAACAGTCTTTTTCAATCGGTGGGCGCTGAATATAAAAACGAGAACCCAATTCCACTTGTCCTTCAGGTTCTTCTAACTGGAATGGCGGTGCTTTTGGTGGCTGAGTAGAGATGGTCGTCGCGGCATTGGAATGACTGAGCAGCCGCTCCAACGCTTGCAAAGTTTCGGTAGCATCGACAAATCTTTGGCGATAGTCATAGCGCACCATTTTGTCAATGATCGCCGCTAATCCTGAATGCATTTTAATGTTTACTTGAGCGCCAGCTAAGGCACAGGTATATTCATTAGTGTCGGAATCTCTGCGTAAATCTTTGGAGGAGAGTCCTGTAAAAGCCTGCAAACACATCATTCCCAGAGCATAGATGTCACTACAAAATTTTGGTTGCCCTGCTAGTTGCTCGTTCGGCATATATAACAGCGAGCCAACAACAATACTGCGAGTTTGTTTCCCCTCTTCGACCCAACGTTCTATAGAATCGGAACTAAGAGCTTTGACCGCGCCAAAATCAATCAGCACGATCTTGCGATCGCTACGGCGGCGGATCAAGTTAGCAGGTTTGATATCGCGATGGATAACTTGACAACTATGCACAAACGCTAAAACGCGCAAGATATCTCGCAATCCCGAAATTAATCTGGTCTGCTGCCATTGCTGCCCCACCGCAATCTCACGATCCAGAGTATGCCCCTCTACAAACTCTTGCACGAGATAAAACTCATTATTCTGTTCAAAATGAGCAAATAGTCGGGGGATTTGATCATGAACCCCTAAGTCATGGAGAGTTTTTGCTTCATTAGCAAACAATCGCTTAGCGATCGCTAATTCTTGAGGGTTATGAAATTGGGGCTTTAGTTGCTTGACGACACAGGCGGGAGTATTGGGTAGTTGTAAATCTTTTGCCAAAAATGTTTGCCCAAAACCACCACCACCAAGTGGCTTGATAATTTGATAACGCCCTGCAAGGACTGCCGCAGCATTGGTCATGGTTGGTGTTTTGGGATGCAATGAAAACGAGACGGTATCTAAATTCAATGATACGGCGAAACTTATGGATTCTGTCTATATTTATTTATCACACTCAAGAGAAAATCGCTATAGTTCATTTCGCTCAGACTCAGAGAGTGTTTGAAAAGTTTTAGAGTAGGTTAAATAGGGATGGATTTAGGGCTTAAACGACGAACCATCAGATGAACCATAGCGGCAAAGAGCATCATTTCGCTAGTGGTAGACAAAAATTCAT
>JBIKYX010000129.1:0-10337 GCA_044355035.1 Pseudanabaena sp. | reverse complement strand
CAAGGGTAGACAGGTTATGGATGGATTCAAGGAAAATCTACCGATTATTTTTGATGAATATCTTCCTAAATGGAACTATAGAGCCATTCCTCAAAACGCATAAGTTATTTATTTTTTATTCCTAAGCTGTTAAGCGCACAATGTTTTGAGCTATGGCAACTACCCAGCGATCGCGGCAATATCAGTCAAAGCAAACACCTCTTGATTTGTCTCTTTCCCCATGAATTAGATATTCAAAAAGATATAGTCCAAAAAATAATGCCTCAACTTTATCCCAGCTTAATTCAGCTATTCCTATATCGTCATAAAATCATCTGGACATATTGCCATAGCCGTACTCATAAAAACAACCTCAAAGAACAGGTCACAAAAATCCAGAAAAATATTGCCTTTTTAGGTGATGAAAATCAGCCACTCAAAAGTAATCTTGTGCAACTTCAACAGGATTTGCAAACAAACTTGAACCTCATCAACATCTATTCCCAAAACCTCGTCTATCTAGAATCCCAAAAAAATACTATCGAAACAAATCTTAAGAACTATCAAAATAAACTCAAACGGCTAGAAAATCCTGAAAGGGATATTAATATACCTTTTCTCTTCATATTCGCGAGCATTGTCACCAAAAAATACATCCCTCAGATTAATGCTGATATCACCAGCCTCAGACCTAATCAAAAATCCCTCGAAAACGCCATCAGATATATTGAGGGTGTCATCAGCATTGAACAAGCCAGAAGTGAGCGTAGTCTTAACCAAACTATCTTCTCTGTCGGTACTGGTTTGGGTACAAGCCAAGTGGCTGCTGGTGTGATTGTGGCACAATTTCCTGCAATCAGTAAAGATAAGCCCAATTACCCACCAACTATTTATATGAGTGGAGTCTTCTTTATCAGCATAGCGATCGGTGCAGTTTTTGGTTTTCTTATTTGGTCGCTTGTGCGATCGCAAAATTCTAAAAAGCCCTAGAGATCGCCAAATCTAACCCACGCTCAAATATGTTAGCGATCGCTAATATCTCGCCATCAGTAGTCATGAACTTGTGATCATCGAAGAGAAGAAAACTGTAATATTTTCGCCCAAGAGCGAAAGTTTACTTGTTGCTCAACTAAGCCGTTATCTGCCAAAATTAGACTGCAAACGCTAAAAGTAGGAAAGAGAACAATGGATGGTAAGTGTCTTTGCGGTAAAATCACTCTCAGTACACCAGACAGAAGCAATCTAGATGCTTGTCATTGCGGAATGTGTCGGCGGTGGGGAGGTGGACCAGCATTAATGATAGCTTGTGGCTCGGCTGTGCAGATCGACGGTGTAGATCGACTGAAAATGTATAAGTCTTCAGAATGGGCAGAAAGAGCTTTTTGCGGTGAATGCGGTACACATATTTTTTATAGATTGTTGCCTAGCAATGAGTATTATCTCCCCGCAGGTCTTTTTCAAGATGATGGGATTGAGTTTGAGTTCAAAGAACAAATCTTTATAGACATCAAACCCAGTTACTATGAATTTGCAAATCAAACTTTGAATATGACAGAAGCAGAAGTATTTGCTAAATTTGCGCCAAGTGAGGAAGTTTAAGACACCCAACAAATCATTTGTAATTCGTGACGAGGAGGCGCTATTTTTGGTGACGGTAGCGAATGTGTTTTTAACGCCACAAATACGCTGATCGCCACACCACCAAATCCCGTGCCTAAAATCAAAACACCGATATCTGTGTAAAATAGTGAGGTGAGGGCAATAACGGAGTGAAAAATTGTGGGACAGGCTCAATTACCGCCGCAGCAACCAGCTAACTCTACATTCGCCAAAAACTTAGGGCGCGTGGGTGTTGGACTAGCGATCGCCTTTACGGCGGCGAGCTTAGGTGCTTTTTGGTATGGACGCTACTTTCTCAATGAGGAGTTGTCTCCGTTACTACAAATCGAACTTGGTAAAGCTTTGAAACGCCCCTTACAATTGGGCAGAGTCGAGCGTGTCGGCTTTTCGAGTATCAGATTTGGCAAATCGCTGATACCGCCAACTGACAAAGAAGCGAATTTTTTAGCCGTTGAAGCCCTCGAAGTTAAAGTTGATCTCTGGAACTATGCGATTAATCGTCAAATTGGTGTCGATGCGATCGCTGAGCAACCGCAATTATTTCTCAAGCAAGACGTTACAGGTTTACTGCAATTACCAAAAATTACGCCGCCAGAAAAGCAAACTAAAGATGGTTTTGTGGATTTGCGGACGGTGACTTTTAATGATGCTCAACTTACGATTCAGACGATCGCTAAGGGAGAATTGGTTTCCCTCAGTCAAGTGCAGATTGATAGCAATTGGAGGATTGTCAATCTTAATGATCAAAGTGTGAAAATGAATGGGAAAGGGCATATAACTTTACCGAATCTTGCCGCGATCGCTGCCCCACCAAATCCCGAACAACTTAAAAAAGCGATCGAGGTTGCCAATGCCGATAAAGATAGTAATAAAGGGAATATGTCCTTTGCGATCGATTGGGATTTGACCAGAGGGCAAGGCAAAATTAATGTCCAGTCTCAAGATTTGCAAATTGCCTCAGTCCAAGGCTTTGCGATTAATTCACCCTTAGAAATTAAACAGGGTAAACTTGATGCCGAAGCAACGATTACCGTAAGCGCAGACGAAGTAACACCTACGGATACTATTGCTAGTGATTCTTTGTTAGGGGCAAATAAAATCGCTATAACTGCCAAACTTAGTGATGGTGCGGTAAAACTGCCCCAATTACTCAAGCCGATTACCAAAATCGCAGGACAACTTAACTTTGACGGCACAAATGCCAGTTTAAAGGAATTCACGGCTGAGTATGGCTTGCTTAAGGGAACGATTGATGGTTCGTTTAATCAACAAAAGGGCTTCAATCTCAATTTCTCAACGATCGCACTGGACTTAGCCCAAGCACTGGAAAGCTTTGAAATTCCAACGCCTGTGCCGATCACGGGTGATTTTCAACTAAATGGCAAACTGACAGGAACTACCGCAAAACCTGCGCTCACGCTGAATATAACCACACCAAAAACCGTCAGTTTTGACCGAGTTGTTGTCGATAGCTTCTTAGCGACAATTGAACTCAAAGATCTGAATACGCTGGTCATTAAGAAATTACAAGCATCTTCCACAGGTTCAACGATCACAGGCGAAGGACAAATCAAATTACCGCAAAAGAATGCTCCTGCGGAAATAGTATTTAATACCAACGTCGTCGGAGTTGCCGAAGATTTCATCAAGCTCTATGGTGCGAAACTACCGATCGCGATCGGGCAAATTACCAGTTCTCTGCAAATTACAGGCTATTTAGCTAATCCCCAGATTTTGGCGCAAATCGAAGCTCCTAATGCTACCTATCCTGCAAGAGGTGAAGTTTTTCTTGCTGATGGCTTAGCCACAATTCGCAATACAAAAGTAAGATTTCCTATCGGCGAAGTGGGGCTAGCGGGTACTTATAACGTTACTAGTGGCGCATGGAAAACCCAGCTAAATAGTAATGGCATTCCTTTATCAGCCTTAATGTTGAAGCAAAAAGGGATTTTCCAAGGCTTGATTAATTTGCGGAGCGATCGAGGGGGTTTTGCCTTAGCAGATATAATTGCCGATGGGAATATTAGTTTACCTGAAGGATTAACTGAAGTTCCCGATGCGATCGCTGCTAATTTTACATGGGATGGTAAAAATCTACTGATTCCGAATTTGCAAGTTGGTAATTATTTGACTGCAAATGGAAAAATCGATCTGGCTTTTGGAAATGCATCAGATCAGCTACCAACGGGAATTGCAGGGATAAATCTCGATCTGATTTCACGCAATGTTAACATCAATCGCTTAGCTTCTCTGTCTGAGGTGATTTCACCACAAGCAGCAGGGATTTTTAACTTTCGCGGCAATCTTTCAGGGGCGATCGATAAGCTCAAAATCGCAGGTGCATTACAACTGGATCAGGTTGAACTGGCTTCCTTTGGTTCTAGCTTAGCAAAACGCGGAATAACGGTTCCATCTAGAGGACTACTTAATTTTGATGGTTCCATTAATGGTGAGTTAACCGATCCAAAATTAGCAGGGAATTTACGGGTCGCTAACTTAAAAGCTAATCAAGTGGAATTGGATAATCTCACCTTCAATGGGATTATGGATGGATTTACGAAAATCCCTCAAGTGGCGGGAGATTTACTGCTAGCAGGGCTTAGGGTTGATAAAATTGCCTTTGATAAACGTTTGGAAGGTAAGCTCAATTTCAATGGTAATCAAGGCTTAAATGTGGATTTGCGAGGAAAGAGCGATCGCCTAACTGCTAGATTAGATAGTGCTTTTCGTCCCATCGATTTTAATGTGAATTTGGGTGAATCCACCGCAATTGGTAAGCGCCTCGACAATAATCCCCGTCGTTTACAAGTAGCGATCGCGAATCTACCATTATCTTTACTCTCTTCCTTCGCAGGACAAAATGATGTCGGCGGCAAAATCTCTAGTAACTTAGTCGTAGACTTTACCAACAATCCCACAGCGATCGGTGACGTTACAGTTGAGAAGCCTCGGTTTGGTCGTGTACTGGGGGAAAGCGCCACAGCGAAAGTTTCATACAATAATGGTGTTTTTGATGTCAGCAATGGTAGTTTGCTTGTCCGCCAACCAGAATCGAACAACGAATATAAATTTCGCTTAGCCTATAATCCCAATGTCGATCAACAAATCACAGGTGCGATCGAAATTGTCCAAGGGCGAATGCAAGATATCTTTGCGACTTTGCAATGGGCAAATATTATCGATGCGAGTCAAGTATTCAATTTAACTAAAACTAATGCAGAGGATTTACTGCCGTTAGAAGCGATTAAATTATTTGGAGAACCTCTATACAAGCAGTTAGCTTATCTAACTCAACTCAATGTAAGGCAAGAACAACAGGAAACTGTAAATTTAGCACGTAACTTTAATCTGCCCCCATTAACTGATTTTTATGGTGACATCAAAGGCTCAGTTGAATTTGGACTTAACAAGAATGGCGAAATAAGTTTGGGAGTTGATTTGGTCGGCAAAAAATTTGAGTATGGTAAGTTTGCCATTGATGATATCCAACTAAAAGGCAGCTACAATAATGGGCTGTTTAGCATAGCCAAAGCCAACTTACAGTCCGATCAAAGCTATGGTCGCATTACCAATGCCAAGATCAAAATTGCATCGGGGGGAAATATCCTCAGTCGTATTCGCGAACAAAATGTCAAGATCGAAGTCAATGATTTTCCGATTGAATCTCTCAAATCTTTACCATTTTTTAGTTTCTTTCCTTCTGGGTTAGAAGGAAAAATTAAGGGCAATATCGCAATTATTGGCACTAATTTGTTTGATACTAAAGTTGATGGCAAATTGACTTTGATCGATGGTTCGGTCAATCGTCAACCCATTGAATTTCTTGCGGTTAATTTTAACTATGCGAATTTAAAAGTTAACTTTGACACAAATGTCAAAATCGCTGATAGAGATGTAGTTTTAGCTTCAGGTGATTACGGCTTATTATTTAATAACTTTAATGTCAAGCTGAATGTCAAGAACGATGGACTCACGCTGATCAATATTTTCAACGAATCCGTAAACTGGATCGATGGTTTAGGTGCTATTAATCTCACCGCAAATGGAACTCTCAAATCTCCCAAGATTGAAGGGAATATCACAATGGACAAAGCCAAAGTTAGAATTGCGGGCTTGCCAGGTGATTTTACCGATGTTAAAGGAACTATTAACTTTACTAGCGATCGCTTAATTAGCGATATCACGGGTATTTTTAGTGAAGGCAAATTAGCTTTAAAAGGGATTTTAGCGATTAGTAATCCCAATCTTTTAGTGGAGGGAAGTCCTGACTACGAACAGGCGCTGACGATCAATGCTGACAAGCTCAAATTGAACGTCCGTGACATTAGTTCTGATAATTTCAACAGTCGTGTAATTGTCCTTGGCTCCTTACTAGCGCCACGCCTTACAGGGGAAGTCAGCTTAGGAGAAGGTCGTTTGGTAATTGGGAATGATGCCGATCCCAATAGCGCCCCGCCGACATCGGCTAGTAGCAATCTGGGTGATGTCATGCTCGATCGCCTTGCTGTGAAGTTACAAAATATGCAAGTGACGCGCTTTCCCGTGTTTAATTTTCTTGGCGAAGGAACTCTAATTGTTAATGGCTCCCTGTTAAAGCCAGAACCAGAAGGCAAGATCAACATTACTCGCGGTCAGTTTAATGCAATTTCCGCAAGATTTCGACTCGATCGCGCCTACGAAAACTTTGTCGAATTCCGACCATCTCAAGGACTTAACCCCACCCTCAATGTCCGTGTCGCAGGAGCCGTAGCCGAAATTACTCGCGTTCCAATTAGTTCCAATCGCCCCAATGATTTGTTTAGTCCGAATGAAGTACCTGTGAGCAATCTGGGCGCACAACGTACTCTCAGAGTTCAAGCTAGTGTGATGGGAACAGCGCTTGCGCCTGATATCCGTCTTTCTAGTAGCCCTCCCCGCAGTCAAGCTGAGATTATTGCCCTAATTGGTGGCGGTGTTTTGCAACAACAATCTGGCTCTGATCCTTCATCAGCCCTAGCCACCTTTGCGGGTGGTACGGTTTTAAATTTCTTGCAAGATGCGATCGGCGATGCTCTAAATTTGGCAGAATTTAATCTTAGTCCCGTAA
This sequence comes from Pseudanabaena sp., assembly GCA_044355035.1. Classification (GTDB taxonomy): domain Bacteria; phylum Cyanobacteriota; class Cyanobacteriia; order Pseudanabaenales; family Pseudanabaenaceae; genus Pseudanabaena. Next base: position 3,652 of record JBIKYX010000129.1, on the reverse strand, counting down.
CCACGACGACTGAAGGTAGCAAAACAGGAGGTCTCGGTTTATCAGCAGAGGCGGCGATCGATATCAGTAATAGTTTCTCAATTGCCTTACAACGAGTGATCAATGATTCGACTCAACCAACTAATTTCTCAATCCGTTATCGTCTCGATCCCAATATCCTTTTGCGCGGTAACTATAGCTCGAACAATAACTTAGGTATCTCTATCGAATACGAGAATCGTTTCTAGTACACATATAACTATAACTACAGCGACTTTCTCTATTCAAGTTCCAGCGCAAAGAGCTATAGGACTACAAACCATTACCGATCGCAAAGAAAGCTGACCAGTAATTAGGATGATTAAATTTTTCTGAACGGATGAGAGCTACTTGAGCGCGGCGTAAAGCCTCAGCAATAGAAATATCGCCCTTTTGTAATTCGCTATAAAAAGCTTCCATTAAAGCCTGTGTACCCGAATCATCTACTTGCCAAAGCGAGGCGATCGCCACCCGCGCTCCTGCTGTTTGCATTTGATAGCCCAAACCCAAAATCTCTACACCACTGCCTAGCTTTTTGCCTAAACCAGTCTGACAGGCACTTAATATCACTAAATCGATATTACTTAGCGACCAATCTTTAATTTCGCGAATCGTAGCTTTATCGCCATTGCCAAATAGAATAAATGAATCCTCAGGTGAGCCAATCGACAATTCGCCGTGGGTTGCTAGATGCAAAATTGTATGGGAGTTGGCTCTAGATTCAGTTGCGATTTTAGTAAAATTAGCTTCTATGAGAGAAGTTGTATTTGGGAAGCGCTTACTAATCTTTTGGACTTCCGTAATAGTAGCAGGTAGACCACTAAATCCTGCTCGCAGACTGTCTTCACTTTTCCCGCCAAAGGCTCCTGCAAGAATATAGGGCTTGGCGATCGGCTTAGTGTTAAATGAAGTTAGGGACTCAGCCGTAATGTTATTAATCTTATACTTCTCTGCTAGCCACTGTTTACCATCGAATAGACCCGCTAAAGGAATATATCGCAGTTGTGCATCAGGAGCATAGATGATGGTATCAATATTTAGTTGTTGGAGTTCTGACTCGAATGGTTTGATAATCGCTTGATACAATTGCTGGGCGGGGACTTTGACATCATCAGAGCCTGCGTCTAATAATCCACTGCGAAAATCAACGATTAATTGATTGAGTTCTGTACGACTAATTGTTACAGTACGCCGAATTGGTGGGGTTTTGGCATTGATTAAGATAAGCTCAAGGCGATCTTCGAGTATCAATGGATAGAGCATCACGGCATTAGGCATTTGAGCAAGTACATCTTTTTGCAGTTTGCGATAGCTATTTAGATTAACGTTTTGGTTCTGCTCAGAGCGGCGTAATTCATCGATCAGTTTACGAATTTCTGGACTATCCAGAAAAGCATTGAATTGTTTGTTCCGCTCTTTTTCGGTCTGGACAAGTTGAGCTAATCGCTGTTGATCTGACGCTGTGATTTTATTCTCACGATCTTTTTGCTGAAGGCTACTCAATTCCATCGCAAGGGCGATGATGTTTTGTTCAGGACTCTGAAGATCAACACCTTGGGCAGTTTGGTTGTTGCCACGAACATTGCGGAAGTATTGATTGAGTTCTTCTACTTTAAGTAAATCTAAAACTTGTTGCGCTTCGAGGATGCGATCTTGTTTGAGCAGCAGATCGGCGAGATTTCGATAATCATCGGCAACGGTGTTTAAGTATGATTTTTGTAGCTCTCTATCCAGTTTTTTGATGTCTTTGCGGATCGACTCACGCACAGTGACTGCTTGTTTGTAGAAAACGATCGCCAGTTCGGGTTGTTTTATCTTGGATAAAATCTGTCCCATTTTTGCAAGGGCTAAACCTTCTACACGCCGATCTCCAATTTCTTTAGCAATTGTCAACGATTGCTGCAAATAAGCGATCGCTTCTCGATCGCGCCCGCGCTTGCTGTAGGCATTACCTAACCAATTTAGGGCATAAGCCTCACTAGAGCGATCGCTTATTTCCCGTGAAATGGCTAGCCATTGTAAAGTGGAATCTATGGCTTTGTCATACTTATCAATTTTAGCGAAAGCTTCGGGAGAGTTTTCCAAATTATCTGATACTTTGCCGTTACCCTCTCTTAATCTGATGGCTCGATCAATTGCTAGAAGCTGATTTTCAAACGCAATGATTTGCTCAGATTTACCAATCCCTTCATAGGCTCTACCCAGATTCCCAAGAGCTTTCCCTTCCCCCGCTCTGTCTTTAAGATCCTGCGCGATCGCTAAATATTGTTGATAATAATCAAGAGCTTTGTCATATTTGCCAAGGAGTTCGTAGGCTACGCCCAAATTGTTTAGAGCTTCACCCACACTTTGACGGTCAGCGATTTCCCTAGCGATCGCCAATCTTTGCAGTTGGTACTCAATCGCCTTGTCGTATTTGCCGAGATTTTGATAAGCTAAGCCCAGATAGCCGATGGCTTTGCCTTCACTTTCTCTATCCTTAATTTCTCGCGCAATGGCTAAGAATTGCTGGAAATAATCAAGCGCTTTGTCATATTTATCTGAGGAATAGTATGCTAAACCAAGATTTCCCAAGGCTCGACCTTCGCTTTGACGATCTTTGATTTCTTGATAGACTGTTAGCGCTTGCTGCCAAGACTGTAATGCTGCGTTGAATTGACTCACCTCATATTGTTGATTGCCTTGTTTAAATAAACGATCTGCCTCGGCTTTGCGATCCTGTGTTGTTTGAGCTTGAGCGTTCATCAAAAGAATATCTGGCGGCGATACTATGCCCAAAATTCCAATCAATGCAACAACCGTCAACGAATAGAACCGAGAAGTCATAGTATTAACCGATTATCAGTAAAACAATAATTTGCGAGAAATTGTGGCGATTACAATCGTTGCACAGACAACCAGAAACTGCCCAAATAAAACTTGTACTGAGTATTGCCACAATGAAGCTTGGATTGCCTGAAAGTTGGGCATTTGGATGATTACTAAATACAATATGCCAACCAAATGCACAGCTAATAATCCGCCAAAACAACTAATCGCCATCCGTTCAATGCTGGGTGGTCGCAAAAAGGCGAGAAACCCACAGAGCCAGCCACCAGGGAGAAATCCTAATAAATAGCCAAAAGCAGGTGATTTGAGGTATTCTAGCCCACCTCCTTGGTAAAACACGCCAAATCCACTTAACCCTAATGTAATATAGGCGATTTGCGATAAAAGTGCGGCATTACGTCCGCCAAGACAACCTGTCAGCAGAACTGCACCAATCTGCATAGTAACGCTAATCGATTTGATCGCAATATTATTACTTTCTCCTGTGATGGTCGGTAGGAGCAGAGAGGGTTGAATGAATGTGCTAGCAATTGTCAGAAATAGCCCAGACAAAGCCCACATTAGCTGTAATGGTTTTGGCACAAGTGTCTCAGAAGAGAAATGGGTCTAGCAACTAATTATTTGGCTAATTATTTTGCAAGTTAGCATTTTATAACAATTCGCTAATGCAACACAAAAAATAGACCTCTTGCAAATTAGGTAGGGAGTCGGTTGAAAGTGACTTTTTAAGAATTAAAAGTAGCTAAAAGAGTGAAAATATCAGGACTTATCCTAAAGTACATAGTCCTCATGCTTAGCAGTCTAA
>JBIKYX010000041.1:0-33564 GCA_044355035.1 Pseudanabaena sp. | reverse complement strand
AGACTGCTAAGCATGAGGACTATGTACTTTAGGATAAGTCCTGATATTTTCACTCTTTTAGCTACTTTTAATTCTTAAAAAGTCACTTTCAACCGACTCCCTACCTAATTTGCAAGAGGTCTAATGTAGCCTACGATCGCAATATCACCGACAGAGAGAGTAGTTGCCGCCATAAACAATAGTCCTTTGAAATTATTTTGATGTGTGTACAAACTCGAAAGTAAAATCAGTAAAAGTGCTAACCTATCAAGTTTTTGATAGGCGTTCGCCTTTAGTGATCATCCATAATATCTAGCGAAACTCAAGCGGGGAAAAGGCGAGCATAGGCGATCGCCTAAAAAACAAAAAACTGAAAATATTATTAATAACGAAGCCATTACTCACAATATCTTCCGTACCAAAAGTCGTGTTAATAAATCTAATTCACCAATTCCATAACAAAAAATTCAAGGTACTAAGTTTAAATGTGAGTTGGCTAGCGCTCATCAAGATCTAGTCGATCTTGAGAACATTAAAGAAAATCAAACATTACAAATCTACACCTAAAATCTAGTTACTTTGGTTAAAGATTGGTATAGAAAAGGTTAAGCAAAAAGGAGGATTAGCTATTTAAACGAAGAAAAAATTACATTTAAGGGTAGCGATTTAATCAGGCTAAAATTCATTCCAAGACTTCAGGGCGATCGCGCCGCGAAGACTTCCAGCCGAGAACCTAGTTAAGCGATCGCTTAAACTAAATCCATAAACATTTTCTGAGCAAAGTTAATATGCCCAAAAATATGCCCAAATGGTTTAACACAGCAGGTCCCTGCAAAGCCGACATTCACTATATGTTGTCGTCTACAGAGCGAATACCCGAACTAAAGCAACTAATTGCTCAGCAAAATTATTTTGTAATCCATGCCCCTCGACAAGTTGGCAAGACCACAGCGATGTTAACCCTTGCCCAAGAATTGACCGCCAGTGGAGCCTATACCGCCGTGATGTTGTCTCTCGAAGTTGGAGCCGTTTTTTCCCACGATCCTAATCTCGCCGAACGCGCAATTTTGAATGAATGGGAAGATTCCATTGAATTTCGGTTGCCTCCTGAACTACAACCACCCGTATGGGAAAAGGGAGAATCAGGTCGTCAAATTGGCTCAGCTTTGAGTACTTGGGCAAAGCAATCATCACGTCCTTTGGTCGTATTCCTTGATGAAATTGATGCCTTGAGCGATGAGACGTTAATATCGGTATTGAGACAACTGCGATCGGGTTATCCCAATCGCCCCCAAGGGTTCCCTCATTCTTTAGGTTTAATTGGAATGCGCGATGTGCGGGATTACAAAGTTGCATCTGGCGGTAGTCAACGCCTCAATACATCGAGTCCATTTAATATTAAAGTTCGTTCCATTACTTTAGGCAATTTTAGTTTCCAAGATGTGCAGAATCTTTATCAACAGCACACCGAAGCAACAGGACAAATTTTCACTCCCGAAGCCGTTGAACGCGCTTTTTATCTAACCGATGGTCAGCCTTGGTTAGTTAATGCTTTAGCAAAAGAAGTTGTCGAATATATCACTAAAGATGTGACGATTCCAATTACAGTAGAATTAATCAATCAAGCTAAAGAAATCCTAATTAAGCGACAAGATACGCATTTAGATAGTCTTGCCGAGAGATTAAGAGAAGATCGGGTCAGGGCGATTATTCAACCAATCTTGTCTGGACTAGAGTTAGGAGATACGCCAGAAGACGATCGCCGTTATTTGTTGGATTTGGGTTTAGTGGTGCGGAGTCTAGAAGGTGGCTTAAAGATTGCCAATCCTATTTATCAAGAAGTAATTCCGCGAGTTTTATCTCAAGGAACACAGGATAGTTTGCCGATGATTCAGCCTAGTTGGTTGAATGCTGAGGGAAGCTTAAACACTCAAGTTCTGCTTGATACATTTCTAGAGTTTTGGCGACAACATGGGGAACCATTATTTAAAAGTACACCCTATCCCGAAATTGCACCACACTTAGTATTAATGGCTTTTCTGCATCGGGTTGTGAATGGCGGCGGCACATTGGAGAGAGAGTATGCGATCGGTTCGGGTCGAATGGATATTTGTTTGCGCTATGGGGATTTAACGTTAGGAATGGAATTAAAAGTATGGAGAGACGGTAGACCAGATCCGTTAGTCGAAGGATTAAAGCAATTGGATAAATATTTATCGGGCTTGAATTTAGATACGGGTTGGTTAGTGATTTTCGATCGCCGTGAGGGCTTAGTATCATTAAGCGATCGCACCACCACCGAAAGTGCAACTAGTCCCGCAGGGCGGAGTATTATTGTGATTCGTGGATAAATCACGGATAAATCACGGATAAATTATGATGAAAACAGCTATATTTGATCATTCATTCTTTGGTAAGATGCAATGAATAATTCCGACTGTTAAAACAAACTTTTACCATAGAGTAGCGCTGCTAATGACCGAATCTACATCAATTCTCAGTAAACCAATCCAGTTGCCATCGGATCAGGATGCATCGGGACGTACATTAGGCGAAGAAGAAATTAAACTGCTGTCAGAAGCGATCCATAGTGGCACACTGACTAGCACCAAGGGAAACTTTGTGAAGGCGCTAGAAACTCAGTTTGCTGAGATGATCGGGGTCAAATATGCCTACGCTTGTTCTTCGGGTTCTGGCGCTATTCACACTGCTATCTGTGCGATCGATCCCGAACCAGGGGATGAAATTATCACTACTTCCATTACTGATATGGGAGCGTTAACGCCGATTCTCTATCAAGGTGCGATTCCTGTATTTGCTGATGTTGATCCCACCACTTGGAACGTTACGGCGGAATCGATTAAGGCTTGTTTAAGCGATCGCACTAAAGCAATTATCGTCACTCACCTATTTGGCAATCCTTGCAATATGACTGAGATTGTCGAACTTGCCGCATCACGCGGTATTCCCATCATAGAAGACTGCGCTCAGTCATTTTTTGCGACTCATAATGGAACTAGAGTGGGCGCTCTGGGTGACATTGGCTGCTTTAGTTTGCAACAGGGCAAACATATTACTACGGGTGAAGGCGGAATTGTCACTACTAATAATGAAGAATTTGCAAGGCGCATGTTCTTGTTTGTTAATAAAGCATGGGGATATGGAGATCCTCAGCCCGATCATTATTTCCTTGCACTCAATGGCAGAATGAATGAGCTACAGGGAGCCGTAGCGGTGGCTCAACTCGCGAAATTGGATGATATTGTCAAAAGCCGTCAAGTCGCAGCCGATAAGTTGACAGTGAAATTGCAGGGACTAGATGGAATTAAAACTCCTGCGATCGATCCTCGCAATACCCATGTTTATTGGAAATATTGTTTGAGTGTTGACAGTACCAAAATTACCGATGGAGCCGTTGGTTTAGCCAAGAATTTGAAATCCAAAGGTATTTTCTCCGCTCCTCGCTATATTCAGAAACCCGCCTTCATGTGTGAGATTTTCCAAAAACAGCGTACATTCGGAAATTCACGCTTTCCATTTACATTGGCGCGACCTGAAGCTGTCGATTATGACGCTGCCAAATTTACGGGTACTTATGCAGGTTTGGAATCCGTTTTGGTCTTGCCTTGGAATGAACGATATACCAATGAGCATATCGACTACATTGCTGCCGCGATTCATGAAGCTGTTGCCCAGCTTAGCTAAAAATGTAATGTAAGGGCAATTCATGAATTGCCCTTACATTGCTTTCTTCAGTCTCAACATTAATGGAAACATCAAAAGAAGTATTATGTCAGATGCAAAGTTGCGGTTTGGGTTAATTGGAGCAGGCGCGATCGCCCAATCCTATCTTCAAGCCTTCGAGAACAGTGAAATTGCTCAATTAGTGGGTATCGTCGATGTACAGCTAGACCGAGCAGAGGCTTCGGCAGAACGACTAGGCTGTAAAGGCTATGCAACGGTGGAAGATTTGTTGGAATCCGTGCAAGTTGATGCGGCGATCATTTGTACACCACCGATTACCCATCTAGAAATTTCTAAATATTTACTCGATCACAAAATCCATGTGTTATGCGAAAAGCCTCTGAGTGTGAATTCTGCAAGCGCTAGACTGATGATTGAGGCAGCGAAACAGTCGGGAGTAATTCTCACAATGGCATCTAAATTCCGCTATGTGGAAGATGTGATCCATGCTAAACAAATTGTTCTATCGGGTATTTTAGGTGAAATCGTTCTATTTGAGAATGCCTTTACTGGGCGAGTGGATATGAGCAAGCGTTGGAATGCTCAGCCCGAAATCAGTGGTGGCGGCGTTCTCATCGATAATGGTACGCATTCCGTGGACATTATGCGATATTTCCTCGGAGCGCTGGCTGAAATCCAAGTAGTAGAAGGCAAACGCATTCAAGGCTTGGCGGTCGAGGATACAGTGCAGATCTTTGTGAAGAGTCGCAGTGGTGTACGCGGTAATATTGACCTCTCTTGGAGTATCAACAAGGAGCTAGATAGCTATATTCGCATTTATGGTTCCCAAGGCACTATTTCTATCGGTTGGAAAGAATCAAAGTACCGTCAAGCGTCCAGTTCTGAATGGGTTGTATTTGGCAAAGGCTACAACAAGGTTCAAGCATTCCGCAGTCAGATTGAGAACTTCACCAGAGCAATTCGTGGTGAAGAGATGTTATTGATTACGGCTGAAGATGGACTTGCCTCTGTAGAAGCGATCGAGTCAGCATACGCCGCGATGAATAAGGCGAGTTGGACGGCGATCGCTAATTAGCATCCAAAAAGCTTGCTTTGCAAGCTTTTTGATAAATCCAAATAAAGGTTCAAAAATTCAAATAGAGAAACCACATGGCAGTGCGTATTCATGCTTCGGCACTCATTGAAGATAATGTCAGTATTGGTGAAGGCAGTAGTGTTTGGGACAATGTGCATATTCGACACTCCACTCAAATTGGAGAAGAATGCATTGTCGGCGGTAAAACCTATATTGCCTATGGTGTCAAAATAGGCGATCGCGTCAAGATTAATGCCTCTGTCTATATTTGCAACGCGGTCACAATTGAAGACGGCGTAATGATTAGTGCGGGTACGATTTTTACCAACGATCGCTTTCCCAGAGCGACTACTAGTGATCTCAAGCAATTACGTCCATCGGAACCTGATGAACATACTTTAGCCACTTTAGTTAAGGCTGGGGCTACCATTGGCGCGGGCTGTACGATTGGGAATGATCTCAGTATCGGGCGGTTTGCGATGATTGGTATGGGTTCTCTAGTGACAAAATCTATACCCGACTTCCATCTGGCGATCGGACATCCCGCTAAATCTGTTGGTTGTGTCTGTCGCTGTGGTCAATTGTTAATGCGATTTCCATCTGAGGGAACCGTAAATATCCCAGAAATTACTTGTTCATCCTGTGGATTGAAATATGCGATCGCCGATAGAGAAGTTATAGAACTAACACCACCGAGTTAGGGAAAAGAAAAAAGGAAAGGAAAAACTATGGAATCTAAGGGTGAGCGTTGGGGCATTGTTGGCGGTGGAATTTTAGGGATGACCCTTGCTCTGAGACTGGCTCAACAGGGAAAGCAGGTTACTTTATTTGAAAGTTCCGATCGCTTGGGTGGTTTGGCAGATGCTTGGAAATTAGGCGATATTACTTGGGATCGTCACTACCATGTGATTTTGCTGTCAGATACGCACTTGCGATCGCTGCTTAGGGAGTTAGATTTAGAACAAGATATGCAATGGGTGGAGACAAAAACAGGTTTTTATAATGACGGCAAACTGTTCTCAATTTCTAATGCGATCGAGTTTTTACGCTTTTTTCCCCTGAATTTAATTGATAAATTGCGCTTTGCCTTTACGATTATCTACGGTTCCAAAATCACTGACTGGAAGAAACTCGAAAAAATCTCCGTAAGTGATTGGCTCACGCGCTGGTCTGGAAAACATACCTTTGAAAAGATTTGGTTGCCATTGTTGCGATCAAAACTTGGTGAAAACTATAAAAAAGCTTCCGCTTCATTTATTTGGGCAATTATTGCTAGACTCTATGCAGCAAGGCGAACAGGACTGAAGAGAGAATTGTTTGGCTATCTCTCTGGTGGTTATCATCGTATTTTGGCGCGATATACAGAAGTTCTTATTGCAGCAAATGTGACCATCAAGCTAGGGCAGAAAGTTGCAAATGTCGAGTCATTAGAAACTAATGCAGGAAATATTGTCAACGTTGAATTTGATGATGGTTCCTTTGCTGAATTCGATCGCCTAGTCTTGACAGTCCCCGCACCAATAGCCGCGAAAGTATGTTCAGGACTTTCCACAGACGAACTAAATCGGCTAAATAATATTGAATATCAAGGGATTATCTGTGCATCGCTACTTCTCAAAAAGCCAATTTCCCAATTCTATGTCACCAATATTACGGATACTTGGGTTCCCTTTACGGGCGTAATTGAGATGACAACTTTAGTCGATCGCGCTCAGTTTGGTGGTAACGCCTTAATTTATTTACCGAAATATGTCGTGCCTGACGATCCTGCCTTTGAATTAAGCGATCGCCAACTGGAAGAACAATTTATCCAAGCCCTTGTACACATGTATCCGCGATTTGAGCGTAGTGATGTGCTGAGTTTTCAAGTTTCGCGGGTACGCTATGTCTTAGCGATCGCCACTTTAAATTATTCCGAAAAATTACCACCCATCAAAACTTCTCTTCCTAATGTCTACATTCTTAATTCAGCCCATATTCTTAATGGAACTCTGAATGTAAATGAAACCATTCAACTTGCAGAAAAAGCGATCGCGAACCTAATTAGTCCATGAGATTCTTATAAGTTATGTCGTTGTTTTTAATATTCAAAATTATATTATTTGTCATGTTTTACTATCTCGGTTTGGCTTGCATTATCAATGCGATCGCCAATAAGAATAATAAATCACTTGCCGATCTCGATGATCCTCTAGGACTGAAAATATTTAGTAATAGTTTCTCATCTTACTTTTATATATTATTCAATCAGCATAAAAAATTAGCAGCAACGATCGCCATATTGCCTTGCGTGTATATATTAGTTGATAATCTTTTTTATATGTTAATGATGCATATTTCTAAAAATTATGAGGATTTCAAATTTTTTTATGCAGTAGGTTTATCAGCCTATAAAAATATCAATCCATACTTTGGCGTTCCCGATCCCAGTAATCTAGGTTATAACCTAAATTTCCCCTATTTACCAAATACTTTGCCATTCTTGATGCCATTTGGTTTTATGGATATTGATACAGCTTTTATTGTCTGTCGTGTGATTGGGGTGATCACCATATCTTTATTTTGCTTAGGAGTCAATCGTCTTCTTAAGAATTACAAAAAAAATTATAAATCTTTATCAAAAATAGCCATAATTGTTAGTCTTTCGATTCTGGGATTAACTTTTGATGTCGCCCTTGGCAATATATCGTCTATAACAATTACATTTATTATCTGGTTTGTTGTTTATTTAAAAGAAAATCGTCAAGTTCCAGCATCTATTTTTCTAGCTTTAAGCACAATCAAACCAACGCTCTGTATTTTTCTATTTATTTTTTTACTGATCAAAAAGAGATTTCGGATTTTCCTTTACTCTGTAGGACTATCGCTGATGTTAATTGCATTAGGTTTATTACTAGCAAAAATTAATCCATTCAACCTCTCAGATATACATCTAAATTTTATTGAGCCTTGGAGAAATGCCATAAATACTAATATTGATGGTAATTCGCATGGTTCTCAATATATCTCCATGAGTCGTATTGATATTGGTGTTGTGGGAGCTAGATTAACCAGAGAAAAATCCCTTGCAACAATAGCTTTTTTAATATCTTGTATTTTAAAAGTCTCTTTAGTCACGTTTATTACTTGGAAAATCATTTCATTTAAAAAACAAAATAAAAATCTAATTAAACAAAGTAAATCAACAGGATTGCATGATTTAAGTGACATTATTTTTTTTCGCGAGGTTTCCCTAGTCGTTCTTTTAACAGTAGCGTTTAATTACTCTCAAAATACTAACAACTCTATCTTAATATTACCATTTTTATTTCTAATCATCCATAAACTGTACTCCTATGAATTTGGCGATCTCAACAATAAATTTAGCTGGAATCTTGCCATGTTTTGTATCATGATTCATACTGGTATTTCATATGGCTTTTTTGGACATTTGTACGGTTACAATGATAATTATCTCCAATCAATTACTATTGGCTTTTTACCAAACATAGCTATAGTTATGTTGATAATCTGTATTGCTTTTATGAGGTTCCCAAAAAATTATGCTCCAATCCAAGCCGATCGCTAGTCTATCCCTTGACCTTGATAATCAATGGTCTTACATGAAAACCCACGGTGATGCTGGCTGGGAATCATTCCCTTCCTATTTAAATATTGTGGTTCCGCGTGTATTGGCATTTTTGGCAGAACGGAATATTAAAATTACTTTTTTTATTGTTGGACAGGATGCCGCTCTCGCCAAGAATCACGAAGCGCTCGGTTCCATAACGAAAGCGGGACATGAGATTGGCAATCATTCTTTTAAACATGAGCCTTGGTTACATCTCTACAGCGAGGAAGATGTCGATCATGAACTAGCGATCGCCGAAGAACATATTGAAATTGCCACAGGTAGCCGTCCCATCGGTTTTCGAGGACCTGGATTTAGTCTTTCAGCGACGGTGTTGCGGGTACTAGCAAGGCGGGGTTATCAGTATGACGCATCAACATTTCCTACATTTTTAGGACCTCTCGCCCGTGCTTACTATTTCGCAACTAGTAAACTCTCTCCTGAAGAGATGGAAAAGCGCAAAGGATTATTTGGTAAATTTCAAGAGGGATTTCGTCCACTTAAACCTTATCAATGGAAGTTAATGGGGGATTTGATTGAGATTCCTGTAACGACAATGCCGATTTTTAAGATTCCTATTCATGTGAGTTATCTACTTTATTTGGGCGTATTTTCGCAAACTTTGGCGCTGTGGTATTTTCACTTGGCGATCGCCTTATGTCGATTGATGCGAGTACAACCATCACTTTTGCTACATCCTTTAGATTTTATGGGCGGTGAGGATGTGCCAGAGTTAGCTTTTTTCCCTGCCATGAATCAACCTAGTTACAAAAAAGTGGCGCTCGTGGGCAAGATTTTAGAGATTTTATCGAAACACTATGCGATCGCGCCGATGTCTGTCCATGCGGAAGCAATCAAGCAAAATCAAGCTAAGTTAACCGCCGTCACACCGCATTTCTATCACAGTGCTGCTCCTATTTCGTGAAAACTATAAACTGTCCAATTTGTAGTAGTACAAGTAAATATTTATTCTCAAAGCAAAACAACGAAACGTAGGGGGAATTCATGAATTGCCCCTACGTTAAAATCAAGATTTCAAGTCTTTTTGCGTAAGTCCTAAAATAGCGAAAAAACACCAGTACCTTCACGCCTTTGGTTGATTTTTCATGGTGAATGTCTTAGGCTTTTCTGGGTTTGATGCGGTAACTGTATGTTTTGATACAATAACCATATGTTTGACAAGGGCTAATTCTTTGGTGTGAAAGGCTTTCATATACTATTAGTTGGGCTTATACCCAAGAATCCAGAAGAGTTGCAGTAAACATCATAAATCCTAATTATAATTCCTGTGATTTTGAGCGCTACATCTAGTTTACTGAATGCTTGTAGTGTTGATTATCTGAACCAAAGATGTTTGATCCTTGTGTTGAAAACATAATTTTTTTTAATATAACAAAATTATTAAATTATGCTAGCATTTGTTTGAGTAACTTTTGTTGCTTAAGCTAGTGACAGTGATAAGTCTTTTTGCGATGACTTAGATTTGGGGGAAGCTAAATCTGATCCTAACTTTTGGGGAATTAAAATTATGCAATTCAATTTTAGTTACGCGCAAAATGTTTCCCAGATTCAAATCGCTGCATTTGAAATGGCTGGGAGAATATGGTCTTCTTACTTAACCGATAAAGTGACCATCAACATTGCCGTTGATGTCCAAAAAGACTTTATTGGCAATACAATCGCTGGCGCTATCCCTCGTATTAATGGTTATTCTTTCAACGCCTTCAACACAGCGCTCAAAAAAGATTCAACTTCCAATATTGATAGGACAGCTTTAAATTCTCTTGTATTTAAAGATCCCGATCAATTTGAAGTAAGATTTGATAAAACACCCACCTCTTTTGAAGACGAGAAAATAGCTTCAAAATTGATCAATGTCAGTAGTGCTAATGCTAAAGCGCTAGGCTTGGATAATTCGCCATCTAATGTACTTGATGGAAATATCGTAATGCGTGACTTAACTGGGACAAATACCAGTTGGCACTACAACTTCACAAGAAGCAACACAACTCCTGCAAATTCAGTTGATTTTATTAGCGTCGCCATTCATGAAATTGGTCACATTTTAGGCTTTCAAAGCAGCATCGATCAGCCTTGGGTTAGTAGTGCTAACTTGAGCAGTAACGAGTACAGCGAAAGCCTCAATAATCGAGCTAACGCGGCATCACCTCTAGACCTTTTCCGCTATTCCGAGAAGAGTCAGATTGGTAGTAATGTTGAAAAACTTAATGATTTGGCGGTTGGTGGTACACCTTATCTTTCGCTTGGCGGTTCTACTGTACTAGGCTCTTTCGAGACTGGTGTTAGTGTGGCATTGGGAGGCAGTGGCAAGCAGGCAAGTCACTGGAAGTCAGGTGGAATCATGGATGCTGAAATTCAGCGTGGTGTGGTTCCAGTAATCACAAATTTAGACCTGACTGCTTTTGACGCGATCGGTTGGAATATTGCGTCAGGTGGTATCAACAAAGCCATTAATAATACTCAACTAGCAGCTCAGGCTATGCTAGCTGCTGTTCAAAAGAAAACGCAAAATATCAACGATGCGATCGCTTTAATGTTTGATAGTTCTGATATCTATCAGCCTAAAACGATAGACAACCCAAATCTTGAAGCCCGTAAAGGTGGCTGGTGGCAAGAGTTTTTTGCCCGTAAAGGTGGTTGGTGGCAAGAGTTTTTTGCCCGTAAAGGTGGTTGGTGGCAAGGCATTAAAGAGGTTTACGGAGAAGAGGCGATTTTCGATTCCATTGAAGGCGGTGATATTGAACTTTTACAATCATCCTATAATCAGTTAAATGATTCAAGTGATGTTAATCCTTTGACAGGTAAAACTGAGGATGCTGTATTGGTTGGAGAAGTAATTGCTCAGAGGCAGTTTTTTCAACGAAACGATGTTGAGTTATTGCAGCCTAGTATAGGTTTTCAAAATTTGGGATTTTCATTGTTTGATCGACAAGATACCAATCGAATTATTGAATTTTCACCTTCTACGGAGTCAGCTTTCTCAAATGTAGTTGGAAATCGCAACGTTCCGAATCTTGATTCGGTGATTTCTAACAATTTTCAATTAACAGACAAGAGTGCGTTTGCACCGTTGGTTGAGTCGAATTGGTGGATGTCCCGTTAATGATATGTTACGAACCTCTCACTCAAGGATTGGATGCTCATCGCTAATCCTTGAGTTTTAATCTTTTCTTCATACTAGATAAAGCCTCAATAAGATCTCTCAAGTTTTTAGTGGAACAGGCTTCTAGCCTGTTGACGGGCAAGATGCCCGTTCCACACATATTTTATATTTAATTGTGGCAATTTTTCGGTATTTATTCATTATAGGCGTTAACTATTTGCTTAAAATATATTAAGAATATTAAAAATATTAAGAAAAGTGGTAAATACTCATATTTAATTGGTTTCTATATGTATAATTGGAAACCAAACATAAATTCTGTATAGCTACTTATTTATGTCTTGGGGGGGAATGTTAACACTTTTAGATTGATTCTAAATCTAAATTTATTCTAATCAAATTCAAGATCTCTTGGGGTAAATCATGAAATTATCTGCCGTATTGTCTGCTTCTGCGATCGCTGCATCTACTCTTATCACGTTTAGTACTGCTGCTTTTGCAGTCTCTCAACCTGTAAATATCTCGACTAACTCGGAACTACAATCTCTTCAAACTGCTGAGCTTTCTTCTCAAAAATTTGCTTGGTGGTGGTGGGAAATATTGAAATGTAAACCTAAACACAAAGACTGTGGATGGTCGTAGAGAAGATATCCAATCTCCTTTCAAAACCCTATATAAATCCTAAATGAGTTGTGTGTGGCAATGCATAAATTGGCGATCACAACTCGTTTGTTTTTCATAGCGTTCTTCAGTCAACAAATAGCAGTGCGCGGCGGAGCCTGAATACTTTACAAGCCGCCCTACAAGCTAAAACAGGTTATAGGATAGCGAAAAATACATTGTATTTTCTTGTCGATTACTGCTCATGCTAATCAACGGAAACCCGTAATCTAGCCTTGCGGTGAGACGATTTCCCATTTGCCAGCGCAGCCCTAATCCAGTACCCATCAACCAGTTATTTGTTAGCGTAGCAGAACTATCATGATTCCAGACGCTGCCGAAATCAACGAAAGGCGCAACTTGCAACAGCCCTTCTACTTCTGGCATCCGCAAAATTGGAAATCGGGCTTCTAAGGATAAATTTAAACCGTTATCGCCAATTAAGGCATCTTGTCGATAGCCCCGACCATTTAGCGCTCCCCCCAAGCTAAACCTTTCGGCGGCGGGTAACGGGCGATCGGCAAATTGCAAACTGCCATTAACCAGTAACAAAGTATCTTCAGCTAAAGAACGAATATATTGCATTTGTCCGCGCCAAGCCACAAAATTGCTGTCAGGAGATTTGACGTTTTCTGTAGAATTTAAAACTCCGCCTAGTCCGAGGCTTAACTGCGATCGCAATGACAGTACATCTTCGGTGCTGCGTTGGGAATAGTCCTGAAAAAATCGCAATATTGATAATTTTGTCCGACCTAGATCATCAGCACCTACAGATAATGGAATTGGTAGCTTCAGTAAAGTTGTAAAGCTATCACTATGAGCCGCCGTCAAACCGATCGCTAGCTCTTGGGCGGGAGTACGGATGATTGGTTGCCGAAAACTAAATTCATAAGTGGTTGAGTTAGCGTAAATATCCAGACTTTTAAATTCTGGCTCCACAATATTGCTATTGGTGTTACTAAAACTAAGACTAACCGTGCCGCTATCTGGATTAATGGGAATTGTGTAATTGAAGTTGTACTGATTGCGCCCATCAGTATTGCCATAACTAGCGGTGATTTTATCGCCAAATCCAAGTAAATTGCGATCGCTAATCTCGATTTGACGTTGCAACTGTCCCACACTTACAGGAGCCGAATTATTAATACCAATTTGGGCATTAAAAGAATTTGCCTCCTCAACTTTGACGGCTAAGATATTTGTACCTAATTCGGAACCCGCCTTTAATTCTGCGGAAACAAACGAAAACAGGGGATCAACTTGAAGTAACTGTAAAGCATTAATTAAGCGATCGCGATTTAGTGGGGCGACGGTGGCTTGGCTCAGCCTCGATTCTACATAGTTGGGGTCAAGCCGATTCATTCCTGTAATTTGAATGTCTTCTAATTTCCCCTCTATCACCTGAATAGTGACCATACCATTATTAGCCTCTTGTGGGGGAATAAACGCCCCCGAAGTAATGTAGCCATTGCGAATATAGAGATCAGCGATCGCCGATCTGACTTGCAGGAGATCGGTAAATGTAAGCGGGCGATCGGTAAAAGATTTAACTGTTGCGGCTAGTTCTTCGGTCGAGAATACTGTACTTCCGACTATCTGAAATTCACGGACGATGAATGTATCGGTTGGTGTATCGGTTGGTGTATCGGTTGACGATGGTGGCTTAAGTTGAGGATAAAGTTCAGTGGGGTTTGGGTTAGATGGTTTTAGTAACTCTTCAGAAGGTGGTAACAGTAAATTGGGGGATTCAGGGTTAACAGGAATTAGAGGGGGAGCAGTTGGAACCAGATCGGCAGGGCTGACTGTTTGGGCAGACGCTTGGGGCAGATCAACACCAAAGCCGATCGCGATCGCACTAGATACAAAAACAGATTCCCAACTAATTAAACGCATCGACCACATCCTCTATTACCACAATATAAACTTTAAATAAAATTTAGTTAATGTTCGCAAATTGTACCGCCATATATTTATAATAAACCTGTTGTCGTAATTTTTGATAATATTTATCCAATGAATTAATCTAAAATTATTAATATGAAGGTACATTAATCAACTAGAGACAAATAAGTATAAATACAACCAATTGCACAACTAATTGCATAACCAATTACCCACAAATTGTGAACTAAAGAGAAAGTTATGGATGGATTATTTCTTATACAAACTAAGATTGCGATCGCTTTATTTGGGGTAATGAACAGTTTGCTTGTCTCTTTAGTAATTCCTGATCATGCGTTTAGTCAAATAACACCAGATAGTACTTTGCCCACAGCATCATCAGTTAATCAAGTTCTCAACACAATTAACATCACAGGTGGTACTACCGCCAATACGAATTTATTTCATAGTTTTAATGAATTTAATATTCCTGTTAATGTAACGGCTCATTTCCGCAATTCGGCTCTTATTAATAATATTTTCACTCGTGTCACGGGAAGTGGAATATCCAATATTGATGGCATCTTAAAAGCTGATTTTTCCGCAAATGTATTCTTGATTAATCCCAACGGGATTGTTTTTGGTCAAGGCGCAAGATTAGAGATCGGGGGATCATTTCTTGGCACTACAGCTAACGTTGTCAAATTTTTAGATGGCAGTGAATTTCATGCTAAGTCAAGCAATCAAACGACTTCACCTCTATTGTTGGTCAGCGCACCAGTTGGCTTGCAGTTTAACGGGACAACTAATGGCGCGATCGCGGCACAGGGTAATGGCAACGGTTTAGAGTTTCGCCCTTTTGAGATTTTTAGACCTAACAATCCATCTTTAAATGTGGGCGGCGGTGCAATCGGCGGTCGGACGTTAGCATTGGTCGGTGGTGATATAACTTTGGAAGGGGCAAACTTGACCGCAAATAGCGGACGCATTGAACTTGGTAGTGTTGCGGGTAATGGATTTGTAGCGATCGCGCAAATGGCTAATAATTTGATCTTAAATTATGATCAAGTTCCTAATCTTGGCAATATCCGACTGGAGCAATCTGCCCTAGCCGATACAAGTGGGGATAACGGTGGAGGTAGTATTCAGGTGCAAGGCAAACAAGTAAGCCTGAGAGATGGCTCAGTCCTTCGATCTTCGTCTTTGCTAGATAAAGATGGCAGCCTGATATTTATCCGTGCTACCGAACTTCTCTCAGCAAGTGGAGAATCCAATATAGAATTTCCTACTGGCATATTTACAGATACCTCATCAGTTTCTTCAGGAAAAGGTAGTAATATCACGATTGTCACAAACAGATTAGAAGTGACAAACGGGGCGCAAATTTCTGCTGGTACAAATGGTTCTGGAAATGCTGGGCAGATCATGGTTGATGCTAATGATATTGTCTTAAAGGGACTGTCTGATTCTGAATTTTATGCAAGTGGAATTTTTTCGCAAGTTATCGATACTCCAGTTACAGGAGATAGTGGAACAATAACTGTCAGAGCCAATAGCTTACAGGTTTTGGAAGGTGCAAATCTCTCAACTAGTACTTTTGGAGAAGGCGATGCAGGCAATCTTGATATCACCGTGAAAAATATCAGTCTATTTGGGACTAATGTTTCTTCGACAAATATTGCATCCGCAGCAGAAGAAGGCTCAACAGGAAATGGCGGTACATTGACCATCACATCAGACAATCTGTCGATTAACAATGGCGCTCAGATTTCTGTTGCTACTAGAGGTAGTGGTAATGCGGGTAGCTTAATATTGAAAAACGCGAAATTAATTGATATTGCTGGGCAGGTTGAGAACGGGCGCAGTGGTTTATTTGCCAATGCCTTTTTGGATACAGGTAATGGTGGCGATATTGATGTTACTAGCGGTCAAATAACTGTACGAGATGGTGGCATTATCTCTGCAAGCAACTTTCGTAGTAACAGTTCACAACCTCCTGGAAGTGGTTCGGTAGGAAGCATTACTATTACTTCGCCATCAATATTGCTTGATGGTGGACGGATCAATATTGATTCGTTGAGTGGCTCTCGCGGCAATATTAACTTAAAGAATTCTGCGTTAGTTGTTTTACGGAATGGTAGCTCAATCTCCACCAATGCATTAGGGACTGCTACAGGTGGAAATATTGACATTAAAACTGACTTTTTAGTGGCAGTTCCCTTAGAAAATAGCGATATCACGGCTAACTCTTTGAATAGTTTCGGTGGGCAAGTTACGATCACTGCTAAGGGTGCGATCGGGTTTCAAAGAATAAACCAAGCAACTCTTTTTAGTGACATTACTGCTACTTCAGATTTAGGCGCTCAATTTAATGGAATTGTGGAAATTCGTACTCCTGATGCTGATCTTAGTCGGGGTTTAGTCAAGCTTCCAGATAATTTAACCGATGCCAATAAACAAATTGTGGCAGCTTGCGATCGCTTTCGCGGCAATGAGCTAATCTCTACTGGACGCGGCGGCGTTCCCACTGATGCAACTCAAACCATCTCCAGTCAGGCAATTTGGCGAGATTTACGATTGTCAGAGATTCCCTCCATTCCATCAAATACCACCGCTCAAACCACATCAAATCAAGTTGCTACTCAATCAGTTCCCACTCAACCCTTCCCAAAAATTGAAGCCCAAGGTTGGGAGAAATCGGCAAATGGGAACTTGAAACTGTTAGCCTATGCAGACGCTCCTCCAGTATGGCGATCGCCTATCATTTGCCAAGCTAATAATGCGAGAAACTAAATGAAAATATTGCAGCAGAACTATCTTAGAAAAGCGATCGCCACATTTTTGTTGACGATTATTTCTGCTGTATGTGTTCCTCAGAATGCAATCGCGCAAATCATCCCAGATGCTACGTTACCAAATCCTTCAGTTGTTGTTAACACTAACCCATTATTCACAATTACAGGTGGGACAACAGCAAATTCTAACTTGTTTCATAGTTTTAGCCAGTTCTCTTTGCACACAGGCACTGAAGCATTTTTCAACAGCTCGGCGTTAATCCAAAATATTCTAGTTCGGGTAACAGGAAACTCGATCTCCAACATCGATGGCTTAATTAGAGCCAATGCACCTGCCAACTTGTTTTTGATTAATCCCAATGGGATTGTTTTTGGACAAAATGCGAGATTGAACATTGGAGGCTCCTTTTTAACCACTACGGCGAATAGCGTTCGTTTTTTAGATGGGAGCGAATTTAGAGCCGAGGCAAATACCCAAACAACTTCACCACTTTTATTAGTCAGCGCCCCAATTGGCTTACAGTTTAACGGACTAACTAATGGCGCGATCTTTGCCCAAGGGCTTGGTAATGGGCTAGGTTATAGTCCTAATCCTAATAATTTTGGGGTTTTTCGTCCTGGCAACCCATCTTTAAACGTGCAGAGCGGTCGGACTTTGGCGCTGGTTGGTGGTGATGTGATATTGCAAGGGGCGAACTTAACTGCTGATAGTGGACGCATCGAACTTGGTAGTGTCGCTGGAAATGGATTTGTGGCGATCGCGCCGATCGCTAATGGCTGGCTATTAAATTACGACAATACGCCTAACCTTGGCAATATCCGACTAGAACAGGCAGCGATGGCGGATACGAGTGGAATTAATGGTGGGGGCAACATTCAACTACAAGGAAGACAAGTAACCCTTGACGGTGGATCGGCACTGCTCTCATCCTCTTTAGGAAATGGCAATGGCAGCGAGGTCTTTGTCCGCGCCACAGAACTTTTTACGGTAATAAGAGCGTCGAATTTTGGGGTTCCCAGTGGTATATTCACAGGTGCAGGAGCGAATTCTTCAGGAACTGGTAGTAACATTACGATCGCCGCAAAAAGGGTAGAATTGACCAACGGGGGAACAATTGGAGCTTCTACGGTGGGTTCTGGAAAGGGAGGAGATATCAGAATCAATGCGAGTGACATTCTCGTAACTGGCAAATCTATCTTTGAGGGAAGTTTTATAACTACTGGAGTTTACAATTCAACTGCGACAGATAACAGTGGCAACATTATTGCTGGGAAAGGTAACAGTGGCAACATTACTATTACCACCGATAACTTACTATTTAGTGAGTACGCGCTGTTGAACGCTGGTACTTTTGGGGAAGGCAACGCAGGTAATATCAAGATTACTGCGAAAAATATCAACCTGATTAATACTAGTAGTATGGGCGGAAATTATGAAACATTAATTGGCAACACGGCATTTGCAGGCAGTAGGGGAAATGGCGGAGTCATAAAAATTAACACAGATAATTTGCAAATGACTGGCACTTCACTTTTGGCAGCTAGTACTTTTGGGATTGGGAATGCGGGTAAGATTGATATCACAGCCAAAAGTATCTTGCTTGACAGTAGTAGCAGTAGTAATTCGTTCAACTCAACATTGATTTTTAACGGTTCAAATGAAAATGCCACTGGTAATGGAGGATCACTAGAAATTAAAACAGATAGTCTTGTACTTAAGAATGGAGGACAAATTTCAGTTGGTACTTCCACTCGCAATAGTGGTAATGCAGGAAACTTATTGATTAATGCAAAATTCATCGATATCTTTGGTACGAATAACACTTTTCGGAGCGGCTTATTTGCTAATGCTCTTCTGGGCTCAGGAAATGGAGGAAATATAGAAGTTACAAGTGATCGCTTAATCGTCCGAGATAGAGGTGTGATCAGTGCCAGTAACTTTGTTGATCAAAGGATATCCACACAAACTGTAAGAAGTGGAAGCGGTCCAGTGGGCAGTATCACGATTAACTCGCCATCCATCCTGCTTGATCAGGGAAGCATAAACATTGATTCGTTAAGTGGCAGTCGCGGCAATATCAACCTGAATTCCAACCTGATCCTTTTACGCAATGGAAGCACGATTTCCACCAATGCCATAGGAAATGCGATCGGTGGCAACAATGTCATTAATACGGACTTTCTGGTGGCAGTTCCCACAGAAAATAGTGATATTACCGCTAATTCGGTCAACAGTTTTGGTGGACGCAATATCATTACGACTAAAGGCTTGATCGGTTTCCAAACGGGCAATCGCTTGACTCAACTCAGCGACATCACCGCCGCCTCATCTCTGGGTACACAATTTAATGGGCTTGTAGAAATTCGCTCTCCCGATACTGACCTTAGCCGAGGTTTAGTCAAACTACCCGATAATTTGACCGATGCCAATAAAAAAATTGTGGCAGCTTGCGATCGCCTTCGAGGCAATGAATTTATTGTGACTGGACGCGGCGGCGTTCCATCTGATGCCACAAAGGTGATTTCTAGTCAGGCGATTTGGCGAGATTTACGATTGTCTGAGATTCCCTCCATTCCATCAAATACCACGGCTCAAATGACATCAAATCCAGTTGCCACTCAATCAGTTCCCACTCAACCCTTCCCAAAAATTGAAGCCCAAGGTTGGGAGAAATCGGCTAATGGGAACTTGAAACTGTTAGCCTATGCAGACGCGCCTCCAGTGTGGCGCTCGCCTGTTATTTGCCAAGATAATAATGTGAGAAACTAAATGAAAATATTGCAGCAAAATTATCTTAGAAAAGCGATCGCAGTCTTTGCACTGGCGAATGTTTTTGCTGTATTGATTTCTGAATTAATTGCTGAGCAGACAGTGGCGCAAATTACTCCAGATGCCACGCTAACCAACCCTACAGTTGTGTTTGATACTAACCCTTTGTTCACAATCACAGGCGGCACTACCGCAGGTGCGAACTTATTTCATAGTTTTAGTCAGTTTTCTGTACCCACTTTAACTGAAGCTTTTTTTGACAATCCTCTTGCAATTCAGAATATTTTAGTTCGGGTAACTGGAGGTAATATCTCTAGTATTGATGGGTTAATTAGTGCAAATGGTGATGCAAACTTGTTTTTGATTAATCCCAATGGGATTGTTTTTGACCAAAATGCTAGTTTAGACATAGGCGGATCATTTTTAGCAACTACTGCCAATAGTGTTCGGTTTATTGATGGAAGCGAATTTAGAGCCAATGCCAATACGCAAACTACATCACCTCTATTGTTAGTCAGCGCTCCAATTGGCTTGCAGTTTAATGGGCTAACTAATGGCGCGATCGCAGCCCAAAGTTCCTTCTTGAATGTACAAGCTGGACAAACTTTGGCGCTAGTTGGTGGAGATGTAACGCTGCAAGGAGCTAACTTATACGTTGAAAGTGGACGCATTGAACTTGGTAGCGTCGCGGGTAATGGATTTGTGGCGATCGCACCAACAGCTAATGGGTTGGTTTTAAATTACGATCAGGCTCCTAATCTTGGCAATATCCGACTAGAGCAGATTGCCATAGCGGATGTAAGCGGGATAAATGGTGGAGGCAACATTCAAGTTCAAGGAAGACAAGTAATCCTTGACAGTGGATCGCAGCTGCAATCTATATCTTTGGGTGATGGCAATGGCTCAGAGGTCTTTGTCCGTGCTACAGAACTTTTCGCAGCAATAGGAAGTCTTAGTGGTATATTCACGAATACAAGACCAAATGCTTCAGGAAATGGCAGTAACATTACGATCGACGCAAAAAGGGTAGAATTGACCAACGGAGGAAGAATTGAGGCTGTGATATTTGGTTCTGGAAAGGGTGGCGATATCAGAATTAATGCTAGTGACATTCTTTTGACAAGCGTGTTTGATGCTCGAATTAGTACAATACGTTCTCAAGTTCTCGATGCAAATGCGACAGGTAATGGTGGAAATATTATCATTACCACTAACAATCTACTTATGAATGAATATGCAACAGTGATATCTGACACTAATGGTATTGGCGATGCAGGTAAAATTGACATCACAGCGAAAAATATTGACCTGATTTCTAATAATAATCAGGATGATTCTTATGCAACAATTGACAGCGGGGTAGCTCCAGATGCTACTGGGAATGGAGGTATCTTAAAAATTACCACTGATAATCTGCAACTGACTGGAGGCTCATACTTAACGGCTAGTACTTTTGGGATTGGGAATGCGGGTAAGATCGATATTACTGCAAAAAACATCATTCTGGATGGCAGTAATTCGGTCTTTCCGTCAGAAATTTCTACTGGATCATATTTTGATGGGACTGGTAATGGAGGAGACGTAAAAATCACAGCAGATAGTATTGTACTTAAGAATGGAGGACTGATTGCAGCTGACACTCAAAGCGATGGTAATGGTAATGCAGGAAACTTATTAATCAATGCCAAATTGATCGATATCTCAGGACAGAACGACACTAATCGGAGTGGCTTATTTTCCAATGCCACTTTTGGTAATGGTAATGGAGGTAATATTGAAATTAATAGTGATCGCTTGATCGTGCGTGATAATGGGATTATCAGTGCAAGCAACTTTAATGATCGACTTACAGAAGCAGACCCTAACACGTTTGGAAGCGGTCTAGTGGGTAACATCACGATTAACTCGTCGTCCATCCTGCTTGATCAGGGAAGCATAAACATTGATTCGTTAAGTGGCAGTCGGGGCAATATCAACCTGAATTCAAACCTGATCCTTTTACGCAATGGAAGCACGATTTCCACCAATGCTTTAGGCAATGCGATCGGGGGCAACAATTTCATTAATACGGACTTTTTGGTGGCAGTTCCCACAGAAAATAGTGATATTACCGCTAATTCGGTCAACAGTTTTGGTGGACGCAATATCATTACGGCTAAAGGCTTGATCGGTTTCCAGACGGGCAATCGCTTGACTCAACTCAGCGATATCACCGCCGCCTCATCTCTGGGTACACAATTTAATGGGCTTGTAGAAATTCGCGCTCCCGATACTGACCTTAGCCGAGGTTTAGTCAAACTACCTGATAATTTGACCGATGGCAATAAACAAATTGTGGCAGCTTGCGATCGCATTCGTGGTAATGAGTTTATTGTGACTGGACGTGGCGGCGTTCCATCTAATGCCACAAAGGTGATTTCCAGTCAGGCAATTTGGCGAGATTTACGATTGTCCGAGATCCCCTCAACACAATCAAGTCCCACGGCTCAAATGACATCAAATCAAGTTGCCTCTCAACCCTTCCCAAAGATCGAAGCCCAAGGTTGGGAGAAATCGGCTAATGGGAACTTGAAACTGTTAGCCTATGCAGACTCACCTCCAGTATGGCGATCGCCTGTTGTTTGTCCTGTAAATTCAATTAAATAAAGGTAAAAATATGAAATTTGTAATCGCTATGGCTCGAAAGTTCTGGCAAATAATTAATAAAAAGATGAATAGAAAGAAACTAACATTCCTGTTGATATTGGCGATCGCTACCTACTGCTCAATCGCATTTATTCAACCTGCGATCGCCACCCGTAACCAAACTGCGGATAACCCCAATCTATCAACACAATTATCCCAGTCTAATCAGCCATCATTGTTAGAGCAAGGAAGCCGCCTCTATACACAAGGCAACCTTACCGAAGCCATAGCCACATGGCAAAAAGCTCTATTTACCTATCGTCTTCGCCAAAACACCATAGCTGAAAAATTACGCGCCCAATTAAATGAAGCGCTTTGTCTAAATTATCTCTCAATGGCTTATCAAGAACTTGGCGATTGGGATCAAGCTCAAGAAACCATAACCCAGAGTGCGAACTTAATAGATCGAGAACTATTAAACAGTCAAGAAGGACTAGCGATCGCCGCAAGAATCAGCAATACACAGGGTAGCCTCCAACTTGCAAAAGGCAATCCCCAATCCGCCCTTGATAATTGGAAAATAGCAGCGGAACGATACACCCAACTGGGGGACGAAATTGGGATATTGGGTAGTCAAACCAATCAAGCACAAGCACTGCAAGCTTTAGGGCTATTTCGTCTAGCAAGTGATCAATTAGAAGCGATCGAATTGCGTCTCCAAAAGCAACCAGACTCTCTCCTTAAATCTGTAGCCCTACATGGCTTAGGCACGACCCTACAAGCTCTTGGGGATCTTGGCAAGTCTCAAAAAATCCTCGAACAAAGCTTAGCGATCGCTCAAAATCTAAACAATGCTGCCGAGAGCAGCGCCACTTTAATCAGCATTGGCAATAACTTCAGATTTATCAATAATACAGATGTTGCCTTCCAAAAATATGAACAAGCTGCCAAAATCGCTCCTGTAAGCATTCTGCGCTTAGAAGCACAGGCGCTAAATTTAAGTTTGCTCGTCGAAAGCGATCGCGTTCAAGAAGTTCAACCGCTATGGCAACAGATCGAACCAGATCTGACGAAATTGCAGCCTAGTCGTCGCAGCGTTTATCTAATTGTCAATTTAAGCGAAAGCTTGATGAAGATTAAAGATCCCAATGCTCGTCCGATTACCACAGCCAAGATTTCCGAGTTATTAACTGTAGCGTTGCGACAAGCCCAATCCATCCAAGACCGCAGAGCCGAGTCTTTTGCTATTGGCGCTTTAGGTGGACTTTACGAACAAAATCAACAACTCACGGATGCATATCAGCTTGCTCAACGGGCGCTCGTGCTTGCTCAATCAGCAAATGCCGATGATTTACTCTATCGTTGGCAATGGCTTACAGGTCGCATCTTAAACCAGCAGGGCAAATACGACCTCGCACTCACCGCCTATCGCCAAGCTGTCCAGAATATCCAAACCCTTCGTCGTGAACTGGCAGCCACATCACCCGAAGTACAGTTTGCCTTTCGCGATCGCATCGAGCCAATTTATCGCGAACTCGTCTCTCTATTACTAAAAAGCGATCAACCATCTCAAGAAAACCTGATCCAAGCGCGGCTTACCCTTGAGTCACTGCAAGTTGTAGAGCTAGAAAATTATTTTAGAGCATCCTGTTTAAATATTAAGCCTCAGCAAATCGATGCGATCGATGCCAACACCGCCGTACTCTATTCGGCAGTCCTAAGCGATCGCCTTGCGTTGATAGTCTCCTATCCCAATGCTCCCCTGCGTTACTATTTCACGCCAATCCTTAAATCCGATCTAGAAGAGTCGGTAGATCTATATTTGCAATCCCTTAACCCCGCATTTTCGGATCGTCAACGATTACGGGTTTCTCAAAAATTATACAACTGGCTAATCCGTCCCATCGAATCAGCTACGGATCAAAAGCAAATCAAAAATCTGGTCTTTGTCCTCGATAGTGCCTTGCGAAATATCCCTATGGCGGCGCTCCATGACGGTAAGCTATATGCTGTCGAAAAGTTTAGTATTGCCCTCACTCCAGGAATGCAATTACTCGGCGCTCAGACTCTCAATCGCAATCAACTCAAAGTTTGGTTAGGTGGTTTATCAGAAGCTAGACAGGGATTTGGCGCGTTGGCTGGCGTTAAAGTTGAAGCCAAACAAATCGCCGCTCAAATCCCCACAAATTTAGAATTAAATAGCGATTTTACGAAGTCAAATATCCAAAAGGGACTATCAGAATACGATTCACCCATAGTTCATCTAGCTACTCACGGTGAATTTAGTTCCGATCCCGATGCAACTTTTATTCAAGCTTGGGATCAACGAGTTTATATCAATGATTTCTATAATTTTCTGCGCGATCGCACTGACAATCACAATTATCCTTTAGAGTTGTTAGTCTTAAGTGCTTGCAAAACCGCCGAAGGGGATAACAGAGCCTCATTAGGGTTAGCGGGTATTGCCTTGCGATCGGGCGCACGTAGTACGATTGGCAGCCTTTGGGCAGTTAACGATCTGTCCACCACAAAATTAATGTCTAATTTTTACAATATCATCATTAATCAGCCAAATACTTCTAGGGCTGAAGCTTTACAAAAAGCACAAATTTCTTTACTTAACGAAAATGAATTAAAGCACCCTTACTACTGGTCTGCTTTCGTGTTAATAGGTAGTTGGCTCTGAAAAAATAATTTGTGGTACAATTACTTAATAAAAGTGCGATTTGTTAATGAATCTATTAATATTATTTGGGTATCATAAGATTAGTGGAATCAATAAGATTAACAAATTTTTTACTAGTGATCACCATAAATTTCGCAGGTTTTATATGAAATATTCAATATTCTCTGACTATTGTCGAGGTTATCTCAAGGCTTCAGTGGCGATCGCTGCCATAATTGCATTGCCTATGGTGATCTCATCCGCAGCGCCTAGTCTTGCCCAAAGCAAAAAAGTTGTATTTAAGCCCCCATCTGGTAACGCCCCAAAAACTACCACAGGTGCAGCCACTCGCGATATTGGATCATGCTTGCGAGATTCCTCCAGCGACAGCAAAAAAACAATGGCAATCCTGCCTCAGTCGCAATATGGATTAACAATTGCTAGTCATCCTGAACTGCTGATTTATAAAAATAAAACTTCAGCAAAACAGATGTTGTTTAGCCTCAGAGATGATGCGGGAGAACAAGTCTATCAAACCTTTCTGCCCGTTCCGTCAGTAAGTGGTGTCGTGGCAATCTCTATGCCTGAAGAAGCTCCCGAACTCACGGTAAATAAAAAATACAAATGGACTGTAGCTATCATTTGTGGTAAATCCCTCAGACCCGACAGCCCAACTGTTGAAGGATGGATTCAACGAGTTCCTGAACCATCATCCCTTACCTCCAAATTACAGTCCGCAAATCCATTAGAAAAGATTGCCCTGTATGGAGAGAATGGTCTTTGGTATGACTTGGTAAGTAGTCTTAACAAGTTGAGAATCGCTTCTCCATCTGATCAATATCTATCAAAAGCTTGGGAGGAATTGATTAAAGATAACGGAATTAAATCAGTTGAACGTACTTCTTTGGCTAACTAAAATTTTGGGATTGGCAAATAGGTTCTGCTCTAGCCTATTTGCCTTCTCAAGCTTAATTGTGATCGTTATCTTTGTGATGCAAATTAACGGCACATTTCAACTAGTGGAATGGAAACTACTAGATGTTTTTTTTCAGGTGCGATCGCTTGAAGTGGTAGATCCTCGGATCGTGATGGTTACTTTCGATGATACAGATATTGCTAAAGTTGGCAAGTGGCCATTTTCCGATGCTGTAGTTGCTCAATTAATTAGTAAAATCAAACAAGATAAACCGAAAGTAATTGGCTTAGACCTGTATCGAAATCTGACCATCGAGCCAGGAAAAGAAGAACTGGATCAGTTATTTTCATCCACCAAAAATTTAATTGTCACTGAAAAGTTTGTCGAACCTAGTGTGCCACCGCCACCTCAAGTTAATTACGAAGAGCAGGTTGGATTTGTCGATACAGTAGTTGATCTAGATGGAACCGTCAGAAGAGCATTATTGTCTATTCAGAAGCCAAATGGGAATCTCATATCCAGTTTCGGGGTCAAAGTTGCCTTCAAATATTTAGAATCACTCAATATATTTCCCCAGCCACAGGGAGGGATGAGTGGCTTAGTCACCCTCGGTAAATCGGAAATAAAGCCCTTGCATTCTTATCAAGCAGGCTATGCTGCCAGTGACATTGGCGGATATCAAACCTTAATGAATTATCGTTGTCTATCGAGTTGCTTTGAAAATATCTCGATGAATGATGTGATGACAGGACGGTATTCCAAGGGATTATTTAATAATCGCATTGTATTAATTGGCTCTACTGCCGAAAGTCTGCGTGATTTCTTTCTTTCTCCCTATGGCAAGATTCCTGGGGTATATATCCATGCAAATATAATTTCACAGTTTATCAATGGTGCGATTGATGGTCGTCCCTTGTTACAGACCTATCCCAAACTGATGGAAGGTGTATGGGTTTTGTTATGGGCTTACCTAGGCGCAACGGGGATTTCAGGATTTCTGAAGGCAAATGGTTTAGGAAAAATTAAATTTGTAGTGGGAATACTCGGATTTCTAGTATTAGGGACAATCACTATATTTTCAATCAGCTATATTTCTTTTTTGTTTAGCTTCTGGCTACCGATCTTGCCGACATTATTCTCATTTCTGTTAAGTAGTTTTGTTTGTATTATCTACCTCGGCGAAAAATTTCGTTACGCTTCCAATATTGATGAGTTGACTCAGATTGCCAACCGCCGCTATTTTGATCGATTTTTACTTAAAAGTTTTACGGCTAAACAAGGGCTAAGTGTTATCCTCTGTGACATTGACCACTTTAAGCTCTACAACGATACTTATGGACATCAAGCGGGGGACAAATGTTTGCAACAGGTCGCTCAAGCGTTGAGTCAATCTGTACGCAATGGTGAACTAGCAGGTAGATATGGCGGTGAGGAGTTTGCAGTAGTTCTGCCAAATACCAGCTATGAAGCGGCGCTATCTGTTGCTGAGCGGATTGTCACGAATGTACGCGCCCTTAATATTCCTCATGGAAGCTCGAAGACGAGCAATATTGTAACTTTAAGCTGTGGAGTTGCTGATATGACTGAAGAGGATGGTTCCAGTTTAGATTTGTTAATTAAAGCCGATCGCGCCCTATACAGAGCCAAAGAAGCTGGACGAGATCGCGCTTTAGGTTATGTGAAATAAGGTTTTTAATCTTATTTCTAGTTTTAGTTGTATAAAAATTCTGCTGCACTTTCTTTCGTCACGAATACCATCGGTATATCATAGATTAGTTTCTATGGTATGCGTATAAACAATCGACTTTAATCAATGCATTTCATCCTGTAGAGTTTATCTTAGAGATATAAAAAATTCTATTGCTCTTTAAAAACTTATTCATGATTCAATCTAAATCTACTTAATCAATGGCGATAACTAAGAAAATCACATTTGATAATCTCCGTGACGATATTCTAAAAATGTAACTAGTCGTACTAGAGACACATAACCGAAACCATAATAATGTGAAAATTAGGTTTCTTTGATCACCCTAATATAATGGAAAATAGCCTATGTTCTCGATCAC
The DNA here is from genome assembly GCA_044355035.1 of Pseudanabaena sp. Classification (GTDB taxonomy): domain Bacteria; phylum Cyanobacteriota; class Cyanobacteriia; order Pseudanabaenales; family Pseudanabaenaceae; genus Pseudanabaena. The sequence continues at coordinate 5,690 of JBIKYX010000041.1, read as the reverse complement.
AGCGATCGCCAATCATTTATCTGGATTGCAGATATCGCACCCTCTACTGGCCACCGCCGAGTCAGAAAACGCGCCAATTATTCTTTCAGGGGTACTACTCACCCTCGTCATAATTTACCTTGCTAGCAAAGTTGGCAGTGAAATTGCCAGACGACTAGACCTACCTCCTGTTTTAGGGGAATTAGTTGCGGGTGTAATTGTCGGTGTATCCGCCTTGCGCCTAGTCATCTTTCCCGAAGGTGGCTTTGCAGCCTCGGACTCAGTAGTTATGTCCTTGTTGCAGATTCTGAATCAATTGTCACCTGAAGCCGTCAACAGCGTATTTGCCCAGCAAAGTGAAGTAATTTCGGTAATCGCTGAACTAGGAGTGATTGTTCTACTGTTTGAGATTGGTTTAGAGTCAGACATTCGTCAACTTAAGGAAGTAGGTATCCAAGCTTTTGTAGTAGCTTTTATCGGTGTAACGGCTCCCTTTGCGGCGGGAACACTTGGATTAATGTACTTCTTCCATGTGGCGGCAATTCCCGCCATTTTTGCAGGAGCTGCGCTCACCGCAACCAGTATCGGCATTACCTCTAAGGTTTTGGCAGAAATTGGACAGCTAAAATCCAAGGAAGGACAAATCATCGTTGGTGCAGCCGTCATTGATGACGTATTGGGAATCATCGTTTTAGCGGTTGTAGCGAGTTTGGCGAAAACAGGTGAAGTGGATATTACTAACGTTGCTATTCTGTTAGTTAGCGCGATCGCCTTCTTATTTGGTTCAATCTTGTTAGGTGGTTTCTTTAACAAAACTTTCGTCGCAATAGTTGACAAACTCAAAACTCGCGGCAATATCGTCATTCCTGCTTTTATCTTTGCCTATGTAATGGCTTTTATCGGTAATGCGATCCATTTGGAAGCAATTTTAGGAGCCTTTGCCGCAGGATTGGTACTCGATGAAACCGATGCTCGAAAAGAATTAGATGAACTGATTAAACCCATTGCCGATTTACTCGTACCCGTGTTCTTTGTAACTGTTGGTGCGAGAGCCGATCTCAGTGTTCTCAATCCCATGATCCCTGAAAATCGCAGTGGCTTATTAATCGCCGTATTTATGCTCGCGGTCGCCATCATCGGTAAAGTGATCACAGGTTGGGTGGTTTTTGGAATACCTGATATCAATCGCTTAGCGATCGGTGTGGGCATGGTTCCCCGTGGTGAAGTTGGACTAGTATTTGCTGGTATTGGTACGGCTAGCGGTGCGATCGACAAGCCCCTAGAAGTAGCGATTATCATCATGGTGATCATGACTACGTTCCTCGCTCCTCCATTTTTAAGAATTGCCTTTGGCAAGACTGAAGAGCCAGTTGTGACTGAGGCATAAAACGTTTAACGTAGTGGCAATTCGTAATCTCTTAAGCGATCGCCTTAGACATAAAAAAAGCGCACTAAGTGCGCTTTTTTTATAGAAATTTTCCTTAAGGAAATACTTCAGTTAATTAACCGAGAACCTTGCGAGCAGTTGCTACAACATTCTCAACGGTGAAGCCGAACTTTGCATAGCCGATTGGACCGGGAGCCGAAATACCGAAGCTGTCCATACCGACAACTGCGCCCTCAGAACCGACATATTTGTGCCAGCCAAAGGTGCTACCAGCTTCAACACTGACGCGCTTCTTGACAGCAACTGGAAGTACGGATTCTTTGTACTCATCGGATTGTTCGTTGTAGAGTTCCATCGAAGGCATGGAGACTACACGGACAGCCTTACCTTCCGCCGCTAGGATTGCCGCAGCATCTACAGCGAGAGCAACTTCGGAACCAGTGGCGATGAAGATCAACTCAGGGTTTGGAGCATCAACAACAATGTAACCGCCTTTCTTAGTTCCTTCGATGGAAGTACCAGCCAAGTTCTTCACGTTTTGGCGAGTGAAAGCCATCAAAGATGGACGCTTACGATTAGCGATCGCAACTTGATAAGTACCAACGGTTTCCTTAGCATCAGCAGGACGCAATACCAAAAGGTTAGGAATTACACGCATCGAAGCGAGGGTTTCAACAGGTTGGTGAGTAGGACCATCTTCACCGAGCATTACGGAGTCGTGGGTCATGATGTATAGCACACCAACTTCCGACAATGCCGACAAGCGGATTGCGCCGCGCATATAGTCAGCAAATACGAGGAAAGTTGCACCGTAAGGGATTGTGCCGCCATGCAAGATCATGCCGTTCATGATTGCGCCCATTGCGTGTTCACGAACACCAAAGCGGAAGTTACGACCTTCGTAAGAACCATGTTGGAAGTCGGGCAGACCTTTAACATAGGTCATGTTGGAGTGAGCCAAGTCAGATGAACCGCCGAGGAATTCGGGAAGTACAGGAGACAATGCATTCAAGCAAGCTTCGGAAAGTAAACGGGTTGAGGTTTCTTTCTCGGCAACAGGCTCAAGGGCTTTTTCCCATCCTTCAGGAAGTTCGCCAACCATGATCCGCTTGTATTCAGCAGCTTCTGCGGGATAGGCTTTTTCGTAAGCAGCAAAACGCTCATTCCATTCAGCTTCGGCAGTAGCCCCCTTGTCGATCGCTTGACGGAAACGGGCAAGAGCATCGGCAGGAACTTCAAAAGGCTCGTATTCCCAACCGAGGTTAGCGCGAGTTGCGGCAACTTCATCAGTACCGAGCGCAGCGCCGTGAACACCAGCCGTACCAGCTTTCTTTGGTGAACCGTAACCAATGGTGGTAGTAACGATGATCAAGCTAGGCTTGTCGGTGACGGCTTTAGACTCTTCGAGTGCTTTAGCGATCGCATCTAAGTCTTCGTTACCATCGGCAACATAGGTGACATGCCAGCCGTAAGCTTCGTAACGCATACCAACATTTTCAGTAAATGCGAGGTCGGTGCTGCCATCGATGGAGATGCTGTTGCTGTCATACATCATGATCAACTTGCCGAGCTTGAGGTGTCCGCCCAAGGAAGCTGCTTCAGAAGCGATGCCTTCCATGTTGCAGCCATCACCAAGAATGACATATGTATAGTGATCAACAATATTGTGACCAGGCTTGTTAAAACGAGCAGCCAAATGGGCTTCAGCGATCGCTAAACCGACAGCATTACCAACACCTTGACCAAGGGGACCTGTGGTAACTTCAACGCCTGCGGTTTCAAAGTTTTCAGGATGTCCAGGGGTGGCGCTGCCAAACTGGCGGAATTGCTTGATTTCGTCTAGGGGTACGCTGTCATAACCAGTCAGATGCAGCAATGAGTATTGCAACATACAGCCATGTCCTGCGGACAAGACAAAGCGATCGCGATCGAACCACTTAGGATTTTTTGGATTGAATTTTAAGAACTGATCAAACAGCACAAAAGCCATTGGTGCTGCGCCCATCGGCAGACCGGGGTGACCAGATTTTGCTTTTTCGACCGCATCGATCGATAAAAAACGGATGGAGTTAATGCAGAGTGTCTCAAGGGTTTGAGGTTTCGAGGGTGCAGCGACCATAGTTACAATTGCTTAGAAAAATTTTGTACTCAATCAGGTATATATTTTCCCTTAAAACTGTCCCATACAATAACAAATTTTAATATTTGGTATCGTTTTACTCAATTTGTATAGCGATCGCTAAGGTTTTTCTCAAAAAGAGATTTAGCGCTAAGTGCCGATTATCGCTTTGGGACGTTGTCAACCATATGTCGAAACTCAAATAATTATTACGTCTAGTTAAAATTATCGATTCATGACATATCTAAGTATTAACCTGTAGACAGGCAACAAAAAGCCTATCTTGACTAAGTGAAATTTTCTAGATATTCCATTAAAGGTGATAGTTATGAACGGTCTAGCAAAAAAATTCATGGATACGGTGGAATATTTGAGCGATGCGATCGCCAAGATTTTCACTCCTGCTAAAGATGATTTCCCCGCCACAGGCGCACAACCCTACAAGGGTGATCCCGCTTCTGAAAATCTCAAATAAAACACATAGGGATGCATTGCATCCCTTATCTTTTGATATAGAGTGCATAATTAGGACAATTAAGTTGAACCCTGTCCCTGAACTTTATATTCCCTATGACGCAAAATTCAGCCGCACTGCCACCACAAGCATCGCCCAATGCATTGAACTGGGCAAAGAAAAATCTGTTTAGTAGTTGGTTTAATAGTTTACTTACCGTTTTTTGCGGTTGGTTAATTTATCAACTGGTGAGTAATATCTGGATTTGGGCAACGACCAAGGCGCAATGGGCGGTGGTAAGTAGTAATTTGCGTCTGTTTTTAGTCGGGCTTTATCCAGTTGAAGAATTTTGGCGCTTATGGACTGTTTTAGCGATCGCGGGTTTACTATCAGGAATCTCATGGGGACTATGGGGCAGATTTAGCCGAACAGTAGCGATCTCGATTAGTTCTTTTTCAATTGCGCTAGCGATTTTGCTGCCTGTCGATGGCATTTTCAAAATTTTGACCTTGGCAATTAGCGGCGCGATCGCCTTGGGATTTGTGATTGGTCAGCAAGTCAAGCGATTTGAGTCAAGTTCTGTGATTTTGGCGATCGCGTGGTTCGCAACCTTGCCAATCTCTTTGTGGCTAATCGGTGGGAATTTGGGATTGACGGCGGTTGATGTCAACGCATGGAATGGATTAGTCTTAACCTTAATCGTGGCAATTTCAGGGATTGTTTTCTCTTTCCCCTTGGGAGTTTTGCTAGCGTTAGGAAGACAAAGTACCTTGCCTCTAATCAAATGGTTCTGTGTTTTTTATATTGAGGTTGTGCGGGGCTTGCCATTGATTGGCATTCTATTTATGGCTCAAGTAATGCTGCCCTTATTTTTACCCGCAGGTTTAGAAATTGATCGCGTGTTGAGAGCGATCGCCGCCTTTGTATTTTTCAGCGCTGCCTATCTTGCCGAGAATGTACGCGGCGGTTTGCAGTCAATTCCTAAAGGTCAAGCTGAAGCCGCGAGAGCATTGGGCTTAAGTATCCCCTTAACGATAGTTTTAATTACTTTGCCACAAGCTCTTAAAGCTTCCATTCCTGCGATCGTTGGTCAATTTATTGGCTTATTCAAAGATACTTCTCTAGTAGCGATCGTTGGCTTAGTCGATTTGATGGGCGTATCCCGCACTGTCCTATCGCAGCCAGAATTTATCGGTCGGTATGCTGAGGTATATCTATTTGTGGCTTTAATCTACTGGATGTTCTGTTTCTCTTTATCTCAAGCAAGTCAAAAGCTAGAAAAAAAGTTTAATAGTCTGCATTAGTTTCTGACTATTGAAAAAACACTTCTAAAGCATTCATGTTTAGAGAGTATCTCGGATTTACACAGCAAAATTATCAATTACTTTTAACTCAAATTCGGGATAAAGTAATGGAATCGGATGCTAAGTTAGGTGTTTGTGATGAATATGGGCAGAGATATCAAGTTGATATGTTGATCGATGGAGTAAAATTTGATCAGCAAGAAATTGCGCGGACGGGATGGATTGTTAAACCTAATGAGGATATTGCAAGGTTTGTGACCGCATATATTCGGAGTCGAAAATGATGAAGCCAGAGTTGTTTGATGCGATCGAACTTTTAGTTGATTTGCCAGAGGTAAGTATTAAGGAATAAAAAATAAATAACATATGCAAATAAGGATAGAATAAATAAAAATAAGTGTTAATTATGTACTATTGCGAAGAGATTGAATCGGAGATGTTGAAGTT
>JBIKYX010000040.1:0-34157 GCA_044355035.1 Pseudanabaena sp. | reverse complement strand
GATCATTTGTGAGGTCTGTGTCGTATGCTGGTCTTATCATAAATTGGGTCTCCTGTAGACCCTTTTACTTTATTCCCCCTTCACGCTTTTTCCTAGGTATACCCACCTTTTCAAACAGCCTCTAAATTTTCGTCCTTTGCCTCAATCACCAAAAATTGATGATTTACCTCGCCATTAGCCTTGATATTAGACTCAATAAAATAGTCTAGTTCTCCTCTAAGTTGATTATTCACGTTCAAAGGATAAGAAACCTTCAAATTAGATTTTGTATAATCAATTAAATCCATTAACACAGGCGCAACTAGAAACTCCCGTCTTGCTGTTTCATTGTCAAAAGTAATATAAGGCAAACTCTTAGCTAGTCTTTTTTCTAGCATCTCAAGTTCTACTAGATCGCAAACACTTTTGGTGAAATCTAATAACTTCTTCTCAAAAGCATAACCAAAATAATTAAGGATTTCTTCGGGATAAAAATTTAGTTTGAAATAATCAGAAAAGCTTAACGAATCTGGCAAATTGATATTCCGAATCATCGCTGATTATCTCCTTGATTTGCTAACAAAATTTGATAATGCTTAACCCTCATGAGAACAGAAAAACTTAAAACTGCTTCCTGCTCCCCTTCTCCCGCTCTGGGAGAAGGGGCTGGGGGATGAGGGCGAATTTTGTATCTGTGTAAGGTAAGTTAGATTACGCTTTTGAAAAAGGCGATCGCATCTTTAAGGGAAGCGACAAATGTATCTATTTCTGATTTAGTATTATAGAAATAAACACTCGCCCGCGCTGTACCACTAATTCCTAAAAAACGATGTAATGGTTGTGTACAGTGATGTCCCGACCGAATGGCAATTCCATCTTGATCGAGTATTGCGGCTAAATCATTGGCATGGATACCGTGGGCGATCGTAAAAGCGGCTAAACCAGCGCGATGATGGCGGGGACCATAGACCTTAATATCAGGAATCTCATCTAGATAATCCATCAAATAGTTAATTAATTCCTGCTCGTAGGCGTGGATTTTAGCCATCCCGATCGCACTCAAATAATCCACGGCTGCACCAAGGGCGATCGCTTCCCCAATCGCAGGAGTCCCTGCTTCAAACTTATGGGGTAGATCGGCATAGGTAGAGCGATCGAGAAACACATCGGCAATCATCTCGCCACCACCCATAAATGGAGGCATGTCTAACAAAATCTCGCGCTTACCATAGAGAAAACCAATTCCCGTGGGCGCACACATTTTATGTCCTGAAGCCACTAGCCAGTCACAATCTAAAGCCTGAACATCAATCGGCATATGTGGCACACTCTGGCAAGCATCTAATAATACCTTCGCACCCATCGCGTGAGCTAATGGAATCATCTCTTCTACAGGATTCACACAACCAAGAGTATTAGAAACATGGACAATCGATACCAATTTGGTTTTGGGATTGAGTAGCGATTTGAACTGTTCTAGACTCAATTCACCCAACAGAGTCGGCTCTAAAAATTTCAACACCGCACCAGTTCGCTGCGCGATTAATTGCCAAGGAACAATATTGCTGTGATGCTCCATTACCGAAAGAATTACTTCATCGCCTTCCTTCAGATTTGCCCAGCCCCAAGTATAGGCTACTAAATTAATCGCTTCGCTAGCATTGCGAGTGTAAATAATTTCCTGTGATGACTTGGCATTTACAAACTTGGCAATCTTATCCCTTGCTCCCTCATAGGCATCAGTTGCTCTTGCGCTGAGTGTATGTGCGCCGCGATGGACGTTGGCATTGTCATGCTCGTAATAATATTTCCAAGCATTAATCACCTGCTTAGGTTTCTGGGAACTAGCGGCATTGTCAAAGTAAATGAGAGGTTTACCATTGACCTCTTGATGTAGTATCTCAAAATCTGCTCTGACCTGATCTGCCAAAGTCTTTTCGTAGGTTAATGTCATGACGCTTGCGTCGATTAATACTGTAACGGCTATTTTTATCTTACAGCGCTTTGCGTTGGCATGAAGCCCATCTCAAAGTTTAAAAGACGGCTCAACATTCTGTTATCGCGATCGCCTGTGATTTTGATCACATTTAGTCACAGTTAGGATCACAGTCGCAATGGATGAGCGATCGCATCCTCAATCTCAACCCAAAGAGATACTAAACCCATAAAGAAATTCTTTCAACAAACCGAAGCAATGATCCTCAATTCATTAAACCAAGTTCGCTCGATTATTATCAATACCATTGCTGGTCGTGAGAAAGCGATCGTGTTTTTAGGAAAAACCTTTGTAGTCGATAAAGCTTATAACTCTCTCAAGGAAGCGATCGCAGGGTGTAGAAGAGATTTAGATTTGGGCATGGCTGTGTTAATCGCACCTGAAGCAAGTTACTTTAATGTTTGGGTATCGATTCCTAACGAAATGATCTTGGAAATGATTTTGTAACTCATGTTACGCAGAAGGTTAGGAAAGCCCTCACCCCTAGCCCCTCTCCCGCAGGAGAGGGGAACAAGAAAATAATTATTTGAGTGTCATTTGTTGGCTGATTAACTTTTTAAAGCAAAAATCCTGTTGATGACATCTTCGACAACGCGATCGGGGGTTGATGCGCCAGATGTAATGCCAACCTTAATTTTGCCTTCGGGAAGCCAATTTGTTGCTTGCTCGATCGCCTTGCCTAAAGGTTGATGTTCGATTACCTCTGCTGAAATAATCCGATGGACATCATCAATGTGATAGGAAGCAAGATTGCGCTCGATCGCAATTTCTTGTAAATGGGTAGTATTTGAAGAATTGTAACCACCGATGACGATCATCAAATCGAGATCCTCTTCCACAATCTCAAACATGGCATCTTGACGCTCTTGCGTAGCATCACAGATCGTATTAAACGCCAGAAAATGCTCATTGAGATGTTCTACACCATACTTTTGCATCATCGTATGTTCAAAGAGTTTGCCGATCGCTTCGGTTTCACCCTTGAGCATTGTGGTTTGATTGGCGACACCAACTCTTTCCAAATCCCGATCAGGATCAAATCCCTCTGATATAGCCTTGCTGAACTTAGTGAGAAACTCTTGGCGATCGCCGCCATTGAGGATGTAATTAGTGACATACTCGGCTTCTTTCATATTCAACACCACCAAATAACGCTTAGCGTATGAACTGGTGGCGATCGTTTCTTCATGGTTGTACTTGCCATGCACAATGGAAGTGAAATCTGCTTTTTTATGTTTCTCCACCCGATTCCAGACCTTCGATACCCAAGGACAAGTCGTGTCCACAATTTTGCTGCCAAGGCGATCGAATAACTGGGTTTCTTGGACACTTGCACCAAAGGCTGGCAAAATCACCACATCACCCTTACCGATCTCGGAGAAGTCTTTAGTTCCGTCAGCAGCAACGGGGACAAATTGAACTTCCATTTCCTTGAGTTTGGCATTGACAGAAGGATTGTGAATGATTTCATTGGTAATCCAAATCTTTTCATTAGGAAATTGGGTTCGGGTTTCATACGCCATTGCTACCGCTCTTTCCACACCCCAACAAAATCCAAAGGATTTCGCTAAATAAATTGTTACATCCCCTTGCGTATAAACATAATTGCGATCGCGAATAGTTTGAATCAGGTCACTATGATACTGCGATCGCATTGTTGATTCAGCTTCTTCGCCATGACCAAAACTTTGTCGAAAGTAGTTCGGCGACTTATGCAAAGCTCTTCGCATCGCTTGAGTATCGAGGGTGGTATCCATGCGCTTAGATCATTCTAGGTAATTGTGCTGAAGGTATTATATAACCTCTGCTAACCGCAAAAGACGATGTAGTCAAATAAAGCCGCCAAATAAAGCCGCCAAATAAAGCCGCTAGAATAGTGCATGTTGACCATCCAAAAACGTTTCCGAGAGCTACTAATTCAATATGGAAAATCCTGCAATCACTAATCATCAAATTCATCCTTTGATTTCTCAGCGATGGAGTCCTCGCGCTTTTGATAGCAAACCTGTTGAAACCGAAAAACTGGCTCAATTATTTGAAGCAGCAAGATGGGCTTCTTCTTGCTTTAATGGACAGCCTTGGGTTTTCATTGTTGCCACTAAAGATGACACTGTGAACTATCAAAAGCTACTGGATTGCCTTGTCCCTTTCAATGCATCGTGGGCGCAAGCCGCTCCAGTGTTGGGAATCATCGTAGCTCAAAAAAACTTTGCTCACAATGGCAAGCCTAATGATTGGGCTGAATATGACGCAGGACAAGCGGCGGCAACTCTGGTTTTACAAGCTACTGCTTTAAATTTAGTCGCCCATCAAATGGGTGGATTTGACGCTGACAAGGCGATCTCCACATTTAATATTCCAGAAACAGCAAAACCGATCGCCGCGATCGCGATCGGTTACGAGGGTGAAGTCAGTACCTTATCTCCAGAATTGCAAGAGAGGGAAAAAGCTGCTCGCGATCGGCAACCCTTATCCAGCTTTGTGTTTACTGGTGAATGGGGAACCTCCGCACCATTTGTTTAACTATTTGATTAAAAATATAGGGGGCATTGCACCCTATATTTTTATTAGATTTTATTAGAGCAACCCAGCTTGTGCTAATCCTAAAATCAAACCTGCGCCAAGGACATGACCAAAGCTAGTCACACCGAGCAGTTCAGGCAAACCAAATCCTGAAAATAAACCAGGTAATTCTACTGGTAAACTAGGTCCAACACCTTTGACTTTAATGCCGTAGCGACCTACAACCAATGCAAACAGATTGGCTGTAATCATAATTAAGGCAACACTAAACGACCATGTAGGAGTCGCAGGAACTGCGGCAAGCAAGTTAAATGTTAGATGTGACATAAATATATTTTCCTTAGGTCTAATTACCTATCAAGTTTATTAATACTCATCATCCTATGAGCTAGATCGCCACAAAAAAATTCTTCTTAAGTTAAATTCACTAAACTTAGCAATCGTTTACAGCGCTTTGCGCTGTATGGAATCCCAAATAATTTAGATCAAAGTCAGTAATAAAGTGCAGCAATAAACCGAAGTGGTAGCTTTAATTGAGAACTTCCTGTTTGAGAACTTCATCGATCGCTTGGCAACAATCTTCAACCGTCGCACCAGACAACATTTTACTAGCCAAAACAACCAGCGCAGAACGGCGATCGCTTAATAAACTTTTGGCATTTAACAAAGCCCAACGCTCTTGAGTCATGGGATGGGGCAGATTCGCAATTACTTTTCGCAACCGTTGTCGATCATCTAATCCTCCTTCAGTCTCACCTTCACACATCAGTTGTTCAGCAGCGATACCTGCCATATAAACGGTGCTGTAGCGATCAATAGAATTACCATTCAAATTATTAAAACTAGAGCCGTCAACGATTTCGATTTCTACGCCACCTTCGATTCCTTGAAAAGCATTGTCAGATAGAATTTCACCGAGCGATCGCCCAACTATTCCCGCGAGCGCATAGCTCGTGATTTTAAATCCCAATACATAGGCAGCAAGAAAATGTCCTGCTTCGTGATACGAAACTCGCTCACGATATTGAGGCGATCGCGCTCTTAACCATGCTTGAGCATAAGCTCCAAATTTGCCTTGAAAAAAGCCAATATCTACTCCCCATGATGTCAGCAAACTAATCGCGATCGCGCTAGGGACAACAGGCGATAAACCGACCATTGTGCCAACTAGAGACATCATCGTAATTGTAAATATAGCGATCGCTAATAGATCAGTAGCAGTAACATTCATCGCAAAACTCAGCAATAAGGCAAAACTAGTCAGTTAAAGCCACGAAAGCTTAGGGAAGCTGGGGTGTCATAACTCTATACGAGTTTTATACCAGTGCCAAGCGCTATAAGACATATAAACTCTGGCAATCTTCAAGATTGAGGCGCGATCGCGTAGCAATGTCCATTGATGAAGTCTCACCGCGAGCGAGATGAATCGCGCCTGCACAGCCAATCATCGCCGCGTTATCTGTACATAGACTCAAGGGTGGAAAAATCGCCCGAATTTGATGCTCCTCCGCAGTAGATACTAAACGCGATCGCAAAGCACTATTCGCCGCCACTCCACCAACCGCCACGATTGTGGAGAGATTATGCTTGATCGCACATTTAATCGTGCGGGTCACAAGCGCTGTAGCGACCGTTTCTTGGAAACTCGCGGCAATATTTGCGATCGGTAAATCTTCACCATTAGGACTGAGTTTTTGAGTTAGTCGCAATACCGCAGTTTTCAGCCCACTAAAACTAGAGTCGTAGGGAAAATCAGGAATGCGCCCCTGCGGTAGTTTGTAGGCTTTAGGATTACCAGCGATCGCGATCTTGTCAATGGCGGGTCCCCCAGGGTAGCCCAAACCTAACAACCGCGCTACCTTATCAAATGCTTCGCCTGCCGCGTCATCGCGGGTTTTCCCCATTACTTGATAATCGGTGTAATCTTTTACCAAAATAATACTGCTATGTCCGCCAGAGACTAGTAAACACAAAAATGGTGGCTCTAAGGTTGGATCAGCTAACAAAGCCGAGCAAATATGCCCCTCAAGGTGATGCACGGCGATCAAAGGCTTTTTATGCAACATTGCCAAAGTTTTTGCCGCCGTCACGCCGATCATTAGGGAGCCAATTAGCCCAGGAGCAGTTGTGACGGCAATGCCATCGATCTCTGCCCAAGTTCTGCCCGACTCGCGATAAGCTTGGGCGATAGCGGGATTAATCGTCTCCACATGCTGACGCGCTGCGATCTCAGGCATAACGCCACCATAGAGCGCGTGCGTTAAAATTTGCGATGAAACTACGCTACTAAGAATTTGGCGATCGCATACCACCGCCACCGCAGTTTCGTCACAGCTAGATTCGATCGCTAGGATAGTTGGCATTTCTAAACAAAACCGAAGATGATTTGATTACCGCTTTACGGTGGTGAAATCATCTTAATTGATAATTTACTTTACAGGATGTGAAGATTGCTTTACCAAGGCGCGATCGCTGATATAGGATCTGAGGCTAAGTTCACGAAACTAGAAACTCGTTATTTTTTGCCTATCTTAGCCAAGGTAAATTAAGGTCAGTCCATGAAAAGACTCTTTGCTCTCATTTTAGTTATTAGCTTGTGGTTTGGCATTAGCCTTGCTGCAACTCCTGCTGCATACGCAGATTTCTCCGCTTTGACTCCCTGTGCCACATCTTCAGCTTTTCAAGATCGCTTGCAATCTGAAGTTGATGGTTACACATCTCGTCTAGCTAACTTCAGTGCTGGTAGCGCCCCCGCTACATACCTGACTGGCAAGATCGCTCAAACCGAAGCTCGCTTTGCCAAGTATGCTAATTCTGGCTTGCTTTGCGGCGAAGATGGTCTACCTCATTTAATCAGTGATGGTCGTTGGGATCATGCAGGCGAATTCACCATTCCTGCTTTGATGTTTCTATTCATCGCTGGTTGGATCGGTTGGGTTGGTCGCGCTTATTTGATCGCCATCCGCAAAGATCCTGCAACTGCAACTCAAAAGGAGATCTTGATCGATCTTCCTCTTGCGGTTCAGTGCATGTTGACTGGCTTTATCTGGCCTCTTGCTGCACTCAAAGAATTTGGTTCGGGTGAGTTGTTGGTTCCAGAAAACGAAGTTACCGTATCCCCTCGCTAGAAACTCAAATGATTTTTTTAAAATAATTTTTAAAAGTTTTGCTAAGCAGGGCTTTTAAAAATTATTTGAGTAAATTATTTAAGTGAAATTTTTTAGAGTGTTTATTTTCTAAAGTATTTTAAAGACTTTAAAAAATTGTCAAGCAAAATTCTCAAAATTATTTAATAGGAGAACTCCATTGAAAGGTTTTTTATCATCTGCTCCCGTACTAGCTACTGTATGGATGTTCATCACTGCTGGTGTACTCATCGAAGCTAATCGTTTGTTTCCTGATATGTTGACATTCCCTCTCTAAAAGCCCAAAAGAGAATTGCGCCGCTTCGCGGCGCAATAGTCAAAAAAAGAGATAGAACACAATGTGTTTTATCTCTTTTTTGTTAAGGTTTATAATGCTCAGGGCGTAATTTTTGTAATTGGGTGTTGGTGTAGTAGAAGTTGAGAATACGATCGCTTGACCAGCCCATTTTTGCTAAGTTGTAAGAACCAGTTTGACTCATCCCCACGCCATGACCTAAGCCGCCGCCGATAAAGGCGTAGCCAGTTAATACTTTGTCTTGATAAATTGGTTCTAGACGAAAGAAGGTACTGTCAGGCGGATCGAATGCATCGATGATTTCATCTTTTTTGACCAAGATTTTCCCCGTATCGGTAGTTACTTCCAATTCTAAAACTCGTCCTGAAGGCGATCGCTTAGATACTTGTAACTGTTTAATCGCGTTAAAATTGGTGGTGCTGTCGCCTGAAAAACGCAAAAATTTCTTTAAAGATGTTTGCAACTCTTCCAAGGTTCCGATTCTATTCCAACGGAGAGTGCGCCAACCTGCTTCGTTAAAGCCATCTTGACGATCCAAAAAGGTTTTGAGATTTTTGGGGTCGCTAATGTCTGCTGATCGCTGAATTTCACTACGATTGGCTGTATCTAATACCGATTGTAAATAGGGACGCGGGGTTCCATCCCAAATATCGTTATAGTTTGCGGTGATGCCACCTGTGGTTGAAGAATAGAGGGCATCGATGACGCGATTGTTATAGGTGAGAACTAAGCCACTTGTCTCGGCGATCGCGCGATCGGCTAATGCGGTGGTATCCTCCAAGCCTCGATAGACTTGGCATTGAGTATCCGCACAAAGCTCATAATCATCAACTTTAAAACGATGCAAACTGGCTAACACATAGGTTCTCGCCAAAATCGCCTGTGCTTGAACCGCCGCATAGGGAGCATTGTAACCAATTTCATGGGGAACAACACCACGCACATAGGTTTCTAGTGGCACGTTATTAACTAACGTAAAATTTTGATGGGCGTTAGGCTGCAACCTTAATGTGCCTGCATAGGGGCGGTTACTAATTTCTGATTTATTCTCTTTTTGATAACTGACTTCAATTAGTCCATTACTGCTGCTAACATCAAGGCGATCGCGGTTGTAGCGAAAATCGCCAACGATAAATGAAGCGATCGTTTTTTGGGGAATGATACGGCGATCGATTTGGACAGTCAAATTGCCCTGTAAACGCAGTGTGTAAAACAGCAGATAGCGCAGCAAGACTGAATCATAAACATCGCGCTTTGCCCACACTTGCCAGCGTCTTGGTTGGGCGATTTCAGTAGCAAGCCCTTTTTCAGCCCAGTGAAAAGCACTTGCGGCGGCATTTTCAAAACTACGATGATTACTGAGGACGACTTTTTCTTCTAGTTTTGGCAAGGTTAATGCTTGCGGTGCAATTTCCACAACCACGCGATCGCTGGTTAGCGTTTGCATACTTTTGCCATCAGCCGATGGGAAAGTGAGCGTGAGCTTCTGTCCTGATGAGGCGTTGAGGGTGAGTCGATCCTGTGGTCTTTCGCCAAAGCGCTGCACAATACCAATTTTGAGGATTGGGTTGGATTCCGTTTGAGCTTGCACAACTTCGGCAGCCGTCAGCGTAAATGAACAGAGCGTTACAATTACCGTTTGGCGAACCATACTGAAAGTTTTTAGCATATCAAACCCAATAATTCAGAAACCCAAATATTCTACACCTAATATTCCTTTTGCACCCAAGGATTAGTCGCACGGCTAATCCTTGGGATTTAAGTCAGCGCAAGGCGCTGTATTTTTTGACTAGTAAGGGAATAATTTATGCGGAACGGGGGACTTGAACCCCCAAGTCTTTCAACACATGTACCTGAAACATGCGCGTCTACCAATTCCGCCAGTTCCGCGATTGGTGTTTGAGATTATTAGCTTTTGGCTATTAGATATATCGAACAAATGGCTTTAGCCTCTTTGTCCGCAGTTACTAAGTCTGCGGTAAAGCTTGCTTAATGTCAAGAATCAAATTTCAAGAATCAACAGAAAAAAGTAGCTGGGGCAAAGTTTTGCTTATTTTTTTGGAGGCTTATGCCATAATCTACAGTAAGGCAATGGGAATACCGCTATATACAAGATGGTAGTTTTTCCTATAATCTAGTATTCTTAGATTTGTTACAAAGACAACCAGACCTAAGCGGCAAACCCAAGCAGCAACACTAAACAATCAACCCTAACAACATAAAACTATGACACTGCGTTTAGGCGATACAGTACCCGATTTTACCCAAGACTCCACCGAAGGCGTTATCAGCTTCCATGAGTGGATTGGCGATAACTGGGCAATTTTATTCTCTCACCCCAAAGATTTCACTCCAGTTTGCACCACTGAACTTGGTACTGTCGCTAAGCTTAAAGGTGAATTTGACAAGCGTAATATCAAAGCGATCGCTTTGAGCGTTGATGGCGTTGAGTCCCATAAAGGTTGGGTGGGTGATATCGAAGAAACTCAAGGTACAACCCTCAATTATCCGATCCTCGCTGATGAAGATAAGAAAGTTTCCGAGCTTTATGACATGATTCACCCCAACTCAGCAACGGGCAGCACCCTAACTGTGCGATCAGTGTTTATCATTGACTCCAACAAAAAACTTCGCCTTAGCTTGACCTATCCCGCCAGCACAGGTCGTAACTTTGATGAAATTTTGCGCGTGATCGATTCACTGCAATTGACTGACAACTACAGCGTGGCGACACCTGCGAACTGGAAAGATGGCGATGATTGTGTAATTGTGCCTTCAGTTTCCAACGAAGAAGCAGCCGTTAAATTCCCTAAAGGGTTTAATCCAGTGAAGCCATACTTGCGTTTGACTCCTCAGCCAAACAAGTAATAAACAAGGGGCTTAAGCCCCTTGCCTTCAAAAACAAAAAAGGCTTGCTAAGCAAGCCTTTTTTGTTTACCAGCTTTCATCTTCAACAGCCGTTTTATCCCAAATTTCTAAATCTAGCTCTTCTAGATAAATAATGCCGCTTTGAATTTGTTGTGTTGTGCCAGTTAATTGCAACGTAAACCAGCCATCATCCTCTGGGCTTTCACCAAGAAGTGCAGCAATAATTGTTACTGTTAGTCCATGTTCACAGGAGAGGCGAGAAATAATTGGTTCTCCTTGGCAGCTTTTCGGTACGCGCATAGCTATGCGTGTAGTCGTTCGGCGCTTTTCCTCTACAGTGACGATCGCTCTGGAATCGATACATTCCGCCGCTAGCATTGAAATTTCTCCAGTGGAAATGTCTTGATGATTTGACAATTAATATCATAGCTAAAGTTTTACGGAAGTGGAAGTGATTTGAGTCACTTAATAAAAAATATGAGTATTAATCAAACATCATATGATCGCATTTATGAAATTGTGCGATTAATTCCCAAGGGACAAGTGGCGACCTATGGACAAATTGCAGAACTGGCAAACTTAGCAGGAAAGGCTCGTGTTGTCGGTTATGCCCTCTATCGTGTGGATTTGCAAGGTTTAGATATTCCTTGGCAGCGCGTGGTGAATGCCAAGGGTAAAGTTTCGCTTTCGCCCTTGCGTTTTGGTACGGACTATTTGCAGCGATCGCTATTGGAAAGCGAAGGAATTATTTTTAATGGCACTGATCAAATTGATCTACGAAAATATTTATGGAAACCAACTTTGCCAATCATTTGCCAATCAAATCAGGGCAAATCTGAATATCTTGAGGATTATTAATTATGACTACCGCAACTTTGCTTGTTTCTTGTCCCGATCAAAAAGGTTTGGTCGCGAAAATTTCTGATTGGGTCTTTTCTCATGGCGGCAATATTCTCCATGCCGATCAACATGCGGACAGCACAGCAGGCTTGTTTTTGATGCGGGTTGAGTGGGAATTAGACGGTTTTGATTTAGAGCGAGAGCAGATTGCCCCGACCTTTGAGAAATTAGCGATCGCGATTCAGGCTACATGGAGTATTCAGTTTGCTGATTATGTGCGGCGGATTGCTATTTTTGTATCTAAACAAGATCACTGTTTATATGATTTGATTTTGAGACAGAGATCGCATGAACTTTCGGCGATGATCCCCGTAGTAATTAGTAATCATCCCGACTTAGAAAAAGTTGCTCACAATTTTGGAATTAACTATCACCATATTCCGATCACCCCCGACAACAAATTAGAGCAAGAAAAACAACAGCTCGACATTTTAAAACAATACAAAATTGACTTGGTGGTATTAGCGAAATATATGCAGGTTCTCAGCCCTAGTTTTCTGGCGCAGTTTCCCCAAGTGATTAATATTCACCATTCCTTTTTACCTGCTTTTGCGGGGGCTAATCCCTATCATCGAGCCTATAAACGGGGCGTAAAAATTATTGGTGCGACTGCACATTATGTCACCGAAGAATTAGATGAGGGACCAATTATTGAACAGGACGTGATCAGGGTTTCACACCGTGACTCTGTGACCGATCTGATTCGTAAAGGGAAGGATCTGGAGCGCATTGTGTTGGCGAGGGGAGTCAGACAACATTTACAAAATCGAGTCTTGGTGTATGGGCGATCGGCTGGTTCAGGTTTAGGTTTGCGAACTGTGGTGTTTGATTGAAACCTACAGTTCGCTGTTAGTGACAGGCTTGTTAATCCTTTGTGTGAATACAAGGCTCAACAAGCTACGAAGCGTTACCTAAGATTCATAAGCTTCGATGGGTAAACAAGAGCAGACAAAATTGCGATCACTCTATATCCAGTGTAGAAGTCTGAAATATGGGGCGATTGCTTTGCTATAATCCAAAATAATCAAACAAAAGTAATCTGTCAAAACCAATGGTGACAATACCGTTTGAATACCGCCAACTCCCCACTGCGGAAGACTTGCCAGATTCCGATGAAACACCTGTGGATAATGAATTACAAAATGACATTCCGAATATGCTCCTAAGCTTGTTGCGATCCATTTGGAGCGATCGCCAAGATTGGTTTTTCGGAGTAGATATGTGCTACTACTACGAAGCGAATATTCAGGAACCCAAGAAATCTAAGTCAATCGTACCCGATGGATTTTTAGCGATCGGTGTACCCCGTCTCAAGGATGAAGGTGGACGATTGAGTTATGTTTTGTGGCAGGAACAAGTAAAACCAATAATGGTTCTAGAAGTCATCTCTAAAGAATATAATGGCGAATACGATGAGAAGTTAAGACAATATCAAAAGCTAGGGATTCTGTATTATGTAGTTTACAACTCCTTAAGCGGACGTAGAGGACGTTACAAAAGGCACGAATCTTTGGAAGTATATAAACTAATTGATGATAAGTATGAATTATTGTCATCGGTTGCGCTGTTGTCAGAATCTGGCAAAGTGGTATGGATGCCAGAGATAGGCTTAGGAATCGGCTGTGAGCGGCGTATATTTGGTGATTGGGAGCGTGATTGGCTCTCTTGGTACGATCGCGATAATGTGAGGTATCCCACGGCTGAGGAAAGCGCTGAGCAGGAACGCATGATCGCTAGTCAGGAGCGTATTGCAAAACAAGAGGCTGTGGCGATCGCCGATCAAGAACGTCAACAAAAGCTTCAAGAGCGTCAACAAAAACTTCAAGAACGCCAGCAAAAAGAAAAATTAGCAAATTATCTCAGGTCGATAGGGATTAATCCTGATGAGATTTGATGCATAGAATGGCGATCGCTATATCCCAGTTTGGGAATTTAGCGATCGCACCACTACAGAAATCGTTGAGAGTCCTGATGGTAGAACTATTACGGTGATACGGGGGTGAAACAGCCAAGCTTACATAAAAACAGTTTTTATTTTAGTTTAAATACAGTATACTGAGTCCAACTCGAAACATTTCTAAATACGCTTGCTTTTTTTGGTCACTTAAGGTTTAAATTGTATTCAGATAAATAATTGGTAAAACTAAGATGAGTAGCAACTTATACAAAGTATTTGAGGAAGTCGAATCACAGGCGACAGCCCTCTCAGATTATTGGGATAATTTTTACTCAGAAATATTTGATTATTTACCACCGTCAAATCAACGTGAGATCCAAGATCTTAAAATCAGACTGGCACAGGCAAGGATAGATCTGATCACAGAGCTTCATTATCCAGTTCTTACTATTGCTACTACAGGTACTACAAGTAGTGGCAAAAGCACTCTCGTCAATATGTTGTGCGGTGCTGCGATTGTTCCAGTCGCGGTTGAAGAAAAAAGTGCTGGAGTTGTTACAATCGAATACAGCGAAGAAAAATCGCTAGAGATAAGCAACACTTCAGGTGCAACTTGGGAATGTGGTCAGTGGACTGGTATCGAAGATAAAGAAATATATAAGCGATTAGATGAGGTGATGAAGAGTTATATTGCTGAGAGAGAACATAATCCTAGTTTGATTTGCCCGCAAGTTTTTATCAGATTCCCTTTTAGACTTTTGAAAGAGTCAAATTTGGAACTGCCACAGGGAACAAAGGTAAAAATCATGGATTTACCTGGGTTGTCTTATTCTGGTGATGAAATTAATGCAAACGTTATTAGAAAATGTAAAGAAGCCTTGTGTATCGTTGCATACAATAGCGAAGAAAATAATCCGCAAACGATAAAGGCTTTGCTACAAGAAGTTGTATCGCAAGTGAAGGCATTAAGGGGATCTCCCGCAAGAATGCTTTTTGTTCTCAATAAAATTGATGTTTTTCGTAGAAATGATGATTGGCCAGAATCAGAAGAGCTTTGGGTTGAGAAAACCACGAAAAATATTAAAATTGAGTTAACTGAACGACTAAAGGAATATACAAAAGAAATTGAAAATTTGCAGGTTGTAAGACTCAGTACTATGCCTGCATTGCTTTCCATTCAGATAAAAGGTGATGACGACAAGTTAAGTATTAGTGCGTGTAAAAAAGCACGCGAACACTTTTTTGGGCTTATTGAAGACTTACTGGAGTCGGAATTGCCTAGCTCTATACAAAAATGGGATTCCCATGATCGTAGCAGAGTTGGTAGTGAGTTATGGGAGAAGTCATATGCAAATGAGTTTCAAGAACATTTAAAGGATCATGTTACCAATCATTTCCCAAAACTCGTTATCCCACAAATGCTTGACCGTTTTGGTGGTAGCGCAGGAGATGCTGTTGAGGAATGGGTGGTACAAACAACATCAGCTATTCTAAATAGCTCAGAAGAAAATTATACAAAAGAATGCTCTAAAATAGCTCAGATTAGAACTGAACTTAAACAAGTTCTTAAAGAGAGTAGTGGAAAATTGAGGAAACCTTTTGAAACGGTATCTTATGAGCTTAATAAGGCGAACAACCCTGATCCAATTCAAGGTTTACTGGACATAGTTTCTGATTTTATGAATGTTGCCCCATACAACAATCTCGGAGATGCACTATATCCACTTTATGCATGGTCGAAAGAATTGAAAGCTGGTATAACAGAAGTCTTAACAGCAGTGGCAAGATCTCTAGAAACTGGAAAAATTAGTCTAGTAGGTACAAATTTAAAGAAATCAAATCGCCGAAATATAACACTTTTAGAAAATAATTTGATAAGGCTAGTTGATGCGGGTTACACAACGACTATTGCAAAAGATGGCGAAAAAAAGGAAGCGAGAACTGAAGTTGACAAAAAAAAGCTAACAGTTTTAAATCAAGAACTGAATAATTTGGCTCATCTCTTAAGCCTAGTCATGGAAGATGTATTGCAACAAATCTGCAAACAAGAACTAGATAGAATACATGATGCAGTGGTAAAGCTCTTTAATTGTCATTTGGATTATCTTGAAAATGGAGTGAAAAGAGCAGCTAAAGACATGGCTATAACATTTCCTAAGTCTCAGCTTGTTAAAGTTGAAAAACAGCCTACAATTACTTTTACGTTTCAAGCTGGTTTTCCAATTACAAAAGGAACTTGGCAAGAAGCGAAAACAGTTACTATAACAGTGCAAGAAGCTCATGAGAGAAATACTAAAGGAAAATCTGGCTGGGATTGGCTTTCAGGTACTGCTTCAGGCTTTTTTGGTAACTTTGTTTGGGATGGTGTAGTCAGACAAAAAACTTACACTGATTATGTTGAACGCCCTAGCGATAATGCTCAAATTCCAAAAGTGCGAGAAATGTTAGAGGGTTGGCTAGTTCAAGCACAAAGCGAAGAGGTGAAAGTTGCGGATCAAATCATCAATTGGTTTCTAGAAGAGATTGATTATTTAAAAAAAAATGTCGGTCAAGTTCAAGAAGAAGTTATTGATCGCTATCAAGAAAAATTAGATAAAGCAAATCAAGAGATAACTTTAAGTTTTGAAGACATAAAAAATATTTGGGAACCTTTTAAGCAGAAAGCCATTGTCCTCAAAGAAGAATTTTCTAGTTTTAGAAAAATTTTGAGCGATGAATCTCAATGATTTAGATAATGAACAGTAATCTCAAAAAGTTATATGATCCATATCAGTCTTTTGATCAAGTTCTTAATCAGTTACAGAGTGAAGTCGGAATTCCTTCTGAGGGAATTTTTTATAAAGTAATTCAAATATTATGTAAAGAGGATAAAAAGTATGCTTTAGAAATATATGATGATTTTGGTATCACGTCGAGTGCATCACCAGATCAAGATGTTCAAATTATCTCTACACTAATAGAAACATCATTTTTAGACACGCAATTTGAAAACTTATTTAGGCGTAATTTTCAGCAAGATATCTTAAAAAACACAAATGAACTAGACGGTAATGAAAAAATGGAAATAATTAAATTTATTCTTGTTGGATGTTTTCTACTATATGTGGCATATCGGTTTGCACCAGAGTTAGATAAAAAGCGTAGTAAAACAAAAGTAAAAGAGAAACGAAAAGGTGTATCATCTCCACAACCTGACTCATATAAATCAATTGACGCTTATTTGTGTCTTGTTGTTTTATCAAAACGAGTTATCAATGTAAGAAAAAACGATGTACTTGACAAAGAGAATTTATCTAAATTAATAGATGGCGCTTCTCATTTGTTGTGTGTCAAATCAGAAGATGTGTATGAAAGTGAGCAATTCTTAAATGTAGATGAAGATAATGTTATTCTTCCTGACAGCAATAGAGAAGTTTATATTAGAATTAAAGTTAACGATGGTCAAAAATTGATTGGCGAGACTTTTCCCTACTACTTACAATCTAATTTGTCACTAAAATCAAAAGGTATAGTCGAAGAAATTTTTTGTCTCAAGAATTTGTCAGGTCTTCAAGCATTTAATCGCATTTAAGAGATTATAAAATGACACAAATGGATTGGAAAACAGCATCTTCTTACTATGAAGTCCGCCTAAGCGATGCCCTGAATGTTTATCGTCACGCAGTTGACTTGGCAATGCTGCCACAAGCGGAAGTCCCCACCAAACTAAAAGACGCACTTCTCCAAGAATACGAACCAACTCGCCGCCAACTTGCCAGACTTAAAAAACGCGAATTTCGGATCGCCGTTGTCGGTTTAGAAAAAGCTGGTAAAAGTACCTTTATCAACGCTTGGTTGGAATGCGATCTGCTTCCTGCGAAAGGTGGCAGATGTACATTTACCACAACCCAGATTTATTCAGTCGAGAATGAATCAGAACAAAGACTAGAAGTACAAGTCAAAACCGAAGAACAGTTTGTTAACTTGCTTAGTGAACTGGAAAAAGTAAGAGCAGTTGAAGATCTCAAAACTATTCGAGCCAATGAAACAACATTGCGCCAAGTAAGAAGTGAAGGTGATATTCGTGTTCCATTTACCAGACTCGAAGACATTAGAGAGCCTCTAAAAAAATATGTAGCTGATGAAAAATATGCTCATTCAGTTCTAGAAGCTAGACTTTATACCAACAAACTCGCCCAAGCAGAAGGGATCGTATTTTATGACGTTCCAGGGTTAGATTCAGGTTTAGCCAAACACGTTGATGAAGCACAGGACATGCTCTCAGACTGTGACGCAGTGATATTAGTACAGCGTTTTACTAGCCTTAGAGAAAAAGAACTAGAAATTATAAAATTCACAGAAACTGGTGATAAAAATGTGAATGTCGCTGACAAACTTTTTGTTTTTCTTAGCCGCATCGACTCCCTCGGTAGTGCCGAAGCACTGCAAACCCACATCGAAGAAGCTTGTCTAGATTGGTCAAAACGCGCAAACTTGCCAAAGCAACGCATTTTGTACGGTTCCGCAGGAGCCTATCTGATTTTAAATAACTTAGCTGGACAACAGACAAAATCAGAAATCGGCAGTGCCAATGAAATTAAAAACAAGTTGCAATCATTGACAGGTATCAGTGATGAAAATGCTTTAAATCAAGAAGCGACTGGTATCCCAACGATTAAAAACAAAATCTTTGACTACATCAATTTCGAGCGTGTAACCGTATTAAGCAAAAGATGTGAAACCTCTATCAGTAAAATTCTTGGCAGTTCTGACGAGATTTATCAGCTAGTTCGTAAGCGCTATTCCGAAAATCCTGAAGAAGCTAAGCAGTTTGAAGAAGACGGTCGGCGCATTCAGTTTACAGAGTGGTGGGGCAAGAAATGGCAACAAATGAAAGCCGATCTCCAAAAATTCTACGATTCCTCAATCGTGAACAAAGATTCTAAATTAGCGGCAAACTCTTCCACTGGTTCACAGAAATTCAAAGAGCGATATTTGCAAGTCGTCACTATTGAAATGCAAAACCTTAGAGAGCAAATGCTGAGTAAGAGAGACACTATTTTTGCAGCCAACTCAAACCCAGTATTCGATCCTGTTAATGCCAACTTCCGATGGCGCGAAGACTTGTATATCGATGTCAGTGAAGTTCTCGCAGCGATCGCAAGTCAACTAGCTATAGAATTGCAAGCCGAATCTTTAAAGCTAGTTGAATACATGACAGAAATGTTGTGGGGTAGTAAACAAGTCAAAGAAAGACTAATTAAGGATTCTGATGGTTATCGCGTACTGCTAGAGAATAGTTTAAAAGTACTATTCTTGCGCTTTGCTAGACCTGTAGCCGAAGTATTAATTCGTGGACCAGTTAAAAGCGATACCCGTGAAAAGATCATTAAAAATCTAGGGGTTGACATAGAAATTGTTGACAACTACTACAGTGGAGACGAATCTGCCTTTAAAGTCCTTAAAAGGTATGCTAAGTATGGCTCAGATCTTCTGTTTGCTCCAGAACTTAGGCAACAGATTTTAGGTGTAACAGGAATCGCAGGACAAGTTGCGGGTGTTGCTACCCAAGTTGTCATTGATGCAGTCAACGATCTCAAATCACCACAGGAAACTGTAATTTTTGAAGTTGAAAATGATATTAATGCACTAGAGGAATATTTGCGATCGGCAATTTTTGACGCGGCTGGTTTTGAATCCTATTGCATCCAAGAGCTTAAGAATTTAGTCGATAATTTTAGAGATAAGGATGGTGCTTGGGCAGGTGTCGCTATTAACGAATGGCTGCAAGGCAATCCATCTTTGCTATCTGAATTACCAAACAATCTCAAATCACAGGAATCAAATTTAGAAGTCAGCGAGCGTTTACGCCAGCTATCCGTTGCCTTAAAGAAAGCTCAAACAGGAGTTTGATTTTGGAGGAGTAATTAGCCATGAGCCAACCAATCACCCTAGACGACATCTTCGCCCTCTTCCGCGAAAGCGAACAGGAACGCAAAGAATATCAGCGCACATCTCAACAAGCATTCGAGCAGTATCGCCAAACATCCAAACGAGAAATGACTAAACTGCGTGAAACTGTCGAGCAAACTAGCAAGCAAATTGCCCAAACCAACAAACAAGTAGGAGGGCTAACTAGCCGATGGGGAGAATTTGTCGAAAACCTGATCAAACCCGCAGCTGCTAGACTATTTCAAGAAAAAGGAATAGATGTCCACCTCACGTCTCTCCGAGTCACAGGTCAAGATGACAAAGGCTCTATCGAAATTGATATTCTGGTAGAAAATACCACTGAGGTCGTAGCGATCGAAGTAAAATCTCATTTAGAAATTCGTGATGTCAAACGATTTTTACAAACACTAGAACGCTTCAAAAAAGTATTTCCCAAACATAAAAGTGACAAACTCTATGGAGCCGTAGCAGGTATCAAAATTGATGAAAGAGCCAACGAATACGCAATCCAAGAAGGTCTATTTCTAATTCAACCCGCAGGAGATTCTGTAATTATTGCCAACAGTCACAATTTTGAACCGAAAATTTGGTAAATATTTCCTAGTAAGCCTCAATGGGTAAACAAGAGCAGACAAAATTGCGATCGCCAAAGGCATTATCGATCCGTCCTACACTTGTCCAGAACTTATGATCCTTGAGCCAAGGTGCAGGATAGGCGGCTTGATGGCGCGTATAGGCATGATTCCAATCATCAGCTAATAACGTTTCGGCGGTGTGGGGTGCATTTTTGAGAGGATTATCCAGTTTGTCGAGATCCCCAGAAGCGATCGCATTGACTTCCTGTTTAATCGCAATCATCGCATCACAGAAGCGATCGAGTTCTGCCTTTGATTCACTTTCCGTCGGCTCGATCATCATCGTTCCCGCGACTGGCCAAGACATCGTGGGCGCATGGAAACCGTAATCCATTAAACGTTTTGCTACATCATCAACTTCGATACCAGCGATCGCTTTGCAATCATGCAGATCGATAATGCATTCATGGGCAACCAAACCATTTTTGCCCGTGTAGAGAATTGGATAATGAGGCGCAAGACGATGCGCCATATAGTTAGCATTTAAAATGGCGACCTCAGTGGCAAGTTTTAAACCCTTTGCTCCCATTAAGGCAATATATACCCATGAAATCGTAAGAATGCTAGCACTACCCCAAGGCGCGGCGGAGATTGTACTTGGTTCGCTATCACTAATAAAAGGATGCTTGGGTAAAAATGGAACGAGTTGTGGTGCAACGCAAATTGGTCCCATGCCCGGACCACCGCCACCGTGAGGAATGCAGAAAGTCTTGTGCAAGTTTAAATGACAGACATCCGCACCAAAATCCCCAGGACGACAAAGCCCGACTTGAGCATTCATGTTTGCGCCATCCATATACACCTGTCCGCCGTAGTAATGGATAATATCGCAAATATCTTTGATAGCTTCTTCAAATACGCCATGAGTGGAAGGATATGTCACCATCAAGGCAGCAAGTTCATGTTGATGTTTCTCGGCTTTTGCCTTTAGGTCATCGACATCAATATTGCCATCGCGATCGCAATTCACCGTTACCACTTTCATCCCTGCCATGACCGCACTAGCAGGATTTGTGCCATGTGCGGATGTAGGAATTAGGCAAATATGGCGATGGGTTTGACCGCGATGTTGATGATATTCACGAATTGTGAGCAATCCTGCATATTCTCCCTGTGAACCAGCATTGGGCTGCAATGACACACCAGCAAAGCCTGTGATTTCTGCTAGCCAAGTTTCCAATTGACTGAATAAGATTTGATAACCTTGGGTTTGAGACAATGGCGCAAAGGGATGAATATTACTAAACTCAGCCCATGTGACGGGAAGCATTTCCGAGGTCGCATTAAGCTTCATCGTGCAGGAACCAAGGGGAATCATCGATGTGGTTAGAGATAGATCCTTGGATTGCAAACGATAGATATAGCGCAACAGTTCTGATTCAGAATGGTAAGAATTGAAAACGGGGTGGGTGAGGTAGGGGGAATTACGAATTAGGGAATTGGGAATTACGAATTGAGAATTACGAATTACGAATTGATCTTCAGATTGATCTTCAGAAAATATGGAAATTAGATCTAGGAGATCTTGTTTGGAGACAGTTTCATCTAGGCTGATCGCGATCGCTCCATCCTCGAAATAGCGCAAATTAATCTGTTTGGCTGCGGCTCTAGTTTTAATCTCATCGACAGAAACACCCTTTAGCTCAATGCGAATTGTATCGAAAAAGGCTTGATGTGTAATTGTGTGACCAAGATTTGCGATCGCTTGAGCAAGAGTCGAAGTCAATAGATTTACGCGCTCTGCGATTTTCTTTAATCCTGACGCACCATGATAAACCGCATACATACTCGCCATAATTGCCAAGAGCACCTGAGCCGTACAAATGTTACTGGTCGCCTTGTCGCGGCGAATATGCTGCTCGCGAGTTTGTAGAGCTAGACGTAAAGCAGGGCGACCATGCACATCCTTGGAAATCCCGATCATTCTCCCTGGCATTTGCCGCTTGTATGCATCTTTGGTAGCCATATAGGCGGCGTGAGGTCCACCATAACCAAAGGGAACACCGAATCTCTGAGCGCTACCGATCGCAATATCTGCACCAAATTCAGCAGGGGCTTTAATCATCGTAAGAGCTAGTAAATCCGCTGCCACGATCGCTAAACCACCTTGAGCATGAATCTGATTAATCACATCGGTATAGTCATAAATTGCGCCATCGCTGGCAGGATATTGAAACAGAACGCCAAAGTAATTCTTGTCAAATTCAAATTTGTCATGACTTGCTGTTACGACTTCAATTCCCAAAGGAATCGCACGGGTTTTGACCACAGCGATCGTTTGCGGATGACAATCACTCGACACAAAAAACTTATTCCCCTTATTTTTAGCCAATCCTGCCGCCATCGTCATCGCTTCCGCCGCCGCCGTTCCTTCATCTAAAAGCGAAGCATTAGCAATTTCCAACCCCGTTAAATCAATGATCATGGTCTGGAAATTAAGCAGCGCTTCCAACCGTCCCTGAGCAATTTCAGCCTGATAGGGCGTGTACTGTGTGTACCAGCCTGGATTCTCCAAGATATTTCTCTGAATTATCGGCGGAGTGATGCAGTTGTAATAGCCATTACCAATATACGATCGCCATACTTGATTTTTTGAGGCGATCGCCTTTAATTCTTGCAATAGTTCATATTCCCCCCGCGCTTCTCCCAATTGCAATGGCTGCTTAATCCTGATCGCCGCAGGTACAGTCTTATCGATCATGTCATCAAGCGACTCACAGGCGATCGCCCCTAACATTTCCTGAATCTCGCTAGAACTCGCTCCAATATGGCGACGGACAAAACTATCAGTCGGAGCAGCCAATTGATCACTGAGACATTCTCCCAAATAGTCCTTGCACATACTTTTCTGAGCAAAGGCTGGAATTCTCAATTCTTCTTGAAAAGTCGCATCTGGAAATGTGGTAGGAGAAGATTCCAACATAGATTTAAGGCTAAAAGCTTAATTTACTTGATTAATTCCTATATTATTACAAATTCATTAAAAAATGTTAAGTATGCTTTGCAACTAAATCCCCTTAAAAATGAATGAGAGATTAGACTAAAATATCAAGATTATTTCTTTCACTAGACTTTTCCTCAACCTGACTCCCAATCTAAATATATCATGGCTCGGCAACCCAAAAAATCTTCTGCAACGTCTACTAAATCTGCAAAATCTGCGCCTAAATCTTCTACTTCTACCAAATCTACAGATCTGGGGCTTTCCGATCTTCGCCTCCGTTTAAATTTTCTAGAGAAAGAAAATGAAAAATTACTTAAGCAAATTGAAAAAAATCGTAGTGAATTACATAACTTAAATGAGAGTATTCAAGAAGTAGGGCAGAAAATTGCTGCACGTAGCGCCCCTTTGATGCAAAAAATGTTGGAGATTGACAACAAAATTCATGAGTTATTCGCAGAAATCCTAACGGGTAGAAAGCTAGGAAAAAAATCTCGCAAAGATATTGAATCTGTTTACTACAGTTTGCAAGCAAGTGGTGTGATCTCGCCTAGGCTTAGTCCTACTACGGAAACAAAAAATATGTTTGACGAATTTGAATATGACAATGTGAATACAGAAGATTGGGGCGATCCTAGAGATCGGGAGGAGCGATCGCGGGGATTTGGCAAAAAAGAGGCTCCTCAACCAGATCGTGATGAATTGAAAAAGATTCGTCAACTTTATTTACGACTCGCGGAGACTTTTCATCCTGATAAAGTTGCTGATGAAGCAGATCGAGAATACTGTACTGAGGTGATGAAGGAAATTAATGAAGCCTATCAAAGTGGGGATTTGGCGAAGTTGCTAGCGATCGAAAAGCAACAAGAGTTGGGTGAGATTATTAATCGTGACAGTTCCGACGATGTGACGCGCCGATGTGCCAAGGTCGAAGCTGAAAATGCATTTCTCAAAAATCAACTGACAAGTTTGAAACAGGAATTGCGCTTAACTAAAAAAACAGATCAAGGAGCGATGACGACTGAGTTTAAGCGGATGCAAAAATACGGTATTGACCCGATTGAAGCTGCATTGAGTGAGGTAGAGGCGCAAATTGGAATAATTGAACAAGTTCAAAAATTTGTATCTGATTTTCGCGATCGACGTATCACGATCAAGGACTTTTTAAACGGTCCAGCGCAGATTATGCAGCCACAGGAGTTATCAGAGGAAGAGTTACTGTTTGAATTTTTATCGCGATATTAATTGGAGCAAACGAACCACAATAAAAAGGTATTGCTTCGTAACACCTTTTTTATTGACAAATGCCTTCGATCATCTGAGCAGCCTGTGCGCCATACCCACCACCAAATAAATTAAAGTGGTTGAGAATGTGATAGAGATTATAGAGAGTTTTGCGTTGTTGATAGCCTGAGTCTAATGGATAAGCCGCATCATAGGCGCGATAAAACTGGGCTGGAAAACCACCAAATAATTCTGTCATTGCTAGATCAACTTCGCGATCGCCAAAATATAGGGCAGGATCAAAAATTACAGGCTCCCCATTCACAAAACTAGCATTGCCACCCCAGAGATCGCCATGTACCATCGCAGGTTGCGGTTGATAATTACGAAAAAGCTTTGGTAAACTATCATATATCTGATCTTCAGAAATACGACAAGACCAACCCTTGCGTTTTGCTAAGCGAATTTGAAACCCAAGTCGATGAGATCGCCAGAATGTCACCCAATCCTCTGTCCAATCGTTAATTTGTGGAGTTGAACCAATCGTATTATTCCGCTCCCAACCAAATCCGCGATCGCTTTTGACTCGATGCATCGCCGCCAAATTTCGCCCCATTGCTTCCCAATCTTGACCACCACCCAATTCCAAACTTTCCATCACTAAATAAGCCGCTTCACCTGCCACTCCCCAACATATTGGCTGCGGAACACGAATTGTTTCGGTTGCATAGATTTGTTCTAGTGCGATCGCCTCAGCCATAAACATATCTATACGATTGGCAATATTCGTCTTCACAAAAAAATTCCGTTTACCGTCGGATATCTTAGTTGTTTGATTGATGCATCCGCCCGATAACGATTGATGGCGATCGCTAGTAAACTTTTCGCCTATTGTTTGCGAAATGGCAAGTGTAATTTCATCCCACATGGTTTTTAATGATTCTTATCTGAATTTTGATCCAAAGACTTACAAGGCTTGCGCTCACGCTAAGCTATTTTAATCCTAGAGCTTTCTCTCAATAAAACGTAACCCTAAATTTTAAAAACGGTTCGTATACTGTGAATTAATAAGACAAATTAATCTACAAAAAAACTTTTAAAATTATCCCAATAGGTGAAACATGATGAACGACATCGGCAAGTATCGCTTTGTTTGCACCCTTACCCTGAGCGATATTTTGGGTCAGGTAATTGTTTGGTTAGGCGTAATTTTTGCATCGCTGGCTGCGGCTCTGTCGCTCATGAGCAAACCAGTTTATTCCTTTGGTGCAGTTGGACTAATTGTCGTGACATCTTTACCATTTTTGCTATTCACTTTTGTCACAACTTTGTTTAATCACATAGACATCGTGCCTTTGACTGAAGAAGAAATCAAATACAATAGCTCTAAAATATCAGGAGTTCGTAAAACTGCTGTCAAAGCTTAATTCTCAAGCTTAAAAACACAAATTAATTGATATAGAAAAGGGACGCAATGCGTCCCTTTTCTATTGCTATAGTGATTCGCAATGATTTTTGGGGCTTCAAGTATGGGATAGAGCAAACTTTTTAAGCGCCGCTTGGTGACACTTTTAAACTTTTTCCTGAATTTTATACCAGCAAAAAACGCTAGATTTAAGGCGATCGCTGACTTGTTTAGATATAATTCATGTGAAATCATTACAAATAAAGAACAAATAATGTTTTTCAAAGTCATATTGTTTTGATAGAATACATTGCTATTCTGGGCAAATCAGGATGCTTCAGAAAACATCAAAAAACAATAAATCAAAAAACTCTACATTCTCTGCTCATAGGTGTGAGTGACTAACTAAATGATGAAACACTTCTCCAAAGGGATGTACACGCTATTTTTGTCCTTGGTTTTGGTAATTGTTGCAGGAGTCTCTCAAGCTGCTGCTGC
Organism: Pseudanabaena sp.; assembly: GCA_044355035.1. Lineage (GTDB taxonomy): Bacteria > Cyanobacteriota > Cyanobacteriia > Pseudanabaenales > Pseudanabaenaceae > Pseudanabaena. The sequence goes on along the minus strand of JBIKYX010000040.1, from coordinate 7,919 downwards.
TAACCTGTTGAGGGTTTTGGTTAAAGAAGACAGTGGCTCTCAAATGGCTGTAGCCGTGACCCAGCCATCAACCCTACAAACTTCAGGACAAGCTAGCCGCCGTCTCGATCCAGGTCAGTGGTACACATTGCCATTAACTACTGCATATCGGATTACCCCTAGTAATAACGGATTGGTGCAGGTCGGTAGTAATCTTTATCCAGGTGAAATCGAATTACGCGCTTGGAATAATAAAGCGATCGCGGTTAATGTTCTCTCCCTTGAAGAATATCTACGCAGTGTCGTTCCTAGCGAAATGCCTGCCAGTTGGCACATGGACGCATTGATGGCACAAGCAGTAGCGGCGCGTAGCTATGCTGTAAATACCCAGCGCCAACGGAAATGGGGTGAAGCTCCCTATGATTTAGTCAGTGACACTCGCGATCAGGTTTATAAAGGTTTTTATAAGTTTGATACAAAAACAGGGCAAGCGATCGCCTTAATCCATAGTCGTAGTGATCAGGCGGTTGCCTCAACCGCAGGTTATATGCTCCGACCTGGCTTTAAAGGTTATTATCGCGCTCGCTTACCGCGTAACTGGATTAGTTGGGGAGGTGGCTATATGCCTGTATCCGATGGACAGCACCTCGATCAAGAAATGACTCAACAAATGGCTGAAAATGGCTGGAATTGGGTGCAAATCTTATCTTGGTGGTATCGCGATCAACCCATTAAATAAAAAACATAAAAGAGAGGGCGCAATGCACCCTCTCTTTTTCAGGAATCAAATATTTTAAATTATGGCAATCAACAAGTTATCAGCAGTAGAAATTTCTTCAGCGATCGCCCAGTTAGCAGGCTGGAGCGTAGTTGATCATAAGTTACAAAAAAACTTTAAGTTTCGCAATTTTATCGAAGCTTTTGGGTTCATGAGCAAAGTGGCGATCGTTGCCGAAAAAATGGATCACCATCCTGAATTGTTCAACGTCTATAACCAAGTCAAAATTGATCTCACTACCCATGATGCTGATGGTATCAGCGCCCGCGACTTTGAATTAGCGCAAAAAATTGATAAACTTCTGTAAAATCTCGAATGGTATAAGGCGGCGCAAAGCGCCGCCTTATACTTAGCGCCCGATCCCAACGTACTTGTAGCCTAAAGCTTTGAGTGCTTTACCATCAAGGAAATTACGCGCATCAATGATCACGGGTTGCGCCATGAGTGGCAACATTTTCGCAAAATCGATCGCCAGAAACTCTTGCCAATCCGTTACCAATACCACCGCATCACAGCCATCGGCAAGACGCTCCAAATCAGTCTCCACAATCACATTGGAAAATCCTTCGCGTAGCCCTGATTGTGAAACTAGCGGATCATAAGCCTTAACTCTGGCTCCCAAACGGCTAAGTTGTTCAATTAAGGTCAACGCAGGTGCATCACGCATATCATCGGTGTCGGGCTTAAAGGTCATGCCCAACAAACCAATGGTCTTACCTTTAAGGATTTTCAAACCTTGCTGCAACTTCTCCACGACAAGAGTGCGCTGAAGATCGTTTACTCGCACACAAGCCTTCAAGATTTCCGTGGAATAGCCATAATCCTCAGCCGTATAGATCAGCGCCGAGACATCTTTGCCAAAACAAGAGCCACCCCAGCCGATCCCTGCTTGCAAAAACTTGGAGCCAATCCGCGAATCCAAACCAATCCCTTTCGCGACTTCCTTGACATCAGCACCAACGCGATCGCAAATATTGGCAACTTCATTAACAAAACTGATTTTGGTAGCCAGAAAAGCATTGGCAGCATATTTGATCATTTCCGCAGAATTCAAATCCGTCACTACCACAGGCACAGGCGGCAAAGTCTTATCTGCCGCAAAGGAACGATCAATAATTGGCGCATATAGTTCTTGCATCAACTTCAGAGCGCGATCGCTACCACTGCCGACAACAATGCGATCGGGATTAAACGTATCGTAAACCGCTACCCCTTCGCGCAAAAATTCGGGATTGCTCACCACATCAAATTGAATTTGGTCAATATTGGTTTTACCCGCCATCCCATCCATCATGATCATGCGTACCCAATCTCCAGAACCAATTGGTACTGTGGACTTATTGACGATCACCCGATAGCCTTCGGTCAAACTTTCGCCGATACTCCGCGCGACTGCTTCGACATAGCGCATATCGCTGCGACCATCGGGTAGAGAAGGTGTACCCACAGCAATAAATAGAATTTCGCCATGATTTACCCCTGCGGCAATGTCAGTCGTAAATTCGATTTTGCCTTGACGAATCGACTCCGAGATTACTTCAGGCAATCCTGGCTCGTGGATCGGTGACTGCCCCGACTTCATCAGTTTCACTTTCTCTTCGTTGTTATCGACACAGATGACATCATGCCCAATGTAAGCAAGACAAGCACCTGTTACCAATCCAACATAGCCCGTTCCAATGACACAAACACGCATATTCCGTTACTCGTTTAAAATACTTTGATTGAATGTTTTAAATGTAGGATGGGTTAGCGATCGCGTAACCCATCATCTTTACCCAATTGATGCGTTACGTTGCACTAACGCATCCTACATTTAACTAAAGCCTTCCTATTTAGTGGCTAGGTAATCGCGGAAATAGGCGATCGTCTTTGATAAACCATCTTCCAATGGCACTGTTGGCTCCCAACCTAAATGGAACTTAGCGCGGGAAATATCAGGCTGACGACGCTGAGGATCATCCTGAGGCAATGGCTTGAATACTAGCTCCGCACTAGGATCGATCAAGCGCTGAATGGTTTCCGCTAACTGAAGAATTGTATATTCCCCAGGGTTCCCTAAATTCACTGGTCCAATATAGTTGCCATTCATCAAACGAATAAATCCTTCCACTAGATCGGACACATAGCAAAAGCTCCGCGTTTGGGAACCATCACCATAGATAGTTAGGGGAATTCCCTTAAGGGCTTGAACAATGAAATTACTCACCACACGCCCATCGTTTTCCAGCATCCTCGTCCCATGCGTATTAAAAATCCGCGCTACACGCACTTCGACACCATACTGACGATGGTAATCAAAGGTGAGAGTTTCCGCAATTCGCTTACCTTCGTCATAGCAACTGCGAATACCTGTGCAGTTGACATTGCCCCAATAGTCTTCAGTCTGGGGATGAATTAAAGGATCACCATAGACTTCAGATGTAGAAGCCAAAAAAATTCGCGCTTTCCATTGCTTGGCTAAATCCAACATATTCAGCGTTCCCAAAAAATTGGTTTTCGCGGTTTTGACGGGATCAAACTGATAACGCACTGGTGAAGCTGGACAGGCTAGGTGATAAATCTGATCGATATCCGCGATCTCGATCGGTTCCACAATGTCATGTTCAATAAATTGGAAATTAGGATGCCCTTGCCATTGCAGATTGTTGGATGTTCTACCCGTGTAGAGATTATCAATACAAACAACAGAATGACCAGCTTCCATCAGCCGATCAACTAGGTGCGAACCAATAAAGCCCGCCCCACCCGAAACCAAAATTTTCATACTCACTATCTAAATAGGTTGTTAAGCAAAGCGAAGGGAGTGACAATGTTGCCAAGTAATTTGGTGGTCGTGCTGAGAAAACTAGAACCAGGAGATTGACGGACAACAATGACATCGCGATCGCGTAGACCAGGATTTGTTTCTTCATTCATGGGCAGACTTAAATCAGCCACTAGCTCACGGCGCAAAATCGTGCCGTCAGGATTGGTGCGATAGAGTTCGACAGACTTCCAAGCCGCCTCATTGGTCAGCCCACCCGCAAAGGAAATTGCTTCAGTAAATGAGCTATTTGGTCGAAGTTGGAGTGGTCCGGGGCGCACGGCTTCACCGACTACCTGAACGGTAATTGCGATCGGAGAGAATGTCGCTTTAGAAACTTGTAAATAATCCTTGGGGTTAGTTTTTTCTAGGCGCGGCACGGTAATCAAATCACCATCGGTGAGGGTGATATCTTGGTTGAGATCGGCTTTGGTAATTAAATCCAGCAAATCAGCTTTGACAATTGTGCGCTCTCCCTTATAATTTAAGCGGGAAATTTCCACATTGCGGATATCGGCGATCTCGGTAACACCGTTCGCAGCTTGGAGCGCACGACTGAGGGTAACTGGTCCACCATTTGATGTATTACCCGCCGCAGTGGTGGCACTAGCAAGACCCGTCGAGCTAACGCCGTTGCGTGAATAGAGTAATGTCTGCGGTCCAACGCGATTTACTTCGCCAACGATCGCCACTTGGATCGTATAGGTGTCTGGCGAAAAGGTAGAACTACTAACGAGACGAGTCTGGGATGTAGTAGCTTCAGTCAAGGGTGGAACCAAAATCGAATCGCCATCAAGGATACGGATATCTTGACTAACATCGCCCTTTTCTAGTAAATCCTGAAGATTAATCCTAATAATACGGCGACCTGAAGCGCCATCACGCCGAGAGATCTGTACATTACTGAGGTCGGCTCTAGAAGTAATCCCTGAAGCTGATTCGATCGCTTTGGTTAATGTAGTTGCATTGGTAGCTAAGTTTGTACCACCACCAGTGACAACGTTATAGCTTAAAAATCTTGGCCCTGGACGGTTGACTTCGCCTACAACGGCGATATTCAGAGGACGGGGAGAGAGCAAAGATATATTGACAATATTACGCACTAGAAATGGGTTAAGCTTGTCGCGGAGTAAAGCATTGGCTTCATCTAATCCCAATCCCTCTAACTTAACGGCTCCAATTAGAGCTAGATTGACGGTTCCATCTGGGGCGATCGTTTGATTTCCCGATAGTTCTGGCACATTAAACACATCAATCTTGATTGTGTCTCCAGCCCCTAATGTGTAGCGAAATGTATCTTGAGAATCACCGACGTTTAGAGTTGGGGTATTGATCAGTGGTTTGAGGTTGGAGTTATTAACTTCGACTGATGGTGTGGATGTGGGGACAGATTTCTCAATTATGGTGTTTTGCGCCCAAATTGGCAAAGGTGAGCTAGCTAGCAATGTAAACAGAATTATTTTGCCAACTTTGCTAAATTTAGAATTAAATTTAACCCTAGATTGAGAATTAGATTGAGAAATGTGCATAGAAATACTCCTTAACCAACCATTTAGTGATTGTAACTAGTCTTGAGAAAGTGAATACCTGTCATAATAAACAAAGCATTCTACCAACATTAACTTTACTGCAAGCGTTGGCAGTCATTGTACCAGTATGCCCAATAGTTTACCCCAGTAATTTCTCCCAAATCTAATGCGATCGCCAAAGATTATTTTTCTAGATGCAGTTGGCACAATATTTGGTGTTAGTAGCAGTGTCGGTGAGCAGTATGCCAAAATTGCCGCCAATTTTAACGTCAATCTCGATCCTGAGTTGGTTAATCGAGCTTTTTATCAAAGTTTTCAGGGTGCGCCCAAGATTGCTTTTCCTGATTTACCGCAGTCAGATATCCCGATCGCCGAATATATGTGGTGGAGATCGCTTGCTGAGAAAACTTTTGGACAAACAGGAGATTTAAGCAAATTTGCAGATTTTGATGTTTTTTTTAGGAGTTTATATAGCTACTTTGCCACGGCTGAGCCTTGGTTTGTTTACGAAGAAACGCGATCGGCTTTGGATAAATGGCAAGAGCAAGGAATTACTTTGGGCTTGTTATCAAATTTTGATAGTCGGCTCTATTCAGTGATCGTAGCGCTGGGACTAGATCATTATTTTAGTTCGATTACCATATCTACGGAGACTGGGGCAGCGAAACCCGATCGCTTAATTTTCGAGTCGGCTTTGGCTAAGCATCAACTTGAGCGATCGCCTGATTTGGCTTGGCATATTGGTGATAGTTTTAAGGAAGACTATCAAGGCGCATCGGCAGTGGGGATTACTGCATTTTGGCTAAATCGCGATCGGACACCAACAATTAATCCCGAAAAATTAGCTGCTCGCAGCATTAGTTTGCTTACTGAATTATAGAAAAGCCCCGATCTTCAAAAATGTTTACAGGACTCATACAAACCATTGGCATTATCGAACAGCGCGATCGCGATCGCCTCACAATTCATTGTCCAGATTTGATGGCAAATATTGCGATCGGCGATAGTGTGGCGGTGAATGGTGTCTGCCTGACGGCAACCTACATTTCATCGACTAGCTTTGTTGCCGATGTCTCTCCTGAAACCTTGGGGCGGACTAATCTCGGCGATCGCAAAATAAAATATGTGAACCTAGAAACAGCGCTGGCGGTTGGTGACAAAATTGGTGGGCATTTTGTATCGGGACATATTGATGGCATCGGAAAATTGAGCGATCGCGCTATGACTGGGAACTCGTGGGAGCTAAGTTTTGCAGCAATTCCTGAAGTGGCTCGATATATCGTCTTCAAGGGGAGCATTGCCATTAATGGAATTAGTCTCACCATTTCCTATTGCAATGATGCGGGTACAGAGTTTCGAGCTGCCGTAATTCCCCATACCTATGAGAATACAACTTTGAAATATCTCGATATTGGCGGTTCCGTGCATTTAGAAGGCGATATCTTAGGTAAATATGTCGAGAAATTTTTGAGATCGGGACATAATACCAACATCAATCTTGCGCGTCCTGATGTAACCCCAGCCTTTTTAGCCGAGCATGGTTGGTAAACTAACACACAACTGACACACAACTGACACATATTCGTCCTAAATTTTCAGTTTGAATTACTATAGTCTTAGGGCTTACGAAAAAATGACCTGAAACCCTGATTTTTTCCTAGAAGTAATTCATGAATTGCCTCTACGTTCCTTTGTGTCAGACAAATATTGAGAGTGTAAAGCTATGTCGAAAAAAGATAAAGGTGGTAAGCGAAAAGAGTCTCAACTTGATGTTGACGCAAAATCAAAGCCTGACCTAGATATTAGCTTCAAGTATGAACATGGCGATGTGAATCATCCTGTTGATCCATCTGTTTCTCAAAGTCATGATCAACAGCATCAGGGCGATCGCCCAATTGGTTTCTCTGACAATTTACCCAAAATGTCAAAAAAGGTTTACGAAAAGGAACTAGAAAATATCCAGATCGAACTGGTCAAACTGCAAGAATGGATTAAGCAGCAGGGACTGAAAGTGGTGATCCTGTTTGAAGGTCGTGATGCGGCTGGCAAGGGTGGAGCGATTAAAAGTATTACTCAATCCCTCAATCCGCGTGTTTGTCGAGTTGTGGCTCTTGGTAAACCATCGGATCAAGAGCGTACTCAATGGTATTTTCAGCGCTACACGGCGGAACTACCTGCGGCGGGTGAAATGGTGCTATTCGATCGCAGTTGGTATAACCGTGCTGGGGTTGAGCATGTGATGGGTTACTGCACCCATGAGGAATATGTCGAGTTTTTGCGTTCCTGTCCTGAATTTGAAAACATGATTCAGAGATCGGGAATTATCCTCATTAAATATTGGTTCTCGGTAAATGATGGGGAGCAGGAAAAAAGATTTCGCGATCGCATTCAAGATCCACGCAAACGTTGGAAGTTCAGTCCGATGGATTTGGAGGCGCGGGCGCGTTGGGTGGAATATTCCAAGGCAAAGGATGACATGTTCAATGCCACGGATACACAATTATCGCCTTGGTATGTGATCGATGGCGATGATAAGCGGCGGGCGCGGCTCAACTGCATTAATCATGTATTAGCCAAGATTCCTTACGAGGATGTAATCCCCGAACCTTTTGATTTACCGAGTCTGCAAAACAAGATGGTATATGTGCGTCCGCCGATGCATTTACAGAATTTTATTCCTGACGTAACCGCGCATTTGTAACTTTTTCAAAATATATTGCAAACTTTTTTAGAGGCTGTTTGAAAAGGTGGGTATACCTAGGAAAAAGCGTGAAGGGGGAATAAAGTAAAAGGGTCTACAGGAGACCCAATTTATGATAAGACCAGC
>JBIKYX010000039.1:0-34641 GCA_044355035.1 Pseudanabaena sp. | reverse complement strand
TAAGAGCTTTAGTTTTAACTTCTACGCGTTGGGAGCAATTCTGGCAAAATCTCAATCAGTATGGGTTTCCTGTTGCCACTTAATAAGTGTATTATATTAAGGTCGCACCCTCTGAGAGTAGAAATTACTTGGATAGATCTAGAGTGGTAGCGATCGCGATTATTTCCCAAAGCAATGAAAAATCCAGTATCAGCGAGGATCATACTTCTCATTCATAATTGCTTTAAAATTCTCTTTTGAGTTAGCGGCTAGATCAGGTTCACCCTTAAAACAACCAATAAACTTACTTTGTCGTAGTTGCGCCAAAGGATCGAGATGGGAATATCGAATCTGTTGGTAATAAGCATCGATCACGTCAGCAAGCGATCGATTTAGGACTGCTGCTGTATCTTGCTTAGTTTGCTGTTGAATATATTTGAGTTTATCCGCTTGCTCTTTTTCAAGATGAATAGTGATGTCCATAGATTATTTTGCTTATGGCAATATCAGTTTAGTGTAGCTTAACATTTAAGTTGATGTTTTAGGCGATCGCTGTTTGATGTTGTTGGTTTGTTGAGGGGCGAGCACCTTGGCTTGTTGGACGCAAAATTTATAGGGTGAAGTTATATGACTATAAACTCCTTCCTTGGGCTGACATATTTTTGGTAATTTCTACTATAATTAAATATGTCGAACCAATAATCTCCACTATAAACCTGTTAGCTAGTCTACTCAGTGAGGCAAACTATGTTTCTCACCGCTCCTAAAGCCACGCAAATTACCAATCAGTTTGGAAATCATCAAAGCGATCGCCCAGTTATCAACGATGCAATTCCCCTAGATTTATTCAAAGCGATCGCCGATCTTAAAAAGGAACTAAATGCAGTAATTCTGGCACATTACTATCAAGATCCCGATCTTCAAGATATAGCAGATTATATTGGTGATTCCCTCGGTTTATCTCAAGCTGCCGCCGATTGTCAAGCCGATGCGATCGTATTTTTGGGTGTGCATTTTATGGCAGAGACAGCCAAGATTTTGAACCCTAGCAAATTGGTATTACTACCCGATCTTGATGCAGGTTGCTCCCTTGCCGATAGCTGCCCCCCCGATCGCTTTGCCGAATTTAAAGCAGCCCATCCCGATCATTTGGTAATTTCCTACATAAATTGTTCGGCGGATATCAAGGCGCTCAGCGATATTATTTGTACCAGTTCTAATGCGGTAGCGATCGTGAATCAAATTCCGAAAGATCAGCCAATCATCTTTGCTCCCGATCGCAACTTGGGGCGTTATGTCAGCGAACAAACAGGACGGGAGCTATTGCTTTGGGATGGCGCTTGTATGGTTCATGAAATATTTTCCGAACGTAAATTAGTAGAACTGAAGATAAATTATCCCCAAGCCGATATTATCGCCCATCCTGAATGTGAGGCGAATGTATTGCGTCATGCAGATTTCATTGGTTCGACTACGGGCTTGTTGAAGTATGTCCAGAAAAGCGATCGGCAAGAATTCATCGTGGTTACGGAATCTGGTGTAATTCACCAAATGCAAAAGGCGACTCCATTTAAAAAATTTATTCCTGCGCCCCCAACTAGTAACTGCGCCTGTAATGAATGTCCCTATATGCGTTTGAACACTCTTGAGAAAGTTTATTTGGCGATGAAAAGGCGATCGCCTGAAATTATTTTGGATGAGCAAGTGCGTCAAGCTGCATTAAAGCCCATGCAACGAATGCTAGAAATGTCAAAGTAAGCGCAACAAGTAAGGGCAATTCATGAATTTCCCTTACTTGTTTGGAAAGTCTCAACTAACTGAAGGACTTGTGATTTCAGGAAAAACTAAAGGTTCATTGAGCGTCTGACTCATATTGCTAATAATTGCTTGCAAATAAACCCGCAACTGCTGAAACTTCGTGACATTCGGCTGATATGTACCATCGGTTTCCAGTTCAAATAACTGACCAGCAAACAAGTCACTACTAAGAGTCGGATCGCCCAAAATCACCGCCTGTTCAGGTTCTTGCCAAGGAAATAAACCTTCGGGCAGATCCCCTTGCAAGATCGTCAAAATGCGATCGCGGCAAGCTTTGATATTGACCCCGCGATTCTGTAATTGCTGAAGTAGCTGCGTAGGATTGATCGACTTGGTGAGATTGAGACGACAAATTTCTTGTAATAGGAAATAATCGGAATATTGCTGACGGACAATATCTTGCAAATTTGGATAGAGCGGCGAAACCGCTAAACCACTCGCCACTACTGAAGTTGCTAAGGGATTAATACTTGCATTAGGTAGTTTTTGAGCTAGCCAACGCGATAGAGATGGGATATGCATGGTGCTGCCGAGCAGTAACACTTGGCGGATATCTTCACCGAGAATACCAGCATTACTAAGAATCGAATTAAGTTCGCGGTTAAGTCTTTGGATAAATGGTTGCAAAATGAAGTTTTCTAATTCACGGCGCAACACCACGATTGGTTGTCCCATCAACTCTTCATTCCAAGAATCCACATCCATATCTTTACCAAACGTGATCTTGACGCGATCGGCTAGTTCTAACATTTGTTGACCAATAGTTGAACTCAGGAGATATTGCTGCAAGATGGTACGTTCCTGCGTAGCTGTAGCGCCAATTTCTGGCAAATTGAGATGATCAAACTTACAAAGATGACGATTTGGATTAGTAATTAACTGCCAATGGGGATAGAACAACTTCAGGATAATATCTTGATTGATACTAATCCCTGCATAGTCAAGACTACGAATATGGAGCTTAGAGCGATCGCTTTCTTTTGCCTCAATGCCCTTGGTTAAACAGAGACTAGTGGTAACTGCTCCTGCATCAATAAACAGGGTAATTTCTTGAGAGATTTTTTGATCATGAAGTTTATGATCATGAATTAAAGATAATACTGGAGCGATCGCTTGTTCGACGGCTGTCACCTGTTCAGCTTGGCTAACTAGCCCTGATTTCAGAATTGCCTCTCGAACATTGAGAATATATGTATCCGACCAATTGGAAGGATAACCAAAGACAACTCCACTCAGTTTTAGTAAAATCATCCCCACATCAGGTAGTCGGGGGTGATTAGCTCTAGTTTGAATTTGTTCAAGTAAATTCTTAAGTGCGGCAATTAGCCAACGCAGACTTGCTTGATGACGATCTGACCATTGGACAATCGGTTGCCAAGTACTGACTCCGCGATAGGGCAAGCCAAGCTTAAGAAACTGCTTAAAATGAACAAGAGCCACTTCACCTTCTTCTAGCCCTGTGGTATGAATTCTTTTTGTGAGAATGCGAATATCTTTGGTGATTGGATCATCAAGACTATGATTTTCTGTCCAAGCTAACTTGCATGGCATTTCGTCAGCATCATCAAAACGAAGCGAATAGACTCGCCCCGTATTACTATTGAACAAACTCGCCCTCAGAGCCGTGCTACCAAAATCAACGCCTAAAATCCAAGTGTCATCGAGGCTATAGACCTCTTTTTCAGGTGGGGACGGAATTAGCGGCACGCTGTTAGATTCCATCACGAGCGAGTCAATATCTAAAACATTTTCGAGACTGTCCGTAATCGGTGCTACCGAAGACAAACCCAACTGTTCACGGCGATCGTCCAGCAATGGTTGATTAAAATTAAACGACTCCAAATCATTTAACAGTTCATCCCATTCACTATTGGCTTTGTTACTGGTTTGCTGATTTGGTTCCTCTCCTTGAGAATCAGCAAACTCATTCAGCAAGAGATCTTCTTCGTCGAGATTATTATCAAAATCGACCAAATTACTGAGGTTATCTAAATCAGCGATCGAATCTGATATCTCCTCTGATACAGCATTTGATGGCGAATTACCTGAGACATTAGAAGTTTGAGCAGATCGAACAGCTTTTACAGGCTTGTCTGCAAAAAGATTTAACCTGTCATGTTCTAGAGATGCAAAAAACTCATCTGCTGAGAGTTCTACGGCTTCAGCTCTGTCTTTATTTTGAGGGACTGGTTGAGATAATTCTACTTCAAGTTCCTCTAGTACATCGTTCCAATCATGTTGTTGAGTGACATTAAAATTTAAATCTTCTGTTAAAGGATCTAGAAATGTTCGAGATTCATCGACAACAGGAAAACTAGTCACTTGAGGAGGAGAAAGACTTACCATTTCTGGCTGCACAAAACCTTGCAAGATTGTATCTAGCTCTTCTTCTATAAACTCGATTGGTTCAGAAAAAGCCATTGCATCTTCAAAAGTAACTGCGCCAACATCAATTTCTTCACCATCTATTTCTGTTAAACCCTGCATCACTGTATCAAATGAGTTTGATTTTTGATCATGATTGCTTTGGGGCAGTCCTTGCATCATTGTATCAAAGTCATTGATAGTGCTTGGGGAGCTTACTTGGGAGGTTATTTGAGTATTGGCGAGATTATATGGATTGATAGCAGTCTTCAAGTTATCAAAATCATTAAAGCTACTTTCAATTTCTGTTACAGGATCAAATCCAAATAGAAGTGTGTCTAGTTCACTATCATTATTGAAATCTATGTCTAGATCTGCGCTGGTATTTTTACTAATATCTGGATTAGGATTTAGATCAGGAGCTATGTTAGAACCTATGGGTTCATTAGATGGCGTGAATAGTTCGTCAAGCTCATCATTTGTCTCAAAGGGCGTGGCTTGTGAGTATTTGGCGGCTGTTTCGGCAATTACTTCAGCAAAAATTGCATCCATATCATCACTTGCATCAAATAATGCATCTGGATCGTCAAAAATCTCAGGGATTTCACTAGCCTTAGCAACAAAAGGAGATGCTTGAGAATCATCTATATCAACTACAACTTCTGATTGTTCATCTGGTTGATTTAGTTGATGATTTACTTCTTTAATTGGAGGTGTTATTACCTCTGCTTCTGTAAGTTGTAATGAAGTCTCGGTCGATAAGCGATCGCTATTTGCAGAATTTGCGGATTGAGCGGATATGTCGATAATTGTCGGAAAAGCTTGTGGATTTTGCGTTTCCCAATTAGTTAAAGAGTAGGGCGTATTCCGAATAAATTGATCAAGACTATGGGACATCAACGGATCAATATCGCCACCAGTACCAAGGCGTTCGAGATCGGAATTGAGTACATCAACCAACGAGTCTTCCCATGCAGGAAAGTTCAAATCATCTATACTTTCATTGGTTAAGAGAATCAATGACTCATCGGAATCATTGGCTTGATCGCTAACTTGCTGCACCTCTGAAGATGGTATTGCAAGAGGATCGAAGGTCTCCAACTCAGAGATGGGAGCCGCCGCGAATTGCTTTGGACTTTCCTGAGATTTTAATGGGACAGTAGTTGGTAACTTAGCCATATCAAGGGAGTCCTTATCCAACCACGACATCAAGTCCTCATCAGCAGTTATTTCCGCAATATTGGATGGGTGTGGGCGATCGCTACTCTCTTCTAGCCATTGTAAAAGATCAGGATCGTCAATTTCAACGTCACTGTTATTCTCATTTTCATTTACTGTTTCATCCATTCTGGCTTCAGACAATGCATCTAAAACACCTTCTGAATCATCGATATTTAAGCTTTCATTGTTTTCGAGACTTGGCAAATCCAAATTTTCAAAGATATGGGTTGCAGCCTCTACGTCAAAGTCAGGATCGAATTTACTGGATTCAAATTCAAGCCTGTCTTCAAAAACTAATTCAAGATCATTACTTTCTATAGATAGATTTGACTCTACTTCGTCTAAATAAGAATCAAGCTCGGTGACTTCATCTACTGCACTCTCGAATAAAGATTCAGGAGGAGCGCCCAATATACTTTCGATTTCAGTAACATTGACTCCAATTTCATCTTCAGAAATATTCAATAAGCTATCGACTCCATCAGCTTGTTCAGGATTTTCCAGCTTTTCAGGATCAATCCCCAAATCTAAATCCAGATTATCTGTAACTAAAACTTCGTCATTGATAGCAGCAACTTCAACTATTGGCTCAACATCAATAATCGTATCGATGCTGATATCACTAGTAGGTTCGAGATGCGGTTCGACAGGAGATTCGGCAATAGGTTTGGCGATCGCTTCACCAAACTCATTACCAGCCAATAATGAACTGATCAGATTTTCGTCAACAGGTTCGGTGACTGTCTCTAAATAATGAAGGGGAATATCATCTGGTAATTCGGGTAATACATTGACTATGACAGGTTCTGATTGAGATGTTTCTTCAGATAGACTTTTAGCTTGATTTTCAGAAGGGCTTTCATTCTGTTGGCTAATGCGATCAACTAGCGCATTAATTAAAGCTTCACCTTTCTGCTCAAGGGTTTCTATGTGACCAAGTTTAGCTTCTATCGAAGTTTGATAGCCTTGGATATCTTTTTCTAGCGATCGGAATGTCGAGCTAAACATTTCATCCAAATGCACCAAAAAACGGTCAGTCTGTTCCTGAACCTTGTTTACAAATTCTTCTTCTTGAGATGGACTATCAGTCGGAGGAGAATTAATTGCCGCAAGATTATTTCCTGTAAGATTATTTCCCGTAAGACTGACTAAATTATCTTGCAAAGTTCTAGCTACAGTCTGACTCACTTGCTCTTGTAAGTGAGTATTAACCGATTGCAGCGATCGATCTAACGATTGTTGCTGTGAAGTTTGAAACTCCTGAAACTGTTGCATCCAAGTCGTGCGATCCGACTCTAACTGTAAAATTTCAGCATTTAACTTTTGTTTTTGTTGATTTAAAGTTATTAATTCTTGACTGATCTGCGATCGCTGTTGAGCTTCAACAATTTTATTTAAACTCGTGGAAATTTCACCGACCATTAGCGCTCTTTCGACAGCGAGGGTTTGGCTGACTACTTGCTGAATTGATTGCTGAACCGTATCTTTGACAACCTGTTGCAACGTTTGCTGGATTGCTTGCTGAAGCGTGGCAATCATGCGATCGTTAACAAAGGTAGAGTTGGGTTCAGGTGTGCTACTGGTCATACTGCTAGTCTCCATGATCGGTTCAAATTCAGTGCCAAACAAGTTACCAGATACCTCTAGTTTATCTGTTTTTGAGATTGGGGCATGGGGCTGTTTGTCAGGTGATTTGCTCTGATTTTGAATTTGGCTTTGAATTTGATCTTGTAAACCTGCTACTAAGCCTTGGTATTGTTTATCCAAGCTACGCAACTGTGAGTCATCAGGGAGGCTTTCAAGTTGCGATCGCAACTGTTTTAACTGCTCCCTTTGATGAATCACTTCTGAAGATGCTTTTTTAGATACCGAGCCAACTGGGCGACTCAGCAACAAGTTTATTTCATCGATCAAACTACTAATCAGAACTTTTGACATAACCTCCCCTACAAAGCCTCCGTGATAACCAATAAACGACAAATAAAGTTAAGGATTGCTACCAAAATTAGCAGGAAAATAAGCTCTCGAATGAGTTAAACTCTAAAGCCAAATTTGTTAGCAGACAATAGCACACATCCTTCACTATTTTTGCTAATATCTTGACGGTTTTCCTGTAATTTTTTCTATAACTTTTTTGTGAGTTTCTGGCGACAACAATTATGAAAAACAACTCGCATGTTTCTCCGATAAACATAAAATTTGACCGAGGTAATTGCCTCCCTAAGTGGTCGAGTCAATTTCTTTGTTCTATATATACGATCGCTTTATCAATGGCGATCGCTAGTGCGGCAGTTGCTGAGCGCCGTGAAGTTGATATTCGGATACCGATCAATAAAGATGAGGGGTTTACGATCATGACTCGTAAGGCTGAAACACTAGCGCGATCGGCGGCGCAACGGACATTTGATCGTGATGTTCTTGTGTCTGATGTCTCGGTCAAGGTCACGGCTGAAAATCAAGAAAATGCGGCGATTATTTTACAATTGCTAGTTTCCCGCAGTAATTGGGCTAGTCGTCCCGATCCTAAAGTTTGGGCTACCTATTTTCCGATGGCTAAAGCTTTAATTGGACTTCAATAAAAAAGTGGCGCAAAGCGCCACTTTTCCACAAAAAAAGAGAGCGCTTTGCGCTCTCTCTTTTTTATACGGGATTAGAACGAGAATACAGTTCTCAAAGTACCAACAAAAATGGTCGCGCCAGATGTGTTATTAGGATTGAAGATGAACTGAACATCAGGAGTGATCTTGATGTTGCTCGATACGGGGAAGCTGTAGTAAGCTTCAAGATTGGTTTGAGTTGCGTTGCCAACCTTGCTTTCGATGAAAGGTTGACCGATCGCAATACCACCAGTTGCGCCTT
This sequence comes from Pseudanabaena sp., assembly GCA_044355035.1. Lineage (GTDB taxonomy): Bacteria > Cyanobacteriota > Cyanobacteriia > Pseudanabaenales > Pseudanabaenaceae > Pseudanabaena. Next base: position 26,400 of record JBIKYX010000039.1, on the reverse strand, counting down.
CTTTGAACAAGTCAGGGAAAGCAAGTCCAAACATCCAAGTTTGAGGACTTGTGCTAGTTGCCACAACACCAGCATTAGGAGCAACACCACTTGTCGCCAAAGAACCACCCAAAGCAAGAGGACCACGATTGTCAAGGGTTCCAAATCCATAACGACCAAAGGCTGCGATCTTCTTGGAGAAAGCCCACTCGAAGTTAACACCACCAGCATTAACTGTAGTGTTACCGATCGAACCGTTTGTATAGAGCAACTTGAGCGCAAAAGGCTTTTCACCAGCAGCGTTCTTAGGTGCAAACTCTAACTCAGCAGTGGCTTGATAAGGATCACCAGTCAAACCTCGGTTAACGACACCATCGCCAGTAGGCTGATTACCATTACCTGCCAAGTAAAGACCACGGAGACTGAAAGCGCTCTTACCAATGTTCCAATCAAACGCGCCGCCTGCGCCGCCAGTCTGCCCATTTACCAAGATGTGCAATGGGTTATTGATGAAGAATGTAGAGCTGAAGTCAGCGGCTTCATTATTAGCATAGCTATTTACATCAATGTGGTCGTAAGCATGTAGTACAGGTCCGACGGATACACGCGCATCACCAAGATTGAAATCATAGCGCAACTTCGCAAGTGTGAAGCCATTTCCTGCACCTGCATAGTCTTGTCCATAGGTGTCAAAACCAATATTGGTGTCACCGCCGCCGCCAGCAACAAAGGCTCCAGGGACAGATCCAGAACCATTACCAACCTCTAGTCTGGTTTTCAATAGGTCACTACCAGTGAAGCTAGTATTGAGGTCGAGGCGAACTCGGCTGGTCACGAATACATTGGTGCTTGTGGGAGCTCCAAGATTGTTACCACTACCGCCTGTGACAGCCATGATGGCTTCACCAGACAACTTGGTGGTGGTGGAGAACTGTTGAGCTTCGAGCTTAGCGGTCTTAGCATCAAGAGCATCTACACGACCACGAAGGGTTGCTAATTCAGCAGCAAACTCTTCTTGAAGCTTTTGCAAAGTGGCGAGATCTTCTACACCAACCTTGTCAGCCAAACCTGCGGAGATAATTTCGTTGATCTTGTCCAAGCAAGCATTCAAACCAGCAGCGAATTCATAACGGCTAGTAGCTTGTTTGCCACGGAAAGTGCGATCGGGATAGCCAGCGATACAACCGTAACGCTCTACCAAGGACTGCAATGCGGTGAAAGCCCAATCAGTAGGCTTAACATCGCTAAGTTGAGATACAGAAGTTACGTTCTGGGCAACAGGATCGCTGCTCATGGCTTGGCTCATTTGAGCAACACTTGTTTGGGTTTCTGCAAGGGCTGGGCTAGCGGCGATCGCGCCAATTACACCCAACAAGCCCAAACTACCAGCCAATTTCAAAGATAATTTTTTCATTTTGCACTCCTCACGAGAGTAAATTTTAGGTTTGATGTAGATTCAGTCTAGCGCTTCCATAACAATTTTAGGACAGGTACGGTATTCACGCATTAAGTCAGCACATGGGAGTAGATTTATCCAAAATACTCTCTGTCCGCCATGCATACTGCTAAATTAGCTACATAGACTAAACTAAGTTTGTATTCTAGCATACCAGTTCTGGTGTTTAGTCATCCGTTCGGGTTATTTTGGCATTTAATAATCCCTAAGATTTTTAAGATAATTTTTTATGTCTTTCACCAATCAAAATCTCAATTTAACCAATATAGCTGAACAACTAGAGAGCGAAAATTCTCGCGATCGCCTGCGTGCTTTGGTATCTTTGCGTGATTTGTCGCCCGATGATGCTGTGCCTTTAATCTTGAAAGTAATTGATGATGAAAACTTACAGATTCGCTCAATGGCGGTATTTGCTCTAGGTTTGAAGCATACTGAGGACTGCTTTCCTGTATTGGCGAGAATTCTAGAAACTGAAAATGACTACGGAATTCGTGCCGATGCGGCGGGGGCGATGGGCTATTTGCAAGATAATCGTGCTGTGGAGCCTTTGTTGCGAGCATTTTATGAAGATACTGAGTGGCTAGTCCGTTTTAGTGCGGCTGTATCTTTGGGGAATTTGGGTGATGTGCGGGCTTATGATGCCCTAATTCAAGCTCTGGACAGTGATGAAACTATGTTGCACCAAGCCGCGATCGCCGCTCTAGGTGAAATTGGTGATCTGCGTTGTGTTGATAAAATTTTAAAGTTTGCTCAGTCCGAGGATTGGCTAACCAGACAGCGTTTGGCAGAATCTTTGGGTCATCTCAAATGTGATAAGAGTCTGTCGGCTTTAAATTACCTAGTTAAGGATGCTCATCCACAGGTTGCGGCGGCGGCAAGATATGCGATCGAGCGATTAGTGCCTGTCAGTTTAATTCATGATTCTGGTCTACAATAATATTCTTGTTTCTGTAGATTTTTAGATATATTCGTGCCAGAAGATCTTGCGTCAAAGAATTTGCATAGAGAAGAATTGCGTCAAGCATTAGAGGAGGCGATCTCTAAACCAGAAGAACTAATTCTTCCTACAGATATTATTAGGGTTTTGCCTCCATCTTCTTCTAATCCGTTACTAATTAGAGCATTTGACCCTTGCAGCTCTCGCTATGGCGAATATATAGTTAAAGGTAAGCAAGCAGGTCGCCAAATCATTAATGATCGAGTTGCAGCAAAACTGGGGCAGTCTATGCAAGCTCCAGTGGGTCAGCCTTACTTGATGGAGATATCACAAGAACTACTCGATGTTGATCCTGATTTTAGCTATTTAGCTACTGGAATAGCCCATGCTACAAAGTTTATTCCAAATTGCTCAGATGATCATGGTGGTTTCTTTTATGCTAATAGCTCTGCAAACCGTTCTAGATTTGCTTATTTAGCAGTGCTTTATGGGTGGATGCATGCTAATGATCGACAGTTTATGCATGAGAAGAAACCACCTCTTTTAGTCTATTCCGTCGATCATGGTCATTTTTTTGTCGGCGGTCCTGATTGGACTCGTGAACACTTAACTGGTCACGTTGAATTTGCTCAACCAGATCCCATGATCGTAAAAAGCTGTAATCTCAACGATGAAGATTTAAAGCCTGCATTAACCGCACTGAAAGGAATAAGTCAACAAACAATTGTGCAAGTAGTGGGGAGCGTACCTACAGAGTGGGGCATAAGCATTGACGAAAGGATTACTTTAGTTGAATACTTAGTAAAAAGGCAAAATGAGTTATTAGAGTTTTTTTAATCCATGTGCTGAAAATGAGGCAATTATGGCGAGCAGATACAGCATTATCCAGTATGTACCTAATCCGATTGCAAATGAGCGGATCAATATTGGTGTGATTGTTTTTGACGAAGAAGTTGTCAAAGTCCATTTTTTGCGTAGCTGGGAACGCATCAACTCTTTCGGAAAAGAAGATACAAAGTTTTTGCGTGATTTCGCTAAGCGTATGGACGAAAGCTCTAAGAATGGTCTACTTTTTCCCAATGACGATCCTAATAGTGGACAGAGTAGAGTCGAAAGGTTGCGAAATGTCTCACAAGAATGGATTAACAGTATTCAGTTCACCCCTCCCAGGGGATCAATAGAGAGTATTGACAATGTTTTTGATTACACAATAAAAGCATTTTTAGTCGATGAAACTCCCGTACAAAGGAATATGCGCGATCGCCAAGCAGCTAAAAAAATAGTTGCTACCAGTGTAAGAGATGTTTTAAAACAACGTTTAGGAAAGAGAGCATCAGAATTTCTAAAAAAAGACGCTCAAGCGATTGTTAAAGGTCTTAGTGACTCTCATAAATTTGATGTATCAGTAGCTAATGGTCGTCCATACTTAGCTGCTCATGGGGTTTCTTTTGAGGTTCTTACACATAAAGAGACCTTAGATGCTTTGTCTTGGTGGATAAAGGATGTTAAAGAACTAAACCGTAGTTTTCCATTAGCTGTTGTCACCCTACCGCCAAAGGCTGAGTTCCCAAACTATTCTCAGTTACGGGAAGCTTATGACAACACTAGAATAACGTACAATAAACTTGGTGCAACCGTTTTAGAAGAAAAAGACGTATCTGCGTGGACAAACCAAATTCTCGCAAGTGCAAATCTCGTCTAACTGAATATGACAATATTTTTAGCGGGTGATATTGGCGGGACAAAGACTCTGTTGCGTCTTGCCGAGAAAAAGGCTGATGGGTTTACGGTGTTGTATGAGCAGCGTTTTGCTGGTGCTGACTATGCTAATTTCTCAGATGTTTTGCGTGAATTTATCTCAAATAGCAAAGCCCATTTAGGCGATCTGCCGCGCCTGTCAGGTGCTTGCTTGGGCATTGCAGGTCCTGTGCGCGATCGCGATTCAAAATTAACAGCGCAATTAACTAATTTGGGTTGGTCGTTTGATAGCGATCGCCTTGCTGAAGAGCTACATATTGAGCAGGTGAGCTTGATTAATGATTTTGTGGCAGTTGGCTATGGAGTTTTAGGATTGCAACCTGAAGATTTATGTACCTTGCAAAAGGGCAAAGTGGTAGTGAGATCGCCGATTGGGGTGATTGGGGCAGGGACTGGTTTGGGTGAAGCCTATTTGGGTTGGAATGGAGATCGCTATGAAGTCTATGCCACTGAAGGCGGACATACGGATTTTGCGCCAAGGAATGAGCTAGAAATTGAATTATTGCAATATTTGCTCAAGCGTCATGATCGGGTATCAGTGGAGCGGGTGTCTTCAGGGACGGGAATTGTGGCAATTTATCAGTTTTTGCGCGATCGCCATACTATCGCTGAGTCACCCGAAATTGCCAAAAAAGTGCGTCGATGGGAGGCGGGTGAGACTGATAGTGAGGCGGCGGCGGCGATCGCTAATGCAGCAATGAGTCCGAGTAATGGCGATCGCTTAGCGATCCAGACAATGCAAATATTTGTTGAAGCCTATGCTGCCGAAGTTGGCAATTTGGCTTTGAAATTAATTCCTAATGGCGGTTTGTATATTGCAGGTGGCATTGCTCCGAAGATCTTGCCATTACTGCAAGATAAACAGTTTTTGCAGGTTCTAAAAAATAAGGGCAGGGTCAGTGGTGTTTTAGACGATATCCCTATTCATGTTGTTCTCAACCCAGAAGTAGGGCTAATCGGGGCAATGCTTCATGGCGCTAGTCTTTGAATTTGCCATTGATCTTCTTGGTGACCTCTTTGATGTGAGTATAAGAAGCGATCGTGTAAACGATTAGTGCAACCTTGCCAAAACTCAAAGCTGTTGGGAACAATGCGATAGCCACCCCAAAAAGATGGTAGTGGAATTTCTCCCTCAAGAAATTTGTTCTTAATTTCTTCAAATTGCATCAATAAAAGTTGACGCGAAGAAATGATCGAACTCTGTTGCGAAGTCCATGCTCCTAGCTGACTGCCTCTGGGACGTGATGAAAAGTATGCCAAGGATTCGGCAGTAGTTACTTTTTCGGCTGTCCCTGTAATATGAACTTGACGTTGTAAGGGTAGCCAAGTAAATAGCATTGAGACTCTATGATTGGCTTCAATTTGATTTGCCTTACGACTTTCATAATTGGTGAAAAATACAAATCCCTGTCGATCAAAGTATTTCAATAATACGGTTCGCATAAATGGCTGACCCTGCTCCGAAACGGTCGCTAAGGTCATGGCATTCGGCTCTAATAGTTCAGCATTGCAAGCTTGCTGGAACCATATCTCAAACTGATTAAAGGGATCATCTTGTAGATCTTTACGCCTGAGTTCTCCTTTTTGATAGTCCTCTCTCAATGCATGAATATCCATCTTATCGGCACTTTTAAACTTTTCTCTTGGTTTGATTTTAGCGCAAAGCTATAGCTTTAGGAACGACCTCTCAGCCATTCTCTCTTATTATGATTTGGGCGATGTTTCTGCATAATCTCGTTTAGCTGCGATCGCTGTTGGGGAGTGAGAATTTCGCGCATCGCCAACATCCTCTCGAAATGTTGTTTGCGTAATTCCTGTTGTAAATTCAGAACCTGTGTATGCTTCGAGCGAATTACATCACTACTTTCTGTCCCTGCGAGCAAGTCGCGTAATTCCTTATTAGCTTGACGCGATTGTTGGGCAAGATCTCGAATTTGCGGAACTTGGCGATCGCGAATAGTTTTAAGTTTTTGTAATTGCTCAGGCGAAAGATTTAGCTGTTTGAGAACCCTGCCAGAAGGCATATCTACATTATTTCCCCGTTCAGCAAGACTATCAATCGGTAACTCGGCAATTTTTTCTGATTCAGGTAATAGATCTTGTGCCGAGGGTTTGTTTGTAATTTGAACTTGCGGTTGGGGAGAGATAGACGATTGGGCTTGAGTTTGGGCTTGAGTTTGGGAAGTGGTGCTAGAGTTTGCGTATATCACTGCGCCACTGGTCGCAACGACAAACGTAGCGATCGCACAATAACGGAATACTTTTGATTGAAACATATATTTCTGGTAAAAACTAAGAATTTTTTGGGCTAGATGTAGGGGCTAGTAAGGGCAATTCATGAATTGCCCTTACTAATATTCGAGGGGAGATAGTTCACTTAATATTTGCAAATCTGATGTTGGATTTTGCGAATTTGTTTGCGAGACAGATTCATCAGTCACATTCCAACTGCTGATTAAGGTCTGCTCGATCGCCACTTTTTCGGCTTCACTCATGAGATTAGAATTACTTGCCATTTCTAACTGCGATCGATTAGTTACCCAATTAAAAGTAAGGCTGGTGGCGATCGCGGCGGGGATTAGCAAAGTCCAAGGTAGCCAACGCCGTAATCTAAATTTTGGTAAGGATTTTAAAGATGGCTGGGGATATTTAGCGATTTCGGCAAATAGCTGCTGCTCGAAATTTGGTGCTGGTGGCGGCGCGATCGCTTTGTTTTGTTTCAAAAAACCCACGAGCGAATCATGGGATTCTTGAGAATATTTATCTTTCATAACTCGACTCCTTGGGATTCTAAAAACTTTTTAATCGCACTACGCGCATGAAATAATCGTGATTTCACCGTGCCTACAGGAATAGCCAAAATTTCAGCGATGTCCTTTTGGGGGATTTCTTCGAGATCATGCAGCACCAAGACAGCGCGATGATCATCACTGAGTTTTGCTAAACCACGCTGCATCAGATCTTGGTAATGCATTTGATTTAATCCCGCTTGCGAATATCCTTCACGGGCGATCGCATCATCGGCAAGATTAGCAAGTTGCTCATCTTCGACATTGACATTGCGCGATCGCATTTTGGCTAGAGCTTTACGGCGATCGCTTGCCACATTAAAGGCTATTCGATAGAGCCATGTGGAAAATTGTGCTGACTGTCGAAATTTACTTAACCCTTTCCATGCTCGCAAAAATACATCCTGCACCAAATCATCTAAACCATCGGAGCCACATAGCTGAAATAGCGTTGATCGCACCTTATTGTGATGGCGTTGGTACAGCTTTTTGAAGGCATGGGGATCGCCTTGCAAGCAAGCTTGAACAAGGCTAAGATCGGGATCGATGCGACTAGGTGTTTCGATATGGTTAACTACCGTTTTAAACATCTTAGGGCTTACGCAAAAGGACGCAGAGTAGGGACAATTCATGAATTGCCCCTACTCTGAAATAAGGGTTCAAGGTGATTTTGCCTAAGTCCTACATCTATCAAGAGCAACATGAGTAACTATACTTATTGAGGCAATATCGATGGTGATCAACTTATAGGTTTTGACTGCCATCATCCCCAAAAGGTTTACCCCAAAAGGTAAAAAGGTTCAACTCATGTCTGTTATTAGTTCTGTATTAATTCCTATCATTAAATTATGGCTCCGATCGCAAAGCTTACATACATATTTTTGAGCCTAGATGTTTTAGTATTTGCAATACTTCATAAAGCTCATTATTAGGGTTTACCAAAGAAAATAACCGCGAATTAGCATACTCATTGCGTGAAGTCTTCAAAAACAAAAATTCATTCCCATTGGTAATCATGCCAAATGTTGGTTGTACGGCTTCCGCATTACTCAACATATAAGCTAAAGCTTGTGGAATCGCTCTTGTTACTGCAAAATCGCTCCGTTTTGATTCAATGACTAATAACCAAAGCCGATTTTTGATAACCAATACATCGATTCGCCCTCGAATTACTGCTCCTTCATCTTTCATTTCTAAGGCTATAGCTGTTTCTGTTTCAATCCGAAATGGCTTGTGATAAAAGCCAGCGAGATCTAACAATGGAGCAAGTACTACCATTTTTACTGTATTTTCTAACATTGGTGGATCTTCCATCAATTCCAGAAAATTAGCTTTCACTCGATCTAATAAATGGCAATCTTCCTCATCTAAAGGTATAAAACTATCCAACCATTCCGTAAAAAAAGCAGAATCTTGAGATATTTGAATCCCCAAGTTTTTCTTTAATTCCCTTAGGGTTACATCTTTTGCTGCGATCGCCTGAACCATGATGAATTCTAGTTAGAAGTAATACTCTTAATATTAGTGCAAAAACAAAATTACTAATATGATCAACATGAGCAACTATACTTATTGAGGCAATATCGATGGTGATCAACTTATAGGTTTTGACTGCCATCATCTCAAAAAGGTTTACCCAAAAAGGTAAAAAGGTTCAACTCATGTCTGTTGTTAGTTCAGTATTAATTCCTATCATTAAATTATGGCTGCGATCGCAGGTCGAACATATTGAAACAATTGAAATTGCGATCGCGGGTAAAAGTCATCAAATTTTAAGCGGTGATATCCCCAAAGCCACTGTCATCGGTGCGGGAGCAAAATATCAAGGATTAGCGATTACGAATATTGACCTATGTGCCGAAGCAATTCATCTAAATATTGGTCAAATACTTAAGGGCGAGCAGTTGCGCTTGCTCAATCCCATTCGCGTCACAATGGATGTGGAGCTTTGTCCCGAAGATTTACAAAGTTGTCTGAAGTCGCCAATTTTTCTGGAAGCGATCGCCCCTGATCCTGCGCCCATAGCTACTACCGATGAAGAGATTCGGGCTTTATTAGAAAATCTGACGCAGAAACTTGGTGATGAATTCACGCTCCATGAACTAGTGATTGCTAATGGTGGTGCAAAATGTCGTGGTGAATTTGCGATCGCTGCGACTTAAGGAAAATTTAAGGATTGCGCCTAATTTTGGGGTTTTCATGTCCAAAAATTCTGTATTCTGGAATAACATCACAGACTTTACTTGCTATCCATGACTTCACTTCAGGTCACACGCGGCACTCGCGATATTCTAGCTCCCGAAATTTATTACTGGCAACAGCTAGAAGCCGCCGCTAGACAAATTCTTACCCAAGCCGCCTACACCGAAATTCGCACGCCAATTTTTGAGGCGACTGAGTTATTTGCGCGGGGAATTGGTGAAGCCACAGATATTGTCGGTAAAGAAATGTATACCTTTAACGATCGCGGCGATCGCTCTTTGACATTACGCCCTGAAGGTACGGCGGGAGTTGCGCGATCCTATATTGAGAACAAGCTATTTGCTCAAGGTGGAGTGCAGCGCCTATGGTATCAGGGCGCAATGTTTCGCTATGAGCGTCCTCAAGCAGGTCGTCAGCGTCAATTTCATCAGTTAGGCGTAGAGGTAATTGGCAGCGCCGATGCCCGTGCTGATGCGGAAGTCATGGCGATCGCCAGTGATTTTTTGCAAGCGGTGGGTTTAACGGATCTGGTAATTGATATTAATTCCGTTGGTAGCGCTGAAGATCGGGTTGCCTACCGTGAGGCTCTAGTGGAATATTTCACACCTTTTATTGAAGAAATTGACACAGATTCTCGCGATCGCCTCACCCGCAATCCTCTCCGCATTCTCGACAGCAAAGACAAGCGCACTCAAGAAATTTCCCAAGACGCACCGAGCATTCTCGATTATTTAAGCCCAGAATCGCAGCAACATTTTCAGCAAGTCCAAAACCTATTAACCGATCTGAATATTACCTATCGGATTAATCCCCGACTTGTACGCGGTTTAGATTATTACACCCGCACTGCGTTTGAAATTCAGTCTAATCTCCTTGGCGCACAATCGGCAGTATGTGGCGGCGGACGTTACGATCGCCTGATTGCTGAGTTAGGTGGTGCGGATGTGCCTGCGGTGGGTTGGGCGATCGGTTTAGAGCGGTTAGTTATTTTGATGCAACAGGTTGCCGAACAAAAAGCAGCAGCGATCGATTTCTATGTAATTTCGCGTGGTGAACAAGCGGAAGCGAAGTCGTTATCCATTGCCCAGATTCTGCGTAAAGGGGGATTTACAGTAGAGCTTGATCTCAGTGGCGCAAAATTCGACAAACAGTTCAAACGTGCTAGCAGTGCGAATGCGAGAGCCGCTGTAATCATTGGTGATTCGGAAGTAGAGTTAGAGCAAGTGCAGATCAAGTGGTTGGATACAGGAGATCAAGAGGCTATAGCGATCGCTGATCTCGGTTCGCTGCAAATGGTGCGACAGTAGGAAATCAAAATTTAAAAGTCAAAATCTTTCGTGATGGGATCACAGGATATTTAGCTCCAGACCTAAATGATGATGAACCCGAATAACGAGAAGGCGATCGCGAAGATAGTAAAATTAAAAAGTTTTCTAGCGATCGCCACCTATGGACTTTAAAAGTATTATTCGCGATATCCCAGATTTTCCGCAGCAAGGTATTATTTTTCGGGATATCACTCCCTTATTAGCCGATCCTAATGGACTAAAACAAGTAATTCAAGGCTTCAAAACCAAATTTGTTGAACTGAATATCGGAGCGATCGATGCAATTATCGGGATTGAATCACGAGGATTTATTCTAGGAGCGCCCTTAGCAATGGAACTAGGTTGCAGCTTTATCCCAGTGCGTAAGCCGAAAAAATTACCATCTGCTGTATTTCGGGTGGAATATGCTTTGGAATATGGAACCGATACATTAGAGATGCATCAAGATGCGATCGCTTCAGGTAAGCGTGTGGTGATTATCGATGATGTGATCGCCACGGGTGGAACGGCGGCGGCGGCAGCTAAATTGGTGGAGCAGAGTGGAGCCGAACTAGTTGGCTATGGATTTTTGATTGAGTTAGATTTCTTGAATGGTAGACAAAATTTACCAGAAGTTCCGATTGTTTCGTTAGTTAATTATTAGTTTCTTGATGTCTAGCCTAAATCTTAGTGTAGCAGTAGCATGGTATATCTAAGATTTAGCTCATATAATATTGGGATTTAAAAAATTGGGATTAAAAAATGTCTGATGCTCTTCAAGATTTTGTTAAATTTCAGGCGACTTTAAAAGGTGATGAAAAATCAGAATCTCAGCCATTTTTAGAGCATTTTTTTCAAGCTTTTCATCATAAAGGCGCGATCGAGGCGGGCGCAGTTTATGAATATCGAGTTAAGAAGGGTAGTGCTAAGGGTAACACTGGCTTTGCTGACTTAGTTTGGAAACGTCCTGAGACTAATGGCAAGGGCGGCGTTTTGATCGAGATGAAAAAACGGGGTGAAGATCTCAATAAACATTATTCGCAAGCTTTTCAGTACTGGACTTATCTCGTACCCGATCGCCCTAGATATGTAATTCTTTGCAATTTTGATGAGTTTTGGATTTATGACTTTAATCTCCAAGTTGATACGCCTGTAGATATGGTGGCGATCGCTGACTTACCAAATAGAGCCAGTGCATTCCGATTCATGGAGATCGCGGTCAATACGACCCCTGTATTTAGAAATAACCAAGTAGAGGTGACACTTAAAACAGCAGGGCAGTTAGGAAAACTCTACAAGTTACTCAAGGCGAGATCAGCTAAAAGTGGATTTACAGATTTAATCGCTCAAAAATTTATTTTGCAATGCGTATTAGCGATGTTTGCGGAGAATCGGGGACTATTGCCTAAAGATCTGTTTGTGTCCTGTGTTCAAGATTGTATTAATGGCGCAAATACCTATGACTTATTAGGTGGTTTGTTTAAAACGATGAACGAGAAAGGAATCACTCCCGCAGGGCGGTATAAGGGTGTTGATTATTTTAATGGCGGCTTATTTACGGAAATTCATGCGATCGAGCTTGAAAGAAAAGAGATAGAGATTTTAGATACGGCGGCTAGGGAAAATTGGGGCAAAATTCGACCTGCGATTTTTGGCAGTATTTTTGAAGCAACTTCAGACGCGGAGGAACGCCATGCAAAGGGGATGCACTTTACGTCTGAAGTAGACATCATGAAAATTGTTGTACCAACCATCACAAGGTATTGGGAAGACAAGATCGAGGTTGCTAATAGTATTGGCGATCTCAATGCTTTACAGTTAGAGTTACAAGCCTATCGAGTTTTAGATCCTGCTTGTGGTTCGGGAAATTTTCTATATCTTGCTTACCAAGAGCTAAAGCGGATCGAGGTGATGCTATTAACTAAGTTAGATAATAGGCAAAAAACAAGCTCACAGCAGGTGCAAATGGGATTAGTTACGCCTAATCAGTTTTTTGGTATGGACATAAATCCGTTTGCAGTGGAGTTGGCTAGGGTAACTTTGATGATCGCTCGTAAGGTAGCGATCGATCAGCATGGTCTATCTGAACCTGCTTTACCTCTCGACATTTTAGATAACAATATTATTTGTCAAGATGCTTTGTTTTCTGATTGGGTTAAAGCTGACGCGATTATTGGCAATCCGCCTTTTTTGGGAGGAAAAAAATTACGTCAAGAACTGGGCGATAAGTATGTAAAAAAAATTCAGCAACGCTTTCCTGATGTACAAGGACAACCAGATTTTTGTGTGTTTTGGTTTAGAAAAGCCCATGATTCACTTAGCGAAAATGGTGGAGCAGGACTAGTAGGGACAAATTCAATCACACAAGTTTCGGGTAGAAGAGCCAGTCTAGATTATGTTGTTAACAATGGTGGATTGATTCACAATGCCATTTCAACGCAAGAATGGTCTGGTGAAGCGGCTGTCTATGTGAGCATCGTTAACTGGACAAAACAGCCGCAAGGGCAAAATTTTCTGGATGGTGAACCAGTCCCATTTATTTATTCATCTTTAAAAACGGAAGTTCCTGTTGATAGCGCAGAAAGACTGGCGGAAAACAAATCTATTTCATTTGAATCATGCGCTCTCGGTGGTAAGGGATTCATTATTTCTCAGGAACAAGCCGAAGCATGGATTAAGGTGGAGCCTAAAAATGGCGATGTTTTAAAGCCGATGATTGACGGAACGGGACTAATCAATCCCAATGCAAAACTTAACTGGGTGATTGATTTTAATGATATGTCTTTGGAACAGGCTTCTGATTATAAATTGCCATTTCAACGAGTAAGAGAGCAGGTAAAACCGCAAAAAGATGTTAATCGTAGTAAATTATCTCAGACTTACTGGTGGCGGTTTCGGCGATATAGTCCTGCGATGCGAGAAGCCTTACAAGGCTTGACTTGCTATTTCGCTGTGCCAAAAGTTTCTAAATGGGTAATATTTACCCCTGTAGATATTGCCATACTTCCCTGCGAAGCCAATATGGTGATTGCTTCTGATGACTTTTACATTCTTGGTGTTCTCACATCTAAAGCCCATCGATTATGGATAAAAGCTCAAAGCTCATCTTTAGGAGAAATAACCCGTTATACCAATACAACCTGTTTCGAGACATTCCCATTTCCGCAAAATAAAACCAGTCCCCTAGTCGCTAAAATCCGCGCCACGATGCAAGAACTCCATCAATATCGTACTGAGCAGATGGAAAGCAAACAATGGGGCATCACCAAACTTTATAACGATTATTTTCACGAACCCGCCAGCCAACTCTACAAACTCCATGCCAAACTCGACAAACTGGTAATGCAAATTTACGGCTTTAGCGACAGTGATGACTTACTAGAAGAGCTATTACAACTTAATCAAGCGATCGCCAAGCAGCAATAACTCCTGAACTCCATCAAGGTGAAAATTGCCAATTTGCGATCGCCAAAAGTTCTATCTCAATTTCTCAATTTCTATTACCAATCAAAAGCCGTGAGCAAAGACTTCGTGATCAATACACCTAAAAAGCCAACAGGAACTAGCCATCGCAAGTAGCTGACCAGTTCGGCAACGATAAATCTGTCCATTTTCTTAGCTACGTCGGGATTAAACAGAGTTATCGACAAAACAACCGAGAGCAATTGATAGGCATGACCTGCGGTGAAGATCTGTGACACCAAGCTATTACTACCGAGCCAAGGATAACGCACTGAAAATGTGAAAGTGAGCGCCACCAGAGCCAAAATTGAACCACTCCATGCGACTAGACGGGGAGCTAGTTCCACATTCGCGAAAAATGTAAAAATTGTCGGTACAATTAAAGTCAATAGAAAAGGCGTGAAGATTGAGCCGAGAATTGCATTTGGTATACGTCTCATACCTACGCGAGCCTCGATCTGACGGAGAAAAGCTCCATTCCAAGCGCGTAACTGGGTCATTTTAAAAGAGATTCCCTGCGGTTTCCATCCATTAACTTTGAGGTCTGGATCGAGTCCTGATTCGTTTAGATCTTCTTGATCCTGAGTTAATACAATTTGATTGGAGTTGTACTTGGATGACAACATGGCGACTAACAGAGACTGCGTGTCAAAGGGAAATGCATCTAAGTTTAATTTAGTCTCAAAGGTCGCTTTAACACGCTGAATTAGTTCCACTTCTCCATCATAGTGAATGAATAATCCAGGCACGATTTGAGCATCTTTTTCAATGATGTTAGTGATTTTAATCTGCGGATTCCAGATCGTGGCTAACTTAGCGATCGCTGCTTCTTGTCCAAACTCCAAACGATTAGTTCCCATCTCACCAGTGTCGAAGGCTAAGCGAGGATCTTTCCATTCATATCTCAAATCAAACTGACTTTCAAAAGTATTACTAGCTTCGTTGATTTTGCTGATGTTGTTTACAAATAATGCTACACCTACCTTCATTGGCAAAGCCACATTAGAAGGGAAAGGGATAAGGTTATTCATCCCCAATGGGTTTGCGTCTGGAGAAGTAGTTTTTTTGGGGTTATCTTTAACGTTCTCTTTACTTATTGGATTTCTTGTTGCATCAGGATTGTTCTCTTTACTTGGAGTACTTGCAGTAGTTTTTGCTGCATCTGGAGCATTATCTTTATCTACAACTAGTTTCGCATCAGTAGCATTATCCTTACTTACTGGAGGCTTTACTGGCTCAGTGGGGCTGGGATTGGCTGCTGATACATTAGATGAAGTATTACTTGTGGTCTCAGGATTAGATTGGGCAAAGATAGCGGTTGTTGTTATGTTTGAGCCTGCTCCAATAGATCTCGATCCCGTTCCAATATAAGTAGCCAAATAGAAGGAAATGCACAGCAAAAAAATGCTCAGGATGCGAGATAGCGAAACTTTCCATAATCTACGCATTTTTTGACTCCTCTAGATCATGATTAGCATTACCTTGATTTGCGAGAGTTTGAAGCGATCGCGCCATCCCCCAATCTCATCGTGACGATTTGCCAAATCCTCTAGATCGGGAACTGGTTTACCATCGGCAAGCTGGTTGCTAGCACTAGCGATCGCCTCAAAGGGCTTGAGCAACATCGCATTAACTACGATTAACAATGCACCTGTCAGTAACACAATCTGCAATCCTGCCATCGCAATAGTGCCTGTGAGCGCCCATCTTTGCTGGGTTTGGAATTCACTAAAGTCTCGAACGGCTACCACTGCACCGATACGTTCTCCTTTGTAATCAAGCACTGGCACTAACACCAGTCCGTAGTCGTTGCCATTTAACGTGATTAGGTCAGTGGTAATATCACGGGCTTTGGCAAATATCGCAGGTGATAGTAAGGGTTTGAGAGCCGCCCAGTCGGTAACTTCAACAGCTTGGTATCCACCAATGATGCGTTCATTGTCGGGACGAGGAATCAATTTGGCAACCTCAGTCATCAATTTATCATCAATGAACACACCCGCATCAAAGCCAGTATTGATCTTGGTTTGAGAAAGTATAGAGGAGAAACTTAATCCTATTTCAAAGCTACCAATCAACCCCTCATCATCTTTGACGGGATAGACTGCACGAATGCTGAGTCCACGACGACCGATTTCCATACCACGTTGGGGTTCACCAGTCCGATTAGCGACGAGAACCATCTGCCGAAATCCACTTAAATCTTCACCATGTCCGTCTTTGAGGGCATAGATCCGCAGGAACGAAATCGCGGGCGGTAGAATAAACTGTCCTTCCCTCACACCAAACTGGTCGCGTTGGACTATCATCGCTGGCAATAGGCGTGCGGCGATATCTTCGCGATTTTTTGCCCGAAAAGCCTGCTTGATCGAGGGCAACGAGGACACCAATGAAGCTCTTGCTGAAGCTTTATTAATCTGTTCGGCGATGTTGCTCTGGATTAATGTAGCGGTGACATTTAGTTCGCGTTTCTTCGCATTTTCGATCATGGCATTGCTTGCCCCAAATCCCGTATATGCCGACACGATCGAAGTGGTTATAGCCACCATAAATAGTAATAATTGAGATTTCCACTTAATATTCATAGTTTCCTTAAAGCATTGTTCTACATTAGCGAGCATAGCGATCGCTCTAAATCGACCTTAAAAGTGTAGACAATGTAGACATAAATCTTCTGTCTACGTTTTAGAGTGTAGATCCCCCCCAGCCCCCCTTGTAAAGGGGGGAGAATTAATAAATTATCTTCTTCCCCCTTTACAAGGGGGATTGAGGGGGATCTTTCGTAACTAATCGATATAGCTGATAACTTGTGCGTACAAATTAAGCTAAGCGATCGCCATAGGTGATCAGAAAAGTCATCAAAGTTGTGAAGAAGATTGCGGGATAGATAATCCAAGAGGCAATATTCAAATAGCGAAAGGCTTTTGTTTTACCATCTTTGTCTAATTTAGCGCCGATCGCAGTCACAAGGATTGGGATTAGGCATAGACAGAAATAGACATAAAACACATATTCCATCGCCACGGTATATCCGACTTCAGGCAGTTGATTGTTAAAGGATAACAACAACACAATCCCTGATAGTAGCGCTGAGGCAGGAGCCATCGTGCGCGGTACAAACATGTTGTAAGGGAAAAACAAGCAGAAATAGGTCAAAAATGCAAGCAGCATCAACGGGAAACCATTCTTCGATAGAAATACTAGGGTTTTACGTTGAAATGTCATGCGAATACTTAAGCCGGGGTATTCAACCTGAGCATTGGACTGCACTAGTTCGGGATCGCCTTGAGTGGAAGTACTGCGTGATGAATCTTGAAAATAGGTGATATCTTTGAAGTTCCAAAGTTGCAATCCCTGAAAAGGTTTACGCTCTGCTTCTTTTGATCGCGGTAATTTCAAACCAACGGTATCGATCGCATAGATTAACCTTTCTGTAGATAGATTGGGATTATCAAACCGCAAATTCAACTTTTGCGAATCAAAGGGATAATCGCGAAAATCAAAGGCATTACGGAACTCACCACGCACCCGATAGAGGCGATAGTTCAAGCCATCTACCACTTGAGACTTGATCGGTGATTTACCATCAAAGACAGGTGCAGTCGGATTCACACTATTAGTTACTGCGTCAGGGAATTGAATTTCCGTTGGTTCATCCGTACCGTTATAGAGAAACCATACATAAAAATCGGCGGTAAAAGTCGATTTATCAATGCGATTGAGTTTATTGATATCCATCCCTGCATAAACTACACGCTGCCGCCAGAAATATTTCTCGCCAGATGCGACGATGCTGCCAGCTTGCAGTTCTTTTGGCAAATTCAATCGTTCGGGATTAGCGATCGGCGTAAATTGTTGAGATGCGGAAATGAGTTTATAGTTTTGGAACTTGGCTAAACGGACAGGTTGATCGCTATTGCGATCGCTATTGAAATAGAGTAATCCCGTTAAACCGCGCAGTCCCACCTTGCGATTATTTAGTTTTGACAGAGCCTCACGCACCTGTTCGCGATCGCTCTCTAAACTCGCAGTTGTCAATTTAAGATCGGCTTTACGAATTGCATCCACGGCGGCGATCGTTGCCTCGTAAAATTTAGCGCCTAAATAGGAAGGAGTCTTGTTATAGGCTTTTTGATAAGCTGCGAAATAATCTTGAGCATCGGCTCCCGCACTATCAAACAAAATTGGCAATGGCACATACATGCCATCGGTGAAGAACCCAGATTGTTTCTTTTCTTCATCATATTTATCAAATCGTTTGGCAAAAGATTCACGTCCCAGCGCCTGTTCACCTAAAATACTGTTTTTCAGTCCCTTCTGTTTGAGTGCGACTAAGAAATCTTCGGCAACATCTTCTTTCGATAAGGTTAAAAACAAAATTCCCGCTTCAGGTTCGGCAGCAATTTCATTAACGATCTGCTGAATTGAGGATTTGCGATTATTTGGATCGGAGTCGATCGCCCAAATTTTTTGAATCTTGCCACTAGCATTGGCTTCAAAGGCTGTTTTAATTACTTCCGATTGGGTTTGTTCATTTTTGCTAGCCTTGTCATAAATTACACTAGCTGTCTTGAACTGCAATACCTGCTGTGCATAGAGTGACAAGGTTTTTGCTAAATCAGGATTGGTATAAATAATCCGAAAATAGTACGGGCGATCAGTGGTGACTTTAGGATTATTCGCCGTACCTGTGATCGCAGGTAATTTACGTTCTTGATAGATAGTTCCTGCGGCGATCGAAGCATCAGACGAACGATGTCCTAAAACCACCAGAGCATCAGTTTTGGCAATGTTGTTAGCCGCCTCGGTTGCGCCTTGAACATTGCCCTTGTCATCAACAATATTTAATTTAAGCGGACGACCGTTGATCCCACCTTCGCGATTAGTCGCATCAATATATAGCTTGATGCTATCGACAATTTCTTGCCCCCCACTCGCGCCATCACCGCTCAAGGACGCAGCCACGGCGATCGAGATTGGATTATTATCCGCCCGCGAACTTTGAGGAAATAAATTACTAAACAATAAATTAAGCGATAACACAATTGATATGGTGATCAATGCGAGGGAGCAAAATCTTGCAACTGTTTTACGCATGAAATTACAGTCGTCCTATAAAAACTATCTCGTAATTTTAGTTTTAAGAGATGACATAAGACAATCAACGCCGATGACTTAAGCATCTTTGCGTAAAAAGTTGCGTAAAAATTTTCCCGTATCGCCTTTTACCTAGCTACTTAATCAATATGATCTAAACAATGATTAGGTAAAAAAGCGGTCCAACCATTATCGAGCTTCACCCGACAACTGACGCTAATTACCTGCTCTACCACGCCTTTGTGATTGGCATATTGTTGTCGATTAGCATTTACACATACGCGATCGCCAACTTTAAAAGCTTTACTTTTGGGACTCGCCTCTTGTTTATTCTCAAGTTTATTCCCAGAGACCTTGGGGATGGCGGCTTTCTTGAGAGTTGGAGCCGAATGAAAGGTCAATGAAGCGGCTTGTTGCCCATTAACCTGATAGTTGTAACCCCTTCCCTGAATTAGTTGCAAACTACCGATTTGGATACTCCCCAGATACTGCACAAAGCGATCAATGGATAACTCCATAATTTCAGCAATATCTTCAAACATGACTGGATAACTCCAATAATTTTCGCCAACTTGCAAATCAGCTAATTCTTTCCATGATTCAAATAGCTTTTGTCCAAATTGTGAGGCAAGATCATCAGAAAGAACTAGGGGGCGATCACCAGAATTTACCCCAGAATTTACTCCAGCGTGAGCCGCCCCAGAACTTATCGGCGCATTAGCAGATGTAAGAGTTTCTAGTGTTTTGAGCAATTTCTGTGCAGTGCGATCGCTTGCCTCTGTCCTTAGTCGGAGATAAACGAGGATCTGCTCAAACAAAGATTCGCTAACATTAACAGTCATATCACTACTCGCACTAATCGCCTCGATTATCAGTAAGATCATACGTTAAGTTATGCCAAGTAACTTATGCCCAGCATCCCAGTTTTTGGGTAAAGGCTCATTGCAAAGTTGATGAATCTCCGCAATTTTCTCAAATAGCCAAGGATAATTGCGCCGATAGTTGGGAATTAAGCCCAATGGCGACAACAACGCCGCCGCCGTCAAGTCGGCAACACTAAAGCGATCGCCGATCAAATAACCATCTTGCCAAAACTCACTTAGTAAAGCGATCGCATCCGCAATCTTCTGAGCCGCCACGTTTGCTGACTTGGTATTAATGCCATATTTTAATCGGATCATATTAATTATCAATAAGCTAATCCAAGAAGGATCAATTTGCTTGCCTTCAGTGGCTCGAAACTGGGAATAAACCACCCTTGAGGCGATGCCAATTTCATCAAAATAATCCTCTAAACGTAAAGCTTCCTGTTGTTGCTGTGGATCGACAAAATATAGTGGTGAGCTTGGCTGATAAGCTTCTAAAAACTGGATAATTTCGGTTGAATCAGCAACTACGGCTGGGCAGTTTTTTTGCTGTGGTAAGAGTACAGGCACAGTGGTTGAGTCACACAATGACTTAATTCGTAAGAGATGTAACGCAGGGGTAAGGTTTTCGACTTGATATGAAATTTGTTTATAGCCAAGGGCTAATCTCGCTTTGCGGCAATAGTGAGAAGTACTGAACTGTAATAAAAGCATGGCTGAATCAATTCGTGTAATTTTTAAATCAACTTTAGCAAAAACTACTCCCTGCGTTTTTCAAGCTCAGAGATATAAAATTGCTCAAGTCGCTGGATATGATTTTTGATGTCGTATTGTTGAGCGCAAACAAACGCATTATGAATGATTTTCTCCCGAAAGTGCGTATCGCTCAAAAGTGCTAATATTCCCTCAGCAATTTGATCGCTATTTTTGTAATCAACCACCCAAGCATTTTCTCGATGGACAGCATGATCCGCCGCACTTCCACCAAGGGTAATTACTGAAGGAACTCGCGAAAGCATCGCATCTACATAGACCTGTCCGAAGGTTTCTTGAATAGAATCCGTTGGTACATGGACAAAAACAGTAAATAGTTTAAACAGCGCAAACAGATCGGCTTCAAACGGAATTTCGATATAACTCTGCTGCGGTAATTGCGATAACTTTTCGCTAATGCTGAGAATGTCATCGTATTGAGGAGCGACAATATCTTCCTTCCGCGCCTTACGGATTTTCTCTTCCAAATCTGTGCGATCGATCCCTGTTCCTGCAAGGACTAAGAGAGCATTCGGGTAAATTTCAAGAACCTTTTTATAGGCTTCAATAACATATTCCACACCTTTCCATCGGACATATCTCGCCGCCACTCCGATAACAGGACTTTGGTGATTTCCTAAATATTTAGCTCGCAATTGCTCGATGCGTGAAGTTTCTACATTCTCATATTCACTAACATCAAATCCTGTCGGTATCAGCGTAATCTTGTGTTCGGGAATACCATCTTCGATCATCCCTTCTTTACTTTTATTGGTCACTCCAATCACATTAGTCGCACATTCCCAAATTAACCGATGTTTACTGGCGGCATGGCGGGAATAGTATTTGATGGAAGGATGTTCTCTTGTGAAAATTCGTACTGGAACCTTTGCATAATAGGCGGCTTGCATTCCTGCCAAACTTCCCGCAAACCAATGGGTGTGAACAATATCAGTCTGATTTTTTAGCAAATGATCGTAGAGAAATTTGACCATTTCTGGGGTATTGCTATAGTCTGGATAGGAAGTAACCGTGCAAGGAATATTAAGATCCTGCAAATAAGCAATCATCGGATCGCCTTCATTGAGAATGACATAATCAATGGCAAATTTACTCTTGTCAATATATTTAGCAACTAACTCAAAGGGAACCCAACGAGTGGGATGAGTGAAGATGCAGGTAATTTTAATTTTTTCCTGTGTTGTCATTAGTCGGAACTCAAGTAATTATTTTTTTAATTTATGCAGAGTACTAAACTTGGTCAGGTGTGCCAAATTTTATCAGAAGACGTACAACCGAATATGTGATAATAGGATTATGTGAGATAAATTATTTTTGCCTTAACTCTTGTCACCTATAATTAAACTTAAAATGTCTCATTCTCCTTGGTGGAAATTTTCCGTTGTTTATCAGATTTATATACGCAGTTTTCAAGATTCCAATGGAGACGGTATTGGTGATATATTAGGGATTATTCAGCGACTCGATTATTTAAAATGGCTAGGAGTCGAAGCCCTTTGGGTGACACCATTCTATCCTTCGCCTATGGCTGATTTTGGTTATGATGTTAGCGATCATACTAATGTTGATCCTATCTTTGGTGACCTTTCAGAATTAGATACTTTGATCGCAGCTTGCCACGATCGCCATCTCAAGATTGTCATTGACTTTGTTGCCGCCCATACCTCCGATCAACATTCATGGTTTAAAGAATCGCGCAGTTCACGAACAAATCCTAAACGCGACTGGTATATGTGGAAAGATCCTAGTGCCGATGGTGGCTTGCCTAATAATTGGTTAGGACGTTTTGACGGGCTTTCGGCTTGGGAATGGGATGACAAAACAGAGCAGTATTATCTACATTCGTTTCTAAAAGAGCAGCCAGATGTTAATTGGCGTAGCCCTAGTGCCAAAGAAGCCATGTTGAATGTACTTCATTTCTGGTTGCAGCGAGGTGTGGATGGCATTCGCGTTGATGCCGCCTATCGCGCCTATAAAGATTTGCAGTTTCGAGATAATCCCGTCAATCCCGACTGGCATATGGGAATGGAACCATCCGATCGCCTGATTGAAGTTTTTAGCAAAAATATACCAGAAATTCACGATTATAATCGGATGCTCCGAAGGCTGGTTGATCAGTATGGCGATCGCCTTTTGCAAGGAGAACTTTACAAATCTCTAGAAGAAATTGTTAAACATTACGGAGCCAATGACGAACTACATTTACCGCTCAATTCAGAATTAATGTCATCGAACTGTCAATGGAATGCCGAGAGCGTCAGAGAAGTGGTCGATCGCTATGAGCGATTACTTCCTGAAAAGGCTTGGCCGAATTGGTCATTAAGTAATCATGACAAACATCGCCTCGCCAGCAGAATTGGAATTTCTCAAGCAAAAATTGCCATGATGCTATTGCTCACCCTTCGCGGAACACCCACAATCTATTATGGAGATGAACTGGGGATGGAGGATGGCTGGATTCCTGCCGAGCATATCCAAGATCCTTGGGAAATAAAAGCTCCTGGTATTGGCGTTGGTCGCGATCCTGAACGCACTCCGATGCTTTGGGATGACTCCCCTAATGCGGGTTTCTGTGATGAATCAGTCCAACCTTGGCTACCGATTACCCATGACTACAATAGTCTTAATGTCAAGGCACAAAAACAGAACTCTCGCTCTTTTCTTTCTTTAACGCGATCGCTTTTACATTTACGTCAGCACCAATCCGCCCTACAACTTGGTGATTACATTTCTTTATACTCACCCCCGCAACTTTTCTGTTACCGCCGCTTTAACGAGACATCAGACATTCTTGTCGCTTTAAATTTCAGTTCTGAATACCAAGAATGGATATTACCGATAGAATTTCGTAACCAGTCAACAGTTCTTCTATCTACATTCATGGATCGTCAGGGAGGGCAACTAGGTCAGAGGCTTGAATTAAGAGGAAATGAAGGTTTGATTATCCAGTTATTGCCTATTGGTAATGTATAATCACAGAGCTTGACAACGCATTCCATCAAACCACTCTACTACAATACATCTCCTCATGAATACTGAGCGCACGATCGTTTTCTCCACAAAGCATCAAGTGACTATGAAAGATCAAGTCACACCAGATATTGATAAAGATCTCGTATTTATGGATTTGTATCAGCAAGTCATGCCTTATACGATGACTAGTAAAGAAGCCCTCTTTGCGCTCTATACATCCATGAACTATATTCTCGATCGCAATATTGCGGGGGATATTGTAGAGTGCGGAGTTTGGCGTGGTGGTAGCTCTTTGCTAGCGGCGCTAATTCTGAAGTCTCGCAACATTAGCGATCGCAAGCTATATCTATATGACACATTTCAAGGTATGCCAGCCCCAACGGAATTTGATGTGGACAAATACGGTCGGACAGGACAAGAAATGATCGAGCAGTATGGCGATGAGGTTGGTTGGTGTTATGCTCCATTGGCAGAAGTTCAAGCGGCTTTTTCGATTCATAATTTTGATTTTGAGATTAATTTTATTCAAGGTGATGTTCTCGAAACACTACCAAAAACTAAGCCAGATTTCATCTCAGTGCTTCGTCTAGATACCGATTGGTATGAGTCCACCGCCGCCGAATTTGAAATTCTCTACCCTCGTCTCTCCACAGGAGGTGTGCTGATCATTGATGACTATGGATGTTGGGCAGGTTCACGGAAAGCCACTGATGACTACTTCGCTAAAGAACCGAAAATCATCCTTACACGTATTGATAAGGAAGTACGGTTGGGGATCAAGATTTAGGCATTAGATGATGGGGTGGGGGTAGGGAAATTTATGACAACCACTGCATAGATAGAAACTGACAGTAAAATTGATTACACTTTATAAAAAAAGTTAAGCTATAACTCTAATTTGGAGGGGATTAGAGGACTAGCTGCACTTTCAGTAGCCTCACTTCACATTTTTGGTCAAAAAAACTATTTAGACCCTACCTACCATCCCAATATTTATTTTGGTTACTTACAGGCAGCCCATAGTGTCTGCTTTTCTGGAACTCATCATACAACCTAAAATTAAACATTATTGCCTAGGATGATTGTGAAATTCAGAAACATGAAATTCCTCAATTCTTACGATATATAATATAAAATGAATGCATCAATATTGCGCTATACTTTATGTTATGCTGATAAAAAAGTAATAAAGAGTTGACTCTGATGCAAACGAGTAAAGAAATCGTTTTTATTACTCTGTGCGATGCCAATAGTCCACTTGTCCAACCACTATATTCATCGCTACGGGGGGACTTGCGAATCATTGAGACTTACAGTCCCAGCCTAGGGCTACTCTCGAAGATTTTTAAGGTTCGGGAATTTTTAGCTGATGATACTGAGATTGCGGACAACTCCATTATCGTCTTTACGGATGCCTATGATGTGCTGTGTATTCGTTATGATCCCAATGGGTTAGTAACGGACTTCAAAAATACAGGCAAGGATCTAATCATTGGGGCGGAAACTATATTTTGTCACCATAGCGCTGATATACTCCCTTTCTTTCTGGATAACTATTCTGGACAGAAGGCAAAATATCTTAACAGTGGATTTATCATTGGCTACAAATGGGCTTATCTGCGGATGCTCAACTACATAGTTGATAATTTTGTGGATAAATATATGATGGATAGCCGACAGAACGATCAACGGGTGATTTCGCGATTTATGTTAGAAAACTCTGACATGAATTTATTGAATATGGATATCGATAGTACCTTCAAGTTCTGTTATACCCATACTTATGACAATAATCCCCTAAATCACGATAATTTATCTGCTTACTTTGTCCATGTAACTTGGCTGGCTCTGGGGATTCAGAAACAAGCTTACGATGAGATCCGCAGCATTTTCCATATTTAGGGTTTAGTTCTGTTCTGTATGTTGTTGAATTTGACTCAAAATATCAGTCATCGGCCAGTATCCCCATGATTCCGTAACTTTATGGTTTTCAAACTTGAAAATTTCTAAAGCTTCAAATTCAACTCTTGCTCCACTAGCAGGAATTCCCGCAAATTCACCTAGATGAGTAGCTGTAAAGTAACCGCGAAAGGCAATTTTTTCGCCTTCTTCAATGAGATCATTAATCACTACTTGAATGTCAGGAAAGGCTGTGTGGGTTAGTTTAAGGATCGCGATCGCATCTTCTACACTCCTCACTTGAGGCAATCCATGATCGTAGTAATCGGCTGCAAAGTAATCATGGAGATCTTCGTAATTTTTGTTGTTATAAATATCAAAGAAATATGTGAGGATTTCTTTATTGCTAGGATATTGAGACATTTTTTATTACTAACAATACTAGATGTTGATAGACTAGATTAGCTTAAATCACTAACGATCGCAGCACAAAAGTTACGAGACAAAGAAAAAACAAACAAAAATACATTAGCATGATCCCTCAAATTCAACCTTGGATTGATGATAGTGAATGGCAGGAAGTTAAGCGAGTGATGGATTCCACCTACTTGACTGAGAATAAAGTAACGGAACAGTTTGAAGCTAGTTTGAAGGCTGTAACGGGGGCAGAACATATAATTGCTGTTTTCAATGGTACGGTGGCTTTGTATTGCATCCTCAAAGCTTTGAATATTGGCGATGGCGATGAAGTGATTGTCCCTGACATGACCTTTGTGGCTTCCTCGAATGCGGTAATTATGGCAGGTGCAAAACCTGTTTTCTGCCCAGTTAGAGCCGATACGCTCTGCATTGATGTTGAAGCCGCCGCAACTATGGTCAATGACAAGACTAAGGCGATTAT